>NZ_JBEZFW010000005.1:0-785672 GCF_040649695.1 Nonomuraea sp. NPDC048901 | reverse complement strand
CGCGCCTGCGTAAAGTGGGGTTTCCACACAGGTAGGTGGTCCCTAAGTGCAGGTTAAGCCGGTGATCAGAACTGTATGAGAGGGTTGACGGCAGCCTTATCACAGCTGGTCACGGCCCGGTTATCCGTATGAACCTGGTCGGAAATTTACCTTGGGCGGCAACCACACAGGTCAGGGACGGTTTAATCGGCCCTCGTCCGCTTGAGCGGGTCGGCTCCTCGCGCGAGTACCAGGTCGGGGAGCTGGGCGAGGATCGGGTCAGGGCCCAGTGTACGGATGGGGATGTGGTGGGCGGTGGCGGCCAGGGCGCGCAGGTGCGGCGGGGTGAGCGGCCGGACCGCCCAGCACACCAGTTGCGCCGCGCGTTCTTCGGTGCTGGGGGTGCGGGCGGGCTGCTCATCGGTCGCCGGGGCCGGTGGATCCACGGCCAGGAAGGCGACCGGTGCCATCCGGGGATCTTCGCCGAGCGGACGCACCCGCGCCCACGCCTGACCGTCGCGCATGCCGAGCCGGACGTACGGTTGCGGGCACAGCTGCCAGCCACTGCGGCGCAGCCGGGAGGACTTCCTGGCCATCGGCGACAGCCAGTGATTGGGGATGAGCACGGCCCCGTGGGCGGGATGCCACAGCACCCCGCAGTCGACGTCGGCCTCGTCCTCGGCGGCGCCGGCGTGGTCCGCGTAGCCGGCCAGCATGGTCTGCAGGCAGGCGATGGTGTCGGCCGGCGTTCTGTGCCGGGCGATCATCGCGCCGCCCCGATACACCAGGTACAGGTTTCTGGGCCGTTCGACGGTGAGGGTGGCCGGCGCGTACGCGGCGTCGGCGGTGTGCGCCGACAGCCAGCCGTCGAGTTCGCCGGTGACCGCACCCCGGGTGGCGATCCCCACGACGCGGTCGCCGGCGCGGACCGGCCGCACCGAGGTGCCCTCGCCGGAGGTGACGTTCACCGAGCAGGAACTGGGGGTTTCCATCACCACTCGGTCGGGTTCGTCCCCGAGCATCGACACGATCGCGGCGCTCACCTGGTGGTAGCCCTCCAGGATCCGCGGGGGCGCGCCTGGGCGGAGCAGCACGCCGCTGGGGGTGCCCAGGGGCGCGGCCGCTCGGGCCATCTCGGCCAGCTCGGGCAGATCGGCCAGCTCGGCCAGCTCGGCCAGGTCGGGCAAGTCGGGCAAGTCGGTCGACTCGCCCGTCTCGGGCAGGCTGGCCGGGTCGGGCAGGTCGGCCAGCCGATCGAGTCCGGTGCCGGAAAAGGCTCCGAACAGCCGAATCCGATCGTCGCCGGACACCACCACACCGCCGTCCCGCAAGGGCGCGTTGGCGGCCAGGTCGGTCAGGAGCTGGTCGCAGTAGGCGCAGTCACGGCCCACCCCGACCGCCAGGATCGGCGTGCCGACTCGCGGGAACAGGGCGGCCCGCTGAAGCAGGTCACGCCGCAGTGCCCGCCCGCGCTCCTCGTACTCCTCGATCTCGGGATCACCGACCAGAATCGCGGCCTGGTCGTCCAGCGTGATGAGGCCCGCGCTCGCCCACACCCGCAAGCAGCTCAGGGCCGCCTGCCCGGGCGATCCATCCAGCTCGATCGCGACGATCCACCGCAGCCAGCAAGCCGCCGGGGCGTTGAGATACGCGCCGATCGCGGTATCGGTGCGCACCAGCACCGCCCCACCGGACGCCAGCCCGGCCAGGACCGTCTGCGGCCCCCAGCCGATCTTCATCGACAGCGGCGCCTGCACACGGAGAGGTCGGGGGCAAGCGAGCAGCAGACCAGCCCCGGGCAGCATCGGCCGACCGGCCCAGCGATGCCGCTACACAGGTCGCCTTCGGGTATGCATGCTTGGCTGGCCGTGTAGACCTGGGTGAAGAATTCTGGCGAGTCCATGCGATGTGCTCCTTGACGTACTGGCGGCCATTGCGTTGTGCGAGGCCACAACCAGCGTCAATCACTGTAAGCATCCAGTCAATTGCATAAAGTGATGCAGGTCGGGCGTATCGGCCGACCCGCTACACACTTCTCCCCGAAAGGGTCAGGCCCCGGGAAGCTCCGGCCACTGAGCCTGCTGCGCATCTCGCCTCATAGAGTGCAGGGATGGGGACCAACGGTCGGCTCCGTAGCCTCGTCGTCGGTGATGCGACCTGGCTGTGGTCGGTACATCACAAACATGCCGAATGCCGCGAGATCCTCTCTCTTCACCGCGAGGGCGCCGGTGTGACCCTGCGCATCGTCTTTCGCGCGGGTCCCGGCCGCTACGTCGCCGAGGGGCACTGGTACGCGGGCTCGATCACCAATGGTCGCGGAGATCTGCTCAACCTCCACGAGCCGGGGGTCGTCCGGCGACTCCTCGACGAGACAGCGGCGCGCGATGCCCTGCCCACAATCCCTGGTGAGTCGGAACTGGACGGCTGGCCTCTCTTCGACGCACTCGTCAGCCGGGGCGACCGTCCTTGAACGTGGGCCGATACGAGCACGTTTGATCCCGCGCGCCGCTAGTCTGCCTCCGATGGCGATCAGATCCGCTGCACGCGAAGCCGGAGCCGCCGAAGAACCCGACCGATGGGGAGAACAGGGGATCCCGGTGCCGCCCACAAACGAGCGAGTGGTCAACCACGCATTTCTCAGAGGCATGTACGACGACAGGTATTTTCCCGATCACGTTGTCGACAAGGGGAAAGCGATCCTGCTGAGGCTGTGCGAGCGGATCGAGGCCGAGCGGCCTTCGGATCTGGCGGCGTTGTATCTGCTCACGGAGGTCGCGACGGAGGAGTTCAACGCGCTGGAGGCTGAGTTCGAGGCGGCCGACAGTGAGATCGAGACCGTCGCGCGAGAAGTGATCGCCGAGGACTTTTGGTTCGTGGCGTCGGCATACGGTTTCGCGGACGTGGATATGGAAGCTTTGATCGGCGCCCGCGAGTGGTGATGTTGTCGATACCACGATGAACTGAGGGGCCGACGCAGTGCTCGGGCTGGGTGCGCGACCCGCGTAAGGGCCTTTACAGCGCTTCGCCGCGTTGCCCTGCCCGACAAAACTCTCCTCACAGACTCGAACTTTCTGCGGGAACCCCAGAGAAGCCATTGCCCGTAGAACACTGTTACGGGCCCCTCCTCCGTCTCGCGATCCATCAATCTGGATCGTCGCTCGGGACGGGCAGGATTCATAAAAAGCTCCCTAAACCCGTATGCGCGGTGACCCGTCCCGAGCTCGTCGCGCGGAGAAAATGATCGCGGTCACGCCACGATCGTTCAGTCGGGGAAGGCGGCGCCGGAGCGCTGCCCACGTCCGCTGAAAGCCACGCTTAACCGCCGCCGCTCGCCCATGACCGGCAAATCGACCGGCTCGCCAGTGGGAAAGGGGTCGTGTTCGCGACCGCGAATTCAGGCCGCGCTGTTTGCACGGTCACCGCCAACAGAACCATGGGAGCTCGGTATGTCGAAGCCGGATGTCGTTCCGCTTCGACCGGATCTCTGACAGATCGCCTGCCGGCACGTCAACTGAAAGGCGGCAGAGCACACGCTGCTGGAGTCCCACTTCTGTATGGAACCCGTCCACCACTTCCTCTAAGGAGTCAAGGTGAAGATGCCTCTCGGCCGCCTCAGCGGCATCGTGGCCATCGCAACTCTCGCGCTCACCCTTCCCCTTACCGGCACGGGCCTCGCCCAAGCCGCCCAAACCATCCCAATGGCGTGCAACGCTGTCCAAAACAGCAGCGACCCCGCAATCAGCACTTTGTTGGGGCTCCTTGGGATCGTCGCCCCGCCGAATACTCCTGTGGGAGTCCAGTGCAGGCCGATGCCGAACGGTGACCCGAGCGTAAACTTCTGCGCCCAGAACAACTCGTTCAACGGCGTTGTCGCGTTCGGGCAGGTGCCCAAAAGCCACACCTGTCCGTGAACCGTGAGCTCGCCGTCCAGCGCCGCTCCCTTGTGCACAGCTGGTTCCGGGAGTGGCAGGCCGGGTCGCCGTTCGCCGGGCTCATGCAGGAGCGGATCGTCACGGCAGCTGGGAGCCGTTGAGCCTCACGAAGGGTACGCCGATCGCGGTGCCGGAAGGCGGCCAGCACGCGGGACTCGGCGTGACCCACCGGATGGCGGCGATCGGCATCCAGGTCGACACCTGGGACGAGGAAGTGTGGGCGCGGCCGGCCGCACGGGAGGAGGCGCGGACGCTCGGCATCAGCGCCGGCAGCATCGTGATGGTCGTCGAACGCAGCTACTTCGCGGGCGAGCTGGTGGTCGAAGTGGCCGACATCATCGTGCCCGCGGAGTCTACGAAGCTCGTCTACAACGGGCCGGTCGGCGACAGCTGAGGCGATCTACAACCGCGGCACCACGTGGGCGGCTATCGAGGGCGGGTCCCAAGCTGCTGAGAGACGCGCAGTAGATAGCCGTCCGGGTCCTGCACCGCGAACTGGCGCACGCCCACGGCATCGACGCTGCGGTCGTACCAGCGCTCTTCCAACGGCAGCCACATCTCGTAACCGCCGGCAAGCAGCGTGGTGTGAATCTGCTCCACGTCATCCACCTCAACCGTCAGGTTGATCCCACGCCCGTACGGGTGGTCCAGCTCCGCGCGTGGGTAGAGACGGTCCTGACTCCACGGCTGCTCCAACATCAAGTCCGCCGCCCCGTCACGTTCAAGGTAAGCGAATCGCTCCTGGGGGCGCTCGTAGCGAATCTCGAAGCCCAGCAGGCGATAGAAGGCCAGACTGGCCTGGATGTCGGAGCAGATCAGTTCAGGAACGAGTCGCGACATTTCGTCACTCTGGCAGTTCCCGAATGCTCCAGCAAATCTCACTATCGCCGTCCTCAGCGCCGGAGCCTGTAGCCGGTCAGCCTGGCCGCCTCATCACTTGCGGCGGTTGGCGACCATCACCACGAAAACGAACGTCGCGATGGCCAGGATCGCGGCTAACGCGATGATGAGCTCGATAACGCCGATGCCGAACATGGCCCTCCAAGCCGAGCGGGAGGTTACTCGTGGGGGCAGCGTACATCGACGCGCTCGGCTCGTACGGTCTCAAGTCAGCGCGGCTACTACGCCACGTAGCGACCCGGCGATCAACGGCTCGTCACCTCCCGTACTCGTCGCGCAGCTCACGGCGCAGCAGCTTGCCCGCCGCCGAGCGTGGGAAGTCGGAGCGGAACTCGTAACGGCGCGGACGCTTGTACGAGGCCAGCCCGTCCTTGCAGTACGCCGCTAGCTCGTCCGCGAGGTCCTCGCCGACCATGGCGGGGTCAGCGGGCTGGACCATGGCCAGTACGCTCTGCCCCCACTCGGGGTCCGGCACGCCGATCACGGCGACGTCGGACACCGACGGGTGCGTGATCAGGTGCTGCTCGATCTCCGCCGAGTAGATGTTCACGCCGCCGGACAGGATGAGGTCGGTGCGCCGGTCCAGCAGGTAGAGGTAGCCGTCCTCGTCGAAGCGGCCGATGTCCCCGACCGTGGGCAGGCCGTGGGCGCGGCCGGCGCGCGTCTTGTCGGGGTCGTTGTGGTACTCGAACGTGCCGGAGCCGCCGAAGTAGATCGTGCCCGCCTCCCCCACCGGCACCTCGGCGCCGGTGTCGTCGAGCAGCTTCACCACGAAGCCGGGGAAGGGCCGCCCCACCGTGCCGGGCCTGGCCAGCCATTCCGGCGAGCCGACCGTGCTGACCATCCCCTCGGTGGCGCCGAGGTACTCCCACAGGATCGGGCCGACCCATTCGATCATCTGACGCTTGACCTCAACCGGACAGGGTGCGCCCGCGTGCACCAGCGTGCGCAGGCTCGACAGGTCGTAGCGCTCCCGTACGGCCGCGGGCAGGCGCAGCATGCGGTGGAAGTGGGTCGGCACCATGTGGCTGGAGGTCACGCGGTAGCGCTCGATGTCGCGCAGCGTCGCCTCAGCGTCGAACCTCTCGTGGACGACCACGGTATGCCCGAGATGCAGGGCCGACATCGCGTACGAGCCGGGGGCGGCGTGGTACAGCGGCGACGTGACCAGGTGCGTCCCTTCCCCACTGACCAGGCCGGACATGCGGCTCAATCCGGTCGTCATCGCGGCCAGCCGCTCGGGGGTGAGGTCGGGCAAGGGACGCTTAACGCCTCGGGGCCGTCCGGTGGTGCCCGAGGTGTAGCCCATGATCACACCGGAGCTGCGGTCCGCGGGGTCCTCCGCCGAGCCCCCGAAGCCCTCGTACGAGGACCACCCCGGCGCCTCGCCGGCCACGGCGAAGCGGTGCTGGACGAGCGGGCCGAGCTCGGCGGCAAGGTCGGCGTGCGCGACGAGGACCTTGGCGTCGCTGTCGCGGACGATGTACGCCGCCTCCGCCGGCGCGAGGTGGGTGTTGATCGGCACCAGGTAAAGGCCGATCTGGCCGGTGGCCAGGACGAGCTCGAAGTACGTCGAGTCGTTCCTGACCATCGCGGCCACCACGTCACCGCGGACGAGGCCCAGGTCACGGAGCCCGTTGGAGACCTGATTGGCTCTCGCGCGGAGCTCACCGAAGGTGACCCGCCGCCGTTCTCCGAAGCCCAGCTCTCCAGGGCCGATCAGGGCCGGGCGGTCGGGATGGGCGAGGACCGCGGTGAAGAATCCGTCGGCGGCGACTTCGGTCGATGTCACGTGTCCTGGGTCCTTTCGCGAACACTGGCCCAACTGTGGTGACGCCCAACGGTGGTCAAGGTGCCCAACAGTGGTGAAGCTGCCCAACTGTGGTGAAGGTCAACCGGCGACCGGTCGGCCGCTCATGTCGACGTTTGGCGCGGCCTTGGCGACCAGGTCCGGGATCACGCTGCCGAGGTCCGCGGCGTCCCAAAGATCCTGCTTGGTCACTTCCGGGCCGAGCCGCCACGCCTCGGCGACACCGATCCGCCCGCCGCCGACGTCGAACACCCGCCCGGTGACAGCGTCGCTCTCCGTACTGGCCAGCCAGGCCACCAGCGGCGAGACCTGCTCGGGCCCGAGACCGGCGGCGTAATCGACCGGCATGACGGCCTCGGTGAGCCGGGTGAACGCGGCGGGCGCGACGGCGTTCGCGGTCACACCGTAGCGGCCGAGTTCCGTGGCCGCGATGAGGGTGAACGCGGCGATGCCGGCCTTGGCCGCACCATAGTTGGATTGGCCGAAGTTGCCGTAGATGCCCGAGGCCGAAGTGGTGTTGATGAGCCTTGCGCGCAGTGGCTGCCCGCTCTCCTTGGCCCGCGCGCGCCAGTATCCCGCGGCGAAATGGGTCGGCCCTGCGGTGCCACGCAGGTGGACCCGGATCACCGCGTCCCAGTTCTCCTGCGTCATGGACGCGATGGTCTGGTCGCGCAGGATGCCGGCGTTGTTCACCAGGACGTCCAGGCCGCCGAACTCGCCGATCGCCTGGTCGATGAGCCGCTTCGCGCCCTGCCAGTCGGCGACGTCGTCGGTGTTGGCGACGGCATTGCCGCCCGCCGCCACGATCTCGTCCACCACCAGTTGCGCCGCGCCGGCGTCGGACCCGGTGCCGTCCGTGGCGCCGCCGAGGTCGTTGACCACCACGTGGGCCCCCTGCCGCGCCAGTTCCAGCGCGTGCGTACGGCCGAGACCGCGGCCCGCGCCGGTCACGATCGCCACCCGGCCTTCACAGATACCGCTCATATGGGCTTTTACCTCCTAATGTCGTGTAGTTCCGGGTCAGGGTCTGCGGTTGGACAGCACCAGGCTCCCCGAGGCCGCGAAGAACATCCCCACGCCCTGCACGAACCCGATCTCCACATCCGGCACCTGCGCGTCCGCCTCGCCCCTGAGCTGGCGGACGGACTCCTGGATGGCGAACATCCCGTACATCCCGGTGTGGGTGTAACTGAGCCCGCCGCCGTTGGTGTTCATGGGCAGCGAGCCGCCCGGCCGGGTGTGGCCGTCGGCGATGAAGGCGCCCGACTCGCCGCGGCCGACGAAGCCGAGGTCCTCGAGCATGTACAGCGGTACGTGGGCGAAGGCGTCGTAGCACATCAGGTGGTCGATGTCCCCGTGGCTCACCCCGGCCGTGGCGAACGCCTCCGCGCTGGAGCGCCGGAAGGCCAGGCTGGAGCCTGGATCCTCCATCTGGGAGACCAGCGCGCCTTCGGCCGACTCGCCCGAGCCCAGTAGGTACACCGGGCGCCCGGGCAGATCGGCCGCCCGCTCGGCGCTGGTCAGCACCAGGGCGCCGCCGCCGTCGGTGACCACGCAGCACATGTCCTTGGTGAACGGGTAGGCGATCACCGGCCCGGCCAGCACCTCGTCCACGGTCACGATGTCGCGACGCATGGCGCGCGGGTTCTTGGCCGCCCACTCCCGCTGGGCCACCACCACCTGGGCCAGGTCCTCACGGCCCATGTCGCGCTCGTGCAGGAAGCGCAGGGCGGGCAGGGTGAAGGTGGCGTACGGCAGCACCGCCCCGTACGGCATCTCGAACTGGCCTCCGGCGGAGGCCGCGTTCATGCCGTACTGCGGCACGCCTACGCGTGATCTGCCCGACTCGCCGTGCGTGATGAGCACCACGTCGGCGGCCCCGGCCGCGATCGCGGCGGCGGCGTGCCGGACGTGCAGCATGAAGCTGCAGCCGCCGACCATGGTGCCGTCCAGCCAGCGGGGCGTGATGCCCAGGTGGTGGGAGACCTCCATGGCCAGCGGGCCGGCGGTGGCGATGCCGTCCACGTCCGCCGGCGTCAGGCCGGCGTCCTTGAGGGCGCGGCGCGCCGCCCGCGCGTGCAGCTCGATCATGGAGACGTCGGGCAGTACGCCGACCTGCTCGGTCTCCGCCGCTCCGACGATCGCGACATCGCCTCCGTGCATGCTCATGCCGTCACTCCCTCCGGCTGGAAGACCGGCACGTCATCCTGAAAGCAGACCTGTAGCCGCAGGTCCAGCGGCAGGTTCTCCGGTGTGGGCTCGACGCCCACGATGTTGGTCATGAGGCGTGGTCCTTCGTCCAGTTCGACCAGCGCGATCACCGGCGACAGTCCCTCCAGGCCCTTCATCGGCCGCTGGTTGATGACGTAGGACACGAGGCGCGCCCGGCCGGACACGGTCACCCAATGCACCTCCTGCGAGAAGCAGTAGCGGCAGGAGGGGCGCGGGTAGAAGTAGTGACGGTCGCAGGCGCCGCAGCGCTGCACCCGCAGCTCGCCTTGGCGGGCGCCTTCCCAGTAAGGCGCCGTCTCCGGCGTGGGCTGCGGCTTCACCGCGACGCCCCGGTGAACACGCCGCGGTCGAGCACCACGGTGTCTCCCACCTTGGTGATGAACCGGCCGTCGTCCCAGATGTGCACGGCGAGCTCCTGTCCGGGCACCACCGGAGCGGCGAAGCGGGCCGACATCCCGCCGAACGCCGCCGGGTCCGAGCCGCACAGCGTGTGCAGCAGGGCCCGGCCGGTGAACCCGTACGTGCACAGCCCGTGCAGGATGGGGCGTTCGAAGCCGGCGCGGGCGGCCAGCCACGGGTCGGAGTGCAAGGGGTTGCGGTCCCCGCTCAGCCGGTACAGAAGCGCCTGATCGATGCGGGTCGGGTAGACGACGACGTGGTCGGCCGGGCGGTCGGGCCGCTCCCACGGGGCCGACTCCCCCCGCTCTCCGCCGAAACCGCCCTCGCCACGGACGAAGATCCCGGTTCTGACCTCCACGACCGGCGCGCCCGTGTCGGCGTCGACGATCGTGGACTCCATGATGGCCAGCGCGCCGCTGCCCTTGTCGTAGATGCCCGCCACGTGGGAGGTCGAGCGCACCCGGCCGTCCACGGGCAGCGGACCGGCCAGCCGGATCGACTGCTCGGCGTGCAGGATCTGCGCGAAGTCGAAGTCACCCAGCTTGGGGCCGCCTCCGCCGCCGCCGAGCATCACGGCGAAGGTGGGCAGCACCTGCTGGGCGATCCCGTGTGAGTTCTCGGTGGTGAAGGGCAACTCGGCCAGTGGATCCTGCGCTCCGGCGCCGACCCCCAGGGCGTACAGGATGGCGTCCTTCGAGGTCCACGTGTGCTCGCCCGACTCCCAGGTCTGTCCGACGGCATCGAGGTTCATCGACATGTTCACTCCTTTCGCCCCCGAAATGTATATAGACGAAAGCCGTCTGTAAAGACGTTCCAGATCTTTATTCGAGACGGGGCTGGGCTGAGTCAGTCGACCAGGCCGGCGCGGTAGGCGGCGATGGCCACCTGTACGCGGTTCGTGACGGCGAGCTTGTCGAACAGATGGGAGATGTGGCTCTTGACCGTGGCCTCGCTCATGTTCAGGCGGGCCGCGATCTCGGTGTTGGAGCGGCCGAACCCGACCTCGGTGAGCACCTCGCGCTCGCGGGCGGTCAGGGCCTCCAGCCGGGCGAGCGCGTCACGGCGGCGCCGAATGGGCTGGTCAGTGGTGAGCCGGTGGATCAGCCGCCGGGTGACCCGCGGGGACAGCATCGAGTCGCCGCCGTGCGCGAGGCGGATCGCCCGGATCAGGTCGTGCGGCGAGGTGTCCTTGAGCAGGAACCCGCAGGCCCCGGCCTCCAGGGCGGCGAAGACGTGCTCGTCGCTGTCGAACGTGGTCAGGATGATCACCGCGGGTGCCCGGTCGAGCCGGCGGATGGCCCCGGTGGCGGCCAGGCCGTCGTACCGGGGCATCCTGATGTCCATCAGGACGACGTCGGGCCCGAGGCGGCGGACCGCCTCGACGGCCTGGTTGCCGTCCTCGGCCTCGCCCACGATCTCCACGTCGGGTGCGGACTCGATGATGAACCGCAGCCCCGCGCGGATCAGCGACTCGTCGTCAACCAGCAGCGTCCTGATCATGTGATTCCCCCGGCGATGTGTCCGCGGCGTGCCACGGCAGCCGGCCCTCAAGACGCCAGCCTCCCGCATCGTCGGGCCCGCCGCGCACCCTTCCGCCGATCAGCCGGAAACGCTCCGCCAGGCCCACCAGACCGACCCCGGCGCCGGTCTCCAGACTTGGCTGAAGCGATCGTCCGTTGACCACCGCGATCGTGACACCGTCTTCCCTGCTCCCGGTCGCCGTGACCGTGATCGGGGCTCCGTGGGCGTGCTTGTGCGCGTTGGTCAGGCCCTCCTGGACGAGGCGATGGGCGGCCCTGGCCGTCTCCGGCGGCCACGTGCCGATATCGCCGTGCAGGGTGACGGTGCCGCCGATCGATACCCAGGAGTCGACCAGCCGCCGCAGGTCGGGGAAGCCGTCGTCGTCATCGTCGGGCCCGGCGCGCAGCACGCCGAGGATCTTGCGCAGCTCTTCGAGCGCCTCCTGCGCGCTGACCCGGATCAGCGCCGCCTCCCGCTCGACGCGCTCCGGCCCGGCGCTCGCGTTCACCTCCAGGCCGCCGGCGTGCAGCGAGATGAGCGTGACCTTGTGCGCGAGCACGTCGTGCATCTCCCGGGCGATCCGGCCGCGCTCGGCGGACCTCGCCTGCTCGTTGCGCAGCCGCTGCTCGGTCTCGGCGCGTTCGGCGCGCTCGCGCAGTGATCGGGTCAGCTCGCGGCGGGTGGCGGCGTACGCCCCTGCCGCCAGCGTGACCCCGGTGGCGGTCACCGCCGAGATCAGCGCGTCCGTGCCCAACCGGCCGCCGTCCACCCACTGCTGGGCCAGGAACCCCGCCATGCCGATCGCCGCCAGCGCCAGGAAACGCGTGCCCGCGCCGGAGAACAGGCTGATCAGCAGCGGCCCCGGGTTGCCCGACAGCACGTACGCGCCCGCCCCGACGACGGCCACCGCGACCGGCCACCGGCCCCGGAACCACACCGCACCCGTGCCTGCCAGCCCGGCGGCGGCGATGACCGGTCGCGGCAGCGGCGCCCACGGCGTCTTGACCGCCAGGACGGTGAGGAACAGGCAGAGCGCCACGGAGGCCGCGCTGATCGCGTGTGGCCCGAGCGCGGCCGACCGCCGCGACGCCGCGCGGTACAACAGCATCGGTCCAGCGTAGCCAGGGCGGCGGCGCGCCACCTCATACCAGCGTCGGTGCCGGACGCCGGGCCGTCTCCCACTTTCGTCGGAGACGGCTATGGCCGCGATGGCGATGCGGCCGCCCCCTCGCCGGCCGCACCGTGGATGGCCTCGACAGGGTGAGGAGTCGTCCCGTGTATGTCTTCCGTTCGATGCTCGTCGCGGTGTGCGCGGCGCTGACGATCCTCGTGCCGCGTCCCGCCGCGGCAGCTACCGATATTCCGGACGAACGTGCTCTGGCAGCCTTCTTCGACGCCGCGGTGGCGGACGTGCTGGCGGCCAACCACGTGCCGGGCGCGGTCGTCTCGGTCGTGGGCGGCGGGAAGATCCTCTTCAGCAAGGGGTACGGACTGGCCGACGTCGAGAACCGCAGGCCCTTCGACCCCGGCACCTCAATGGTCCGGATCGCCTCGATCACCAAGCTGTTCACCTGGACCGCGGTGATGCAGCAGGTCCAGCGCGGCAGGCTGGACCTGAAGGCGGACGTGAACCGCTACCTCACCGCGTTCCGGATCCCCGCGACCTACCCCCGGCCGATCACACTGCAGGACCTGATGGACCACACGGCCGGATTCGAGGACCGCACGATCGGCGTGGGGGCGCGGAGCAAGGACGACGTGCCACCCTTGGGGGACTATCTCGCCGACAACATGCCCGCGCGGGTGCGCCCGCCCGGCGAGGTGTCGGCGTACTCGAACTATGGGGCGGCGCTGGCCGGATACATCGTGTCGCGGGTGAGCGGGCAGCCGTACGACGAGTACATACGCGACCACATCCTCGACCCGCTCGCGATGCGGCACAGCACGGCCGCCGAGCCCGTCCCCGCCCCCTTGGCCGCGGATCTGGCGCGCAGCTACGACTACGAGGGCGGGGCGTACCGGCGCAAGCCGTTCGTCTTCGACAACCTCGCCCCCGACGGGTCGATCAGCGCCACCGCGAACGACATGGCCCACTTCATGATCGCCCACCTGCGGGACGGACGCTTCGGCGACCAGCGCATCCTCGACGAGCCCACGGGCCGGCTCATGCACCGGCGGACGTTCGCGGCCGATCCGCGCATCGACGGGTACGCCCACGGGTTCAAGGAGCAGACGCTCGACGGGCATCGCGTGATCATGCACGACGGCGGCTGGGAGCGCTTCGAGAGCGCGTTGCTGCTGGTGCCCGACGCCGACCTCGGCCTGTTCATCTCCACCAACAGTCCGGGCGGGACCGACGCCGCCACCAAGATCATTCCTGCCTTCTTCGACCGCTTCCTGCCCGGAAAGCGCGCCGTGCCCGACGGCGGCGCTCCCGTCATGCCTGTCGAAGGCTTCTACAAGCCCACCCGGTCCGCCGAGTCCAGCATCGAGAAGGTGGTCGCCCTGACCAGTTCCACCCGGCTGCGGGTGGAGGGCGGGAAGCTCGTCTTCGGGGGCTCGACGTGGAGCCCGCTGGGGCCCGGGCTTTATCAGCAGGACGGCGGCACGCGGCGGCTGGCGCTGGTGACCGGTGGAAGCGGTGTCGCGTACGTGGCCACGGACGGCCCCGCCTACCAACGCGTCCCCTGGTGGGACACCCCGCCGGTCAACGTCGTCATCGTCCTGTTGTTCGCCGTCACCGCCCTGACCGCCGTGCTCGGCCTGCCGGTGGCCGCTGTGGTCCGCCTGGTCAAGAAGCGTCCCGTTCCGCGTGCCTGGCGCACCGGGCGTGTCCTGGCCGGGCTCGCCGCCGCCGTCGGGCTGGTGTTCGTGGTGCTGTTCACGCTGGTCCTGACCGGCGACACGAGCATCCTGTACGGCGTGCCGGCCACCGTCCAGGTCCTCCTGGTGCTGCCGCTGCTGGTCCTCGCACTCACCGTCGCCGGGGTCGCCACCACCGTGAGGGCCTGGCGGCGCGCGGGCGTCCTGGCCCGCGGCCACCAGGTGGTCGTGCTGGCGGGACTGCTCGCCCTCCTCTGGTTCTGCCAGCACTGGAACCTGCTCGGCTGGCACCTGTGATCACTCGACCGCCTGGCTCAGCGGCTGCTGGACCGCCGTCAGGACCGCCGCTAGCGCGCGAGCCGGGCCGCCTCCACCTTGGCCGCGTCGCGCTCGGGGTTCACCACCAGGGCGAACAGCAGCCCGCCCACGATGGCGATGCCGCCCATCAGCGCGAAGACCGTGGTGTAGCCCTCGGCGAGCGCACCCGTCGCCCGCGCGCTGTCCAGCACGCGGCCCGTGAGCAACGGCCCGCCGGCCGCCACGATGCCGGTCACGGCCAGTCCGATCGACAGGATGCTCCTCTGCTGGCCCACCGGCGCTATCTGCACGAGAGCCGGGTTGGTCATGGCGTTGACGGTCATGGCCAGCCCGTAGCCCAGCATCAGCAGGCCCATCGGGAACGCCACTCCGGAGGCGAGGGGCAGAGCCGCGAGGAAGACCCCGCCCAGCCCCAGCACCGCGCCGCCCATCAACCCTCGGGCGCGACGGGCCGTCGTCCCCCGCTTGAGCAGCCGGTCGCTCCAGGCGCCGCACCCGTACAGGAACACCATGGCGGCGATGCTCGGCACGCCGAACAGCGAGCCCGCCGTCACCGCGGAGAACCCCAGGCCCAGCTGGAAGTAGGAGGGCAGCCAGGTGAGGACCACGATCGCGATCATCGCGGCGGCGCTGTTGGCGATCACGAACCCGGCGAAGGTGCCGGTCAGCAGGATGGCGCGGACGGGCGCGCGCGGTCCGGACGCCGCCGGAGCCTCCGGCCGCGCTTTGGTGGTGACCGCCTGGCTGTAGGGCCCTTCCCGCCCGATGAACAGCCAGCCCACGGCCCAGAGCAGGCCGAGGATCGCGACGGCGAGGAACCCCGCCTCCCAGCTGAAGGCGGCGATGATGAGCGCCAGCGGCGGGGCGAAGAGCAGCTTGCCGAACGAGGCCCCGGTCGTCAGCAGCGCCGTGGGCAGGCCACGCCGTTCGTTCGGCCACCAGCTGTACGCGGTCGCGTACGCCGTCGGCGTCGCGGGCCCCTCGGCCAGGCCGAGCAGGAACCGCGTCGCCAGGAGCAGTCCTCCTGACGCGGCGAAGAAGACGGGCAGCTGGAGCAGGCACCAGATGAGGACGACGGTGAAGAGGGTCGTCTTGACGGGCAGCCTGTCGGCCACCAGCGCGTACAGGAACACCGAGAGCGGGCCGAGCAGGCCCGCGGCGCTGCTGATGGCCCCGAACTCGGCCGCCGTGAGCCCCAGGTCGGCCATGGCCGGCTGGGCGACGAGCCCGAGGATCGCCTTGTCGAGGTAGGCGATCAGCATGACGCCGACCAGCATCACCGTCATGCCCCAGGCCACGACTGGACGGGTTTTGCCCGCCGTGGCCGGTGCGGTGATCGGTTCGGGCTGCAAGGGGACGCTCTCGCTCACCATGATGGGTTCCTTCCGGGGGCGAAGGAGAAATGGGGGAAGTGAACCGGGCCATCCGCTCTCGAGAATGCGGAAGTCCGATGTGGCGACTTGGTACGTGAGGGGGGGTCGGGCTGCTTCGGCAGCCGAGCTGCGGCTTCGGGGGAGCTCCGCGATGGGGCTGCTCTCGGAAGCGGCGTGGGGAGAGATAGGTGGAGCCGCGGTTAATTTAGACGAAACACGTCTGCAATAAGCAAGCTAGGTCGTCTCCCCAGCGGTGTCAATGGCGCGGCAGCGCCCGTTCGGCGGCGGGCGCGCGGTCGATCTTTAGCCGGACCTTGACAGAAAGTGGCCGGTCAGAGGTCAACTACGCGCGCTCGGCGCGGGCGCGGGGCCTACGCGCCGGTGGGCCAGTACTCGTCCTTCAGCAACCGCTTGTAGAGCTTGCCCGTGGGGTGGCGCGGAAGCTCCACGCGGAAGTCCACCGACTTGGGACACTTGTAGTGGGCCAGTCGCGCCCGGCAATACTCGATCAGCTCCGCCTCCAGCTCCGGCCCCGCCTCGGCCATCGACGCCGGCTGCACCACGGCCTTGACCTGCTCGCCCATCTCCTCGTCCGGCACTCCGAAGACGGCCACGTCGGCGACCTTCGGGTGCAGGCACAGGATGTTCTCCGCCTCCTGCGGGTAGATGTTCACGCCGCCCGAGATGATCATGTACGAGCGGCGGTCCGTGAGGTAGAGGAAGCCGTCGGCGTCCAGGTAGCCGATGTCGCCGAGCGTGGTCCAGCCCCTCCCCTGCGGGTCCTGGACGGAGCGGGTCTTGTCCGGGTCGCCGTGGTATTCGAAGCGGGTGGAGCTGTCGAAGTAGATCGTGCCGTGCTCGCCGGCCGGCAGTTCATTGCCGTCCTCATCGCAGACGCGCACGGTGCCGAGCAGCGAGCGGCCGACGGTGCCCCGGTGCTCCAGCCAGTCCTGCGAGCCGGTGTAGAGGAAGCCGTTGCCCTCGGTACCCGCGTAGTACTCGTGGATGATCGGGCCCCACCAGGCGATCATCTGCTCCTTGACGGGGATGGGGCAGGGGGCGGCCGCGTGGATGGCGCACTGCAGGGACGACAGGTCGTACTTTTTCCGGATCTCGGCGGGCAGTTTGAGCATCTTGATGAACATGGTCGGGACGAGCTGCGAATGCGTCACCCCGTACTTCTCGACCAGCTCCAGATAGCGTTCGGGATCGAAGCGCTCCATCACCACGATCGTCGCGCCGAGCCGCTGGAAGCTCAGGCAGTAGCGCAGCGGCGCGGCGTGGTAGAGCGGCGCGGGCGACAGATAGACGCTGTCGGCCGTCGGCGCGAACAGGCCCTGGATGAGCTGGAGCAGCATGTTCGGCTCCGTCAGCGGTGTACGCGGCAGAGGGGGCTTGACGCCCTTGGGCCTGCCGGTGGTGCCGGAGGAGTAGAGCATGTCGGAGCCCTGGCACTCGTCGGCGATCGGCGTGGCCGGCTGACCCGCCACCGCCTGCTCGTAGGAGTCGTAGCCCTCGGCGGCGCCGTCCAGCATGAGGCGCAGCTCGACACCGGGCGTCACGGCGGTGATCGAAGTGGCGACCTCCGCCAGGCTGGCGTCCGAGATGAACACCCGGGCGCCGCAGTTGTTCACGATGTACGCGAGCTCGTCGGTGCCCAGCCGGGAGCTGATCGCCGTGTAGTACAGGCCCGACCGCTGCGCCGCCCAGGCGATGGCCAGGAAGAGGGGATGGTTGGGGAGCATGAAGGCGACGTGGTCACCCGGCCGTAGCCCGGCGGCGCGGAACAGGTGGGCCAGCCGGTTCGACTCCTCGTCCAGCTGCCGGTAGGTGACGACCTGGCCGGAGCCGGCCATGATCACAGCGGGCTTGTCGGGGGTGACGGCCGCGATGGCTCCCGGGTACATGACCGAACACTATTCGGGAACGTGCGCGCAATGCCAGCGATCCCGGAAGGCCCGGTGAATACGGCGAAGCCGCGATCTCAGCGTCGAGATCGCGGCTCCGCGTTCTGCTCAGGCGGCGTGATACACGTCCTGCCACCCGGAGTGGAACCCTGTCGGTCCGTGCCGGTTGCCCCTGCTCACGTCCACAAAGATATGGGCGGCGTCCTTACCCGAGAAGGAGAACTCCTCGGGGTGCCTGCCGCACGTGGAGAAGGACTTGAACGACGCGTGACCGTCGCTGCCGACGACCTTGAAGGTCTCCCACGCGCACTTGTTGTGGCCCCACCACTTGTAGTTGGTGAGAGTGCTGTCGACGGTGAAGAAGTAGCTGAACCGCCACTCCCACACGCGCTTCTTGATCTTCTTGACGACGAACTCGCAGTGCTTCTTGTGCGTCTTCTTGTCGAAGGTGCACACCTTCGACTTGACGAAGAACGTCTTCCAGTGCCAGAACTTGAACCGCTTCTTGTCCACGCTCACGTGGCCTTCCGCCTTGGCCTTGTGATCGCTGGAGAAGTAGGGTCCCCAGCTCGCGTCGTAGAAGCTCGACGAGGTCGTGGCTGGAGTGGCGGTGGTGACGGTGGTGGCAGTGGCCGCTGCCGGTGCGCCGATGGCCACCACGGTGGTGGCTGCGACGCCGATCAGGATTCGCGAAACGAATCGCACGAGGGCCTCCTCGGGAGAGGTATTGCTGACCCAGCCTTCGTACGCCTGACCGATTGCCACGCACTTTCAACCGACTTAACACCAAAGGTGGCTGGATAAGAGGATTTTCCCGATCTTCCGGATTTATCGGCTATTATCCGGCAGCGATCACGGAACCGGCGTACTTCTGCTTGATGAATTCCTTGACCTTCGGGTCCTGAAGGAGCTTGCCCAAGGTCACGATATTCGCGTCCTTTTCATGCCCAGCGGCCACAACCAGCCCATTGACGTACGGGTTCCCCTCGGCCTTCTCCAGCACCAGGGCTTGCGAAGCGGGCTTGAGTCCGGCCTCGATGGCGTAGTTGCCGTTGATGACCGCGGCGTCGACGTCGTCGAGCGAGCGGGGCAGCTGCGCGGCCTCCAGCGGCTTGAACACCAGCTTCTTCGGGTTGTCGGTCACGTCACGCTCGGTCGCCGCGGTGCCGGCGCCGTCCTTGAGCTTGACCACGCCGTTGTCGGCGAGCAGCTTGAGCGCGCGGCCCAGGTTCGTGGCGTCGTTGGGCACGGCCACGGTGGCGCCCTGCGGCAGGGCGGCCAAGGCGGTCACCTTCTTGGAGTACAGCCCCAGCGGCTCAAGGTGCACCGGCGCCACGAAGCTCAGCTTGGTGCCCTTGGAGGCGTTGAAGTCGTCCAGGTAGGGCTTGTGCTGGAAGAAGTTCGCGTCCAGCTGGCCCTCACTGAGCTGTACGTTCGGCTGCACGTAGTCCGTGAACTCCACGATGTCCAGCTTCAGCCCGGCCGCCGGAGCCAGGTTCTGCTTGACGAAGTTCAGGATCTCGGCGTGCGGGACCGGGCTGGCGCCCACCTTCAGCACTGTGTCGGCCGACTCGGCGGTCTTGCTGGTCGCTCCCTGCGACGTTCCGCATGCGGCGAGCAACAGGGCAAGGGCAATAGCGCCCACAATGGTCCGAAATTTCATTGTTTTTCCTTACTTATGCGATAGCCGGCGGGCGACCAGGTCGCCCAGGCTCTGGATCAGCTGCACCAGCACGACGAGCAGCACGACAGTGACGATCATGAGCAGGGTCTCGAACCGCTGGTACCCGTACCTGACGGCGAGGTCCCCCAGCCCGCCCCCGCCGATGGTCCCGGCCATGGCGGAGTAGCCGATGAGCGCGACGACGGTGACGGTCACCGCGGCGACGAGGCCGGGCAGCGCCTCGGGCAGCAGCACCTTGCGCACGATCGTCGTACGACCGGCGCCCATCGCTTGAGCCGCCTGCACCACGTCGGCGCCCACCTCGCGCAGCGCCGTCTCCACCAGCCTGGCGAAGAACGGCACCGCCCCCACGGTGAGCGGCACGACCACGGCCGCGGTGCCGATGGTGGTGCCCACGACGAGCCGGGTGAAGGGAATGATGGCGATCATCAGCACGATGAACGGCAGCGACCGCCCCACATTCACCACGACGCCCAGCACCGACTTCAACGCCGGCACCGGCCGCAGCCCCCCGCGATCGAACACCACGAGCGCCACGCCCAGCGGCAGCCCGAACAGCACCGTGAAGAGGGCCGACCAGCCGACCATCTGCGCGGTCTGCCCGGCCGCCTCCCAGAGCAACGGCCCCATCTCATCCCAGGTCATGCCGACTCCTCCCCCGAAAACTCACGGACCGGGTCCTCCCCCGAAGACCCACGGGTCGGGTCCTCCCCCGAAGACCCACGAACCGGGTCCTCCTCCGAAAGCCAGGGATCGGGGCCTTTCCCGGAAAACCACGGACCGGGGCCAAGAAGGCGCACGTCACGGCGCTCAGCCACCTCCGCCGGAGGAGCGTGTCCCTGGACAGACGCCCGCCCCGGACGGCGGGTGGGGCCCACCGTGCTGTGCCGTACAAGAAGAATGTTGGTTTTCATCACGACACCAGCACCCCCCGCGAGCGCAGGAAGTCCAGCGCGCCGGCCTCCTCGCCCCCCGAGAAGGACACCCGCAGGCGGCCGACGGCGCCACCCGCGAGGTCCTCGATCGAGCCGCCCAGGATGTTCACGTCCACGTCGAACTTGCGCACCACCTCCGACACCACCGCCTGTCGCGGGTCGCCGGTGAAGGTGAGCGTGACCGAGCCCGCGGGCGCCGGTTCGGGCAGCGGGAAGATCTCGCGCGTCAGTCGCGATCCCGGCGTCCTGATCAGGTCGGCGATCGTGCCCGATTCCTCGACGCGGCCGTCCGACATGATGGCGACCGAGTCGCAGATGCTCTTGACGACGTTCATCTCGTGGGTGATCAGCAGGATCGTCAGGCCCAGCTCGGTGTTGAGCCGCTTGAGCAGGGCCAGGATCGACTGCGTGGTGGCCGGGTCGAGCGCCGACGTGGCCTCGTCCGACAGCAGGACCGACGGGTTGCCCGCGAGTGCCCTGGCGATGCCGACGCGCTGCTTCTGCCCGCCTGAGAGCTGGTTCGGGCGGTCGCCGCCCCGCCCGCCGAGGCCGACCAGGTCGAGGAGTTCGGCGACGCGGCGTTCCCGCTCGGCCCTGGGCACGCCCATGACCTCCAGCGGGAAGGCGACGTTTCCGGCGACCGTGCGCGAGGAGAGCAGCGCGAAGTGCTGGTGGATCATGCCGATGCGCTGCCTGGCGCGGTTGAGCTCGCCGCTGCGCAGCGCGGTCAGGTCCTGTCCGGCGACGGTGACGGTGCCCGCGGTGGGGCGTTCGAGCAGGTTGACGCAGCGCAGGAGGGTGCTCTTGCCCGCACCGCTCTGACCGAGCACGCCGTAGATCTCACCTTCGCGTACGTGTATGTCGACGCCGTCGAGAGCGACGGTGTTCCCGTACACCTTGCGCAGGCCGGACGCCTGAATCACGAAAAATCCCCACCACTAAGAGCGGCAGCACGCCGCTGAAATCGACATCAACATCGTTGGAGGGCCCGCGGGCGGGCGGTCTAACGGGTGCCGGGGTGGAAGGGCAGGTGGCTCAACCTGCGCAGCACGAAACTGGGAGTAAGCATGGGTGACCTTCGAGGAGGGACGGCTGGTTAGCGGACCTGGCAGCCCATAGCGGACATTCGCCCCATACAGCAACATCCGGCGCCGCTGCGGGCGCTCTGGTCTGTCACGTATGCCTCGTTCACGCCATTGTTAACGGCCTGACTGCTTCCCGCTATTCCCTACTTCCTCGGTGACCTGCGTCACGACACTCCAGCTGTGCGCCGGGACGACGGCCGGATCGATCACGCCGTGCCGCGGCTCGGCCGGGTCGGCCCGGCCGATCGGGAAGTGGTGCGGCTGGTCGCCGAGGTTCAGCAGCGTGACGATCTCCGTCCCGTCGCCGCCGCCGTCGCGCGGGCGGGAGCGAAGGGCCACGGCCGTGTTGGTCAGGTGCTCGGCGGTGGTACGGGCTCTGACCAGCCACGGGTGGCGCCTGCGCAGGCCGATGAGCCGCTGGTGCAACCGGTAGACCTCGATCCCGTCCGGGGCGAGGCCGCCGGGCTCCGCCGGGAACTCCGGCCTGATCGCGTCGTCACCACCCGCCCGCTCCTCCTTCAGTCCCTGGAACGCCTGCTCGTCGCCGTAGTAGACGCTCGGCAGGCCGCCGACGGTGAAGAGCACGGCCAGGGCGTGGCCGAGGTGGAGGGGATTCTCGAGGCGGGTGGCGAGCCTGGTGACGTCGTGGTTCCCGACGAAGGTGAGGGGGACGAAGCTGTCCAGCAATCCGTCGTGGCGGTCGAGGGCCCAGGCCAGCTCGAAGAGGTTCCGGTCGTTCAGGGAGCTCCAGATGGCCTTCCACAGCTCGTACTGGGTGACGGAGTCGAGCCCCGACTCGGCGACATATCCGGCATAGTCGCCGTGGATCACCTCGCCGCCGAACCACGCCTCCGGGTGCCGCGCCCGCACCTCGGGCAGCACCTCCCGCCAGAACGACGCCGGCACGGCATAGGCCGCGTCGAGCCGCCAGCCCGCCGCGCCGCGGTCGAGCCAGTGGTTCAGTACGGCGGCGACGTGGTCTCGCACGGCCGGTTCGGCGTGGTCGAGCGCGATAAGCCCCGGATGCCCTTCGAACACCTCGTAGCCGTCGGGCCCCCTCCTGAACCATCGCTCGTCCGCCTGGAACGACCGGCCGACGTGGTTGAACACGCCGTCGAGGATGATCCGGAGCCCGCGCCGCCGCGCCTCGGCGACGAGGGAGTCGAAGTCGGCGTCGTCACCGAGGCGCGGGTCGATCCTGAAGTGATCGACGGTGTCGTAGCCGTGGGTCTCGGCGGCGAAGATCGGCCCGAGCTGCAGCCCCGAGCAGCCGAGCTCCACGACATAGTCCAGCCACGCCTCCAGGTGGCGCAGCCGGTGCCGCACACCCTCCTGGGCGGTGGCCGGCGCTCCGGTGAAGCCGAGCGGGTAGACCTGCCACCAGATCGCATGGTCAGTCCACGATGGCACGTACGCTCCTCTCCCGGCGTACTGTCCAGGGTAGATAGCCGATCCCCAGAGCCAGCACGCAGCCTATGGCCGTGTCCGCCAGCCGGTACCCGATCGTGGCGGGGGCCACTCTTCCGCCGCCCTCCATGAGCAGCAGGACGAGCGGCGTCATGACGGTCGCGTACAGGGTGTACTGGCGATCCTTGAGCACCGGGCGGACCGCGGCCAGTACTGAGACGAGCAGCACGAACAGCCACGACGGCGGCACCCACAGCAGCACGGCGGACCCGGCCAGCACTCCGGCGGCGGTGCCCGCGGCCCGCTCGATCGCCCGCCGCAGCGCGCCGTCCAGCTGTCGCCTGACCACGATCACGACGGTGACGGCGATCCAGGAGGCGTTCGGCTGCGGCCACACCAGGCCGATGACCTCCGCGGCGGCCAGGCAGGTGGTCAGGCGGATGGCGTACTGCCAGCCGCGCACGGTCCCGAGCGTCCGCCACCAGCGCTTCAGAAGCGCTCTGCTCGAGGATGTGCGTTCCCTTTGGGGTGGTCGTCGCGTTCGGGCGCCCACCGCGGTGGGCGGTGTGGTGGGCGGTGCAGCGGGAGGTGCAGTGGCTGGCGCGGTGGGCAGTGCCGTGGGCAGTGCCGTGACGAGGGCCGTGACCAGTAGGCCCCAGATCGCCCCTTCGGCGAGCAGTACGGCGGCGGCGACGGGAGCGGCGCCCTGGGCGCCCAGGCCGGTCGTGATGACCATGAAGACGATGAAGCGCGTGGTGTGCTCGGCCATGGGGCGGCTCATCCCGCCCACCACCGCCACCACAGCAGCGACGAGCACGACGGTCACCGCCGTGATCCAGCCGTGCCCGCCAGCGATGACACCGACGAGCCCCGCCCCGGTCGTGGCCACCAGTGCGTAACCTCCGCGCACCAGCCCCTCAGCCAAAGAGGCGCCCCTGGTGGGTGCGGCGACGCCGTCGGCGCGTGTCATGCCCGCCAAGCCTCCGCCCACGGAGACTCCGCTCACCACCGCCCGGCCTCCGCTCAGGGAAACTCCGCTCACGGCGAGGGCGCCGATGGCGGCCAGCGCGCCCAGGTCGGGATGTCCGGCGGCGACACCCCACGCGACCGGCCCGCCGAGCCCCAGCGCGGCGGCGATCATACGTCGCGTCTCGATCCCCACGTCGACACCTCCCGACGCGGGAGCCTAGCACCATCTATACGCATTGCGTAGTAAATATCACGTGAACACCAAGTGCAGACGGACATTTAGTAAGTGCTACCGTAATAATCATGGACGATGCGGAACTACGAGCCACGGCCGTGTCACTCCGCCGCGCAGCCGTCGGCCTGGCGCGGCGCCTGCGCGAGGAGCGCCCCGCACACGGCCTCGGCGCCCTGGCCCTCTCGCTGCTCGGCCACCTGCACCGGCGCGGCGCCATGACCGCCGGAGAGCTGGCATCGGCCGAACATCTGCAACCCCAGTCCGTCACCCGCGTCCTGGCCGCGCTGGACGAACAGGGCCTGATCCGCCGCTCCCGCGACGAGGACGACCGCCGCCGGCACCAGATCGTCCTCACCGAACGCGGCACCGCGATCCTCACCGAGCAGGCCGGCACCACGGACGTGTGGCTGGCCGAGGCGATGGCCCAGCGGCTCACCCCGGCGGAGTGCCGCATCCTGGCCGTCGCCGCCGAACTACTCGACCAGCTGCACGCCTCTACCTCCCGATAAGACCAGCCGCCCGCCTCCACCTCCCGATAAGACCAGCCGCCCGCCTCCACCGCCCGCTCAGACCAACCGCCCGACTAGACCAACCGCGCGCCACTACCTCCCGGTCAGGGGAGAGGACTCTTGGCGGACGTGAGGATCAGGTGTATAGCCTCTGAGCCGGGCGTAGGCCGCGGGTGGCATGCCGACCGCGGCGGTGAAGTCTCGGGTCAGGTGCGCCTGGTCGGTGTAGCCGAGTTCGGTGGCCAGTGTGGCGAGATCGAGGCCCTGGTAGACGCGTTCCGCGGCCTCGTGCAGCCGGAAACGGCGGATCACCCACTTGGGGCCGATACCGACATAGTCCCGGAACAACCGCTGCAGCGAGCGCACCGACCGCCCCGAGTTGGCGGCCAGCTCGTCGACCCTGGTCATGGACACGTCGTCCTCCACCATCGCCACCAGCGCCGCGACCTCCTCGGCCAGCGGATCCGGTTCCGGCTCCTTACTCAGCAGGAACGTCTCGATTAGCGCTATAGCGGCCCGGGGGTCGGGTTCTGCCAGGACCCGCTCGACCAAGGTCGTGCCCGCCGCACCGAACATCTCGCCGATCTCCACGAAGCGGCTGGTCAGCTCGGAGACCGGGCCGCCGAGGAACGGCCGGAAGCCGCCGGGGCGGAAGCGCGTGCCGATCACTCGGCCGCTGCCCCGCATCGTGTACGAGAACCCGCCCCTGATCACTCCCGCGATCCGGTGGAAGTCCTGGGTGATGGTCATGTTCACGGTGGGATGGGAGACGATGCGCTGTTCGTACGGCTCGGGGAGGTCGGTCCAGGTGACGACCCAGAAGTGCTCCACATACGCCGAAATTTCGGGCAATGGCGCCTGGCGGGAGAAATTGAAGGCGTTGAGTCCCGCGTACGGGTCGACCCAGCCGCGCTGTCGCGTTTCTACAAGCCGCGCCTGCGGTGGGCGGGGCACCATGGCTGCCATGGACGACATGATGCCGCTGATGACGCGTGCCACCGAACGTGCCTCGGGATTGGTGGCCGCGGTGCGAGAGGAACAGTTCGGGTCACCGACGCCATGCGCGAAGTTCGACGTCAAAGAGTTGATCAACCACCTGGAGTGGGTGGCGGAGATGTTCGAGTCGCTGGCGGGCAAGGGGCCGCGCCTGGAGCAGGGGCCCTACGCGGGCGACTTCCCCGAGCGAGCGGAACGCACGCTCGCCGCCTGGTCACGGCGCGAGGCGTGGGAGGGGACCAGCCCCGACATGGGTATGCCGATGACCGCGCTGGCCCACATGTATCTCATCGACCTGGTCGTGCACGGCTGGGACCTGGCCAAGGCCACCGGTCAGGAGTACGAGCCGGAGCCCGAGGCCGTCACGCGGGCGCTGGACTTCACCGACCGGATGGTGGAGATGGGCAGGCAGCGCGGCGTCTTCGGGCCGCCGGCGGCGGTACCGGACGACGCCCCGGCGTTCGACCGCCTGCTGGGCCTCATCGGCCGGGATCCGGCCTGGACACCGTGATCTTCGGTTAGCCGGGGGTCTGCGGTCGGTCGGGGGTCTGCGGTCGGTCGGGGGCCCGCGATTGGTCGGCGGTCTGCGGGTGATGGGTCGGCCACGCTACGCGTTCGCGTCAGTCATCCGGCGGTAGGGGTCGCGCAGCGGGGTGACGCGTTCGGCGAAGTCGGCCTTGATCCTGGCCATCCGCGGACCGGGGGCGTAGAAGCGGCCCTTGGTCTCGCCGTACGGCTGGAGCCAGCCCTTGGCGGCAAGGTCGCGCAGGTCGCGGGCGGCCTGGCCCTGACTGAGCCCTTCGTCGGCCTGGTAGCGACTCCGGCGCAGACGCCTGTTGACGAACACCTCGTAGAGGGCGGAGACGCTCCGGCTGTTGAGACCGTCGGCGTCGACCTGCTCCTCCAGCAGCATCCAGATCTCCCCGGCCTCGCCGAGACGCTGGAGGACCCGCTGGGCCTGCATGTGATGCGCCTTTAGGCAGAAGCGCACCCACGGCAACGTGCTCCCGTGAGGGCTCCATCGCCGCCCGCCGACCTGGCCGAGCACGTCGTAGTAGTCGATGGTGGTGCGCTGCTGGCCGAGCCACTCCTCGATGGAGGAGAACTCCGGCAGCGTGATCTGGTCCCGGCCCAGGACGAGCGTCTGCAGCGCGCGGGACATCCGGCCGTTGCCGTCACGCCAGGGGTGGATCTTGACCAGGTTGAAGTGGGCCATGGCCGCCCGGACATAACTAGGGCAGTCCTGGTCACCGTCATTGAGCCACGCGACCAAGTCGTCCATCGCCCCCGGGACAAGGTCGGCGTCGGGGCCTTCGTAGACCACCTCGCCCGACTCGGAATCCCGGATGTAGATCCCACCCGGTCGGATCACGCCTGGTGTCTTGTTGCGATGGTGGCCGATCATCATGAAGTTGAGCGCGTTGAGCACGCCCACGTCGAATCGGAAGACCGGCGCCCGCGACAACGCCTGGATATAGGTCAGCGCCTGCTGGTAACCCGCGATCTCCCGTGTCACCGACGCCGACGTCTCCAGCGGCTCCTCCCCCGCCATGATCGACTCGATGTCCTCGACGCTGGCCCGGTAGCCCTCGATCGAGTTGGACCCTTGAATCGCCCGCGCCTGCAGTTGCCGGCGGAGCTGTCCGTCCCAACGGTGCGTCTCGGCCAGGCGATATTTCAAGTCTCGCCGCATATCTTCGATCTCCGCGAGCACGCCCTTGTCGGCGGCCTCCAATGCGGGTGTGCCGTACAGCATGAAGCCAGGAAAGCATGCACGAATCATTCAGTCAAACGAACGGATAATTCGTCCAAAAAGCCATCTGCCCCGCCGTACCGAAGTACGACGGGGCAGATGGGTGACAGGTCAGGCCGCGACCGTGGAGGCGACCTGAGCCGGCGTCAGGGCGATGTCGAGGACCTCGCGCACGTCGCTGACCGGGTGGATCGTCAGCTCGTTACGCACCTCCTCGGGCACGTCGTCCAGGTCCGGCTCGTTGCGGGCCGGGATGAGGACCGTGGTGATGCCCGCCCGGTGCGCCGCCAGCAGCTTCTGCTTGACGCCGCCGATCGGCAGCACCCGGCCGGTGAGGGAGATCTCACCGGTCATGGCCACGTCACTGCGTACCGTACGACCGGACAGTAGCGAGGCCAGCGCGGTCGTCAGCGTCACGCCCGCCGAAGGGCCGTCCTTGGGCACGGCGCCCGCGGGGAAGTGGACGTGGACCGAGCGGTCCTTGAACGCGGTGACCGGCAGCTCCAGCTCCGCGCCGTGCGAGCGCAGGTAGGAGAGCGCGATCCGGGCCGACTCCTTCATCACGTCGCCGAGCTGGCCGGTGAGCGTGAGCCCGGTCTCGCCGGTCTCCGGCTCGGCCAGCGACGCCTCGACGTAGAGGACGTCGCCGCCCGCTCCGGTGACCGCCAGGCCGGTCGCCACGCCGGGCACCGAGGTGCGCTGGGTGGCCTCCGGCAGCGACGACTCCGGCACGAACCTGGGGCGGCCGATGTAGCCGACCAGGTCGTCCTCGCCGACCGTGACGGGCAGCTCGTTCTTGGCCGCGACCTTGCGCAGGATGCGGGCGACCGAGCGCTCCAGGGACCGTACGCCGGCCTCCCGGGTGTATTCGGCGGCCAGCCTGCGCAGTGCCGCGTCCTCGACGCCCACCTCGTCGGCGGTCAGGCCGGCGAGGTCGAGCTGGCGGGGCAGCAGGTGGTCACGGGCGATCGCCACCTTCTCGTCCTCGGTATAGCCGTCGAGCGTGACGACCTCCATGCGGTCGAGCAGCGGCCCGGGGATGGCCTCCAGGACGTTGGCCGTCGCCAGGAACAGCACGTCGGACAGGTCCAGCTCGACCTCGAGGTAGTGGTCGCGGAACGTGTGGTTCTGCGCCGGGTCGAGCACTTCGAGCAGGGCCGCCGTCGGGTCGCCACGGTAGTCGGAGCCGACCTTGTCGACCTCGTCGAGCAGGACGACCGGGTTCATCGAACCGGCCTCGCGGATGGCGCGGACGATGCGGCCGGGCAGCGCGCCGACGTAGGTGCGCCGGTGACCGCGGATCTCCGCCTCGTCACGGACGCCGCCGAGCGCGACTCGGACGAACTTGCGGCCCATCGCCCGCGCGACGGACTCGCCCAGCGAGGTCTTGCCCACTCCGGGAGGCCCGGCGAGCGCGAGTACGGCGCCGCTGCGACGGCCGCCCACCACGCCGAAGCCCTTGTCCTGGCGGCGCTTGCGCACGGCCAGGTGCTCGATGACGCGGTCCTTCACGTCGGCGAGGCCGGTGTGGTCGGCGTCCAGCACCGCACGGGCGCCGGTGATGTCGTAGTTGTCCTCGGTCCGCTCGTTCCAGGGCAGGTCGAGAACGGTGTCGAGCCAGGTACGGATCCAGCCGGTCTCGGGAGACTGGTCGGACGTACGCTCCAGCTTGTCGACCTCCTTGAGCGCGGCCTCGCGCACCTTCTCCGGCAGGTCGGCGGCCTCGACGCGGGCCCGGTAGTCCTCTTCCTCGGTCTCGGTGGAGTCGCCGTTGAGCTCCTTGAGCTCCTTGCGGACCGCGGCGAGCTGCTGGCGCAGCAGGAACTCACGCTGCTGCTTGTCCATGCCCTCCTGGACGTCCTTGCGGATCGTCTCGGCGACATCGAGCTCGGCCAGGTGCTCGCGCGACCATTCGACCAGCCGGGCCAGCCGCTCGGCCGGGTCGGCGGCCTCAAGCAGCTCGACCTTCTGAGCCGTCGTCAGCCAAGGCGTGTAGCCGGAGCTGTCGGCCAGCACCGACGGGTCGTCGATCTGGTTGACCTGGTCGACCACCTGCCAGGCGCCGCGCTTCTGCAGGATCGTGGTGGCCAGGGCCTTGTACTCCTTGGCCAGCTCCTGGGCGCGCTCACCGGCGGCGACGGTGTCGATCGTGATGGCCTCCACCCAAAGGGCGGCGCCGGGGCCGGTCGTGCCGGTGCCGACGCGCACGCGGTCGACGCCGCGCACCACGGCGGCGGGCTCGCCACCGGGCAGCCTCCCGACCTGCTCGACAACAGCCTGCACGCCGACCGCGCCATAACGGCCATCGATCCGGGGAACGAGGAGGACCCGCGGCTTGTTGCCACCAGATGCCTGGGCCGCGTCTATGGCAGCCCGCACCTCGGAGTCGGACAGGTCCAGCGGAACCACCATGCCCGGCAGGACGACCTCGTCGTCCAGCGGCAGGACCGGGAGGATCAAGCTCTCACTCATACGAACTCCAAAGGGTTGAGTTATACCGACTCAAGTCATTAGAGCCTCTGATTGTTCCCAGGGTTGCCGATGTTCGCTCACGGCGATCGTAATCATGTAAGCCAGTCATACCTGAGGATGACGACCCAGGGTTGATGCCCGCCCGGCCACGCCCCCGTAGGGTGATCGCGTGTTCTCGGCAGTGGTGCGGCCCTTCGCGCTGGCGCTGTTCCAGGGCGACGCGGACCCGCCGCCGCCCCGATCGCGCTGGCTGCGTTTCCGGCTGCCCCGCTGGCAGCCACTGGCCGGCCACGTCGACCTGGTCCAGGTGGCGGACATCCTGGTGGCCTATATCCTGTTCGCCACCACGTTCTCCCAGCTCGTCAACTGGAACGACGGCGCCAAGCCGCCAGTCGACGACTCGCTACTCTCTCTCGCCTCCGCTGCTCTCTCCCTGCCCGTGGCGCTGCGCGATCGGTGGCCGCTGGGCGCCTGGCGGGTGGCCATGGTCCAGCTGCCGTTCGCGTTCTGGGTGACGCAGACAGTCGGCACCAGCTATCCGCCCTACACGGTCGGGCTGGCGGTGATGTACCTGTTGGTAACCTACTCGGTTGCCGTGCGCGGCGACCGTCGGATCACCGTCGCCGTGTGGGTGATCAGCGTCTTGACCGCGTGGATCGTCCATCCCGACTCGATGGTCCTCGTCACGATCATGGTGACGGTCTCCCTGCTGTTCGGCTACAACGTGCGCGTACGCCGTAACGCCACGACCAGGCTCGCGGAGGAGGAGCGGCGCTCGCGGCTGGCCGAGGGCGCGCAGGCCGTGCTCGAAGAGCGCGCCAGGATCGCGCGGGAGCTGCACGACGTGGTCGCCCACCACATGTCGGTGATCGCCATCCAGGCCGAGGCGGTGCCGCTCAAGGCCGCCGGTGATCCCGCGCGGCTGGAGGCGGGCCTGGCCGAGATCCGCAGCCTGTCCCTGGAGGCCATCGCCGAGCTGCGCCAAGTGCTCGGTGTGCTGCGCGACCAGGACGGCCGCACCGACACCGCGCCGCAGCCCGGCCTCGACCGGCTGGACGAGCTCGTGTCCAACGCCCGCGCCGCCGGGCTCACCGTGGGGGTCGAGCTGCCGAAGCAGCCGCTCGGGGCGCTGCCGCCCGCCGTCGGGCTTTCCGCGTACCGGATCGTGCAGGAGTCCCTGAGCAACGCGATGCGCCACGCGCCCGGCGCCACGGTCGCGGTCGTCGTCGCATGCGACGACGACGCCTTACGGCTCCACGTCACCAACGGCGCCGGCGCCACGGCGGGCGGCCCGGAAGGGACTGGACAGGGGCTGGTGGGCATGCGGGAAAGGGCGGCGCTGCTCGGCGGCACGTTACAGGCGGGACCCATCGAAGGGGGCGGTTTCCAGGTGACCGCGACGTTACCGATCGCCGGGGCGGAGGAGACGGCGTGATCCGGGTGCTGATCGCGGACGACCAGGGAATGGTGCGCACCGGGTTCACGGTGTTCCTGAGCGCGCAGTCCGACATCGAGGTGGTGGGCGAGGCCGCCAACGGCGAGGAGGCGGTGCGACGGGCGGCCGAGCTGCGGCCCGATGTGGTGCTCATGGACGTACGCATGCCGGTCATGGACGGGCTGACGGCGACCAGGCGGCTCCTGTCGTCGGGCGACGGCCCGAAGGTCCTCATCCTGACCACCTTCGACCTCGACGACTACGTCTATGAGGCGCTGCGGGCGGGAGCGAGCGGGTTCCTGCTCAAGGACGCCTCGGCCGTCCAGCTGGCCGAGGCGGTGCGGGTCGTCGCGGCGGGCGACGCCCTCATCGCCCCGGCGGTCACCAAGCGGCTGATCCACGAGTTCGCCCGGCTGGGCGCGCCCCGAGCGCCGACGGTCCGGCGGCTGGCGGAGCTGACGGAGCGCGAGACGGAGGTGCTCGCGCTGGTCGCGCAGGCGATGTCCAACCAGGAGATCGCGGAGAAGCTGGTGGTGGCGGAGCAGACCGTCAAGACGCATGTGGGACGGGTGCTGATGAAACTGGGGCTGCGCGACAGGGCGCAGGCGATCGTGTACGCGTACGAGACGGGACTGGTACGACCAGGCGATTGACCGCGTACGCGACGAACGAAGTGACCCGTGAGCTCTGCGGGACTGGGTACGGAGCAACGCGGGGTTCCCTGAGGAAGGTGACGCGCTCTGGCGGCTTTTGTGGCATTCCCACATCGGGCATGCGCCGATCCGGAAACCAGAGCCTAAACCCGCGTTAACTCACACGCATATCAAAGAAATGCGTTTCACCTGTTAGAAGTTCCAACACCGACCCGCCTCCGAAGAGTTGTTTGTCCAGCACGCCGTACGCGCGCTGGACAATTTCGGGACGGCTAGACCAGGGGATACGGCTTACCGAGTCACCCGACGAAGGGAATCGACATGGAACGACAGTCGCGCAGGAAGCTCGCGAGCGGTCTGGGCCTTGTGACGGCAGCCATGTTCGCCACCGCTGTCATCGCCTCCGTACCCGGCCTGTCGTACGCTTCGACCGCGAGCACCTCGTCGAGCAGCGAGGCCTCCACGCTCCTCGCCCCAAACCGCTGCCACCTCAGGACAGAGGCCAATCCGAACAGCGTGTGGGTGCCCCCGAACTACGAAAGCTGCTACGACTGCTTGAGCAGAGCGTCCTACCTGCACTCGCAAACCGGCATCGACTACTACTGCACCTACAACCCAAGCAATGGCAAGACCGACCTGCACTACGACCTGTAAGGCCGGATCCAGCCCAGCCCTAGGCTGTCGCCGGCATTACCGGGCGTAAGTCGCGTTGGAGCCGCCCGTCTTCCACGGGGGCGGGACGGGCGGTTCATCGCGTAATCAACTCCCGATGGCTATAGTCGATTCCGGTTGTCAAGCGCCGAACTTCGCAGTTCGACAACCGGCGATCGTACGGCCATGGGGGCGGGTTCATGGGACGACCGGAACGACCGCTCGACCCTGACGCAGGCCCGTTACAGCGGTTCGCGCACGAGCTGAGGCAGTTACGCGCCGGGGCCCCTCGGTCCAGCTACCGCGAATTGTCCAGGCGCGCGCACTACTCGGTGACCGCACTGTCCGAGGCAGCAGGTGGGGGGATCTTTCCCACGCTGGCGGTCACCTTGGCCTATGTCGAGGCCTGCGGCGGCGACACCAAGACCTGGGAGAAACTCTGGCGAGAGGTCGCCGCGGAGCTGGCCGTCGCCGACGCCGGTGCGGAGGACCAGATGGACCAGGACGCGCCGTACCTCGGCCTGGTCACCTTCGATCCTGACGACGCGGACCGGTTCTTCGGCCGGCGCGAGCTGGTGAACGAACTCTCCGCGCGATTACGCGACACATCCCTGCTCGCGGTGTTCGGCGCCTCAGGAAGCGGCAAGTCCTCCCTGCTTCGAGCCGGCCTGCTTCCGGCGTTGCGGAACAGCGCCGCCTCGGAAGGCCTCCACCGGCCGACGCTCCTTCTCACGCCAGGCGCGCACCCCTTGGACGAACTCGCGGTGGGCCTGGCCAACCTCAGCGGAACCACCGCTCCCTCCCTGTACGCCGACCTGGTGGCCGCCCCTTCGAACGTCCGGCTGGCGATCGGACAGATACTGGCGGGCAGGCCGAAGAGCGTGCGCATCGTGATCGTCGTCGACCAGTTCGAGGAGGTCTTCAGCCTCTGCGACGACCAGAAGGAGAGATCCCTCTTTTTGGACTCGCTGCTCGCCGCGGCGGAGGAGACCAACGATCGAGCCCGCGTCGTCCTGGGAATCCGCGCGGACTTCTACGCCCGGTGCGCTGAACACCCGCCGCTGGTGGCCATGCTGCGCGACCGGCACCTGCTGATCGGTCCCATGGAGGACGACGACCTCCGACAGGTGATCATCGGCCCGGCGCTCCGGGCAGAGCTCAAGGTCGAGCGGGCGCTCGTCGAGACCATCCTCAGCGACGCGAGAGGCGAGCCCGGCGCGCTGCCACTGATCTCCCACGCCCTGCTGGAGACGTGGAAGCGCCGCAAAGGCGGCACGTTGACGCTCGCGGGGTACCGGGAAGCAGGAGGCATCCAGGGCGCCATCGCGCAGACCGCCGAGCAGATCTACGACGGGCTCGACGTCGGTGAGCGAAATCTGGCCAGGAACGCGTTCCTCCGCCTGACGGCGCTGGGGCAGGGAACCGAGGACACGCGCAGGCGCGTCCCGCCGGCGGAGCTGCTGGCGGGGCCGGACGGGGCGGCGATGGCGGCCGTACTGTCCCGGCTGACGGCGGCGCGGCTGATCACCGTCGACGAGGACAGCGTCCAGGTGGCTCACGAGGCGGTGATCCGTTCCTGGCCGAGGCTGCGGGGCTGGCTCGCCGAAGACCGGGAACTCGTCCGGCTCCAGCGGCGGCTCACCGACGCCGCCGCCGAGTGGGAGCAGCACGGGCGCGAGAACGAGTTGCTGTACCGGGGAACGCGACTGGCGGCCTGGGAGGACCGCGCGCTCGACCGGCTCAACGACCTGGAACACGCGTTCCTGGCGGCCAGCAGGGCACGCGCGCGCCGGGAGCGGGCGGCGGCGGGCCGTCGTGTGCGCGCGGCTCTGATCAGCCTGGTGGTGGTGGCGACCGTGGTCGGAGCGCTGGCCGTGATAGCGCTGGGGAACGCGAGCCGGGCGGAGGAGGAGCGAGATCTCGCGTACTCTCGCCAGTTGGCGGCGGACGCGCGTGGCCAGCTCCAGCTGGACCCGCAGCTCGGGCTGCTGCTGGCCCGGCGGGCATACGCGGTCAGCCCGACGGAGGAGGCCACGGCGGTACTCCGGCAGGCCACCGTCGACTCGCGGATCCGGCTCATCGTGCCCATCGCCGCGGGCAAGGTCTGCGGCGTCGCATTCAGCCCGGACGGGCGGCATCTGGCCGCCGGCAGCGGAGACGGCACCGTACGGGTCTGGCAGGTGTCCGTACGAGGGCTGCCCACGGGAGATCCGGTGGTGCTGCACAGCCATGCCGGTGAGGCGTGGAACCCCGTGTTCAGCCCGGACGGACGCTACCTGGCGACAGGCGGCATCGACGGAACGGTCAGCGTGTCTGACTGGGCCGGCGGTGGCGATCCGCTGGTGCTGCGCGGCCATCGTGGTCCGGTGTGGGGCGTCTCGTTCAACCCCGACGGGCAACGCCTGGCAAGTGCCGGGGACGACGGCACGGTGCGGATCTGGAAAGCACCGGATGGCGGCAGGTGGACCGGCAGTTCATCTGCGGGAAGCGGTGCTCCCAAGGTGCTGCGCGGCCACGATGGGCGGGCTCTGCAGGTCGTGTTCAGCCCGGACGGGCGGAGACTGGCCAGCAGCGGCGGCGACGGCACCGTCCGGATCTGGGACCCGGCCGGTAAGGCGAAAACGGTCGTGCTGCGCGGCCACGAGAATTCTGTGGAAGGACTGCAGTACAGCCCGGACGGGCGGAACCTGGTCAGCGCCAGTACCGATGGCACGGTGCGGGTGTGGGACGTGACCGGACAGAATGCACCAGCGGTGCTGCGCGGGCACGACGGCACGGTGGAGGGTGCGGCGGTCAGCCGCGACAGCCGGAGGATCGCCAGCGTGGGCAACGACGGCACGGTCCGGATTTGGAACATGGCCAGCAACATCGACCCGCTCATTCTGCGCGGCCATCGTGGTACGACGTGGAACGCGTCGTTCAGCCCAGACGGGCGTACGCTCGCGAGCGCGAGCGATGACGGGACGATGCGACTGTGGGACGTGGCGTACACCGGTGACGCGATGATCCTGCGAGGTCATACCGGGGCCGTGTACGACGCCGTGTTCAGCCCGGACGGGCGACGCGTCGCCAGTGCCGGTATCGACGGCACGATCCGCGTCCAGAACATCGACGGCAGCGGTGACGCGCTGGTGCTGCGCGGCCACAAGGCGGACGTCCTCGGGGTCGCCTTCAGCCCGGACGGGCGGCGACTGGCGAGCACAGGTGCTGACAGCACGGTACGGATATGGCACGCCGACGGGACCGGCCAGGCTGTCGTGCTGCGCGGCCACAGTGGAAACGTGTGGAACGCCGCCTTCAGCCCGGACGGCACGCGGGTGGTCAGCGGAGGTGACGACGGCACTGTACGCGTCTGGCACACTGACGGGACCGGAGCGCCGGTCATCATGAAAAGCCCTCAGAGCCAGGTCCGGTATGTCGTGTTCAGCCCCGACGGGCGGCGGGTGGCGAGCGCAGGCGTGGACGGCACGATCCTGATCCAGAACGCCGACGGGACCGGTCAACCTGTCATGCTGCGCGGCCACCAAGGCCTGGTGTGGTGCCTCGCCCTCAGCTCGGACGGGCGGCGGCTGGTCAGCGGGGGCAACGACGGCACGATCCGCATCTGGAACACCGGCGGGACCGGAGACCCGATCGTCCTGCGCGGCCATCAGGGCGTGGTGTGGAGCGTCGGCTTCAGCCCGGACGGGCAGCAGGTCATCAGCAGTGGCAATGACAACACCGTGCGGATCTGGATGCCGGCCGAGGGGCGCGAGCCAGTGGTCTTCAGCGGCTCCGGCACTACGGTCAACTCCGTGAAGTTCAGTCCGGACGGGTTGCGGCTACTGTCGACCTACGACGACGCCACGGTACGGATCTGGCGTTGCGCGGTATGCGGTCCCATGCACCAGGTCCAGGCACTCGCCGCCAAGCGCACCATCCGCGAACTGACCCCCGAAGAACGCAAGATCTACCTCGAACCATCCCCTTGACCTCGGCTGTTCAGCGATGAAGGTGCCTGGAGATCGGCCGAGCGAAGCGCTCCCTGGAGGCAGGCGGGATGACCGCGTGCGTCAACGGCAAACAGGATCTACCGTCTGAGAAATGGACCCGCTTGCGCTATTCCATCAGGTGTCCGCGTCGGTGCCCGCATATAGGGAGTTCCTCGCCGAGCAGGGTGTCAGTCCGGACCAGGTGTCGAGCATGGCCGACTTCGCGCGGTTGCCGCTGCTCACCAAGGACGGCTACCTCAACCGCCACCCACTCCCCCGGCTCTGCCGCGACGGCGTGATCGGCGACATGATCGCGGTCTCGTCCGGTTCGACGGGTACGCCGTCGTTCTGGCCGCGTTCCGTGTCCGACGAGCGGGTGATCGCCGCGCGGTTCGAGGAGGTGTTCCGGGACTCCTTCGAGGCCCGGGAGCGCAGAACGCTGGCCGTCGTCTGCTTCGCGCTCGGCACCTGGGTGGGCGGGCTGTTCACCGTGGCCTGCTGCCGCCACCTGGCAGAGCGCGGCTACCCGATCACTGTGGTCGCCCCCGGGAGCGACAAGCGGGAGATCCTTCGCGTACTCCCGCAACTGGCCCCGTACTTCGACCAGGTCGTACTCCTCGGCTATCCGCCCTTCCTCAAGGACGTCATCGACGCGGGACTGCCCTGGTCCAGGTGGAACGTCAAGCTCGTCACGGCCGGGGAGGTGTTCAGCGAGGAGTGGCGCACGCTCGTGGCGGACAGGGCGGGCATCGCGGACCCGGTGCGCGGTATCGCCTCCCTGTACGGCACGGCCGACGCGGGCGTACTGGGCAACGAGACGCCTCTCTCTGTGGAGATCCGCCGGTTCCTGGCCGGCCGTCCCGGGGCCGCGAGGGAGCTGTTCGGGGAGTCGCGGCTGCCGACGCTCGTCCAGTACGACCCCGAGGTCCGCTTCTTCGAGGAGCACGAGGGCACGCTGGTGTTCTCGGGCGACAATGGCATCCCCCTGATCCGCTATCACATCGCTGACGAGGGCGGAATCGTGCCGTTCGAACGGATGTCACGTTTCGTACGGCACCTCGGCTTCGAGCCTTCGGCGACCGGCCCGTCCCGGCCCTTCGTCTACGTGTTCGGGCGCAGCCACTTCACCGTCTCCTACTACGGCGCGAACGTGTACCCGGAGAACATCTCCGTAGGGCTGCAGCAGCCGGCGGTCAGCTCGCTGGTGACCGGAAAGTTCGTCCTGGAGGCGGTCGAGGACGACCGGCGTGACCGGCACCTGACGGTGACAGTAGAGCTCATGCCCGGCGAGAAGCCATCGGAGGAGACGGCGAGGCTGGTGGGCGAGTCGATCCTCGAACAGCTGCTCCGGCTCAACAGCGAGTTCGCGGCCTATGTACCGATGGCCCAGCAGGCGCCGTTCATCCGGCTACGTGAGCTGGGCGACCCCGAGTACTTCCCGCCCGGCACCAAACACCGCTACACCCGAGCGTGACGACCGTCCCGGCAGGCTGATCCCAGACCGGTCGATCATGTCCACCGGAACACCGGTGACAAGATCCGCTGGAAGCTCCAATGGCAGTTGGGTCCGCTCAGGTGAGGAGTTTCGCGAGCTGGGCTATCTCGATGGGTGGGTCGATGACCGGCTGGATGAGCAGTTCGTCGACGCCGGCCTGTTCCAGGGTGGCGATGCGGGCGCGGAGGTCGTCGCGGGTGCCGACCAGGGCCAGGGTGTTCATCAGTGAGGGCAGGATCAGGTCCCGGTCCTCCGGTGCGATGCGTCCGAGGTAGTTGGGGTAGAGCTTGGTGTGCCGGTCGGGTGCGGTGGCGGTGGTACCGCGCCGGTCGAGGAGGCGCCACACCGCCTCGCGTTCCTCGGGGCCGAGTTGCTCGGCGAAAGCGCGTGCGTCGGCGGCGGTGTCGGCGGCGAAGGCCAGCAGCGACAGGACGATGTGGCCGGTTGCGTCCCGGACCGTGTCGCCGCTGGGGTCCTCGTCCTCCTCGAGGATGTGCAGCGCGGTGACCAGGTAGGAGTCCACGCGGGAGTCGGGGCCGTGTGGTGTGTCGTGAGCGGCGTGGCGGCGGGTGTCATGCAGTGCTTGCCAGGCGGTGGGGTCCGGCAGGCCGAAGGAGATCAGGCCGGTGCCGCGGCGGCCGGCGACGGCGGCGGCCTTCGGTCCTAGCGCGGCCACGACGAACTCGATCGGGTCGGCCGTGTTCGCGTGCGCCCCGGTGTGCAGGAACCGGACGTTGCGGACTCGGTCACCTTCGCGGTACTCGATGGTGCCTCCGGCGCACAGGTCCTGCAGTGCGGCGGTGAAGTTCTCCATCATGGCTGTAGTGGTCGGCCGCATGCCCAGTGTGCGCCGGGCGGTGTTTCCGGTGCCGATCCCGCAGATGATCCGGCCTGGCGCCAGGGCGTTGAGGCTGGCGAACGCGCTCGCGGCGGCCGGGGCCGAGCGCAGCGCCGGTGAGGTCACGCCGATGCCGAGCCTGATGCGGCTGGTGGCCTTCGCACACAGTCCCAGGGCGACGAAGGGGTCGCCGTGGACCATCGGGGTGTCGTTGAGCCAGAAACTGTGCAGGCCCAACTCCTCGGCCTGTACGGCGAGCTCCTCCACACCGGGGTGTGCGGTGACCACGACGCCTGCACGCATCAAAACCTCCAAGGCGCGGAAAATCGAGCGCACTCAGCCTGACACCAGACGGCGGATCGAGCACGTCGAGGTCGATGGGACAGTCGGCGCCGAGCGGTTGCGGATGTCGTACGGCGACATCGAAGGCGGAACCCGACAACTCACCCTGAACACCGACAGGTTCCACCGCAACCGTCACTCCGCCTCACCGCGACCGACGCCGACAAACGGCCGCGCGACATGCTCGGCGACACCCGGTGCCGACCTCAACCCCGAGGTAGGCAGCCACCCCTCGTCACGAACGCCCATTCGTCCTTGGCGATCCGGTAACTCCACCCGGAGTCTTCGATCACCCGGGGTTGTCGCCGTTCACACCCGTGAGCCGGGCACACAAGATGGGTCTGGCTGCCGTACGGTGTCGCGGCATCAACGCATCTTGTAGCCCGAGAACACGTTCGCGAGGGCGACGGCGTTGACGGTGATCCCGCGCGCGCGGGCGGGCTGGGCCAGGGAGCGGCTGAGCACCTCGATGGCGGCCTTCGTCAACCTCATCGCACACGACCACTCTGTGGATGTCTCGGCTCGGCTAGATCGGGAAGTGGCCGCGGCGGATGCGCCAGTGGCGGCCGGCCTTCAGGTGGTCGACGATCGCGCGCTGGAGCACGGTGCGGCGCGGTAGCCGGTCGAGCGGCGTGGTCAGGGTGCGGAACACGAACCGCAGCACCTCGACGTCGGCGTCCTGCCCCTCCGGCTCCTCGTAGGGTTCCAGCTCGAACCTTCGCTGAAACCGGACGATGTTGGAGTCCTCAGGCAGGTACTCCAGTAGCTGCGGGTCGAGCAGCCACGAGCCGCAGGAGAACGTCGTGTAGCGCTCGTCGGGAAAGTGGCGTGGGAAGAACGCGCGGGCCTCGTCGAGCGACGCCGCGACCGCCTCCGGGGTCATCGATCCCGACTCGGGGATGTGCAGGCCGATGGTGGTGCCGCCGCGTTGGTGCTGCAGCCGGCCCAGCTCGTAGATGCCGCCGCGCGCGTGCAGCGTCAGCCAGCTCTGCATGACCGGCCAGCCCTCACGCCGCATTCGCCGGTCGATCGCGAGGTTGCGGCCCAGATCCGCGAGGGTCGCCCACGAGACGGCATCGGCGATGCCGTGGTCGCGGTGGTACGCCGTGACGACGTCGACCAGGGCCAGGTACGCGTACACGTAGAGATGCCGCCAGGCGGGGCCCCGTTCGCGCGGCAGCTCCGGACCGGGCGGCAGCCAGCCGTGGCCCCCGAGATCGGCGCGGACCAGGGCGATCGAGCGGTCGAGCAGCCAGCGCAGCTCCGCAGTCCACAAGGGAGAGTCGGGGTCGGGCCAGCCCGCCATGATCTCGGCGGCGTCGTCCGGCCGCACCGCGAGCCGGTCGAGGATCGCGGGCGCGTCGGCCTTGGCGGGCAGCGGAGCCGACGGCCGGTCGCCGGCGAGCCGGTGTACGCGGTCGACGTCCTCGACGGGTACCCCGAGCCGGGCGGCGACGTCGTCCAGATCCACGCGGACGATCCTACGATCACCGGCAACGCTACGGAGGAAAGTCAAGGGATCTACCTCTTGTCCTGTTTTGCTGATCTCCTTCTCTCCTCGACGCGAGAGGACTGCGAGCAGGGTCACCAACTGCCTTCAGCCGGTAGACAGGGCGACGAACGTGTCCTCAGGAGAGGGCAGCTGTCCCGACACCGCCGTTCGAGCCGAGCAACCTCTGGCCCGAAAGCTGTACGGCCGGCGCCGGCCGTACAGCTCACGCACTCACAACCAGGAACCGGGAGGTGCCCCTATTGAGCACCAGCCACCAGCCGGGGGCGTACATCGAGCCGAGAAGGACGACGCGGCTCAGACCTGGAAGGCTCAAACCGCGGCCTGCTGGTCGGTCTTGCCCTGCGCCTCCAACGAAAGGTCTTGCCAGTCGGCCCACATCTTGAGCCGGTCGGCGTAGGCCTGCTGGATCATCGGGTGGAAGCCCTGGCCGAAGAGAATCCGCAGCGGTGGGTTGTCGGAGTCCACCAGCTTGAGCAGCGTCTGGGCCGCCGCGGCCGGGTCGCCGGCGGGCTGCTTGCCGGCGATCGCGCCGAGGCGCCGGCGGAGGCCGGCGTAGGCCGGGTCGGGCTCGGCCATGTGGCCGTTGTCGAGCGGGTCGGGGTTCTTGCCGGAACGGGTGGCGAAGCCGCCGGGCTCGATGATGGTCACCTTGACACCGAAGTCGGCGACCTCACCGGCGAGAGCCTCGTTCAAGCCCTCCAGGGCCCACTTGGAGGCGTGGTAGGCGCCGCCGAGCGGCATGGCGATGAGGCCGGCGGCCGAGGACAGCTGGATGATGCGTCCCGAGCGCTGCTCGCGCAGGTAGGGCAGCGCGGCCTGGACCACCCACACCGCGCCGAACAGGTTGGTCTCCAGCTGGTCGCGCAGCTCCCGCTCGGTCAGCTCCTCGACCGCGCCGACCTGGGCGTAGCCGGCGTTGTTCACGATGACGTCCAGGCGGCCGAAGTGCTCGGCGGCCCGCGTCACGTTCTCGAAGACAGCGACCTTGTCGGTCACGTCCATCGCAAGCGGGAGCACCGCGTCGCCGTAGGCGGCGACCAGGTCGTCAAGGCTCTCCGTCTTGCGGGCGGTCGCGGCCACCTTGTCGCCACGAGACAGCGCCGCCTCGACAAAGCTGCGGCCCAGGCCGCGGGACGAACCAGTGACGAACCAGACCTTGCTCATGATGACCTTCCATTCTTCCGTTGCTTGCTGCCGGACACGAGACGCCGACGACCTGATCCCTGTGACAGGTGCGGCTATGTGATCTGCGCCATAGAATCCGCCAGGTCCCGCCCTACCCCAGCACCCCGGCCAGCCCGCCGACCCGTCCTCGTGGCTCCCGCCTGATGACCTATCGCGAGGACAAGCCATGACGCGCCAGCCCTCCCCGGCAGCCCCGGCCGTCGGACGATCAGCCCGCCGCGGCGTCGCCTTCATCGCTACCAAGCAGCACCGCCGCTTCCGTTCGTACAACGGGAGGACACGACCCAGATCGCCCACCATGTGCTTGCCGACGGCCTTGTCACCCCCAGGTACTACAAGAGAGTTCAGCCCCAGCGGTGACGCGGTCGACGGCCTCTCTTTCGTAGCTTTCCGAGCATGCTCAGAATCCTCACGCTCGCCGGAAGTCTCGCGTTCGGCGCGGTCCTGGCGCTGCCCGGCCAGCACAGTGGCCGGCTTGTGAAGGTCTACGGCGACCTGGCCACCGCCGATCGGGTCGCCATCGTGGTGCCGGGGGCCGACACCACGGTTGCCACCTTCGAAGCGAGTACGAAGCGGCCCGGAGGCGCGGCGCGGGCGCTGCTGGCCGAGGCCGCCAAGGTGGGCCACGGCGAGCGGCTGGCTGTGATCGCCTGGCTCGGTTATGACGCGCCGCCTACGTGGAGCCTGGGCGCCATCACCGACACGGCGGCCGTCGAGGGGGCTAAGGCGCTGCGCCGTACCGTCATGGAGCTGCACGCGCGGACGTCCGCGCCGATCGCGTTACTGTGCCACAGCTACGGCTCGGTGGTGTGCGCCAAGGCCGGGACGGACCTGCCCGTCGCGGATGTGGCGCTGTTCGGAAGCCCCGGCATCGGGGCACCGTCCGATGGAGCACCGTCCGACCACCATTTGTCCGACGCGTCGTATCGCCCGCCGTCCAACCACGGGGTGTCCGGCCCGGCGCCGTCTGTCACCAGAGTGTGGGCGGGTGTGGGTGGTAGTGATTGGATCAGGTTCGTGCCGAAGGTGAAGCTCGGGCCGCTTGGTTTCGGGGCCGACGCGCTGAGTCCCGGGTACGGGGCGCGGGTGTTTGAGGTGGGTCCCGGCGGGCACAGTGACTACTTCACACCAGGCACGCCGTCGTTGCGCAATCTCACACTGATCGCCCTCGGCCGCCCCGGCGATGTGACGGCTGCGGCGCCAGCATGACAGGGTCGGGTTTAATGACAGAGTGTCGTCATCAACTTGACGGGCCCGTCCAGGGTTTGTGACACTTTGTCATGAAAGACCTGGCAACACATTGGGGTGAAGCGTGACGTCGTTCTCCGAGACCTTGAAGAACGCCACTTGGAGCGACCACGAGTCGGCCGAGGATGAGAGCTACCTCAAAGAGCTGATGGGCGGCCGACTGAGCGAGCACGACTACGGCGAGCTGGTCGCCCAGCACTACTTCGCCTATCTCGCCCTCGACGGCGCCGCCAAGGCCCTGGCCGATCACCCGGTTGCCGGCCGGTTCGTCTTCCCGGAGCTCTATCGGGAGCAGGCGCTGGAGCGTGACCTGCAGACCGTCTACGGTGCCGGCTGGCGCGACCGGATCGTACCCTCGAAGGCGACCCGGACCCTGGTGGCGCGGATCGAGCAGGTGGCCGACTGGCCGGGCGGCTATATCGCCCACCACTACACCCGCTACATGGGCGACCTGTCGGGCGGGCAGTTCATCCGGATGGAGCTGCAGAAGATCTACGGCTACCAGAAGGGCGGCGGGGTCGACTTCTACCTGTTCGACGAGGTCGGCAGCCTGCCCCGATTCAAGAGCGAATATCGCGCCCGCCTCGACGCGCTGCCCTTCGGCGAGCGGGAGCAGCATCGCGTGATCCGTGAGGTCAAGCTGGCCTACCAGCTCAACACCGAGGTACTCGGCGAGCTGCTCCACGTGGTCAAGGCCGCCGCGTAGGGCACACCACCGCACCTCTCGCTCCCCGCGTAGCAAGGCACACGGACACCACCTGCAGCAAGGACACCATGGGTGGCAGGGCACAACCCCTACCACATCGACCCGTATCACCCAGATCCGTACCACCGGCACCACCCGTACCGGGTACCACCGGCACCACGCGTACCACCGGTACCAACGCATGCGGCACACCACCGCATTCGCCACACTGCACAACTGCCGGTGAAATGCCAGTGACAATGCGAGGGGGCGCGGGGCGAAGAATGCGAGAGGACGCGGGGTGCCGAGCGGGTCTCAGCGTCCGCCGCTGGCGGGGCTGACCTCGCTGCCTTCGAGGGGCCGGTCCGCCGCCCACGGTATGTGACCGCGCCGCCTTCCAGAGGCTGGTCCATCCCCCGCCTCTCGTGCGCGAAGTCCGGCCTATAGAAGTCGGCTTATAGCTGGATGGGCACCGGCCTACCATGGACGCATGCCCCGCATCTCCGCAGCCACCATCGGTGAGCACCGAGCCCAGACGCGTGATCGCATCCTCGAGGCCGTCGCCCGCCTGTCGAGGGTGCAGGGGATCGACGCCATCTCCATGACGGACGTGGCGAACGAGGCCGGGATCACCCGGACCGTCCTCTACAACTACTACCCGGACAAGGCCGCCCTGCTGCTGGCCTTCACCGAGCGGGTCACCAGCTACTTCATCGAAAGCTACGAGCAGGAACTGCCGGCCGTCGCCTCCCCCGCCGACCGGCTACGGGTGTTCGTCCGGCTGCAGCTGACCGGCCTGCTGGCGCACCCGCACCCGGGAGCGGCGGATCTCAGCGCCGCCCTCGGCCCTGACGCCTACCAGCAGCTCGCCGAGCACGTGGCGCCCATGCAGCGCATCCTGGTGGGGATCTTGGAGAGCGGGATCGAGTCGGCCGATTTCCAGGTGGTCGACGTCGAGGCGACGGCCCGGATGATCATCGCGGTGATCGGCGCCGAGCGGGTGCCCCTGATCAGCGGCGCGGTCACCGTCGAGGCGGCGGAGGCATTGGTGACGGGCTTCGTGCTGAGGGCCCTGGGCAGCACCTCTCCGTGAAGGGGCTGGGGCTCTCCCTCGCCCTCGGCGGACGACCGCTGAGGGTTCCGGGCAACGCTGAGGGTCCCGGGTCGCGCCTCTCCGGGGAGGGGCTGACCGCTATGCACCGAAAGAGGTGACAGGATTGCCCTCATGCAGGACGACCACGTAGCGCTCAAATCCGCCCGAGGGCGCTGGATCCTGGCGGCCACCGTGCTGGGCTCCGGGATGGCCATGCTCGACAGCACCGTGGTGAACGTCGCGCTGCCCTTCCTCGGCGACGACCTCGACGCGGACATGGCCGGCCTGCAGTGGACGATCAACGCCTACACGCTCACCCTGGCCGGGCTGATCCTGCTGGGCGGCTCGCTCGGTGACCGCTACGGCAGGCGCAAGGTGTTCCTGATCGGCACGGTCTGGTTCGCGCTGGCCTCGGCGCTGTGCGGGCTCTCGCCGAACGTCGAGTTCCTGGTGGCCGCCCGCGCGCTGCAAGGCGTCGGCGGCGCGCTGCTCACCCCGGGGTCGCTGGCGATCATCCAGGCGTCGTTCGTCAGGGACGACCGGCCGCGCGCGGTCGGCGCCTGGTCAGGGCTGGGTGGGGTGGCCGCCGCGATCGGTCCGCTGCTGGGCGGGGTGCTGGTGCAGACGGCGGGCTGGCGGTGGGCGTTCCTGCTCAACCTGCCCGTCGCGGCGCTGGTCGTGCTGGTCACGGTGCGGCACGTGCCCGAGAGCAGGGACGAGCAGGCCGCGGGCCGGTTCGACGTGCTGGGGGCGGTGCTGGCGGCGCTGGCCCTGGCATTCCTCACCTACGGCCTGATCGAGAAGGGGGCGACGATCCCGCTGATCGCGGGGGTGGCGCTGGGCGTGGCGTTCGTGGTGCTGGAGAAGCGCAGGTCCCCCGACGCGCTGGTGCCGGTGAGCATCTTCCGGGACCGGGTGTTCACGGCCGTGAACGTGGTGACGCTGATCATGTACGCGGCCATGGGCGTGGTGTTCTTCCTGCTCGTCGTGCAGTTGCAGGTGGTGTCCGGGTTCGCGGCGACCCCGGCCGGGCTGTCGCTGCTGCCGACGACCATCCTGATGCTGCTGCTGTCGGCGCGCGCCGGTGAGGTGGCCAAGCGCTACGGCCCGCGCTGGCCCATGACGATCGGCATCCTGGTGGCCGGGCTCGGTTTCCTCCTGATGAGCACGATCGGTTTCGGCGCCTCGTACGTTCTTCAGGTCATCCCCGCGGTCACGGTGTTCGGGCTCGGTCTGTCGGCGGCGGTGGCGCCGCTGACCGCGACCGTGCTGGCCACCGTCGAAGAGCGCCACGCCGGTACGGCCAGCGGCGTCAACAACGCGGTGGCCCGTACCGGCAGCCTGCTCGCGGTGGCCGCCGTGCCGCCCCTGGTCGGCCTGGTCGGCGACGCCTTCAAGAACCCGCCCGTCTTCAACGCGGGCTTCCACACCGCGATGCTGATCAGCGCCGCGATGATGGTCGTCGCGGCACTGATCACCTTCCTGACGATCAGAAGGAACGTCCTGGCCCCGGAAGAGCAGCTCAGAACGTGAACCCCTGACTGCGGACGCTGTTGTCGAAGTTGGACAGCAGCAGCTCCGGCTCGCCGACCGCGCGGATCTCCGGCAACCTGGTCAGCAGCACGCGGAACATCGTCCGCATCTCCTGCCTGGCCAGGTTGGCGCCCAGGCAGAAGTGCGGGCCCGGCCCGCCGAAGCCGACGTGCGGCTTGGTCTCGCGGGTGATGTCGAAACTGTCGGGATCGGGGAAGACCGTCTCATCACGGTTGGCCGAGCCGTAGAAGAGGACCACCTTGTCGCCCTTCTTCAGCTCCAGGCCGCGCAGGGAGTAGTCCTGGGTCAGCGTGCGCCGGAACTGCATGATCGGCGACACATAGCGGACCATCTCCTCGATCGCGTTGCCGATGCGGCCGTCGAAGTCCTCCATCAGCAGGTCGCGCTGCGCGGGGTTGTCGGTGAGCAGCTTGATGCCGTGGGCCATCGTGTTGCGCGCGGTCTCGTTGCCCGCCACCAGGAGCAGGGCGAAGAAGGAGCCGAGCTCGCGGTCGGTGAGCTTCTCGCCGTCGGGGTTGGCGGTGACCAGCAGGGACACCAGGTCGCCTTGTGGATCGGCGGCCCGCTCGTGCCCCAGCTTGATCACCATGCGCTGGAGGGCGAGCAGGGCCAGCATGTTCTGGCCGGCCAGCTGAACGCTGCGGGCCAGGCTGGGGCGTACGCCGGTGTAGGCGGTGGAGACGTCGACGTGTTCGTGGACCTTCGCCCGCAGGTCGTCGGGGATGCCCATCATGTCGCAGATGACGTGAATGGGGAGCCGGGCCGCGACCTGGCCGACGAAGTCGCGCGGGCCCTGCTCGATGACGTCGTCGACGATCCGCTCGCACGCGGCCTCGATGTCGTCCTGCAGACCGGAGAGCATGCGCGGGCTGAACGAGCGGGTGACGATGCGCCGCAACCGGGCGTGGCGCGGGTCGTCCATGTTGACCATCGACTCGCCGAACACCTGCTTGACCCAGCCGGGCGGCTCCGGGTTGGTGACGGCGGGCTCGCTGGAGAAGACCTTGGCGTCGCGGCTGGCCTCGACCACGTCCGCATGCCTGACCAGGGCGTAGAAGCCGCTGCCTGACCGGAGGAAGGGCACCTTCTTCTCTGGGAAGAACACGGGGTGCTCTAACTGCCGGAGTCTGGCGAACGCCTCATGCCGGGCCTTGGGGGACTGGCGCCAGAAACCCAGATCCGCGAGGTCGATGTCCACCCGCCTATCCTGGCACGTTCCCGTAGCGTTAAGACCTGGTTCGGTCGGGGCGGAAATACCTACCTGTATGAACGCACTGCTAGCCGCCTGCCTGGTTCTTCCCCTCGTTTCGGGTACGAGTCACGCCGCGGCTCCGTCGTGTGGCGGATCCCCTTCCGACTTCGACGGCGACGGCCGTCCCGATCTGGCGGTGGCCGCCCCCTACGACAACCGGCGGGCCGGCTCCGTGACGGTCGTCTACGGCAGCGGGCGCAAGGAGAAGCTGACCCAGGAGGGCGCCGAGCCGGGTGACTCGTTCGGCTCGGCTCTGGCGGTGGGCGACTTCAACGCGGACGGATGCGCCGACCTGGCGGTGGGCGTGTCAGAGGAGTTCGTGGGCGAGCGCGTGCCGGGGGCCGACGGCAACGGCGTCGTCGAGCTGTTCCACGGCTCGCCCACGGGCCTGCGGCCGGGCAAGGAGCTGGCGCCGGCGAAGCCGTCGAGCGACCGGTTCGGGGCATCGCTGGCCGCCGGTGACTTCGACGGTGACGGACGCGACGAGCTCGCGGTGGGCGCCCCTGGCCACCGTACGGGAGGGGGCGTCACGATCTACTGGATGAAGGACCGCAAGCCGTACCAGATCACTCAGAAGACCCCCTGGGTACGGCAGGCGGCAAGCGTGACGGACCAGTGGGGCGCGGCCCTCGCGACCGGCGACTTCAACGGCGACGGGCGGGCCGAGCTGGCCGTGGGCGCGCCCGCCGACAGCGTCACCCAGGACGGCCAGGGCTCCGTCACCGTCATCGACGTGCGGGGCCGGCGGGCCGGGCTCCTCACCCAGAGCAGCCCCGGGATCAAGGGCTCGGCGGAGAAGTGGGACGCCTTCGGGGCGGCGCTGACGACCGGCGACTTCGACGCCGACGGGCACGACGACCTGGCCGTCGGCGTACCCGGTGAAGGGTTGAGCGCCAACCAGCGGGCGATGGACTACGGCGACGGGGCCGTGCACGTCCTGTACGGGAGCGGGAGCGCGCTGCTGCGCGGCGCCCGGTCGGAGATGTGGACGCAACGGCTGCTCAAGGGCACGCCCCGCTACTACGACCGGTTCGGCGCCGCGCTGGCGGCCGGGGACTTCAACGGCGACGGCGACGACGAGCTGGCCGTCGGCGTACCCGGAGAGAAGGGGGTCCAAGTGCTGGCCGGGGCCAGGAAGGGCGGGCTGACGAAGGACGGCAACCTGCTCATCAAGGGCAAGGGGCGCGATTTCGGCGCGTCCCTGGCCGCGCTGCCCGCGCTCGGCGGGCGCTACCGGCAGCTCACCAAGGAACGTCCGCTGTACGGGCTGGTGGTGGCGGCGCCGGACCAGGGCAAGGTGCTGTACGTGCCCGGCTCGCGTCAGACGGGCCTGCGTCCCGGACTGCTCCCGAGAAAGGTCCGCGAGCTGAGCAGCGGCCCCGGCCTGTACGGCTACGCGTTCGGCTGATCCCAGTCTGAGAGGCGAGGCGATACACACTTGTCGCCGATGGGAAGACCCGCGGGACTCCCCACGGGCCAGTCGCCGCCGGCGGGTTGGACGTGGGCGGTCACGGTCGCTACTCCCGGTTGAGGTCGGCCGCCGACACACCGGACAGTGCCTTGCCCAGAGTCGGAACGGCGGCGATGAGCCTGCGTGTGTAGGAATGTTGCGGTTCCTCGTACACCTGCTCCGTGGACCCGATCTCCACGATCTCCCCGGCATGCATGACCGCGACCCGGTCGCACACATGACGTACCACGGACAGGTCGTGGGAGACGAAGACCAGCGTGAGGGACAACTCGTCGACGAGGTCGGCGATGAGGTTGAGCACTTGGGCCCGGACGGACACGTCCAGGGCGCTCACCGGCTCGTCCGCCACGATGATCTTCGGGCGGGGGGCGAGAGCGCGCGCGATCGAGATGCGCTGCCGCTGGCCGCCGGAGAACTGGTGTGGATACCGGTCCGCCGCGTCGGCTCGCAGGCCGACGGCCTCGAGCAACTCGGCCACCCGCTCCTTGCGGTTCCGGTGCCCCTGCGCGACGAGCGGCTCGGCCACGATGTCGCCAACGCGCATGCGCGGGTCCAGCGAACTCATCGGGTCCTGGAACACGAGTTGGAGCCGCTCGCGGACGAACCGGAGCCGGCTCTCCCGGAGCCCGGTGATGTCCCGGCCGTCGATCGCGACGCTGCCGCGGGTGGGGCGGTCGAGCCCGGCCAGAATGCGCAGCAGGGTCGACTTGCCGCACCCCGACTCGCCCACGATGCCGAACCGCTGCCCCTGGGGGACGGCGAAGCTGACGCCGCGCAGGGCGTGCACCGGCGGGCTGGGGTGGCGCAGCGAGGTACGAGGCCGTCGGTAGTCGCGCGTGACGTCACGGACGCTGATGGCGTCCGCGGGGCCGGTCTGCGACCCGGGTGCGAGGGGGGCGCTGGTCGGCTGCTCAGCCACGGCCGGCCTCCTGGTTCATGGGTGTGCCGGTCCCGCGTGCGCCGCTCTCGGATACCGGGTGGAAGCAGGCGTAGCCGGAGTCCGGCCCGGTAGGGACCCATTCCGGCCTGGTGGCGCAGACGTCGGTCGCCTGAGCGCACCTGTTTCTGAAGACGCATCCGGCGGGGAAGCGGCCCGCCGGCGGAACCGACCCGCCGATCGTGGCCAGCCGACCGCGGTCGTCGACCACGGTCAGGTCCGACGCGCCGATCAGGCCCTGGGTGTAGCGGTGCCGGGGGCGCGTGAACACCTCCCGGACCGGGCCGGACTCGATCAACCGCCCGCCGTACATGACCATGACCCGCTCGCAGACGGTGGCCACCACGGCCAGGTCGTGGGTGATGAAGAGCATGGCCGACCTGCGTTCCTGGACACCCCGCACGATCAGGTCGAGCACCCGCGCCTGCACCGTGACGTCGAGCGCGGTGGTGGGTTCGTCGCAGACCAGGAGCGCGGGGTCGTTCGCGAGCGCGATGGCCAGCACCACCCGCTGCCGCTGGCCTCCGGAGAACTGGTGCGGGTAGGCGGTCGCGGCGGCCGCGGGATCGGGCAGCCCCACCTGGGCGAGCAGTTCCACGGCGGCGGCTTGGGCGGACGCGCGGTCGGGCCTGGTCCGGTGGATCAGCAGCACCTCGGCGATCTGCCGCCCGACCCTCATGGTGGGGTTCAGAGCGGTCATGGGCTCCTGGAAGACCATGGCGATCTCCTTGCCCCGCACCCGGGACATCCGCGCCTCGTCGGCACCCACCAGATCGTGGTCGACTCCGGCGAGCCGCACCGAACCCGTGGCCCGGAGTCCCTCAGGCAGCAGCCCCATGACGCTCAGTGCGGTCAGCGACTTGCCCGACCCCGATTCACCGATCAGACCGACCCGCTCGCCGGCCCGGATGGTGAAGTCGACATCTTCGAGGAGCTTGAGGTCGCCCACCGCGACGTCGAGATTCCGCACGGCCAGGACGTCGTCCGGCCCGGCGGCCGGCGTCGTGTCAGGTGCCGGGGTCATCGGCGGTCCTCCAGCTTGGGGTCGAAACGGTCGCGCAGGCCGTCACCGAGCAGGTTGAAGCCGAGCACCGCCACCGCGATCGCGATGCCCGGGAACACGGCGAGCCGGGGAGCGGACCACAGCATCTCCTGGCTCTCCTGCAGCATCCGGCCCCAGGACGGTACCGGGGGCGGGGTGCCGAAGCCCAGGAAGGACAGCGCGGCTTCGGCGAGTACGGCGATGGCGAACCCGACCGACGACTGGACGATGACGAGACTGCTGACGTTGGGCAGGACATGCCGCAGGCCGATCGAGAACGGCCTGCGGCCCGCCGCGCGCGCCGCGATGACGTACTCGGTCTTCATGACCTGCAGCGTGCCGCTGCGGGTCAGCCGGGCGAAATGGGGGATGGACGCGATGCCGATGGCGACCATCGCGACCAGCGTGCTGGCGCCGTACACGGCGGCGAACATGATGGTCAGCAGGAGCGCCGGGAAGGCGAGAAGCAGGTCGTTACCGCGCATCAGGAGCTCGCCGAACCAGCGGGGCGCCATCCCGGCGACGATGCCAAGGGGCACTCCGACCAGGGCGGCGACTCCCACCGCCACGAAGCCGACGAACAGCGTGGTGCGCGAGCCCACCAGGATCTGGCTGAACACGTCGCGGCCGAACTTGTCCGTGCCGAACCAGTACTCCAGCGACGGCTTCCGCAGCCGCGCCATGGCGTTCACCAGGGTCGGGTCGTGCGGGGTCCACACGAAGGACAGCAGCGCCATGCCGAGCACGACCGAGACGATGAGACCGCCCACCAGAAGGCTGCCTGTTATCGGGCGGCGCCGCCGACGGCCGTCGGGCACCGTGGACGCGGCAGCGGCTTCCGTGTCCAGAGCACTCATGACGCACCCGCCCTGAGCCGTGGGTCGATCATCAGGTAGATCACGTCCACCAGGAAGTTCACCAGCAGCACCGCCATTGCGATGATCATGACCACGTCCTGCACCATGATGAGGTCCCGGTTGGAGACGCTGTCCAGCAGCAGGCTGCCGAGCCCGGGGATGACGAAGACCCGTTCGATGACGACCGCGCCCACCAGCAGCGTGGCGAGCTGCAACGCCATGACGGTGACCACGGGCACCGCCGCGTTCCGCAGGCCGTGCCGCAGCAGTGCCCGCGTCGGGCGAAGTCCTTTGGCCCGAGCGGTGCGCAGATAGTCCTCCCGGAGGACGTCGAGCACGGCGCTGCGGACGTAGCGGGTGAGCACCGCCCCCTGCACCAGGCCGAGGGACAGCGCGGGCAGCACCAGCTGCTTGAGGAACAGGACCGGATCCTGCGCCGGGGGTGTCCAGCCGTTCGCCGGCAGCCACCCGAGCCCCACCGCGAACACGGTGATCAGGAGGATGCCCGCGAGGAAGGCCGGGACGGCCACGCCGACTTGGGACAGGGCCGAGAGAATGAGCCCGGACGGCCTGCGGTGCCGCATGGCCATGAGCGTGGCCATGGGGACCGCCAGGACACAGGCGAGCACCATCGCGGTGCCGACGAGCCACAGGGTGACCAGAAGGCGGTCGGCGATCTGCGGGCCGATCGGCGTGTGTGAGATGTAGGAGTTCCCCGGGTCGAAGGTCACCAGTCCGTGTACCCAGCTGAGGTACTGGGCCGCGAGCGGCCGGTTGAGCCCGAACTCCTCGCGCAGCTGCGCCACCGCCGTGTCCGACGCGTTGACGCCGAGGGCGACACGGGCCGGATCCCCTGGCAGCACCGCCATGAACGCGAACACCATCACGGAGCTCACGACAAGGCTGGCCAGGAGGATCGCGACCCGCTGCACCAGACGGACGATCATCGGTTGACGCCGCCTTTCACGAGCGGCCCAGACCGGTGAGATCCAGTGACTCGGAGACGGAGTTCACGGGCAGGCCGGTGATGTCCTTGTCCGCCACCATCAGGTTCGGCAGCAGGAACAGCCAGTCGGCCGCGGCGTCCTTGGACAGCAGCCGGGCGGCCTCCCGCATATGGGCGATCTCCTGCTCCTGAGTGCCCTCGTCCGCCTTCTTCAGCAACGCGCGGAATTCAGGGTTGTCGTAGCGGGTGTAGTAGGTCTTGTTCCCGAACACCGTATAGATGTCGCGGGGCTCCACATGGGAGATGATGGACATGTCATAGTCGGCGTTCTTGAACACGGTGGTCAGCCAGGCGGCGGGAAACTCCAGCTGGTCGAGCTCGACCTTGAACCCGGCCTGTTCGAGCTGGCTCTTGACCACGGTGCCGCACGCGGTGGCGTAAGGCAGCGTCGGAAGCCGCAGCCGCAGCGTGGTGCCGGCTTCGCCGGACTCCTCGAGGAGCTTCTTGGCCTTGCCGATGTCGTACGGATACTCGTTCGCGAGGTCCTCGTACCACGGGTCGGTCGGCGGGACCATGCTGCCGATGAGCTTGCCGCGGCCTGCCCAGCAGGTGTCCACCAGGGCTTTGTGGTCGATGGCGTAGCGGACTGCCTGGCGGGCCTTCAGATTCTTCAGCGGGCCCGAGCCGTTGTTGAAGGAGAGGACCACCTCGCCGTTGGTCGAGCCTTCGATGATCTGGTACTTCGGGTTGTTCTGGAACCGGTCCAGAGCATCCGGGGGCTGCATCGTGCCGATCACGTTGATGGTGCCCGTGAGCAGCGCGTTGTGCATGGCCGTCGGGTCCTTGAAGTACTTGAGGGTGACCGACGCGAAGTGCGGTTTGGGCCCCCAGTAGCCATCATTGCGGGCCAGCGTGATCGAGTCGCCGCGGGTCCACGACTTCAGCGCGTATGGGCCGGTGCCCACCGGCTCGGTGGCCAGCTTGCTCACGCCGGTCCGGCTGAACATCGCGCCTACGCGGGTGGTCATCCAGTACAGCCAGTTGTTGCTCGGCTCTTTCAGGGTGACCTTCAGTTCGGTGGGCGACACCGCCTGCACCGTGTCGACGACGTCCATCCGGGACTTCAGCGCTATCGTCCAGCCGGACGTGACGCGTTCGATGGAGAACTTGGCGTCCTCGGCCGTGAACGGCGCGCCATTGCTGAACTTGGCGTCCTTCACCAACTGGAACGTGTATGTCTTGCGGTCCTTGGACAGGGTCCACGACGTGGCCAGATCGGGCTCTATCTTCCCGGACTGGTCCGCCTTCACCAGGTTCTCGTAGACGTTGTACAGCAGTGCCTGCGGAATGGCCGCACCTTCGGTTTTGGTGAAGTCGAGGTTGGCCGGCTCGGCGACGAGGCCGATCTTCAGGGTGTCGCCCGCAGGGCCGCCGGTGCTGTTTCCCGCTGTCGTGGACCCGGCCGAGCAGGCTGTCAGCAGCAGCGATGCGAGCGCGGCCGCGACCGTCCCGAGGTGCCGCGTCCGCTGCTTGTTGGGTTTCATAGGTTCCACCCCTGGCTTTCCATCGTGTTCAGGAGGTCGAACGAGGTCACGTCGAGCCGGTGGCCGTCAACCTCCAGCGCGCTCTGGAGCGCGGGCACGGTCGCCGCGACGACCTCAGGGCCGATTCCGTCGCCCGGTATGAGGGCGAGCCGCACGACCTTGGTGTCCCTCGTCATAGACGCCACCTTCCGCATGACTGGCCTGACCAGTAAGCTCACTTGCAGGTACCGTGGCGACTGAAGCTGCACTTGTCAAGGGTTCCAATGCCCCACGCATCGCGACCGAAGGAGAGCGGGTGCTCACGGAACACGGTCTGGCCGCCATGTCGGCCGTCGAGATGGTGGCCGGATTCGCTGACCGCACCTTGTCGCCGGTCGAAGTCCACGACGCCGTCCAGTCGGTGATCGAGGCGCGTGAGAGCGTGCTCAACGCGTTCTGGGTGCGGGATCCAGCCGAGTCCCGCAAGGCGGCCCTGGCCAGCCAGGCCCGATGGGCGGCGGGGGAACCGCTCGGGCCGATCGACGGCGTGCCTGTGACGCTGAAGGAGAACATCGCCCGCAGGGGCGTCCCCATGCCCTCGGGCAACGCGGGGGTCGAGCCGGTCAACCCCGAGGTGGACGCGCCCATCACCGCGCGGGTCGTCGAATCCGGTGGGGTGATACTCGGGTCGACCGTGATGCCGGACTGGGGCATGCTCTCCTCGGGGGTCTCCAGCCGGCACGGCATTGCGCGCAGCCCCTGGAACGCCGCCTGGACCACGGGCGGTTCCAGTTCCGGCGCGGGGGCCGCGGCCGCCGGAGGATACGGCCCGCTCCACGTCGGCACCGACATCGGGGGATCGATCCGGCTGCCGGGCACCTGGCTGGGCCTCGCCACGCTCAAGCCCAGCTACGGGAGGATCCCGCTGGACACCCCGTACCTGGGGCGCACCGCCGGCCCCATGACGCGCACCGTGGCGGACGCGGCCCTGTTCATGCGTGTCCTGAGCAGACCGGATCCCCGGGACTGGTCAAGCCTGCCACCGCAGGACATCGACTGGTCGGCGCTGGACGGCGATGTACGCGGGCTGCGGGTGGGCGTGCACCTGGACGCCGGTTGCGGGGAGCCATGCGACGCCGAGATCCTCGCCGCGGTGAACCGCGCCGCCGCGGTCTTCGAGGCGGCGGGAGCCGTCGTGGAGCCGGTCGAGCCGTTCATGAGCCAAGATCTCCTCGACGACCTGGATCTGTTCTGGCGGGTGCGGTCCTGGAACGACTTCCGCGAACTGGCGCCCGAGGCCGGGCTGCGCGTCCACCCCTACGTCATCCAATGGTGCCAGAGGGGTGCGGACATATCGGGCACAAGGCTACTCCAGTGCTACCAGCAGATCATGCGCATCCAGGCGCGGACCGTGGCGGCGACGCTTCCCTACGACCTCGTGCTCTCACCGGTCGCTCCGGTGGCGGCGTTTCCCGCTGAGCAGCCAATGCCGTTCATGGGGGACGGGAAGACCATGTCCCACATCGGCTTCACCGCGCCGTACAACATGTCGGGGCAACCCGCGGCGACCGTCAACTGCGGCTTTACGGCGGACCGCCGGCCCATCGGGGTGCAGATCGCGGGCCGTCGCTTCGACGATCTCGGCGTCTTGAGGGCGGCGGCGTGGTACGAACGGAACCGACCTGCCGATGCGGTCCCGCGCTGGCCGGACAGCGTCCCCGGGGCGCCCACCGGGGAGAAGACGACATGGACCACGCTCGAGGGGAAGAAGCCATGAGTGACGGGGCACAGTTCCGGCAGGTTTCGCCGGTACGGCTCTACCAGCGCATCGTCGAGCAGATCGAGCAAGCGATCGTTCGAGGTGACCTGAAGCCCGGTCAACGGCTGCCGAGCGAGCGAGAGCTGGTGACGCAGTTCGGGGCGAGCCGGCCCACAGTGCGAGAGGCCTTGCGCGTGCTGGAGAGCAACGGGCTCGTCCGCTCGCGTCCGGGTGACCCGAACGGCCCAGAGATCCTGCCGTTCTCGTCGGCCGGTCTGACCAAGGAGATGACCCGGCTCGTCCAGTTCGACAACATGTCGATGGCCGAGTTGATCTCGTTCCGCATGATCCTCGACGGGTCGGCGAGCTTGCTGGCGGCTCGGCTGCGGTCCGAGGAGGAGCTGTCCTCCATGGAACGGACGATTGCCGTCATGTCGGACGCGATCGAGGCAGGGTACGAGGAGTTCAGCAAGGCGGACGTCGCATTCCATGAGGCGGTGGCCCGGGCCGGCCGCAACTCCCTCATCGAGGTCTGCAACCAGGTGGTCCGGGACGCTGTCCTCTCGCTGATCTCGGACAAGGTCGCCCACGCGCTCAACAGCACGGCGCTCATGCGGGAGTCGCTCCACCACCACCAGGAGGTGCTGGAGGCGATCAGGGAACGGGACGGCTTGGCGGCGGCACGCATCTCGCGGCGCAATCTCTACGACTACTACGCCGGCTACGTCACCGAGAACGAGCAAGGGCTGCTGCTCGCGCTCGTGGACGAAGAGCCCTGAACCTTCCTCGGAACCTCCAGGGGCTGCCGACCGCGCCAAGCCTTCGAATCCCACCTGTCCGATCGCCGCGCCGCTCAGCAGATGTGATGAGTGCGGACCCCGCTGCGGTCACATGTTCACGCAAAGGAGCGTCCTGGATGACCAACGCCTCTCCGCATCCGCCGGCCGCGAGCGGTACCTTCCACGGCAAGATCGGCATGACCTACGAGGAGTCGACTCCGTGGTGGCCCGAACCGCAGGCACTTCCCGAGGACACACCCAATGTCGTGATAATCGTGCTCGACGACGTCGGCTTCTCCGACCTCGGGTGCTTCGGCTCTGACATCGACACCCCGGCCATGGACGCCCTGGCCGCCGGCGGCCTTCGCTACACGAACTTCCACACCACCACGCTGTGTTCGCCGACCCGGGCCGCCCTGCTGACCGGCCGGAACCACCACTCCGTCGGTATGCGCATGCTGTCCAACTTCGACACCGGCTTCCCCAGCGGTCGCGGACGGATCACCAGGGCCGCCGCGACGCTGTCCGAGGTGCTGCGCGACAGCGGCTTCAACACCATGGCCGTGGGCAAGTGGCACCTGGCGCCGATGGAACAGACCACCGCGTCCGGGCCGTACACCCAGTGGCCGCTGTCTCGCGGGTTCGAGCGCTACTACGGATTTCTGGAAGCGGAGACGGACAGCTTCTATCCGGAACTGTTCTACGACAACCACGCCGTGGCTCCGCCGAAGAGCCCGGAAGAGGGCTACCACCTCAGTGAGGACCTGGTCGACCGGGCCATCGAATTCATCACCGACCAGACTTCGGTCACTCCGGACAAGCCCTTCTTCCTCTACCTGGGTTTCGGCGCGGCGCACGCCCCGCACCAGGCTCCCCGGGAATACCTGGAGAAGTACCGGGGCCGGTTCGACCACGGCTGGGACGCCGAGCGCGCCACCCGGCACGCCCGCCAGATCGAACGGGGCATCCTGCCGCCCGGCACCGAATTGGCGCCGCGCAACCCCGGGGTCGTTCCCTTCGACGAACTGTCGGACGACGAGAAGAAGCTGTCCGTACGCCTTCAGGAGGCCTACGCGGCGATGGTCGACCATACCGACCACCACATCGGCCGGCTGATGGAGTTCCTGGAGCGGATGGGCCGGATGGAGAACACCATCACCATCCTGCTCTCGGACAACGGGGCCAGCCAGGAAGGCGGTCAGAAGGGTTCGCTCAACCCCACGGCATTTCAGAACGGCGTCCCCGAGGACCTCGAGGAGATGGTCGCGCGGATCGATGAGATCGGCACCACACGAGCTCACTCCAACTACCCCTGGGGCTGGGCGCAGGCGGGCAACACGCCGTTCAAGCGCTACAAGCAGAACACCCACGAAGGTGGCGTCCGCTGCCCGCTCATCGTGCGGTGGCCCCGGGGGCTGCCGCGCACCGACGAGATCAGGCAGCAGTTCCACCATGTCACCGACATCGTCCCGACCCTCTTCGAACTGCTCGGTCTGCGGGCTCCCGCGGTCTACAACGGCATCCCGCAACTGCCTATACACGGTGTCAGCATGGCCTATACCTTCGACTCGCCGACCGAGCCGACGCGCAAGGAAGCCCAGTACTTCGAAATGTTCGGGCATCGCGCGGTCTGGCACGACGGCTGGAAAGCCGTCGCCTTCCACCAACGCGGAACGCCCTTCGACGCGGACCGATGGGAGCTCTACCACCACGACACCGACTTCTCGGAATGCAACGACCTGGCGCAGGCGCGGCCCGAGCAACTGGAGAAGATGGTCTCCCGCTTCTGGGCGGAAGCCGGGAAATACGATGTGCTGCCGCTGGACGATCAGGGATTCGCCTACCGGGCGAAGATTCCGCGTCCCGGCTCTCCACGCATGCGCACCACCTTCACCTACTACCCCGGCATGGCTCATCTGCCCGGCGCCGCAGTGCCGCCAGTGATGAACCGCGGGCACCGCATCACCGCGTTCGTCGACCGGACCACCGCGGCAGACGAGGGTGTCCTGGTGTCCCTGGGCAACATCAGCAGCGGATACGTCCTGTATGTCAAGGACAACCGGCTGGTCTACGAGTACAACTTCCTCGGCACCCGGTACGCGGTGACCTCGGCGGAAGACCTCCCGATCGGCCCGGCGGAGCTGACCTTCGAATTCGTCAAGACCGGTGACATGCGGGGCGTCGGACATCTGTACGTGTCAGGAAAGCCGGTCGGCACCGAGGCCATTGCGCGGGTCCTCCCGCACTTCCTGGGATGGCAGGGCCTCGACATCGGCCGGGACACCCTGTCGCCCTCCTCACCCAACTATGACGGCGAATTCGCGTTCACCGGAAAGTTGGAGAAGGTCGTCTTCACGGTCGCGCCGGACGAAGAAAGCAAGGAACCCTTCGAGCGAATCGACTGAAAAGTGGGCTAAAGACCGTGCGGTTGAGACGTGGCCTGCCCGCTCGGCTGACGCTGAGGGCGGGTGGCCTGGGACGACGGGGCGAGCGGAAGCGTGACGCGGAAGGTGGCGCCCTTGCCCGGCTCGCTCGACGCGGACACGCTGCCCCCGTGCGCCTCCACGAGCGTGGCCGCGATCGACAGCCCCAGCCCGGCACCGCCGGAGCTGCGCGCCGGATCGGCCCGGTAGAACCGCTCGAACACCCGCTCGGCCACCTCCGGTGAGAACCCGGACCCCTCGTCGGCCACCTCGACGACGGCCTGCCCGTCACGCGCGCCGACCCCGACGGTGAAGGCCGTGCCCGGCGGCGTGTGGCTGAGCGCGTTGCCCACCAGGTTGCCCAGCACCTGCCCCAGCCGCGGCTCGTCACCGGTCACGAACACCGGCCCCTCGCTCCCGTACAGCATGACCAGCTCGATCTTCCGGTCCGGCGCGAGCGTCTGGGCGTCGATCACCGCGGTGGCGGCGAGGCTGAGCACGTCGACGGGCTGTTCGCCGAGCTCGCGGCGCTGGTCGAGCCTGGCCAGCAGCAGCATGTCCTCGACCAGCAGGCCCATCCGCGCGGCCTGCCCCTCGATCCGGCTCAGCAGCCGGGTCGCCTCCGCCAGGTCCTTGTCCGCGCCGAGCCGGAACAGCTCGGCGAATCCTCTGATCGAGGTGAGCGGGGTACGCAGCTCGTGCGAGGCGTCGGCCATGAACCTGCGGGTCAGCTCCTCCGAGCGCTGGGCCGACCGGGCCGACTCGCGGGCCGACTCGGCCGCCGCCTCGCGCTCGCGCACGGCCACCTCGATGCGGGCGAGCATGCCGTTCAGGGCCCGGCCCAGCTTGCCGACCTCGGTGGTGGCCGACCAGAGCGGCACGCGGCGGGACAGGTCGCCGTCCGCGATGTGGCGGGCGGTCCGCTCGATCTCCCCCAAAGGGCGCAGGCTCCGCCGTACGAGCCAGTAACAGGCGAAACCGAGCACCACGAGGGTCCCGCCACCGCCGACCGCCACGATGAGCAGCAGCTGGGAGACCGTGTCGTCCAGGTCGCCCAGGCTGATCGCGATGATCCTGCTGTCGCCGTCGCGGCCCGGCATGGCCACGGCCCGCCAGGAGGGTCCCTGCGGGTCCTGCGACTCGACGGTGAACGGCTGCCCGGCCATGAGCGCGACGTCGGTGCTGGTGAGCCTGGGCAGCTTGGGGATGTGCGTCTCGGTCGACTCGGTCATGGTCCGGATCTTGACGCCGGTGGAGTCCACGAGCACCGAGTGGAACAGGCCGAAGAAGCGCTGCGGGCGTGGGCCCGGCTGCGGCTCAGGAGGCGGCGGCGCGCCCCGCCACGGCACGCTGGCGGCACGCAACTGCTGGTCGACGCGCTCGACGAGATAGCCGCGCAGCAGCCGTACGGCGAACAGCCCGGTCAGCGTGATGGCCAGCGTGACCATCAGCAAGGTCGCCGAGACGAGCCGCAGCCACAGCGGCGTCCGCGCGAGATACCTCCTCAGTCCTGCCATTCGGGGCCGGGGTCAATCCTTGGGCGGGCGCAGGATGTAGCCGACGCCACGCAGGGTGTGCAGGTATCTCCGCTCGCCGGTGTCGATCTTGCGGCGCAGATAGGAGACGTACGACTCGACGAGCCCCACGTCGGTGCGCCAGTCGCCGTTCCAGACGTGGTCGAGGATCTGCGTCTTGGACAGCACCCGGCCCGCGTTGAGCATGAAGTAGAGCAGCAGCCGGTATTCGGTGGGCGACAGCCGCACCTGGACGCCGTCGCGCCACACCTCGTGCGTCTCCTCGTCCAGCTCCAGGTCGGCGATGCGCAGCCGGTTCGGCGGCGGCGCGCCCCGCCGGGTCCGGCGCAGCACCGCGCGGATGCGGGCGATGACCTCCTCCAGGCTGAACGGCTTGGTCACGTAGTCCTCGCCGAGCCCCAGCCCGGCGAGCCGGTCCTCCGGCGTGTCCTTGGCCGTCACGAACAGCACCGGGACCCGGCGGCCGCGGGACCGCAGCCTGCCCGCGACCGCCAGGCCGTCCAGGTCGGGCAGCATGACGTCCAGCATGACCAGGTCGGGCGTGCTCTGCTCGGCCACCCGCAGGGCCTCCTTGCCGTCGGCCGCCGTCAGCACCTCGAACCCGGCCATCCGCAGGCTGGCGGAGAACAGCTCCCTGATGTTGGGCTCGTCGTCCACCACCAGCAGCCTGGCCTCCGGCTCGGTCATCTGCCGACTCCCCCCTGGCTGATCGAGGTGGCGGCCACCGAGCCGTCCCCGCCCTTCTCGCCGCGGACCACGACGTTGGTGCCGGTCCGCAGGTCGGCCAGCTTGCCCGGCTTGGTCACCTGGACCGTGGTCGCGTCGGTGGTGGTGACCGTGACCGTGGAGCCGTCCATGGTCTTGACGTAGATCTTGCCGCCTTCGACCTTCTCGACCGTGCCCACGGTGCCGCCGCCCGCGCCGCCCATCCTCTGACCGTACCCGCCCGGCTGCCTGCCCTGCTGGCCGTACCCGCCGGGCTGTCTGCCCTGCTGGCCGTACCCGCCGGGCAGCTGCCGGCCGCCCGGCTGCATGGCGGCGGTCGTGTCGGGGGCGCCCAGCGCCTTCTGCGCCTGGATGCCGATCACCACCCCGGCCACCAGCACCACGCCCGCGATCAGTCCGAGCGTCACCTTCGACATCGGCTTGCGCGACTGGACGGCCAGCTCGCTGTCCAGATCGTCCGGATACGGCGAGCCGTCGAGTTTGGCCATTTCTGTCTCCTTCGGGGGTCCGTCACTCATGGCGCAGGGCCTGGATCGGCCTCAACTTGGCCGCCCTGTTGGCGGGATAGCTGCCGAAGAACAATCCGATGCCGACGGAGACGCCCAGCGCGAGCGCGACCGACGACGGTACGAGCACCGGCTGGATGCCCGCGACGGTGAAGCGGGTGCCCAGGAAGGCCACCAGCACCCCGGAGAGCCCGCCGACCAGACTGAGCAGCGTGGCCTCCATCAGGAACTGGCCCAGGATCGCGCTCCTGGGCGCGCCGATGGCTTTGCGGATGCCGATCTCCCTGGTCCGCTCCGTGACGGTCACCAGCATGATGTTGGTGATGCCGATGCCGCCGACCAGCAGCGAGATCGCCGCGACCGCGCCGAGCAGCACGGTGAACGTGCCGGTCGCCGCGCTGACGGTCTCCTGCAGGGTGGCCTGGTTGAGGATCCGGAAGTCGGCCGAGGCGGTGCCGGTGATGCCGTGCCGCTGGTTGAGGATGGCCGTGACCTCCGACTGCGCCGACTCCGTCGCCGTCGAGCCGCCGGCCTGCACGACGATCGAGTTGAGCGAGCCGAACCCGGTCAGGCTCTGCTGTACGGCCGGCAGCGGCGCGATGGCCACGTCGTCGGCGTCCTGACCGCCCGTCGACCCGGTCTCCTTCAGCACGCCGACCACCGTGAACGGCACCCCGGAGACCGTCACCTGCTTGCCGATCGGGTCGAGCGTGCCGAACAGCTCCTCGACCACGGTCTGCCCGAGCACAACGACCTTCCTGGCGGCCAGGACGTCGTCGTTGAAGAAGTACGTGCCCTTGGTCACCGGCTTGTTCGTGGCCTCGAAGTAGCTCGGGTAGGTGCCGACGAGCTGGGCGATCGAGTGGCTGGCCGCCCCGTAGGTGGTGACGGCCGAGGAGGCGGTCACGACCGGCGAGACCGACTTGACCGACGGGGCCACCGTCTTGTCGGTCAGGGCCTTGGCGTCGGCGAGGGTGAGCGGCCTGGCCTGGGTACGCGGGCCGGTGTTCTGCTGCCCGCCGCCGGGTCCGCCACCGCCGGCCCGCCCGAAACCGCCGCCACCACCGCCACCGCCCGCGAAGGACTGGGAGATCGTCAGCGTGTTGGCGCCGAGCCGCTGAATGTTCTTCTGGATGCTCTGCGAGGAGCCCTCGCCGACGGCGACCAGCATGATGACCGCGGCGACGCCGATGAGGATGCCGAGCGTGGTCAGCGAGCTGCGCATCTTGTTGGCCAGCAGCCCGCGCAGGGCGAAGCGCAGGACCTCGAACTGGTTCATCGAGCGACCTCCGCCATCCGCGGCGGTGGCCCGTCGATGGGGCCCTGCCGGACGTCTTCCACGATCTCGCCGTCCACCAGCCTGATCACCCGCTTGGCGTGCGCGGCCACGTCGTTCTCGTGCGTGATGAGCACGATGGTGCGGCCCGAGTCGCTGAGCCTGTCCATGATCTCCAGTACGTCCTGCGTGGACGCGGTGTCGAGGTTGCCGGTGGGCTCGTCGGCCAGCAGCAGGGCGGGAGCGGTGATGAGCGCCCTGGCCACGGCCACGCGTTGCTGCTGACCGCCGGACAGCTGGTTGGGCTCGTGGTGGACGCGGTCCGACAGGCCGACCTGCTCCAGCGCGGCCAGCGCGCGCCTGCGCCGCTCGGCCTGGCCGATGCCGCCGTAGACCAGCGGCAGCTCGACGTTGGCCAGCGCGCTCATGCGCGGGATCAGGTTGAAGGACTGGAAGACGAAGCCGACCCGGCGGTTGCGCAGCTTGGCCAGCTGGTGTTCGTCGAGCTGCCCGACGTCGGCGCCGTCGATCAGATAGCGGCCGGTGGTGGGCACGTCCAGGCAGCCGAGGATGTTCATCAGCGTCGACTTGCCGGAGCCGGAGGCGCCCATGATGGCGACGTAGTCTCCCTGCTCGACGTCGAGGTTCACCCCGCGCAGCGCCCGTACCCTGGCGTCGCCCTCGCCGTACTCCTTGACCAGGTTCTGCACGCGCAGGACGGGAGCGGTCATCGCCCGCCTCCCGGCACGCCGCCGCCACCGGGGAAGCCGCCGCCGAAGCCGCCCTGCCGCTGGTTGTTGCCGGTGCCCGTGGTCGTGGTGGCCGGCGGGACGATCTGGTCGCCTTCGGAGACGCCGGACTTGATCTCGGTCAGCGAGGCGCCCTGTACGCCCACCTCTACCGGGGTTCTGATCTGCTGGCCGTTCTTGAGCAGGGTGACCGTGTTCTGTCCGCCGCTGGTGGAGATCGCGGTGGAAGGTACGGAGATGACGTTCTCCGCCTCGCCGGTCACCACCTCCACGGTGGTGGTCTGCCCGAGTCGCACCTGTTTGGGAACCTTGGTGAAGGAGATCGTCACCGGATACTGCACGACGTTGTTGCTGGTGGCGGCGACCGGCTCGATCTGGGTGACCTTGCCGGTGGCCGTGACGCCCGGCAGCGCGTCGAACGTGACGGTGGCCGCCTGGCCGACCTTGAGCTTGCTGACGTCCGACTCGGTGAAGGTACCGACCAGCTGGAGTTTTCCGGTGTCGGCCAGATCGATGAACCCGGATCCCGATCCGCTGCCCGACTGGCTGCCGCCCTGCCCGCTCTGGCCGGTGCTTTGACCGGTGCTTTGGCCGGTGCTCTGAGTGGTGGACGTGCCGGACCCGTTGGAGGAACCGCCGACGGTGCCGTTGACGGCCGTGACCGTGCCGCCGAACGGCGCTCGCAGCACCGTCGCCACGGCCGTCCGCTGAGCCTCGCGGTAGGCGTTGCGCGCCTTGATGTAGGCGGCGTAGAGCTGGGCGGTCGAGGTCCCGTCGTCGACGGCGCTGTTGTATGTGGCGCGGGCGGCCGACAGGCTCTCCTGCGCCGCCGCGTCGTCGAGCCTGGCCAGGATGTCGTCCTTGCGAACCTTGTCACCGGCCTTGACGTAGATGCGCTCGACCGTGCCGCTCGTGCCGAACGCGAGCGCTCTGCTCTTGGAGCTCTCCACCGCCCCCGAGGCGGACACCGAGGCGGTCACGGTGCCGCGCCCGGCGGTCACCGTGCGAGTGACCGTCTCACTCGCCACCTCGCCCGTGCCGAGCTGGGCGTACGCGAACGCGACCCCGCCCAGCAGGAGCACGCTCAGGGCTCCGTTGGTCATCAGCGCTCTGCGCCTTGTCGACACCTTCACAGGCGGTGACCCTTGCACACCAGTCTGCGCTGGAGCCGGGAGCTAGCTGAAGGTTCGCTGACAAAACCGGAGCATACGGAGACACACAGACAACTCTGAGCCCGCTCGCAGCCTCGTACCCACCTGTTCACGCCATGATGGGCCTTCATGAGATCGACTATCCCGCCGAAGGCGCTCAAACTCGGCGGGCTCGCCCTGGCCGTCCTGGTGGCCGGCTCCGGCCTGGTGCTGGCGCTCCGTGACGATTCGGAGCCCGCCGCCCAGGTACGGCTGGCGGCGGCCAAGCGGGGCGTCGTCACCGCCTCGGTCACGGCCGCGGGCAACACCGTGGACGGCTCGCGGCGTGACCTGGGCTTCGGCGGCTCCGGAACGGTGACCAAGGTCTACGTCAAGGTCGGCGCCAAGGTCAAGAAGGGGCAGGTGCTGGCCCGGGTGGACAGCCGGGCGGCCCGCGAGGGCTACACGGCCGCCACCGCCGACCTGGCCGCCGCCGAGGAAGCCCTCGACACCGCCTCGGCCGCCGCCACCAGCACGGCCTCGTGCGCGCCGAGCAGCGGCGGCACGTCCGCCTCCGTCGCCGGGGCGGTCGCCGCCAAGGGCGCCTTCGGACCTTCTACGGGCACCGGCGGGGGTGCCTTCGGGCCTTCGACAGGCACCGGCGGGGGTGCCTTCGGGCCTTCGACAGGCACCGGGAGGGGCGCCTTCGGGCCTTCCGCGGTTCCTGTCGTGGACGCCGGCCCCACCACCACGCTCACTCCGGGCACGACGCCGACCCCGCGGCCCACATGGACGCCGACGCCGGAGCCCACGCCGAGCGGCCCCGAGCCGCAGCCCACCGTCACGGTGACCGTCACGGCCACGGCGACCGTCACCGCGACCGTCACGGCCACGCCGGAGGGCGGCCGGCCGTCAGCCTCGCCGACCGGCACCTCCACCGGCAAGCCGTCCGCCAAACCCACGGGGAAACCCACGGGCAAGGCCACCGGCAAGCCCACAGGTAAGGCCACCGGGAGGCCCACGGGAAAGCCGTCGACCGGCGCCTCGGGCCGGCCGACCGGGAAGGCCACGCCCGGAACCCGCCAGTCCCAGGGCGGCAGCCCCTGCGCCAGCACGAACGGCAAGGGCGGCATCAGCGAAGACCAGGCCAGCGCGAACGTCGACCGCGCCCAGGCCGCCCTTGAACAGGCCGCCGACGCGGTGCGCGGCACCCGGATCGTGGCCCCCGCGTCCGGCACGGTTCTGTCGGTGGCGGGATCGGTCGGCGACACGGCGGGCACCAGTACGTTCATCAGCCTCGGCGACCTGAACGAGCTCCAGGTCGACGCGCTGGTCACCGAGTCCGACGTGAACAAGCTCAAGCTCGGCCAGCAGGCGAGCATCACCCTGGCCACGCGGGGCGCGCAGAAGTACCCGGGCACGGTCACCCGCATCGCGCCGACCGCGACCGTGAGCGACCAGCTCGTCCGCTACTCGGTGACGCTCGCCTTCGACCAGCCGCCGCGCGGGCTGATGCTCGGGCAGACCGCCTCGGTGTCGGTGACGACGGGCACGGCCAATGACGGGATCTACGTACCCGCCGAGGCGGTGAAGAGCCGGGCCGACGGTACGAGCGTGGTCACCGTACGCTCGGGCGGACGCGACGCGGTACGGGCGGTGCGCACCGGGGTGCGCGGGGACCAATATGTGGAGATCACCTCGGGCCTGAGCGAGAGCGACCAGGTGGTCATGGCGGACAGCAGCACGGGCGAGTTCCCGGACGACAGCTGGCCGGAGAGCTGACCACCCACCGGCCGGGCCACATGGGGTGGCTCGGCCGCGTTTCCGTTGAGCGAACCCTCAGCCGTTTGACAGCGAACGTTCAGGTACGAACGCGCGGACGGGCTCAGGCTCGGGCTCGGGTGGTGGCCGGGATGGTGAGGCTGTGGGCGGTCTTGGCCGGGGCGCCCTTGCGCGAGATGTAATCCAACGTCCGGAAATCTACCGAAATATCGTCACGAGTGACCTTGGCCATCAGGTAGCCCCGCCGCTGGTCGATGTAGGAGATGTGCGGGTTCTCCTGCAGCGACTCGGCGATCCACGTCCGGTCCCGGTACCCGTCCCCGTCGCTGGCGATCGACGACGTCACCAGCTCCTTGGCCACCCCGGGCGAGTCGGGGTCGTCGAAGTCGGTCTTGAGGTCGGCCAGGTGGTGCATGTGGGCGTCGCCGGTCAGCACGACCGGGTTCGAGGTGCCGGACAGCGAGCCCAGCAGCCGGGTCCGCTCGGCGGCGTACCCGTCCCACGCGTCGAGGTTCACCTCGCGGCCCGGCCCGACCTTGTAGTCGCGCTGCGCCATCAGGATCTGCTGCCCGAGGAGGTTCCACCGGGTGCCGGAGCCGCGCAGGCCGTCCTCCAGCCAGCGCCACTGGTCGGCGCCCAGCAGCGTACGCCCGGCCGACAGCCGCTCGTCGCACCCCGCGCGTACCCCGTCCAGGCACGCCTGGTCGTCACGGAACTGCCGTGTGTCGAGCAGGTGGAAGCGGGCCAGCGACCCCCAGGAGACGCGCCGGTTCACCCGCAGCACCGCGCCCTGCAGGCTCGCCCGGCGCAGCGGCATGTTCTCGTAGTACGCCCGGAAGGCGTCCGCCCGGCGCCGGGTGAAGTGGGGAGCGTCGGTGCTGGAGACGGACCCGGCCCAGTTGTTCTCCACCTCGTGGTCGTCGAAGGCCACCAGCCACGGCGCCACCGCGTGCGCCCGCTGGAGGTCGTGGTCGCTCTTGTACTGGGCGTGCCGCAGCCGGTAGTCGGCCAGCGTCTCGCACTTGCCCGGCGTGTGCGTACGCACCCGGCCGGCCAGCGCGGTGTAGCCGCTGGGGCCGTACTCGTACATGTAGTCCCCGAGGAAGACCACCAGCTCGGGCTCCTGCTCGGCCAGCCGCCGGTAGGCGGTGTAGTAGCCGTGCTCGTAGTGTGCGCACGCGGCGACCGCGAACGTGAGCGGCACCTCTCCCGTGGGCGTGGTCCTGGTCCGGCCGGCGGGCGAGAGCCTGCCCTCGCTCTTGAACCGGTAGAAGTAGTCGCGCCCCGGCTCCAGGCCGGCGACCTCGACGTGGACGCTGTGAGCGGCGCCCGGCCGGGCCTCGGCCGTACCGGACTTGACGATCTTCGAGAAGCGCTCGTCGGTGGAGACCTGCCAGTCGACGTCCACATCACGGGAGGGCATGCCGCCGCGACCGTCTCCGGCGAGGGGGTTCGGGGCGAGGCGGGTCCAGAGGACGAAGCCGTCGGTGGACGGATCTCCGGAGGCGACGCCTAGGTTGAACGGGTCGGATTTGAGGGTTCTGGTCTGCTGGAAAGAGGCTGCTGCTGCCTGCTGGGATGGCGCGAGGAACGTCACTGCCGCCGCGGCGAGGAAGGATCTGCGGTCCACGGTCCAGGTATGTCCACCTCGACTGACAGGGTTGTGACAATGGAGTCAAGGCTGGATGAACAGCGTCAGTCCTCCTGCTCCGTCTCTTGTCGCAGTCCTTCCAGAAGTTCGCGGGCTCGCATGGCGCCGATCTGATCGTCGAGGGCCAGATAGGCGTCGAGGGCTTCCTGGCAGCGTTCGGCCGCGGCCTCGTGGCACTTGGCCCACTCGAGGGCGACGGCCTCGTCGTAGCCGAGCCCGGCGAGCTCCCAGACCGCCTCCCGCCGTCGCCCTGCGTCCGACTGCCCCGTGTCCGACTGCCCCGTGTCCGACGGTCCTGTGCCCGGCTCCCCCGCGTCCCGCTCCCCCGCCTCCGACGCCGCGGTCAGGGCGGCTCTGGCTTGGGCGTACGCCTCGCTGATCTCGGCGAAGTCGTCGCTGGCGAAGTAGACGCACTTCGCGCGCTGCCTCATGGCGCAGCCTGCGGCGAGGAGCTCGCCGGCGTTCCGGTAGAGGTCCGCCGCCGCCGCGTACGCCTGTGCCGCCTCCACGTCCAGATCGAGGTCGGCCAGCTCCTTGGCCGTCTCCATGGCCGCGGCCGGGTCGCCCGCCGCGCGCAGGGCGGCCAGCCCGGCGTCGTGTTCGCCCAGCTCGAACAGCTCGCGGATCGCCGTACGGCTGTCGGTGTCCGCCGGGTTGATCCGTCCGGCCGACTCGCCGCGGCGGGCGGGCGAGACGAGCGGGAGGTGGGCGACCAGCGGCTCGGCCGCCAGGGTGGCCGCCACGCGACGCGTGTGGACGTCGTCGCCGTTTCGGACGTCGAAGCGGGCGGCGATCTCCCGCGCCCCGGCCGCCAGCTCCGCGTGCAGCTCCGGCACCGGCACGTCACGGCCGGCCCGCCGTACGGTGAGACCGTCGTGGCCCGTCTCCATCAGGCGGCGCAGCACCAGCGCGGCGCCCGTCATGAACGAGCGGGCCTGCGCCGGCGACGGCGGCCGCTCCAGCAGCGGCAGCTCCCGCTCCAGGATCTCCAGCCCGCGCGTCTCGTTTCCGGTCAGCGCGCAGAATTCCAGGTGGTCGCCGATGTCGTCCAGATATCCGAGCTGTCCCTGCACGATGCGGTACGCCCGGCGGTGCGCCTCCGCGGCCTCGTCCAGATGCCCGGTCTTGAGGTACGGCGTGAGCAGGGTGCACAGGATGCTCTGCGGCTGCACTCCGCAGGAGAACTCGCCCGCGACGACGGGCCCGCCGACGGCCACGGCCTCCTCGTACCGGCCCAGCGACGCCAGCACGTACGCCCGGCCGCCCAGGTCGCAGGCGCGGCAGTCGGACAGGTCGTCGCGCGGCGCGGTCTCCCAGCGGTGCAGCCACTCCTCGACACCCGGCTCGTCGCCGAGGTGGAGCGCGACGCGGCAGCGCTGCGCGTACACGGCCTGGGGCGCCCCGGCCTCGCGGTAGCGCCGCTCCATGTCGTCCAGCGCGTCCAGCGCCCGCCGCAGCGGGATCTCCGGGAACCTGCGCATGTCGCTCATGATCCACTTGAACTGCCAGAGCACCCTGCGCGCCTGCCACTCGGTGAACCGGCCGGGCTCGGCGTCGTAGGCGGCCACGGTCCGGGAGAAGGTGGCGAACGACTTCGCGGGCTCGCCGCCGTACTGGTAGGCCTGGGTGAGCGCGAGCCGCGCCGCGATCGCCGGCTCCGGCTCGCGCAGCGCCTCGGCCTCGCGCAGCGCCCGCTCGGCCAGCACGGTCCTGGCCTCCCCGTACGGCAGGCGCGCCGCCTCCGCCAGCAGCGTCTCGACCTGGTCAGCCATGCGTGCCCCCTTGCACGGCCCAGTCGAGCAGGCCGAGGAACGAACGGTTGAGCGCCGCGGTGTCGGCGGGCCGCAGCGGGTGATGCCCGTGGAGCAGCGCCATGCCGTACAGCGCCTCGACGGCGGTGGCGGCCAGCGTCAGGTCCGGCAGCCCGGTGACGCGGCGGACCAGCGGGTTGCGGTGATTGAGCACCAGCCTCGGCCGGTCCACCGCCAGCGTGCGCTCCATCGCGCCGAGCACGTCGGCCCAGAGCTCGTCCCCCAGGTCGCGGGCCTCGCGCAGCTCCGCGTGGTGCTGGGCCGCGCGGCTGGTCAGGTAGAGGGCGGGCAGCGAGGCCGGGTCGAAGTCGCGCAGCACCACCTCGCAGCCGAGCGGGTCGAGCACCCGCGCGGCGGCGCCGAGGAAGGGGCGGGCGCGTAGTTCCGCCTCGAGGTCCGCCGGGCCCAGGTGCGTGACCAGCTCGCCGGGGTCGAGGCGGGCCAGCCGGGCGTCCGGGTCGATGCGGGTGAGGCGGGGCAGGATCTCGCTGTCGTAGACGTAGCCGCCGTTGACCAGGCCGACGCCCTGCGCGCCGGAAACGGCCGCGAGCTGGCGGAACTCGTCGACGCTGGTGGTGTAGCGGCCGTTCGGGTGCCTCGACCTGAACTGGGCGAGCGTCATCCGCCCGGCGCTGGTCTCATACTCCAGCCATTGATCGACCAGCCTGAGCATCTCGTCGTCGTGCAGGGCCAGGGCCTTGACGCCCAGGTGGTGCAGGCCCAGGAAGGCGCGCAGGCCGTCGGGGTCGGTCTCGGCCAGCCGGACCAGCCAGGCACGCAGCTGGCGGCCGAGCTCCAGGCGGGTGTGTTCGAGGAGGTCGTCCTCGTAGAGCGCCTCGCGGCTGGCGGTGGGCCGCAGCTCGGCCGCGTCGACGACGCCGCGGGCGAAGAACGCCCAGTCGGGCAGCAGGCCGTCGGCGCTCTCGGTGAGGAGCATGCGCTTGAGGTAGACGCGGTGGCCACCGCGGATGGCCGGGTTCGCCGGAGTGGGCAGGATGTAGGCCACGCCGGTGAGCCCGGCTTCGGGGACGTGGAGGTCGACGACGTCGAGCGGCGTGAACCCGAACAGCTCCGCGCAATGCTTTTGCAGGAAATTCCGTCTTATCGCGGGAGAAGCGTGCTTTGTCTGCCAGGGCGGGGCACCGACGGTGGTGCGGCGGCCGTTCACGGTGACGTCGATCGGCAGGAGCGAGCCGTACAGCTCCGCCAGTTCGGTGATCGTCCGCTCCGTCACCCACTCGGCGGCGTCCGGCCGCGCCGCGAGGGTGACCGTGGTGCCCGGCTCGTCCCGCTCCTCCCCCGCCGGCGCCACTTCGTAGCGGCCGTCGGAGCGTCCGGTCCAGAGCACGGTCGGGCCGCCCGTCGCCGACCTGGTCCGCACGCTGATCTCATCGGCCACCAGGAAGCCGGACAGCAGGCCGATGCCGAACTGGCCGAGGAACTCGTGCCGGGCGAAACCGAGCTCGTCGCGCTTGGAAGAGCGGCCGATGGTGGCCAGGAGCACGTGGACCTCGTCCTCGGTGAGGCCGATGCCGGTGTCGTGTACGCTGAGCCGCCCATCGGCCACCTCGATGGTCACCGTGGCGGGCGCCTCCGGGTCGGCCGCCCGGCGTGCGGTGATCGCGTCGGCCGCGTTCTGGAGGAGCTCGCGTACGTACACGCGGGGGCTCGAGTACAGGTGGCGGCTGAGCAGGTCGACCACGCCGCGCAGATCGACATTAAACGCGCTCTCCATTTGAAACACCATAAATCACACAAGACATGATCCGCCGCTCGATTAACGCTCCTCACACCTTGAGCGCCTTGAACGCCTCACGCCTTGAGCGCCTTGAGCGCCTCACGCCTTGAGCGCCTCCCGCAGCGCCTCGGCGGAGGTGAAGTGGACGCCCGTCATGCCCGCGCGCTCGGCCCCGGCCACGTTCTCCGCCCGGTCGTCGATGAACACGATCTCGGCCGGGTCGGCGTCGAGGTCGGCCGCCATCCGGTCGAAGATCTCCCGGTCCGGCTTCACCAGGCCCATCCGGCCGCTGTAGAAGCGGTGCTTGATGTTCGCGATCCACGGCAGCCCGTCCAGGCCGTCGGCCAGGCAGGCGGGCGCGTTGGACAGCAGGGCCACGTTGCCGCCGTCGTCCAGGAGATCGTTCAGGATGGCGACCGTCCCCTCGTCCGGGTAGGCCCAGCTGGCCACGTCCATCGCGACCAGCCGGGCGATCTCGGCGATGGAGGCGGGCCGGCCGAGCACCGCCGACCAGTAGGCGGCCGGAGACAGCGCCGCCCGGTCGAACTCCAGGCGGTGCTCCCAGTAGGCCCGCTTGAACGCCTCGGGATCGGCGTTCACCGCCTGGGCCATCTCGTCGGCGTCGGACTCGGACTGGGGCAGGGACAGCACGTTGCCGTAGTCGAAGACAATCCACGTCATGGCAGGAATGGTCGCAGATGCGGGTCGAGTGCCGGGCAACCCAGGTATTTCTCGGCGGTGTGGAAGTCGATCCAGTCGAGATTGACGAGCTCTTCGACGTCCACTCCGGTGAAGCTGCCACACAGATCGGGTGGGATGGCCGCGATGTCGTCTTTGTCGGCGATGTTCACCCAGCGCTTGACGCCGGCGGGCCGGGAGCCGAGGCCGTTGATCGGGGCGGGCAGGAGGCGCTCGAAGACCACGTTGCGCATGCCCAGCGGGCTGCCGAGAGTGATGAGCAGGTCGACCTCGAGGTCGGGGTTGGCCCAGAGCGTCTCGTAGGCCACGACGCTGCCCAGCGAATGGGCGATCACCACCCGGGGGCTGTGCTTCCTGATCGTGTCGCGGACGGCCTCCTGGCACCTCTCACGCCGGGCCGGGTCGGTCAGGTAGGCCGCCACCTCCGGCGCGAACAGCGACGCGAACGCCGCCGACCTGCTGTCGAGCCGGGCCAGCAGCCACCCGGTGAACAACTTGAGCGCTCCGGTGAAGCGCTCCCCCAGGCCCATGTTCCTGGCCCAGTCGACGAGCACCTGGTGGGCGGAGCCCTGCATGGCCGCGAACGCCTGCGGGCCCTCCTTGGGCCGGCCGTCGTGCAGCAGGTGGGAGAAGTAGGCCACCTCGCTGAAGTACGCCCGGTGCTCTCCCCCGAGCGCCGCCTGTAGGTAGCGGTCCCATTTGCGGCGCATCGCCTCGGCCGCCCCGGTCGCGGAGTTGCCCGCCGCTACGTAGTAGTTGTACTTGCCGATCCCGTGCACGCCGACGATGCCCGCCACAGCGCCCTCCCTGTTTCCCCGTGATTCCCGGAGATGGTGACACACCTCACTTGCAGATCGTTTGCCGGTTTAGTCTTGCCTAAAGGTTTAGGTAGAGCTAAAGTTGAGTCACCAGGAACCGACCGCTGAGAGCGAGACCGAGATGGCCTTTCGCCGGAGCATGCCTGACGAGGTGAGCCCGGGCGGTCTCGCCCAGGACGCCGTCGACGAGATCACGTGGTATATGCGTGAACACAAGGTCTCGCGGGCCGATCTGGCCGCCTCGATGGGCGTGTCGCCGGGCCGGGTGAGCCAGATCCTGTCGGGGGACGAGAACCTCACGCTCCGCACTCTCGGCGCCGTGGTCAAGGCGCTCGGCGCCCGCATCGAGTTCACGCTGAGCGAGGCCGAGGAGGAGTCCATCCTGCTCGTCGAGGAGACTCGCGGCTCTCGTGGGTGAAGCCTGAGCGGCCTGAGCGGCGCGTCTCATGGGTGAGGCGTGAGCGGCCCGTCTCATAGGGGCGGCGTGAGCAGCGCGTCTCATGGGTGCGGTCTGAGCGGCGTGGCGATTCGCGACCGCGTCGGCGGTACGAACCTGGGCAGCGACCGATACCCGCTCCGATAGGCCGAGGCCAGCAGCCGCAGCACGTCGTTCTCGGCGTCATGCCGAAGGATGCCGTGTAACCGGGTCAGATCATTGATGTAGCGCTCATACCTGGCCAGCCGCGTGTGCCGGGAGCCGCGCAGCGCGGTGATCACCTTGGACCGCGACGCCCCGTCCTCGACCAGCGCGGCCACGTCCAGCCGCCGCTCGATCGCGTCGAGCCTGGCGTGCACCCGCTCCTTCCTGCGCTCCTCCACCGAGAGCCGCTCGCCGATGCGCTCGTGGTAGCGGTTGGCGGCCAGGCTCAGCTCGTAGACGCTCCACGAGTCGTCGACCCGCTTCTCGCACCAGACCCGCTGGTCCTCTGCCATCGCCTGGTCGAGCTTGGCCAGCAACGACACCAGCCAGAACGTCGCCGCCTCCTTGGCCAGCGAGCGCCGGTCGTCCTCGCGGGAGCGCACCTGACTCAGCCACAGGCCGCCCGGCGCGACCGCGCCCAGCACCGTGGACAGGTAGTTGTTCAGCAGCTCGCCGCCCACCAGCGCCACGGCCGAGGAGACCAGCCCGGTAAGCAGGATGATGACGATCGCCAGCCACCAGCCGCCGGGCCCGAACGGCCGGCCCTTGCCCTGGCAGCGGAGTAAGAGGAATCCGGTGGCGGAGGCGATGGCCAAGGGCACTGTCAAGGCTATCTGCGTCGCCGTCACGTGCACCAGGGCCAGCTGCACCGCCGTCACGTGCACCACGGAATCGGCCTCCCCCACAGATCGTTCATTCCATAGTCGCAGCGGCGTCTGTGATTGGAAATCCCATTGCTTTGGGCATATGTCGCTCAGGTACGGTGACATTCCACTTCGGAGAACAGGAGCACCCCGCCATGCCCGGCCCGCTGGTCGTCAACGACTCGGTCGTCATCCCCGACGCCGAGCTCGTCTGGCGTTTCTCCCGCTCTTCAGGCCCGGGCGGCCAAGGTGTCAACACCACGGACAGCCGGGTGGAGCTCGTCTTCGACGTGTCGGCCACCACGGCGTTGCCGCCGGAGCTCAAGGCCCGCGCCCTCGACCGGCTCGGCTCCCCCACGATCACCATCGCCGCCTCTGAATACCGCTCCCAGCTGCGCAACCGCGAGGCCGCCGAACAGCGCCTGGCCCAGCGCATCCGCGAGGCCATCGCGCCCCCGCCCAAGCGCCGCCGCGCCACCAAGCCCAGTCGGGGCTCGGTCGAGCGCCGCATCGCCACCAAGAAGCTCCGCTCCGACGTGAAACGCCTGCGCCGCAGCCCCTGACCCGTAGCCGGGACTATGCCGAAGGGCCCGCCAGGACGAGCCGGGGCGTGAACACGGGCCGCGTCCTGTGCGGAACGGGGCAGAGCTGGCCGACCAGTTCCCGTACCTGGTCGCGCAGGTAGAGTGCCGTCAGACGGCCCTGGTCGTCGAAGTGCGGGCAGGTGGGCGAGAGCACCAGCTCCGTGCCCATCACGACCGCGCCGGCGCCGGTGAGCTCCTTGAACAGCTCGGCCTGCGCCCACATGGCGCCGCAGGCGCGCACGCTGGCGCTCATCACGGCGACATGCTTGCCCGCCAGGCGCCCGCCGGTCGACATCCAGCGCAGCGCGTGGCCCAGCTCAGCCGGGAGCAGGCTGTGCTCGGGCGCGGTGATCAGCACCGCGTCGGACTCGTCCAGCTTGCGCAGCAGGCCCGCGACCTGCTCCGGTACGGGACCGAGGGAGTGGGGCGGGACCGTGCCGAGCCCCCGCCAGCACTCCAGGCGCGCCCCCCGGGGCAGCTCACCCTCCATTGCCTCCAGCAACCTGGTGATGAACGATCCCGCCTGGAGGCTCGCGGCGATCCCGAAGATTCTCACCCTTCACTCCCAGGGATGTTGATGTGTGGCCCGTAGTCCTGAACCTTCCCGATGTCGCGGATGTCCAAGACCATCTCCGGGTCAAGAGGGGGCACGGGCTTACCCGATGATGGGCCGATGGAATACGTACGCGTGGGAACGTCGGGCCTGAAGGTGTCGCGGATCGGCCTGGGCATGATGAGCTACGGCGACCCGGCGGACTCGCCCTGGTTCCTGCCCGAGGCGGCCGCCGAGCCGATCGTGCGCCGGGCGGTGGAGGGCGGGGTGACCTTCTTCGACACCGCCGACATGTACTCCGGCGGCGTCAGCGAGGAGATCACCGGCAGCCTGCTGCGCCGGCTCTTCGACCGCCGCGAGGACTACGTACTGGCGACCAAGGTCGGTTACCCCATGGGCAAGGGGGTCAACGATCGCGGGTTGTCGCGCAAGCACATCCTGGACTCGATCGACGCGTCACTGCGGCGGCTCGGCACCGATCACGTGGATCTTTACCAGATCCACCGCTGGGACGACGAGACACCCGTCGAGGAGACCATGCGGGCGCTGGATGACGTGGTCAGGGCGGGCAAGGCCCGCTACATCGGGGCTTCACTCATGTACGGCTGGCAGCTGGCCAAGGCGCAGCACGTGGCGAAGGCGGCGGGGCTGACCAGGTTCGTGGCGATGCAGACCCGCTACAACCTCGCCTACCGGGAGGAGGAGCGCGAGGTGCTTCCCTACTGTGCCGACCAGGGGCTGGGCGTGCTGCCGTACAGTCCGCTCGCCCGCGGCCTGCTGGCCGGCGGGGAAGGGCGGGCCACCACCAGGGCGGCCCACGAGGACCGTGCGCCCGAGAACGACGGCGTCGTGGCGGCGCTGCGGGCCGTCGCCGGGGAGCGCGGCGTGCCGCCCGCGCGGGTGGCCCTGGCCTGGCTGCTCGGCAAGAAGCCCGGCAACGGCACGGCGGTCGGGCACGCGGCGAGCGCCGTCGCCGCGCCGATCGTGGGGGCGACGCGCCCCGGCCACCTCGACGACGCGCTCGCCGCCGTGGACCTCGTCCTCACCCCTGACGAGGTCGCCCGCCTGGAGGCCCCTTACCGGCCGCGCGAACCCTTCGGATACGGCTGGTGATCGGCAAAGGGCCCGGACTCTCGATCAGCGCTGGGCGGCGCGAGCCTTGCGTTCGGCCCGGCGCTCGACGAACCTGGCCGCCGTCGCCTCGGTCTTGGCCAGGAACTCGGCCAGCTCCTCCCGGGCCTGCTCCCCGCCCGCGTCGAGGCCGGTCTTGTCGAACACCGACCACTGCTTCAGCACCGGCATGAGCACGTCGTCGAGGTGCAGGCGCAGGTCGTAGATGCCCTCGTGGGCGATGATCATCGCCTTGCGGGTGAAGCCCTCGATGCTGGAGCCGGGCATCTGGAAGGTCTTCACGACGTCGGTCACGGCGCGCATGGTCTGGTTGGGGTCCAGCTCGAAGGCGGCCTTGAGCAGGTTGCGGTAGAAGAGCATGTGCAGGTTCTCGTCGGCGGCGATCCTGGCCAGCAGCCGCTCGCAGCCTTCGTCGCCGGAGGCCCGGCCGGTGTTGCGGTGGGCGATGCGGGTGGCCAGCTCCTGGAAGGAGACGTAGGCCAGCTGCTCCAGCATGGTGCCGTACTCGGTGGCGAAGCCCGCCTCCATGTGCGTCATGCGGGCGCGCTCCAGCGCGACCGGGTCGACCGCGCGCGTCACCGTGAGGTAGTCGCGGATCGCGACGCCGTGCCGGCCCTCCTCGGCGGTCCAGCGCTGCACCCAGGTGCCCCACGCGCCGTCACGGCCGAACGTCGTGGCGATCTCGTGGTGGTAGCTGGGCAGGTTGTCCTCGGTGAGGAGGTTGACGATGAGCGAGACCCGGGCGGCCTCGGGAAGTTTCGAGTCGCTGTCCTGCCAGGCCTCGCCGCCGTAGACGCCGTCGAAATCGCGGCCTTCGCTCCACGGAATGTACTCGTGCGGGAACCACTCTTTCGCCATCGCGTTATGGCGGTCGAGCTCCCCGGCGACCACGGGCTCCAGCTCGTGCAGAAGTTGCGTCTGCGTCATCGCCTTCAAGATCGTCTCCCTGTAGGTTACGGTACCGTAAGTTAGGCTACCCGAAGGTCATACCGGCCAAATAGGGTGGTCGTATGCGACCGAGTGTCCGTGGCGTCCTCCTTGACCATGACGAGCAATTAGTGATCTTCCGCCGGACGGTCCCGGGCCGCCAGGTCTACTGGTCCGTGCCCGGCGGCCATGTCGAGCCCGAGGACGCGACCCTGGAGCACACGCTGCACCGGGAGCTGCTGGAGGAGCTGGGCGCGACGGTCTCGGGCGTGACCCCGCTGACCACGGTCACCTATCCGTGGCAGGGCGAGGTCAAGACTCAGCACGTATATGGCTGCCGCCTGGTCGACATGGACCCGGCCCTGCGGCACGGGCCCGAGTTCGAGGACCCGTCGCGCGGCGTCTACGAGGTCGTACGGCTGCCGCTGCGGGAGGCGGAGATCACCTCCCGGCACGTCGTCCCCGAGGCCGTGGCCGCCTACCTGTCGCGCAACATCAGCGCGCTGCCGCGTCTCATCGGCGGTCCTCGATCTCCCACAGATGGTCGATGACGTGCCAGGCGGTCCGCCGCACGGCGTAGGCGGGCGGCCAGCCGGTGGTCTGCGGCGGCTGCCAGGGGCGTGACAGCACCTCGGCCAGTTCCTCGCGCATGGCGTCGCGGTCCGCCGGGCTCTTGTAGGGCTTGTGCCGTACGTCCACCTTCCGGGCGTAGGCACGCTCCGCCTCCGCGACGTGCGCCATGACCTTCGACAGGTCGCGCCCGCCGCCCCGCGGCCCCTTGCGCAGCTCCTCCGGCGACTCGGCGGCGACCTCGTCGAACAGCTCCCAGGCGGCGCGCAGCAGCGCCACCCGGCGGCCCGCGGTCTCGGCGTCGATCGGCTCCTGGTCGAGCTCGGGGATCGCGAACGGCGCGCCGAAGTCGGTCATCTCGCTGCCCGGCTCGCGGGCGACCACCACGGGATCGCCCGGCTCGAACGGCAGCCCGGCCCGCTCGGCGATCACCCGGTAACGCGGCGCGTAGTCCACGAGCAGGTCGATGGCCGCCTCCTCGCCCTTGGCCACGCGGCACCAGCCGGGCCACTCCAGCGAGCAGGCGAAGACCTTCTTGGGGCCGACATCCAGGTAGATATGCGTCATACGGGGCACCTTGCCAGGCTTACCTGCCAACCAGTGTCAGGTTCAGATCAGGTCGATGAGATCCGCCACCGAGTCGACGACCAGCGACGGCCGGAAGGGGAAGCGGTCGATCTGCTCGCGCTGGGTGACGCCGGTGAGCACCAGGATCGTGTAGAGCCCGGCCTCCATCCCGCACACGATGTCGGTGTCCATCCGGTCGCCGATCATCGCGGTGGTCTCGCTGTGCGCCTCGATCTCGTTGAGCGCGCTGCGCATCATCCGCGGGTTGGGCTTGCCGACGAAGTAGGGCTCGACGTCGGTGGCCTTGGTGATCATGGCGGCGACCGCGCCGCAGGCGGGCAGCGAGCCCTCGGTGGACGGGCCGACCGGGTCCGGGTTCGTGGCGATGAAGCGGGCGCCGCCCTCGATGAGGCGGATCGCCCGGGTGATCTGCGTGAAGCTGTACGTACGCGTCTCGCCGAGCACCACGTAATCGGGGTCGAGGTCGGTCAGCACGTAGCCGACCTCATGCAGCGCGGTGGTCAGCCCGGCCTCGCCGATCACGTAGGCGGAGCCGCCCGGCCGCTGGTCGTCGAGGAACTGGGCGGTGGCCAGCGCCGAGGTCCAGATCGACTCGGCGGGCACCTCCAGACCGGCATTCGCCAGGCGTACCGAAAGATCCCGCTGGGTGTAGATGGAGTTGTTCGTCAGCACCCGGAATTTCTTGCCGGACTCGCTGAGCCGCTTGATGAACACATCCGCACCCGGGACGGGCCGGCCCTCGTGTACGAGAACGCCGTCCATGTCGGAAAGCCAGGAGTTGATCCGCTTACGCTGAGTCACGCGGCCCATCGTACAGAGTGTCCCTTATCGACTTCCCGACCAGCACATGAAGAATGTTGTTCATGTCGTTCATTGAATCCGCGCGGGACCTGCGGGACGAGCTCGTCCGGCTGCGTCAGTCACTGCACACCACTCCCGAGATCGGCCTCGCGCTGCCGCGTACCCAGGAGAAAGTCCTGACGGCGCTCGACGGGCTGCCCCTGGAGATCACCACCGGGAAGGCGCTCAGCTCGATCACCGCCGTGCTCAGGGGCGGCCGGCCGGGTCCGGCGGTGCTGCTGCGCGGCGACATGGACGCGCTGCCGGTCACCGAGCGCAATGATCTGCCCTACCGGTCGCAGATCGACGGGCAGATGCACGCGTGCGGCCACGACCTGCACACCGCCATGCTCGCCGGCGCCGCGCACCTGCTCAGCGCGCGGCGGGCGGAGCTGGCCGGGGACGTCATCTTCATGTTCCAGCCGGGCGAGGAGGGTCATGAGGGCGCCAAGCACATGATCGAGGAGGGCGTGCTGGACGCGGCGGGCGCGCGGCCCGTCGCCGCGTACGGGATGCACGTCGTCTCCTCGATGCTGCCCCCGGGCCTGTTCGCCTCCCGGCCCGGGCCGCTCATGGCCGCGGCCGACGTGTTCGAGGTGACGGTGAAGGGGCGCGGCGGGCACGGCTCCAGCCCGCACCGCGCGCTCGACCCCATCCAGGCGGGCTGCGAGATGGTGACGTCGCTGCAGGCGATGGTGACCAGGACGTTCGACGTGTTCGACCCGGTCGTGGTCACGGTCGGGTCCTTCCACGGGGGCACGGCCGACAACGTGATCCCGGACGAGGCGCGCTTCGAGGCGACGGTGCGCACGTTCTCGCCGGGCAACCGGGAGCTGGTGAAGCGGCGGCTGGTGGAGGTGGTCGAGGGCGTCGCGGCCGCGCACGGGCTGTCGGTCGAGGCGTCGTTCGGGATGGGCTACCCGGTCACCGTGAACGATCCCACCGAGGCGGACTTCGTCTCCAGGACGGCCGAGGAGCTGTTCGGGCCCGGGCGCTACTTCGTCTCGCCGCAGCCGGTCATGGGCTCGGAGGACTTCTCGTACGTGCTGCAGGCCATCCCCGGGGCATTCGTCTTCCTGGGGGCGTGCCCGCCCGACCGCGATCCGGCCACGGCGCCGTACAACCACTCCCCCGAGGCGCAATTCGACGACTCCGTGCTGCCGGACGGCGCCGCCCTGTACGCCTCCCTGGCGCTGTCCCGGCTGGCGTCCTGAGCTGAAGGGGGCCCGATGAAGGCATGGATTCCGGATCCGGACCGACTGCTGGTCATGGTGGACAAGCCCATGCCGGAGCCGGGCGTCGGGGAGGTGCTGGTCCAGGTCGAGGCCTGCGGCGTGTGCCGGACCGACCTGCACCTGGTCGAAGGGGACCTGCCGCCCCGTCACCCCGCGATCTCGCCCGGCCACCAGGTCGTCGGGCACGTGATCGGCGGGGACGGGGACGTCGGGCAGCGGGTCGGGGTCGCCTGGCTCCGATGGACCTGCGGGGCCTGTCGCTACTGCCTGGACGGTAAAGAAAATCTTTGCCTTTCGTCCGCTTATACCGGGTGGGATGCCGACGGCGGTTACGCGGAGTATCTGACGGTGCCCGCCGCCTACGTCTACGCCCTGCCCGAGGGGGCACCCGCCGAGAAGCTGGCGCCCCTGCTGTGCGCCGGGATCGTGGGCTATCGGGCGCTGCTCCGAGCCGACCTGCCGGAAGGCGGCCGGCTCGGGGTCTACGGGTTCGGCGCGTCCGCCCACCTGACCGCGCAGGCGGCCATCGCCCATGGGGCCGTCGTCCACGTGGTCACCAGGTCAAGCGCCGCCAGGGAGCTGGCCCTGGAGCTGGGCGCCGCCTCCGCCGGAGACCGGCCGCCCGAGCCGCTGGACGCGGCCATCCTGTTCGCGCCCGTGGGCGATCTGGTGCCCGTGGCGCTGGCGGCGCTCGACCGGGGCGGCACGCTCGCCGTGGCCGGGATCCACCTCACCGACATCCCCACGCTGAACTACGAGCGCCACCTCTTCCAGGAACGGACGCTACGGAGCGTGACCGCCAACACCAGGGCCGACGGACGGGCCTATCTCGACCTGTCACTCGGGCGTCCGCCGCACGTGACGACGACGCCCTATCCCTTCGACAGGGCCGCCTCCGCGCTCCGCGATCTGGCAGACGGGCAGGTCAACGGGGCTGCGGTGCTTATGCTGGGCTAATGGCGCCGAGCGCCATCGACATGGGGCATGAAGGAAAGTTACATTAGCCTCACAACACCTGGAGATTATTGACGTGACCTGTGCGTGACCGTAGGGTCCGGCTAATCCCACGCGATCCTCAAGCAGGTCCGACACTCCCCGGAGCGGTACATGAAGCGACTAGCAGCGGTAGTAGCGTTGCTGGGCCTGGCCACTGCCACAGCGTGCAGCAGTGGCTCCACCAACAAGTCCAGCTCGGGCGGTGGTGGCGGGCTCTTCACCACGATCGACGTCAACCGGCCCGGCCTCGACGCCTCGGCGCCGGCCAACCCGTACAACCCCAAGGGCAACTCCTTCTCGGGCTTCAACGCGATGCGGATCGCGTGGGTCAAGAACCACCTGACGGACCCGAACCAGGCTCTGCCCGGCATCGCGGCGAGCTGGGAGATCGCGCCGGACAACTCCGCGATCACGCTGAAGCTCCAGCCGAACGCCAAGTGGTCCGACGGCAAGCCGGTCACCGCCGAGGACGTCAAGATGTCCATCGGCATCGCCTACACGCAGGGGAGCACCGCCTTCTCGGTCACCCCGGGCGCGGCGGGCACCGCCGCGGAGGTCACGGTCGTCGACCCCCAGACCTTGAAGATCACGCAGGACATGGCGAACCCCAGTCCGAAGTTCGCTCGCGGCGTGCTCGACACGGCCGTCCTGCCCGCCCACGTGTGGAGCAGCGTTCTTCCCGCGGACTTCTGGGACAAGCTCAAGGCCGCCCGGGGTGACGGCGCGGCGGCGGAGGCGGCTCGCACGGAGATCACCGCCATCGGCCAGAAGGTGATCGCCTTCGCCCCGCCCAAGGACGTCTCCGCCGGTCCGTTCGTGCTGGAGCGGGTCAACCCCGGAGAAGCCCTGCTGGTCAAGAACAAGAACTTCTACAACGCCGCCAACGTGGCTCCGGCGCAGGTGAAGTTCCTCAACTACACCGGCAACGAGCAGATCTGGAACTACCTCACCGCCGGCAAGCTCGACCAGTCCGGGTTCGTCGCCGCTCCCACGGACGTGATGAACCGGATCAAGCAGGGCCCGGGCAACGAGGTCATCAAGGGCTACTCGCCGGTGGCCGTGAGCATGGCCTTCAACCAGTCCAAGAAGCCCTATGACAACGTGCACGTGCGCAGGGGCCTCGCCTACCTCATCGACCGCGACCAGGTCACCAAGGTCGCCTCGCCCGAGGGCGGCACGCCGGCCGTCACGACCAGCGGCATCCACCAGAAGGCCGCGCAGGCCTGGATCCCCGACACGCTGCCGAAGCTCGACCCGTACAAGCCCGACGCGGCGAAGGCCGAGGCGGAGTTCAAGTCGGCCGGGCTGACGAAGAAGGACGGCAAGTGGACGCTGGCCGACGGCAAGCCGTGGAAGGTGTCCATGCACGCGCCGGCCGGCTTCTCCGACTGGCTGTCGGCGCAGGAGAACATCAAGAGCCAGCTGATCAAGGCCGGCATCGACGCGGAGATCCAGACCACCCCCGACTACCCCGTCTACCTTGAGGAGCTGTCGGCCGGCAAGTACGACGTGGGCTTCTGGCTCATGGCGCTCGGCCCGGCGCCGTACGACATCTTCCAGCGCCTCTACGGTGCCTCCAACGGCTGGACCAACGTCGCGGGCAAGATCGAGCACTCCCCGGCGGGCAAGAACGGCAACTGGATGGGCGGCCCCGAGCAGATCGACGTCAACGGCACCAAGATCGACCCGGGTGAGCTGACCGGCAAGCTGAACTCGGCCAACGAGGAGGCGGCCAAGCCGATCATGGCGCAGCTGGCGACGGCGGCCAACCAGGACCTGCCGGTCATCCAGCTGTGGGACTACGTCAACAACCAGTTCGTCAACAACAGCCGATTCACCGGCTGGCCCCACGACGACGAGATCCTTCGTCTCGGCACCGGCGTGCTCGCCTCCGGTGTGTGGATCCAGCTCGGCATGGTCAAGTCGAAGCAGTAACTTATGACGCTTATCGCACGGCGACTCGCGGGCCACCTGGCCCGCGGTTTCGTCATGATCATCGTGGTAGCCACGATCAGCTTCTTCATCATCAACAACATCCCGGGCGACCCCATGGCGGCCCAGTACGACAAGCTGCTTCAGAGCGGCATGTCTCCGGAGGCGGCCACGCAGGCCGTCAAGGTGCTGTACGGGTTCCAGCCGACGGGCTCGCTGTGGCAGCAGTACACCGACTACATCGGCGGGCTGCTCCACTTCGATCTCGGCACCTCGGTCAGCCGTCCGGGCCAGCCCGTGCTCGGCGTGCTCGGCGAGGCGGCCAAGTGGACCATCCTGCCGGTGCTGGGGGGCACGCTGCTCAGCTTCCTCGTCGGCGTCATCCTCGGCGTCTACGCGGCCATCAAGCGCAAGAGCAAGCTGGGCGACGCCCTGGCCATCTCCGGCTCGCTGCTGCACGGCATCCCGCAGTATGTGCTGGCGATGCTGCTCGTGGTCATCTTCGCCACGCTCATCCCCATCCTGCCCGCCGACGGGCCGGTGGACATCATGTTCGAGCCGGGCTTCAACGCCGGCTACCTCGGCTCGCTGGCCGAGCACGCGGTGCTGCCGATCGCCACCTACGCGCTGTCGGCCTACGGCGGCTGGGTGCTGGCGATGAAGTCGAGCGTGGTCACCGTGCTCGGCGACGACTTCATCCTGGCCGCCGAGCTGCGCGGCATGAAGCGCTCGATCATCTTCCGCTACATCGCGCGTAACGCGATCCTGCCGCTGTTCACGATCCTCGCCCTGTCTCTCGGGCTGCTCCTCGGCGGCGCGGTCTTCATCGAGAAGATCTTCAACTATCCGGGACTCGGGTGGCTGCTCATCGAGAGCATCAACACCCGCGACTACGCGCTGATGGGCGGGGCGTTCCTGCTGATCACCGCCGCCGTCATCGTGGCGAACATCGTGGCCGACCTGTTCTACACAGTGATCGACCCGCGGGTGCGCAGCGGAGAGGACTCGACATGAGCACCGTGCTGATCCCTGAGACGGCGTCCGCCGCCGCGACCATGCGCCGTAACTTCTGGCTCGGCGTCTGGCGCGTGATGAAGCGCAAGCCCAGCCGGCTGGCCGGGGTGATCATCATCGCCGGCTTCGCGTTCATGGGCGCCTTCGGGCCGATGTTCTATCCGGACCAGCTGCCGGGCGACACCAACGCCATCACCCAGGCGCCGAGCTGGGCGCACTGGTTCGGCACCGATCCCCAGGGCAGGGACGTGCTCGCGCTGGTCATCACCGGCTCCCGCTACGTCCTGCTCAGCGCCGCGGTGACCGCGGTCATCACAGTGGTCTTCGGCACCACGCTCGGCCTGTTCTCCGGGTTCAAGCGGGGCCGCTGGGACAGCGTGCTCATGCGGATCACCGACATGAAGCTCACCATCCCCGGCCTGCCGCTGCTGCTGGTCCTGGCGATGGTCTGGAAGTTCGGCAGCCCGATCCAGATGGGCCTGGTGCTCGGCCTGCTCGGCTGGGGCGGGGTGGCGCGGGCCGTCCGCGCCCAGACGCTCTCCCTGCGCGAACGCGGCTTCATCGAGGCCGCGCGCGGGCTGGGCCTGTCCACGAGGCACATCATCAGCAAGGAACTGCTGCCCAGCATGGCTCCGTACATCGCGATGAACATGCTCATCGCGGTCACCGGCGCCGTCTACGCGCAGGTGGGCCTGTTCTTCCTGGGCGTGCTGCCGTACGAGGCGAACAACTGGGGCGTGATGCTCAACCTGGCCGTGTTCCAGGCGGGCGCCATGATCACGCCCAACGCGCTCGGTTACCTGCTGGGGCCGCTGCTGGCGATCCTGCTGCTCACCCTTGGCATCGTGCTCGTGGTCGACGCCATGGACGAGATCTTCAACCCCCGGCTGCGTGAGGAGTAGCAGTGGCGGACCAAGCGCCGGGAGTGCGCATCGACGGCCTCACGGTCGTCTACAAGACGCCGGCGGGCGAGTTGCCCGCCGTACGCGGCATCAGCCTGACCCTGGAGCCCGGCACGATCACCGGCATCGTCGGCGAGTCAGGGTCCGGCAAGTCGACGCTGGCCCTGTCGCTGCTCAACGCGGTGCAGCCGCCGGGCAGGATCGCGGCGGGCAGCGTGGAGATCGACGGGCTCGGCGACGTGGTCGGGCTCGCGGGCGAGGAGCTGCGCAAGGCCAGGGGCGCCCACATCGGGTACGTCTTCCAGGCCGCCCAGAACTCCCTCAACCCGCTCAAGACGGTCGGCAAGCAGCTCCTCGACCTGGGCCGCTCGCACGGCGTCCAGGATCTGCCCGGCCTGGTCCGCGAGGCCAGGGAACTGCTGGGCCGGATGGGCCTCGACGGGGCCAGGGTGCTAGACTCGCACCAGCACGAGCTGTCCGGCGGCATGCGGCAGCGGGTCGGCATCATGCTGGCGCTGGTGCTCAACGCGCACCTGGTGGTGCTGGACGAGCCGACGACCGCGCTGGACATGATCACCCAGGCGAACATCCTGAAGATCGTCCGCGAGGTGCACGCCGAGCGCGGCCTGACCACCCTGGTGATCACGCACGACATCGGCGTGGTGGCCGAGGTGGCCGACCGGCTCGCGGTCATGTACGGCGGACGCCTGGTGGAGCAGGGGCCCACCAGGGAGGTGCTGGGCGCGCCCCGCCATCCCTACACCAGGGGCCTGATCAACGCGATCCCCCGGCTGGTCGGCGACATCGACGAGGCCCGCGCACTGCCGGGACGGCCGCCGACGCTGGCGACGGTGCCCAAGGAGGGCTGCGTGTTCAGGGAGCGCTGCGCGCTGCGGATGGACGTGTGCGACACCGTCGATCCCTCGGTGGTGGCGGACGGGGCGAGGTTCGTGGCCTGCCACGCGGTGACGGTGAAGGAGCACGCTTCGTGATTACCGGGACGGGCATCACCAAGACGTTCAAGCAGCGCGGCAACATGCTCGGCAAGCGGGAGGTCCCGGCGCTGCGCGGCGTGGACTTCGCGATCGCCAAGGGCGGGTCCGCCTCGTTCATCGGCGAGTCGGGCTGCGGCAAGACCACGCTCGGGCGCATCATCGCCGGGCTGGAGTCCTACGACGCGGGCGAGATCGCGATCGACGGGACGCCCATGTCGCCGCTGAAGGTCAAGCAGCGGCAGCCGCACTTCCGCAAGATCCAGATGATCCACCAGGACCCCTACTCGGCGCTGAACCCGACCCGGACGATCTACCAGACCCTCCAGGCGCCGCTGGCGCTGCGGGCCGGGCAGACCGGCCGGCCCAAGGGCTGGATCGACGAGCGGGCCGCCGAGGTGCTGTCGCTGGTCGGCCTCGACCCCGGAACGGTCCTGTCGCGCTACCCGCACCAGCTCTCGGGCGGCATGCGGCAGCGCGTGGTGATCGCCCGCGCGCTGACCGTCGACCCCGAGATGCTCGTCGCCGACGAGGCGGTCTCGATGATCGACGTGTCGCTGCGGCTCGGCATCCTGGCGCTGCTGAAGGACCTGCGCGAGCGGCTGGGCGTCAGCGTGCTGTTCATCACGCACGACGTGGCCACCGCGCGCTACATCGGCGGCGACGGCGAGCTGTACGTGATCTACCGCGGCCAGGTCGTGGAGCGCGGGCCGGTGGACACGATCATCGCCGACCCGGTGCATCCGTACACGCAGTCGCTGCTGTCGGCCATCCCCGTCCTGCACGGGCTGGAGCGGCCCGGTGAGGAGCCGGTGGTGCCGCTGGAGCCGCTCGCCGCCGACCAGTCCGACAGCGGGTGCCTGTTCGCGCCCCGCTGCCCGTTCCGGGGCGACGGGTGCACGAGCGAGCGGCCGCTGCTCCAGGTGACGGACGGTGTACCTCAGGAGCACGCCTGCTACTACCCGCGGCGGCGCAGCGTCATCGCGCGCCCGATGAGCGAGGTGTGACCCGGTGACCGGGCAGGCCGACTCCGCCGACCTCGCGGGCGCCGCGGAGGTGATCCGGCACGCCGACGCAGCCGACCTCGCGGTCGCCGCGCAGGTGGCGCGGGCGGCGCTCACGCTGGACGGCGGCGAAGGGGCGGCCCTGGTCGAGCGGCTGGCCCGTCCTCCCGCCGATCGGCGCTGGACCGCCCTGGTGATGGACGGCGGGGTCGTCATGGCCTCGGTGTCCGCCAAGGATCCGGCCGTCGGGCACCTCGATCTGCTGGCCGTACACCCTGACGCGCGGGGCCGGGGGCACGGCCGGGCGCTGGTCGGCGCGGCCGAGGAGTGGCTGCGGTCGGAGGGGGCGACGCAGGCGCGCTTCGCCGGGAACCCGCCCTGCTACGCCTGGCCGGGCATCGACGTGCGCTACACCGCCGCCGCGTGCCTGGCGGAGCGCCTCGGCTACGAGCGCTATCACGTGGCCTGGAACATGACCGCCGACCTCGGCGCGGACCTGTCCGTCGAAGAGGAGCCGGCACGGCTGGCCGAGGCCGGAGTGAGCGTGCACGCGGCCGTGACGGATCGGGAGCGCGTCGCCGCCTTTGTGCGTGAGCACTGGAACGAGAACTGGGCCTGGGAGGCCGCCAACGCCGCCGGGCTGCACTACGCCGAGCGCGATGGGCGGATCCTGGGGTTCGCCGCCTGGGGGGCGCGGCCCGCGTGGTTCGGGCCGATGGGGACGGCGCCCGAGGCGCGCGGGCTCGGCGTGGGCGGCGTGCTGCTGCGCCGCTGCCTGGCCGAGATGCGCGCCGCCGGACTGTCCAGCGCGCAGATCGGCTGGGTCGGGCCGCTGCGGTTCTACTCGCACGCCGTGGGCGCGCGGGCCGAACGCGTCTTCTGGCTCTACCGACGCGATCTGGCGTGATGTCACACGCCGGTACGGTTTCCGCCACCTTCGGTGCGCCGCTTCACGCGGCCACCGTAGGTGCGCACTCCGCAACCTGCGGTGCGCCGCTAGTAGAGGAGCCGTCCTTCGGGGTGGACGGGGTCTGGGCAGAGGGCGCGTGGGTCCTCCCCGGCGTCCAGGCACCTCGTGAGCGTGTCGGAGCCCCACAGGTGGTCCATGAACAGCTCGGGCCCCCACCAGGCCAGCTCGCCCGGGTAGAGCGTGCGGGCCACGTGCAGCATCGACAGACCGGTCAGCACCGGCCGGTACGCCTCCCGGTCGTGCACGTGCAGCTGGACTCCGTGCACGGTCGTGCCCGCGTGCTTGTGGAACGTCGGCGTGAACCAGGTCTCCCTGAAGCGCACCCCCGGCAGGCCGAGCGCGTTGAGCGCGGGCGCGAACCGGTCGTCGACGTACGGGGCGCCGACCAGCTCGAACGGCCGGGTGGTGCCACGTCCCTCGGAGAAGTTCGTGCCCTCGAACAGCCCGGTGGCCGGGTAGGCGTACGCGGTCTCGACGGTTGGCATGTTGACCGACGGCATCACCCAGGGCAGCCCGGTCTCGGCGAAGCTCATGCCGCGCCGCCACCCGTCCATGGTGACCACGCGCAGGTCCAGGTCGAAGCCGAACAGCGTGGCCAGCTCCCCGGCGGTCCTGCCGTGGCGTACCGGCAGCGGGAATCTGCCGACGAAGCTGGCGAACTCCGGGTCGAGCAGCGGTCCCTCCTCAAGGGTCCCGCCGAGCGGGTTGGGCCGGTCCAGCACCACGAACCGCAGGCCCAGCCTGCTCGCCGCGGCCATCAGGTCGTACATGGTCCAGATGTAGGTGTAGAAGCGCGTGCCGACGTCGGCGATGTCGAACACCAGCGTGTCGACCCCGGAGCCGGCCACCACCTCGTCCAGCGCCGCGCCGGAGACCTTGTGCGTGTCGAAGACGGGCAGGCCGGTTCTGGGGTCGATCGTGTCGGACTCGCTGCCGTTCGCCTGAGCGGTGCCCCGCATGCCGTGCTCCGGACCGAACAGCGCCGTCAGCGGCACCCCGGCCGCGATGAGGGCGTCCGTCGTGGGGGTCAGATCAGGCAGGACTCCTGTGGGGTTGGTGATCAGGCCGAGCCGGTCGCCGCCCGCCAGGGTGGGATCCGTGGCCAGCCGTTCAGCGCCAGTGCGTACGTACGTCATGAACCCATTGTCTGAAAGATATTTACAAGAGAGAAGTAGAGGGTGGAAATTAGCGTCATGATTGATCCGCTCCCCGAGCTGCCCACCGAACAGAGCGATCCCCGCTACAGCCAGATCGACCGGCTGCCGACAGAGCAGGTCGCCCGGCTGATGAACCAGGCCGACGCCGCCGTGCCCGCCGCGGTCGCCGTCGCGATCCCGGTCATCTCCGCCGCCATCGACGCGATCGCCGCGCGCATGGCGGAGGGCGGGCGGCTGCTGTACGTCGGCGCCGGTACGTCGGGGCGGCTGGCCGTGCTCGACGCCTCCGAGTGCCCGCCGACGTTCGGCACCGATCCGTCGCTCGTCCAGGGCATCATCGCGGGCGGTCCGGACGCGCTCACCCGCTCGGTCGAGGGTGCGGAGGACGACGCCGAAGCGGGCGCCGCCTCGCTCGCGGAGCTGGAGGTGGGCCCGCTCGACTCGGTGGTGGGCGTGTCGGCCAGCGGACGGGCGCCTTTCGTGCTCGGCGCACTGGCGGAGGCGTCCCGGCGGGACGCGCTGACCGTCAGCCTTTCGTGCAACGACGGCGCGCCCCTGTCGGCCGCCGCCGAGCACGCGATCGAGGTGGTGGTGGGTCCCGAGGTGGTGACCGGCTCCACCCGGCTCAAGGCGGGCACGGCTCAGAAGCTGGTGCTCAACATGATCTCCACCATCTCCATGGTCCGGCTCGGCCGTACGTACGGCAACAAGATGATCGAGATGTCGGCGATGAACAGCAAGCTGGCCGACCGGGCGCTCCGCATGGTGCGCGACATCACCGGCGCCGACAACGACACGGCGGGCAAGGCGCTGGACGCGGCGGGCGGACAGGCGAAGATAGCGGTGCTGATGATCCAGCACGGGCTCGACGCCGGAGGGGCCCGCGCCCTGCTGGAATCGCACGGCGAGCGGCTCAGCGACGCGCTGAGCAGCTGAGAGCGACGCGCTGAGCGACTGAGCGACGTGCTGAGCGACTGACGGGACGGGCTGTATCACGGGCCGGACTGCTTGACGGACCGGATTCCTGTACGGCCCGGAACTGCTCGTGGGCGCGGTGAACCCACGAGCCGGCGGACTTACGGGGAGGCTGAACGATGTCCGATCGGCTGGACGCGATCCTGGCGGACGGAGTGCCGCGCGTGTGCTCGGCGGCGGTGGCGGTGATCTCCGTGGACGGCTCGGTGGCGGCCTCGGCCGTCGCCGGGGAGCTCGTCCGCTATGCCGACCTCGAGGGCACCCTGATGGCCGACCGGCCGGCGGCGGCCCGCGACTCGCTCTTCGATCTGGCCTCGATCAGCAAGCTGTTCACCACGGCCGTGGTGCTGTCGCTGGCCGAGGAGGGCCGCCTGGACCTCGACGAGCCGGTGGCGGCCTGGCTGCCGGGCGCCGACCCCCGGGTCACCCTGCGACGCCTGCTCACGCACACGGCCGGCCTGCGGCCCACGCGCCGCATAGACCTCGAACTACCCGACGCCGATCCGGCCGCGCGCATGGCGGCGATGGTCGGCACCCCGGTCACCGGCCCGGTCGGCGGGCCGTACCTCTACAGCGACGTGGGCATGGTCATGGTGGGCCGCGTCGCCGAACTGGCGGGCGGCGCGCCACTGGACGCACTGGTCGGCGAACGGGTCACCGGCGTGCTCGGCCTGACCGACACCGGCTACCGCCCGGGCCCGGCGACGCTCCCGCGCATCGCCGCCACCGAGTGGAAGCCCGAGCGACAGGAACCCGGCTGCGTGCGCGGCGAGGTGCACGACGAGACCGCGTACGGCCTGGGCGGCGTGGCTGGACACGCGGGCGTGTTCGCGACGGCCGACGACCTGCTGACATTCGGCGAGACACTGCGGCTGGGCGGTGGCGCGCTGCTGCGCCCGGAGACCGTGGCCGAGATGGTCCGCGACCAGGGAGCGGAGGGCGCGGCGTTCCGCCACGGCCTCGGCGTACGGATCGGCGATCCGGCCATCGTGGGACCGCTGGACGCCGCCTTCGGCCATTCCGGGTTCACCGGCACCTCGCTGGTCGTCGACTCGGCCCGCCGGTTGACCGTGGTGCTGCTGACGAACGCCGTACACCCGGTGCGGGGCCGCGACGGCATCCGCGGCCTGCGTCACGCGGTCGCCGGAGAGGCGCTCCGGCTCGCGGCGTCCTGACACCGGACCCCATCGCTCCTGGTCAAAGCGCTGGTGTGGCATCATCCCGAGCGGTATACCGACTATGAAAGCAGAGGCGCCGAGATGCGTGATGAGCTGACTGTGCGGCCGATGGGGCGGAGCGGGTTGCCGGTCACGCCGGTGGGGATCGGGCTGGCCGCGCTGGGCCGACCGGCGTACATCACGCTCGGCCGGGAGGAGGATCTCGGCGATGATCGCAGCGTCGCCGCGATGCGGGCGCGGACCTGGGCGGTGCTGGATGCGGCGCTGGCGGCCGGCGTACGGTACTTCGACGTGGCCCGCTCCTACGGCAGAGCCGAGGAGTTCCTCGGCGGCTGGCTACATGAGCGCGCCATCGCGCCCGGGGCCGTGACCGTGGGGTCGAAATGGGGATACGCCTACGTCGGCGACTGGCGGATGGACGCCGACCGGCACGAGGTGAAGGAACTGTCCGCCGACCGGCTGCGCCACCAACTGGACCAGACCCGAGCGCTATTGGGCGAGCACCTTTCGCTCTACCAGATCCACTCGGCCACCGTCGAAAGCGGCGTGCTCGGCGACGAAGACATCCTGGCCGAACTGCGCGAGTTGCGCGCCGGGGGTGTCTCGGTCGGCCTGTCCACGACCGGCCCGCACCAGGCGGACACCATCGACCGGGCGATCGAGATCGGCCTGTTCGACACGATCCAGGCCACCTGGAACCTGCTGGAGCGATCCGCCGGCCCCGCCTTGGCCCGGGCGCACCGGTCCGGCCTGGGCGTGATCGTCAAGGAGGGCGTGGCGAACGGCCGCCTGACCTCCCACGCCGCCCCTCCGGCGCTGGCCGGCGCCGCCCGGGAACGCGGTGTCACACCGGACGCGCTGGCCTTGGCCGCCGTCCTCGCGCAACCGTGGACCGGCGTGGTGCTCAGCGGGGCCGCCTCGGTGGACCAGTTCCACAGCAATCTGACCGCGACCCGGGTCGGCTGGGATACGGAACTGGACGAGCGCCTGGCCATGCTGACCGAGGACCCCCAGACCTACTGGACGACCCGAAGCTCGCTGAAGTGGCAGTGATCGCTCGGGTCAGCCGCGAAGCAGATCAAGGATGTGCGGCCAGGCGGCCGCTCCAAGCTCGGCGTCGGCGGCGGCGTCACCCCCGTAAAGAAAGCGCGGCGATTCAGGGGCCGGGCCTTCACCTGGAAGACGCGGGCGATGACCGGCGTCGGCCCGGCTGATCAGACGAGCGGTGCCGCGACGGGCCAGGAGTCGCTCGGCGAACGGGAGGGACGGCCACATCGCATCGTCCCCTCCCGCCACCAGCAGCACGTCAGCCCTGCTCTCCTCGATGGGGATCTCGGCGGCGGGGAGCAGGCCGGCGAAGGTCCGCTCACTGCGCTCGTACCAGCCGCGAATGGCCACCGGACCGTCCGCCGGTTCAGGAGCAGTCCAGTTGTCGTCGTACGGGATGAAAGACAGCGGTTGCCCCTTCCACGTCCAGGACGACCGGTAAGGGCGGTCCCGTCCGTCTTGCCCTGAGCCGACATTGCCCCACACCACGGAGGTAGGCGACATCGCCACAACGCCGTCGACACGCGGGTCATGGACGGAGGTGAGCAGGGCGGCTTCCGCCCCTTTGGAGGAGCCCAGCAGGCAGATGCGGTGTACGCCGGTGGATTCGAGCAGGTCGATGGCGGACACGAAAGTCTCCAAGGGGATCTCGCAGATGCCCGGTGATTGTCCGGGACCGCCGAACCATCGGATCGACATCGCGGTCATGCCCTCCTGGGCGAGGATACGAGCCCGCTCCCGGTCGATGCGTCCGCTCGACCCCGCCAGAACAAGAACGCCCGTGTGGCCGATGACGTCAGGAGTGATCAGGACGCCTTCCCACGGCTCGGCCACTTCCCGCTCATCCATGATGATCCTTACCTCTCGGCACTCGGCGGCATCGCACTCTACTGAAGACGGCAATCCGATCCTGTCCGTTGCGGCAGGCTGGACCCATGACCGACCAGACCTGGAACACCCTGCTCCGAGATCAGACCCACTGGCACTGGACCCATCAGGTGCGCGAACGCCTCGACGGGCTCACCGACGACGAGTACTTCTGGGAGCCCGCGCCCGGCAGCTGGAGCGTGCGCCCGCGCGGCACCGGCGACGCGCCGGTGCGGGCCGGGTCCGGCGCGATGACCATCGACTTCGCGATGCCGATGCCCGATCCGCCACCGTTCACGACGATCGCCTGGCGGCTCGGGCACGTGATCGTCGGCGTGCTCGCGATGCGCAACGCCTCCCATTTCGGTCGCGCGCCCATCGACTACCAGTCGTTCGAGTACGCCGCGAGCGCGGACGCGGCGCTGGCCCAGCTCGACGCGGAGTACGCCACGTGGCTGGCCGGGGTCGAGTCCCTCGGTGAAGCCGGCCTCGCCCGCCCGTGTGGGAAGGCGGAGGGACCGTATGCCAAGTATCCGCTGTCCGCGCTGGTGCTGCACATCAACCGCGAGCTGATCCACCATCTGGCCGAGGTATGCCTGCTCCGCGACCTCCACCTGCACACCCGGCCGCGCGCCTAGGCGGAGGGTGCCAGGGCTTCCAGGGCCTCCTCCGCGCGGCGCATCGCCTCCTTGGCGTCGCAGGTGACGATCTCCGGATCGAAGTTCAGGTCGTGGAAGACCTCCGTCACGCCCTGCGCCGCCAGTTCGCCGACGTCCGCCCCGATCTGCTCGGCGCCGGCTTGGGATCGATGTGCGAGCGCGGCACCTGATAGAACTCCCCATGGTGCTCCACCACCTCGTCCTGCCACGCCTTGCGCAAGACCTGAACGAACTCCTCATCCCTGCGCCCCCGATGCTCGAAACCGACCCCCGCCGCCTCGAACTCCTCCCGCAGCCGCCCCAGCCCGAGCCCGGCCGTCAGCCTGCCCACGGAGACGCTCTGACCGCCGGGCGAAGCTCCTGAACAGGCAAATTATTCGCTCAGTACAGCATCTGGAATGCCGATCCTCTCATGGGGCGATGAACAGCCACGATGCGGTCCAGCCTCCCTGTCAGATGATTGAGCCGCTTAATCACAGCTGCTTTTCCCTTGGTGGCGCCGACCCCGGTGGAGAGTCATCATCACCCGCTTCTTTTCCTACCCCACGCGAACTGTCCCGGACACTTCTGAGAACATTTTGCCCCTGCTCATCCACCAGTCCTGTGATAATTTGCTGCGCGGCTCCGAAAACCGCCGCCCAGGCGATGATCTGCGCACTGGTGTCGAGATTGCTTAGTCCCGGGATAAAGCGTCCTTGAATCAGCATCAGACCGATGACCGCGGACACGGCTCCGGCCGGAAGCTTCAGGAGTGACAACACGATTGGAAGCATATAAGGCGCCGAAGTCCCGTAAATTCGACGAAGCCCGAAAGCGCCCACCAGCGATGCCGAGGCCAGCCCGATGAGCTCCACGACGGGCACGTCCCACTTGCTCGGATTGGGGCCGATCGGGCACGCGGGCCCGGTCGACGAATCATTGAAGCAGAGCTTTATCACCGCCGGATATATGAGACCCACTACGGCCAGGACCACGGCGATGACCGCCATGATGACGGTGGACGCCAATATCGTGTTACGAAAGCTGCGGAGCCGTGCCCTCTCCTGCTGGGCGGATATGTTGGCCGCCTGCATGGTGATCACCGCCAATGTTCGATCCTCCGGAGCCAGCTTTCCGTCCTGATGACGGAGAAGTTGTTCCAGCTTGGCCCTTCGCGGGTCCTGCTTCCCCAGGTGCTGCAGTGCGCGCGCGAGGACATCACTGCCCCACCACGGGAGTTCTTCAGGCGGCATCAGTCTCAAAAGAGCGACTTCAGCCTCGTTGATATTCGCCCAGGTGCGATCCACGGCGAATCCCGACCAGGCTCCAGCCAGACTCGGCTTGCGCGCCGCAGCCTCTTCAGCCGCTTTGAGGTGCCTTTGTGCACCAAGAGCGACCGGAGATTCTCCGTCCAGCCCGTCAAGCTGGCTCCGCAACTCGGTGATGTGCGCCAGGGCGCGCTGCCGCCATGAGCCCGCGTCCTCTCCCGGCATATCCATTATGGGTTTCATCGCTATGAAGCCTTCCAGGCCGCCCAGCAAAAACAGGCTTTAGATGCCCGGCTTACAATGGCGAAAAACATCGCGCGATTAAAGAGTGAATCGATTTTCCATCTCGATTAACAAGCTGGTGGCCGAACTGGCGATCGAAGATGTGACCGGCTATAACCTCAAGCCGGACCCGCAAGACCCCGACCTTCATCCGCATCGTGGGCGGGCTCATGGTCGGACTCACGGCCTGGGGCATCTGGGCTTCAGAGCCTGGGTCCGCGCGAACCCCGTCGATCGCAGGCGCTGCGCACCAGGGGACCGTACTACCAGTTCCGGCGCATCGATCTGCAGCAGCATCTCGCGGACTGGCGGCACACGGCGTCCAGAAAGGAGGAGCGGCCCGTTCATTGACCTCATTTCATCCTGGCTTGGGGGCGAGCCGAGACACGCATGGGCATCGTTCCGTGGGAGCCGGCCCATCCGGGGCGGTGGAGATCAGGAGTGCTGCCATGGGTGAGAGATACAGCGTGCTGCGAGATCTGAGCGGCGCGCGTACGGCGAGTCCGTTCGAGATGGCGCTGCCGGCGGAGCTCGGGGCGGCCCGAGGGTTCGCCGTCGGTGCGGAGCCGCACGTGGAGGCCGTCGAGCTCAGCAAACGCGAGGTACGCGACATGGTCCGCGATCCCGAGGTGCGGGGGGTGGCGCGCGTGATGCCGACGTCGCTCATCCGTCCGATCGAGGACGGCACCGGTGAGCAGGCGGAGGCTGAGGCGCGTGCGGCAGCGGCCACGTGGGGTGTCAAGGCGGTGGGGGCCGACGTCTCGACGCGTACGGGGGCGGACGTGATCGTGGCGGTGTTGGACACTGGCATTGACGCCACTCATCCCGCTTTCGCCGGGGTGACGCTCATTCAGGAGGACTTCAGCGGCTCGGGCCTCGGCGACAAGGCCGGCCACGGTACCCATTGCGCGGGCACGATCTTCGGCCGTCCGATCGACGGCACGCGGATCGGTGTCGCGCCTGGTGTGACGCGGGCCCTGATCGGCAAGGTCCTGGCCGACGACGGGAGCGGCGACACCGAAGGGCTGCTGCGAGGGCTTGAGTGGGCGCTGCAGCAGGGCGCCCAGGTGATCTCGATGTCCCTGGGGTTCGACTTCCCCGGCATGGTCCAGCGGCTGGTCGACCAGGGACGGCAGCCGAATTTCGCCACCTCGCTCGCCCTCGAGGCGTACCGGGCCAACCTGCGGCTCTTTGACGCTCTCATGCAGATGGTCGCCGCCCGCCAGGCCATCGGCACCGGCACGATCGTCGTCGCCGCCGCGGGGAACGAGAGCCAGCGCGAGACCGGCCCCGACTTCGAGATCGCCGTGTCGCTGCCCGGCGCCGCGCAGGGCGTCATCGCGGTCGGTGCGCTGGCTCAGTCGACTGTCACCGGCAACGGCCTGGTCATCGCGCCCTTCTCCAACACCTTCCCGCAGATCAGCGCTCCTGGTGTCGGCGTGGTCTCTGCCCGGGCCGGCGGCGGCCTCCGCACTCTGAGCGGCACCAGCATGGCCACGCCGCACGTCGCCGGTGTGGCGGCGCTGTGGTGGGAGGAGGTGCTGAAGTCGCCGCTGCCCGCGACGGCCTCCACCGTCACCGCACGCTTGCTCGCGGAGGCCGTCGTCAGCCCGCTGGCCGCGGGAGTGGACGTCGCCGACCGCGGCGTGGGCTTGGTACGCGCCCCGTAGCTCGCAGAGGCGCCGAGCCCGGAGGCGGTCAGGGCGGGCAGCAGTTCATCCAACGCACCCGAAACGGGCCGAACAAGCGGATCGTCGACGAAAGCGACCGATGGAATGGCGGGCAGGCGGATGCGCAGTGGACAGCCTTGCTGCTCGGTCTTGATCGCTGAGGAGACGGGGGGCGAATGTGTCGCCTCTCGTCTTCGAGGCACGTACCAGAAAGCTGCGTTCAGGCACGGCCTCGGTGTACATGTCGATACTCGCCACTCTGTCGGTGGCGCACGGCGGCCTCTCCGAGCAGGCCCACCTGATCGTCAAACACCGCGGGCCGACTTGGAGGAAGAGGGGGACGATGTCCGCGTCGTGTTCCATCTCCTTGGCGAACGGCTGCCCGTAGCGTGCCCCTGTTGGACGGCTCCCCGAACCTCATGTCGGGAGAACGGATGAAACGGGCCCACCAGACGCGGCCGAGCCGGGCGTGCTCGGCAAAGGTCAGCGGGGGCCGGTGAGGCGGACGTCGCCCTGCGCGGACAGGACGAAGACCTGCCAGTTGTAGTACGCGTAGAAGCTGCGCGAGTCGCGCTTGATCTGGCGTGCGTGCGCGAGGACGGCATCCACGTACCGGGCGTCGTGGTTGTAGGCGAACACCGCACGCCGGTAATCTCGCGGCGCCCCCGACGCCTTGAGGTAGTTGGCCGCGGCAAGCACCGCGTCATGCGCGTCCTGGACGTTCCCGCCCAGCCCGTACTGCCGCCACGTACCCGGCATGAACTGCATGGGCCCCTGCGCCCCGGTGGAGCTCGCCGACCTGACCCGTCCGAACTTCGTCTCGACGAGCATGATCGCCGCGAGAACCTCCCACTCGACGCCGAACCGCTTCTCGGCCCGCACCATGTAGCCACGCAAACGCTCGGCGGGCTGCGGCTCCACCAGACGCATCCGCTTGCGCTGCGCCGCGCTGATCGGACGGGCCAGGGACAGCAGCTTCCCGATGGCCGTGGCGTTGTCGCGCGCCTCAGCGGCCAGCCCCTTGGGCAGACGCCTGACGACCCCCTGGGTCAGCGTCGTACTGCGGGCCATCACCCGGTAGATGCGCTGCTGATGAAGAGAGAGCAACACGACGTCCTGCGGCGGCCGCTCCTGCGACCCCTTGGTCCAGCTGTCGATCGCCTCGTTCAGCGCGGCGGTCGTCTTCTTCAGAGCATCGGCCAGCTTGACGGCGTCGCTGGGAATGCGGACATCAGGCGCAGGCACCCCCATGGCTCCCGCCTCCGGAGAGGGCGTCTGGGTGGCACTCGGAGCGGTGGCCTGGGCGGGCCGATCCGGTGCCGCCGATCCGTCCGCCGCACCGCCACATCCCGCGAGGACGGCTACGAGGGACGCCGCGATCATGACGTGGACCGATCTCATGACGCCCTACCGTATCGCCCGGATCACCTGCCGGAGGTGCGGCATCGCCCACTTCCCGGCCGGCCCCGACTGTCATGACGGCTCTTCGAAGTCAAGCGGGGTCGAGGCAGCCGCGCTTGACGGCGAAGAGCCCATATCAGGTGCATATCTCTGTTACGAGGCGATGATTTCCGTGGATGGCTTGCGGCCCACCCACGAGGCGCCGAAGAGCCCGCACAAGGCGGGCTGTTCGGGGTGGGATATTTCCGAGTTAAGACATCGTTTCCAGTTCGGCACGCGTCAGCTTAAGGGTGTTGTCCGGCAGCGACTCGGGGTTGCTGGAGGTGTCCAGCGGATACTTGGCCTGGACGGGGTTGAGCAATGCGGCGGGCGAGTCAGGGTAGGTTTCCAGGAACAGGACGTAGCCGCTGTCCTGGTTCATCGGAGTGGTGTGCTCCTCCTCATAGGTCACCCCTTCGAAGTTTCCCCCGAGCTCCTTGACCTCGATGGACTGCCCCACCTGGGCCTGACCTTTGAAGACCTTTATCACCTGGGCGGTGTAGACGGTGATGACCGTCGGCGGGGCCTCGGGCTGAGCAGCCACCCCTGCCGGGGCTCCCGCGTTGGGATTCAGGTTCGGATCTGTCTCTGCGGGATCGGGCGCTTCCTCTTGTTCCTGGAGATAACGCGGCTCTCCGACGATGCGGGCTTCGACGACGAGGGTCGCCTTCTCGAAGAGCGCGTCGGCGCTTTGGTACTGGGGATAGTCGGCTCGATAGAGGACAGGTTCCTCATGCGCCGAGCATGCGGTCACGAACACCGCGGCGAAGACAAGTGCGCCAAGACGCCGTAGCACGGGCCGGCCTCCTTTAGTAGTAGGCATTGACGTCGGCGACATCGTGCGACTGGGGCTTGGTCATCGAGTTGCGGTTCCTGCTCGAATTCATGATCGAGGTGCCCGAGTTGTGCGCGAGGTTCAACGCGTGCCCGAGCTCGTGAACCAACGTGCTCGTGACGAAGTTCGAGAAGTTCGACGCGTCCCTGTTGATCGTCCGGGAGTTCAGCCGGACGTACATGCACATCCCGCCGCACCTCTGATAGTGCCCGTAATAGGTGTTGCTGTAGGACTTCACCGTGATCGTTGAACCTGAATTTGAGTTCTTGTAGAAATTGGCGGGGCTCGCGGTCGCGTTCCAATTGGACAGCGCCTTGTTCATCGGCGTCTGCCAGGTGCCGTTATAGCTGTAGGGGTAGATATGAATACTGGCGATGTCCTGACCGGTGCCGTTCCAGTGGGCGAATGCCGGCGAGACGCCCACCGTTCCCACCAGCATGACGGCGAGGACCATGAACAATCCTCGCCGTGCGTTACGTCCTAACGTTCCCGAATGCATTGTCGAGCCATCACTCCTTGCGTTCTGGGGGGGTGTTGTGCGTGCACACAAAAGGGAGCTGACCGCCGAGATGAAAGTCAAGGCCCGGCTATCGAATGGGAGGCGTCGAAAGCTGATCGAAGCGCTTTGAACGGAGTATGAACGCGAGGATGATCACGTGTCAAGGATTGGCTGAGCAGGGTGTCGACGACATGGTCACTCCTACCGAGCAAGGAGGGAGATACAGCGCGGACGCGGCCCCACCCGCCCGCTCCGCGGGGACCAGGGGCCAGAGTCCAGCGCTGGTCGTCGGCGAACCCGTGCGCCAACAACTCACGGGTCGGTTCGGCTTCCAGCCGCGGCCACTGTGCGGCGGTCGGCTTCTCCCGCGAGACGGGCCCCTGCGACCGCAGCGCCCCGCTGCCCAGCCGCATGCCAGTGACCGGCCGACCGACCGCTCACTGACCCGTTAGTCCCGCGAAACCAAACAGTCACGGCTGATGTCTCTACGAATTCGCCCCGCGCATGTCCGGGAAATCCCGGGCTGGAAATCGGGGTGGTCGCCCGCCGACGGCGTAGGGTTTGGCCCGTTGTGGTCCTTTGTCAGGCGGACGCCAGAGCCGCGTCACGAGCCCGTCACTGTGCTTCGAGCACGTGTCAGTGTTCCTCGGCCGCGGGCTCCAGAACGAAGACGGGGATCTCACGGTCCGTCTTCTTCTGGTAGTCGGCATAGTCCGGGTACGCCTCGACGGCTCGAGCCCACCACACGGCCTTCTCGTCCCTGGTCACCTCACGTGCCAGCATGTCCTGGCGCACCGGGCCGTCCTGAAGCTCCACCCGGGGTTCGGCCACCACGTTGTGGTACCAGACCGGGTGCTTGGGGGCTCCTCCCAAGGAGGCGACCACGGCGTAGGAGCCGTCGTGTTCCACCCGCATCAGCGGGGACTTGCGGATCTTGCCGCTCTTCACGCCCAGGGTGGTCAGGATGACGACAGGCAGGTCCCGCCGGTTCGCGTCTTCCGACCCGATCAGACTGCCCAGCGTGGTTCCTTCCGTACCGCCGGAGCTTTCGTACAGCTCCACATGGTCACGTACCAACTGCGTCGTGCTCGGCTCGTACTCGCCTTTGAGTGGCGTGTTGCGTATCTTCAAGCTGTCGAGAATGTCCGATCCGCGCAACGCGAAAGGCGGACGCGATCATTCCCGGTGCTGTTGACCGGCGGGCTCGCTTCGCCACGATCACACGACAGCCCGCGGCCGGGCGGTCTCACGGGCCGGCGCCCGGACCCCGTTCGCGGACGTGCCGGCTCCCCGCGAGTCCAGCTCGCTTTTCCGGTCGTGTGATTGCCGCGCACACCTGTACGGCAACGCGGCCGACCGGCCCGAGCGGGCGCGGGCCTGTCCCTCCGACATGACGGATGCGGAGTGGGTGGTGCGCGATCAGCTGCCCGTGCTGGCGTGGCTGGACGACACCGCCGTGGCCCAGCCGGTTCATTCGAGGCGGATCGCGGTAAAACGCTGCCCCACCTCGACGGCGATCGCCGCCGCGCCCGGCTCTAGTGCCTTCTCGACGGCTGATGGCGGCATGTAGACCCTGAGCGCCGAGTTGCGTTCACGTGCCGCCGAAAGCTGGTCGAGGTCCATATGGTCAGGGTGCTCGTGGGTCACCAGCACCTCGTCGGCCCCGTCGAGGGCCTCGCTCTTGGAGAACGTGCCCGGTCGATGACGAGCACCCGGCCATCGACCTCCAAACGCATACAGGCATGACCGTATTTGATCAAGCGCATGCGCCCACCATGCCAGGAACAGCCAAGCGCTAAGCCGAGGGTGCCAGGGCTTCCAGGGCCTCCTCCGCGCGGCGCATCGCCTCCTTGGCATCGCAGGTGACGATCTCCGGATCGAAGTTCAGGTCGTGGAAGACCTCCGTCACGCCCTGCGCCGCCAGTTTGCCGACGTCCGCCCTGATCTGCTCGTAGGTGCCCGTCAGTGGCTGCCGATCCGCAGCGCCTTCCGGGCGTACGCGGGTCACGCCACGGCAGACGAAGCGGAGCGCGTCGGCGTCGCGGCGGCCCGCCTCCGCGGCCGCCGACTTGATCAGCTCGATCCGCCCGGCGACCGCCGCCAGGTCCTCCCGGCTCGAACTGATCCAGCCGTCAGCGAGCCGCCCGGCCCGCCGTAGCGCGACGTCGGCGGTGCCGCCGAGCAGGATGGGCGGCACCGGCGACGGCTTGGGATCGATGTGGGAGCGCGGCACCTGGTAGAACTCCCCGTGGTGCTCGACCACCTCGTCCTGCCACGCCTTGCGCAGGACCTGGACGAACTCCTCGCCCCTGCGCCCCCGGCGCTCGAAGCCGACCCCCGCCGCCTCGAACTCCTCCCGCAGCCACCCCAGCCCGAGCCCGGCCGTCAGCCTGCCCATGGAGACGCTCTGCAGCGTCGCGAGCTGCTTGGCCAGCGGCACCGGCTGGACGAAGGCGTTGACGATCGCCACACCCAGCCGGATCGTGCTGGTCACCCCCGCCAGGTAGGCGAGCGTGACGAGCGGGTCGTGCACGCTGCGATATGTCGGTCCCATCGGATGCCCCACCGGATAGAGCACCCGCTGGAAGGTCCAGAGCTCGTGATATCCCAGCTCCTCGGCGCGGGCGGCGACGCGACGCATGTTGCCCGGCGTGGCCCACGGCCCGGATTGGGGCACGGCGAAACCTATTCTCATGACCTCTAGTCTGTACGAGTGGCTCTGGAGGAGGAGCTGGCGGGGATCGCCGGCGCTTATGGCGGCACGGGCGACATCGTGCGCCATCCGACACGTACGGACGTGGTGGTCCTGCGCCGGGGCGAGGTGGTGGTGAAGGCGCACTCGGCGCGCGACGAGGTGGAGTCGCTGCGGCCGAGGCTGCGCGCGGCCGCGTCGGCGGCGCTCAGCGGCCTGATGCTGGCGCCGCTGGATCCCGAGGTGCTTACGGTGGCGGGCCGGGCCGTCACGGTGTGGCCGGCGGGACGCCCGGTCTCCCAGGACGCCCCCGACGCCGCGCCCTGGGAGGAGGGGGCCAGGCTGCTCGCCCGGTTACACGCCGTACCCCTGACGCTGTTACCGCCGCTGCCCGCGGCCGGCGGACCGGCTCGGGCTGCCCGCGCGGTGCGGCGGATGCCCGGCGACGGTCCCGTCGAGCAGCTCGTACGCCGGGCGTTCAGCGAGCTCCCCGAGCCCGAGCCGGGCCCCGGGCTGCTCACCCACGGCGACTGGCACCTGGGCCAGCTCGTCTGCCGCGACCGCTGGCTGCTCATCGACGTCGACGACCTGGGCGTCGGCGACCCCGCCTGGGACCTGGCCAGACCGGCCGCCTGGTACGCCGCGGGGCTGCTCGACCCGGTCGTCTGGGACCGGTTCCTCGGCGCCTACCTCGCCTCCGGCGGGCCCGCGCTCGGCCGGGGCGACGACCCGTGGCAACAGCTGGACCTTCCCGCCCGGGCGCTGACCGTGCAACTGGCCGCCGTGGCGGTGCTCAACGCCTTCCGGGAGCGTCGGGAACTGGACGAGGTGGAGCATTCGTTGGTCGAGTCGTGCAACAGAATCGTCCGAGCGTGACGGTGTTTCGCGCGGTAGGTTCTTCCCTAAACTCCAAGCCGAGGAGAGCGTGAAATGCAGTGCCCGAAGTGCCGCGGCAATATGCGGACATATGAGCGTAATGGCGTCCACATCGAGCAGTGCGACAACTGCCGGGGGATCTTCCTCGACTATGGCGAGCTCGAGACGCTGACCCGGATGGAGTCGCAGTACCACGCCGCTCCGCCGCCCGCGCCGGGCCCGGCGTGGGGCGCCCCGCACCACGGTGGCGGCCACCACTACGGCCACCACCGTGGCCAGCGCAGCTGGGTGGGCATGCTGTTCTCGACCTGATCCAGTCTCGGCCCGATCAGGCCTGCTCCCCCGATCCAGCGGGCCGCGTACTCCAACTCCAAGTACGCGGCCCCGGCCCGTCAGTGCGGGAACTGCTCCGGATCCACGTCGGAGGTGCGGGCGTTGCCGCCGGAGATGGCGTGCAGCGTGACCCGCCAGTCGTGCCAGCGGATCTGCGTCGCGGTGAACGTGGTCTTGAACTTCACCGTCTTCTGGAACCGCTCGAAACTGCACTCACGGGTGAACGACTTGCTCTTGCCGTCCCAGTCCACCCCGTGCGTGAAGAAGATCTTGTAGCTGCCGTCGCGCACGCCCCTGACCTTGAACTTCGCCTTCTTGCGCACGTACACGCTGAACGCCGTGGACTTGCCCTTCAGGACGGTCACGACCGCGTCACGGGTGCCGCCGTTGTCGATCTGCAGCGAGCTGCGGCCCGACATGCTGGTCTTGCGGAGATAGTGGCCGTTGCCGAGCCGCCTCGACTGCTTGCCCTTGGCCTTCACGGTGACCACGTCGGCCGGATAGCCGCCGGCGCCCTGCAGCGCCTCGCCCGCCTGGTCGAGCGAGTCGAGCCGGTCGCCCAGGTCGGTCAGCACGGCCGACGAGGTGCACAGGTTGCCGCTGCGGACCTTGCCCGCCGTGGTGCCGAGCTGGGTGGCGAATTCGCGCAGGCTGGCCACGTACGCGTCGTGCTGGGCGCGCACCTCCTGCGGCGGCGCGATGGCGGTCAGCTCGTTGGCGGCGCCCAGCAGTTGCTCCTGGGCGCTCTGCACGCGCTGGTTGAGCGTCTTGACGGTACGGGCGCCGGCCATGGCGTTGATCGCGTCGAGCATGGCCTTGTGCTTGGTGCCCAGCTCGCTCTTGTACGCCTCGGCGGTCAGCGCGGCCGGGCCGGTCGGGCCGCTGCTCTGTGGGGTGGCCGGACCGGAGTTCGCGACGATCGAGCCGGTGCCGCCACCGACGCCGCTCACACTGGCCTCGCCGCCGCTCGGCCGCTGGGGCGTGGCGGAGCACGCGGCCAGTGTGAGGCTCGCGAGCGCGAGCGTGGAACAGATCAAGCGAGGGGGAGCCACGTGCCACACTATCGCCGGATTGATCCCCACCCGTCAATTACGATTCGGTCAGTCCCTCCTCGCGGTCCTGCCGCAGCCACCTGGTCAAACCGAGCATCTCCAGGAAGGGCAGATCGTGGCTGGCCACGATCAGCGCCCCCCGGTAGGCGGCGAGCGCCTGCGCCAGCTGGCGGACGCTGGGCATGTCGAGATTGTTGGTCGGCTCGTCGAGCAGGAGCAGTTGCGGCGGCGGCTCCGCCGACAGCAACGCCGCCAGGGTCGCGCGGAACCGCTCGCCGCCCGACAGTGTGCCCACCGGCCGCGCCACCCGATCGCCCCGGAACAGGAACCGCGCCAAGCGGGCGCGTACGTCGTTCACCGGCGCGGACGGCGCCAGCGCGCGGACGTTGTCGAGCACGCTCAGCGAGTCGTCGAGCAGGTCGAGCCGCTGGGCCAGGTAGCGGACCGGGACGTTCGCCCCGTGTTCGGTGATGCGCCGCAGCAGGGTGGTCTTGCCGGACCCGTTGGGGCCGAGCAGCGCGATCCGCTCGGGTCCGCGCACGACCAGCTGCTTCAGCGCCTGATCGGACTCACGCGCCGTACGGGACAGCGGGAATTCCAGGACCACGCGGCCGGCGGGCACCGCGGTGCCCGGTAGCTGGATGCGGATCTCCGCGTCGTCGCGGACCGCCTGCTCGGCCTCGGTCAGCCGGTCACGGGCCTCCTCCAGCTTCTCGGCGTGCATGTTGCGGTGCTTGCCCGCCGACACCTGGGCCTGGCGCTTGCGCGCCTGCATGATGATCTTCGGTTCGCGCTTGCTGGCGTACATCTTCGCGCCGTAGCGCTGGCGCCGGTCGAGCTTGGTGCCGGCCTCGACCAGCTCGCGCTGCTGCCGCTTCACGTCGGCCTCGGCGACCCGGACGCCGCGTTCCGCGGCCTCCTGCTCGGCGGCAAGGATCTCCTCGTACGCGCTCAGGTTGCCGCCGTAGCGGCGGACGGTGCCCTCGCGCAGGTCGGCGATGCGGTCGACGAGCTCGAGCAACGCCCGGTCGTGACTGACGACCACCATCACGCCCGGCCACGCGGCGACCGCGGCGTAGAGCCGCCGCCGCGCGTCGAGGTCGAGGTTGTTGGTGGGCTCGTCGAGCAGCAGGACATCGGGCTGCTTGAGGAACTGGGCGGCCAGCGCGACCATGACGGTCTCGCCGCCCGACAACGTGGCGACCGTACGGTCGAGCCCCACGTGGCCGAGGCCGAGCGGGTCCAGCTCGGCCCGCGCGCGCTCCTCCACGTCCCAGTCGTCGCCGACGGCCGTGAAGTGCTCCTCGGCGACGTCGCCGGCCTCGATGGCGTGCAGCGCCTTGCGGGCCGCGCTGATGCCGAGCAGGTCGGAGACGGTACGGGCGGCATGCAGGGGAAGGTTCTGCGGCAGGTAGCCCACCTCTCCCATGACCGAGACGGATCCGGTGGAGGGGACCAGCTCGCCGGCGATGATCCTGAGCAGGGTGGTCTTGCCGGAGCCGTTGGCCCCGATCAGGCCGGTGCGCCCGGCCGGGAAGGCGGCGTCGAGGCCGTCGAGCACAGGGGTGCCGTCGGACCAGGCGAAGGACACGCCGTCGACGACGATGGAGAATGACATGAGGTGGCTCCCGTCACAAAGATCGAAATTTCGTGACTTGGCGGGAAACACCGCTGAATACGACGCCTGATGACGACAGCTGGATGCGACAAAGGATCGTACGCCGAAGGAATCGGCCAGGTGCGGTGCCCGCGACCTCAGACCCTCACGTCAACTGCCCCCAGGGCTCGGCGATACGTCGCAGAGGACTGTACCCGGCCGGAAATCATCCGGCAAGCATTATCCGGCAAGGCCCCTGGCCCGATGGGCCGCCACGTTCACCCGGTTGGCGCAGGCCAGCGAGCAGAACCGGCGCCGACCGTTGCGCGAGGTGTCGACGTAGACCGTCTCGCACCCCGGCCGGTCGCACCGGCCGAGCCGGCGCCCGTCGGAGAACGAGATGGCCATGGCCAGCCCGCCCGCCGTGGTGTCCTTCGCCCTGCTGACGATGTCGGCGTCCACGGAGAAGAAGTGCAGGTGCGGCTCGCGGCCGTCGTGCGCGCTCACATAGGGCTTGGACGCGGTGATGTCGAGCAGGTCGTTGATCAGCTTGATCTGGGTGTCCTGGTCCTGCTCCCCGAAGAGCGGGGCGAGGCGGTGCCGCCACTCCGCCAGCTCGGCCGCCTGCTCGGGCGTGACCTGGGGACGGAGCATGGCGTGCTCCGCGAGCATCGCCTCGACCGCCTCCGGCCGGAAGTCGGTGCCGTTGACCAGGGCGGCCGCCAGAGCGGCGCCGTTGCCTCCGTAAGCATTGAAATGCATAAGACCATTACATCAGGCTGGAGTCATGCACTCCAGAGACCTCCACGATCCGCTGGCTCTCGCCGTCGTCTCCTCCCACATGACCTCCGAGGGCGTCGTGTCCTACCTGCGCTGCGCCTGCGGCGCGTGGGAGGTACGGACCGCGCGCCTGGTCGGCACCGCCCGCCCGCGCGGGGGCGTACGGCAGCACGTCTGACGCTCGGGCATCGACTGGCATGGGGGGCGGCACCTAGAGTCGGCAGCAACGTCCCCACCAGGAGGCCAGGCATGTCCAGCATCCCCGCCCTGCTGCGCGACCGGATCGCGGCCACCCCCGACGCGGCCGCCTATCTGGTGCCGTCGGACGACGGCTGGACCTCACTGTCCTGGCGGGAGGTCGGCGAACGCGTACGCGGGCTCACGCTCGGCCTGGCCGCCCTGGGCGCCGGTCCGGGCACCCGCGTGTCGATCCTCTGCTCCACCCGGCTCGAATGGGTGCTGACCGACCTGGCCGTGCTGTCCACCGGGGCCGCGACCACCACGATCTACCCGTCCAACACCGCCGCCGAGTCGGCCTTCGTCATCACCGACTCCGGCAGCACGATCGTCGTCGCCGAGAACGACGACCAGGTGGCCAAGCTGAGGTCCGTACAGAAGGAACTGCCGGACGTCACGCAGGTGGTCGTCATCGACGGCGCGCCCGCCGACGACGGCTGGGTGGTCACGCTCGACTCGCTGAGCACGCACGACGCCGCTCACCTTGACTATGACGCGATGGTCGACGCCATCGGCGAGCACGATCCGGCCACGCTCATCTACACCTCCGGCACGACCGGCCGCCCCAAGGGCGTGGAGCTGACCCACGACAACTGGCTGTACGCCGCCGACGCGGTCCGCAAGATCGAGCTGATCTCCGAAGACGACCTGCACTTCCTCTGGCTGCCGCTGTCGCACTCGTTCGGCAAGCTGCTGGAGGTGGTGATGATCGACATCGGCGTGGCCACCGCGATCGACGGCCGCCTCGACCGCATCGCCGACAATCTCGGCGCGCTCAAGCCGACCATCATGGCCGCCGCGCCGCGCATCTTCGAGAAGATCCACAACACCGTGGCGTCCACGGTGGCGCGCGAGGGCGGCGTCAAGGCGCGCATCTTCGCCTGGGCCAGGAAGACGGGCATCCGGGTCAGCAAGGCGCGCCGGCGCGGCGCCGCGATCCCGCTCAGCGTCCGCCTGGAGTACGGGCTGGCCGACCGGCTGGTGTTCGCCAAGCTGCGGGAGCGGTTCGGCGGCCGGATCCGCTACTTCATCTCCGGCTCGGCGCCGCTCAACCAGGACATCGCCGAGTTCTTCGACGCGGCCGGGCTGACGATCCTCGAAGGCTACGGGCTGACCGAGTCGTCGGCCGGCAGCTTCCTCAACCGGCCGGACTCGGTGAAGTACGGCACGGTCGGGCCGCCGCTCCCTGGCACCCGGGTGCGGATCGCCGAGGACGGGGAGATCCTGATCGGCGGGCGCGGCATCATGCGCGGCTATCACAACCTGCCGGAGGAGACGGCTGAGACGCTGTCGGACGGCTGGCTGCACACCGGCGACATCGGCGAGCTCGACCAGGCCGGGCGGCTGGTCATCACCGATCGCAAGAAGGAGCTGATCAAGACCTCGGGCGGCAAGTACGTGGCCCCCACCTACCTGGAGGGCCGCATCAAGGCCACCTGCCCGTACCTGTCGCACGTCTTCGTCCACGGCGACCGGCGCAACTACGTCACGGCGCTGGTGACGCTCGACATGGAGGTCGTCAAGCCCTGGGCCGAGGCCGAGGGACTGCCCCTCGACCCCGAGCGGCTGCGCGAGCATCCCCGCATGCGCGCGGAGGTCGAGAGCGCGGTCAAGCAGGTGAACGCCGACCAGGCCAGCTACGCGACGGTCAAGAAGTTCGCGATCCTGGCGGCGGACTTCACGGTGGAGACGGGCGAGCTCACGCCGAGCCTGAAGGTCAAGCGCAAGGCCGTCGAGGAGCGCTACGGCGACACCCTCGACTCCTTCTACGCGTGATCTTCAGACATCACAGCACCCGTTTGGCGCCCGGCAGCGATCGTACGAGGTAGGCCAGCCCCCAGCAGACCGGCAGCGCGATGACGGCCGCGACGGCGAACTTGACGATCGCGATCGCGTGCAGCCCGCTCAGCGCGTAGCCGATCGCGACCAGGACGAGCGGGTGGATGATGTACACGGTGAACGCCTGGGCCGACAGCCACTTGCCGCGCGGCCCCTGGTGGTTGAAGCGCTCCCTGAAGACCACGGTGAGCCCGATGATCACGCTGACCGCGAAGGCCGACTCCCAGGTGGCGGTCACGGCGGTCGACAGCGCACCCGTGGTGACCTGCGAGAGCGGCAGGAGCACGGCGCTCACCAGGGCCGCGATGCCGAACCCGAGCGGCCCCGCCTTGGTGGGCAGGGTCATGAACCAGCCGCGCCTGAAGGCGATGAGGCCGACCACGAACATGGCCGCGTACTGCGGCAGGAAGTACGGCGTCGGCAGCCCGAGCACCGGCACGTAGGAGCCGACGGGCACCGGGATGCGCCACAAGGTGGTGGCCACCGACAGGCCGACGGTGAACAGCACGATCCAGCGCGCCCGCAACACCGCGTGTGGCGCCCCGAACGGGGTCTCGACCGGCGCGCTGAAGCGCCGCCACAGCGCGTAGAGGGCGGCGAACACGATCAGCACCTCGACGAACCACATCGGTCCCGGATCCCACGACCCGATGTAGTACTGCCAGTACGGCAACGAGGCGTAGTCGGACCGGTAGGAGCCGATCGTCACCAGCGGACGCAGCACGAGCAGGAAGACCAGCAGCGGGACGCCCAGCCGGATCAGGCGGTCTCGCAGAAATGGCTGCCTGCCCTTGCGGTCGTAGGAGCCGGGCGTGAAGAAGCCGGAGATCAGGAAGAAGAAGCCCATGAAGAACGCCTGGTCGAACACCACGAGGATGTCCAGCGCGACCCCCGAAGGGTCCTGGGCGGGCTCGGTGTAGAACCAGAGCGGGATGTTTCCGTACGTGACCGCGACATGGTGGACGACGACCAGCGCGGTCAGGACGATGCGCAGGTTGTCGATGGCGAAGAGCCGCGTGGCAGTCCTCGGCTCGGTCTTCATTATTTGACAGCCCTCTCGAATAGGTCGGCCAGCTCTCTGGCGTGAGCGTCGAGGTCGTGGTCGGGATAGGTCACCCAGTAGCCGAACATGTTGTCGATGGCCGACGACATCGTGACGGCCATCACGCGTACGTCGAACGTCCTGAACTCCCCGGCGGCCTGGCCGGCGCGATAGATCCGCTCCAGCGCCGCGTAGGTCTCCTCGTTGGCCTTGAAGCCGTAGCGCGGCTGGCCGTCGGCGGTGCGCAGGTTGTAGAAGATCTGGCCGAGCGCCCTGAGTTGCGTCCGGTGCGCCCTCATGTGCTCGGCGACCGCCAGGATGTACGTCCTGAGCAGGCCCGTGGCCGATTCCTGCCCCTCCATCCGGGCCCGGACGTGCTCGTCGATCGCGCTGTAGACCTGGTTGACCACCTCCTCCATCAACTCGTCCTTGCCGGCGAAGTGATAGGAGATGACGCCCTTGCTGATGCCGGCGTGCTGGGCGATCCGGGCCAGCGACGCCCCGGCGAACCCGGACTCGGCGATCACCTCGATCGCGGACGCGACGATCTGGGCCCGCCGCGCCTCTTCGATGAACGAACGCGCCTTCTGGCCGCTCGGTTCATTTTCTGACCGCATGGCCAAAATTTAACACATGCGGTCATTATTCGCGCATCGCGCTGGTCAGAGCCTCAGCCAGCCCGCCTGGCCGTACCATCCGCCGCCCGCGGCGAGGTGGTCGGCGATGGCCCGCTCCAGCCGCGTACGGCGGGGCCACTCGGCGGGGGCCTCCGATCCGAAGACGAAGTCGAGCACGGCACTGGTGTCGCCCCGGTGCAGCAGGTGGAAGCGGCGCTGGAAGGCGACGATGTTGGAGCCCTCGGGCAGGTATCGGGCGAGCTGCTCGTCGAGCAGCCACGAGTGGCACGTCGCGACGAGGAACCGCTCCTCCGGGAAGCAGCGCGGGAAGAACTCCCTGGCCCGCTCGAACGACGCGTCGCAGGCGGCGGGCGTCATAGGGCCCTTGAAGTCGGGGATGTGCACGCCCAGCGCCAGATCCCCCGGCCCGGCGGGCAGCCCAGCCGCTCTGACGCCCTCGCCGGTCCTGGTTCCCATCCTGACCCGCTCGAACTGCAGCCTGCCCAGCTCGTACAGGATGCCGCGAGCGTGCCGCATGAACCACCTGGGGTACTGCAGGCCGGCGGTGCCGTGCCGCTTGCGGTGCACGGCCATGTTGCGGCCCAGGTCGGCGAGCGTGGCCCGGGAGACCGCGTCCGGGACGCCGTGTTCGCGGTGATACCGCCTGGTGTACGGCAGGGCGGCGACGAACACGTGCACGAAAAAGTACGGGCCCAGCTCGGGCAGGTCGGGAAAGGCAGGGGGCGGGTCGAGGCTGCCCATGGCCGTCACCAGCGAGCCGACACACCGTTCGGCCAGCCACCACAGCGGGCTGCCCGGCTCCGGCAGCGTGGCCAGGACGGCGCCGATGTCCTCGTGCGGCACGGCGAGCCTGACCAGCTCGTCCGCGAGGTCGTCGGGGAAGGCGATCTTGGCGGGACCGCCGGATTCGAGGTGGCCGAACCAGTCGGGGTGGCCGCGGAGCAGCGTCTCGATGTCCATCGCCTTCAGCGTAGACGCGACTGGTAAACCGCTCTGGCCTGTCGCAGCACGGCCAGGTGGTCGACGAGCTGGTCGCGGTCGGCCAGCCTGGCGTGCTGTTTGATGAGGTCCTCCAGCAGGTCGAGCCAGTCGAGGCACCACCGCACGTCGGCGGGCGTGGCCACCGGCCTGCCGTCGACGTCCACGTACACGGGGCTGGTCAGGGCGTAGCCGGTGTGGTTGAGCGTGCGCGGGTGCGGGTCGCACAGGGCCTCGGCGATCACGTACGTGGGGCGGTCGGTCTCCAGCTCGACCGTCACGCTCAGCACCTCCTCCTCGCCGCGCCAGTGGACCGCGGGCGGGCGCCCACCGGCCTCGGCCCACTCGCCGGGGCTGGTCGCGGGCTCCAGGCCGCGTACCTCGCCACCCCACCGCTCGCCGGCCGGCAGGCGCTCCGCCCCGGCGCGGACGCCCTCCGCCGTACGGACGCGGACCGCCGTGACCTCCGGGCCGATGGCGGTGGCGGTGACCGTCAGCCGGTCGCCGCGGCACGTGTCGATCGTGTCGCCCGGCCCGTACCCGTCGACCGAGAGCTCCAGCCAGGGTCCGGTGGTGGCGAACGTACGGCCGGCCCGTACCGCCTCGGCGAACGACGCGGCGGTCAGCGCGCCCTCCACCTGGGCGTAGACGCGGGCCCAGCCCGGCGGGTTCGACTGGTTGCCGGCCCGGGTGAAGGAGAACATCGAGTCGGTGCCCGCCGTGACGGCCAGCCGGTTGCCCGCCCCGATCAGCCGCCGGTACACGGCCGCGCTCGCCGTGATCGACGAGTGGGTCAGCACGTCGAGGCTGTCGACGAGCCCGAGCGCGGCGTCGGCGACCAGCTCCCTGGCGGCGCAGTTGCGCGGCGCTGGCCAGACGATGGACTTGGGCGAGTCGCAGTCGCCGATCGGCTGGTGGAACGGGTGGCTGTAGCCGACGAGCGCCCCCAGGCCACGCAGCTCGCGCAGGCCCTCGGCGTTGGGCGGCCAGTCGGCGTCCCCGTCGAACCCGGTGTGGAAGCGCTCCGGCGCCGCCCGCGGCGCGAAGGCGTAGACGTGGCCGAGCAGATCGTTGCGGTATTCGGTGCCCATCCTGGCCAGGTGGGTCGCGTCGGACCAGGGCAGGTCGGCGCCGCTCCAGTGGTCGAGCGCCGCCCGGTCGTAGACGCGGCTGCCCGAGACGTTGCCGGCCACCAGGTTGAGCACGTGCAGGTCCTCGCCGTGCTGCGCCGCCGCCGCGTCGGCCGGCAGGCCGACCACGTCACCGGCCCAGTTGAGGTGTACGTGCATGTCGCCGCCGTACCAGCCGAGGGCCGCGGCGTCGTAGATCCTGCGCGGGGCCAGCCGTACCAGGTGCTCCTCGCCCGGCTCCGGAGTGATCTCCGCGGTCGCCGCGCCGTACTCCATGCCCCTGGTCACCGTGACCGTCAGCGGTTCGGCCGGGACGCGCAGGACGAGGTCGTCGCCGTGGAAGTACGGGCGGCCGTGGAAGTCGTGGCGGTGCGGGGTCGCCTCGGGGAACCAGCCCTGTCCGTCGGCGCCGGCGACGCTCCACCGGCAGGGGAACCCGGCGCTCAGCCGTAACGTGGCCGCCGGGGCCGTCCTGGTCAGCCCGTCGATCGGCACGGGTGCTCCGTCGACGGTGACCGTGCTGTCGCCGTCGATCTCGACCAGCCAGGCGCCTCTCGGCGCGACGACCTGTTCGGCGCCGTCCACGACGACGGCACTGGCGACGTCGCGCCGCGAATCGACCAGCATCGCGAACCGCGGCGGTCCGGTGCGATCCGCACGGTCCGGCGGCCCGCCTGTCGCGGGGTCCGGCTGCGCACCAGCCGTGGGGTCCCGCTGCGTGCCCGTCGTGGGGTCCGGCACAGTGTGCGGTACGCGATCCAGCAGCGCGCGTGGCGTGCAGTCCAGTACGGCGCCGCCGGACGTCAGGCGCAGGACGGCCAGGTGGGCGGGCAGTTCGCCGTCGAGCGCGTCGCGCAGGAGCTCGTCGAAGTCCAGCTCCGCCAGGCGGGTGGCGAGCAGGTCCTGGGTCTCGCCGGGGTGACGGTCGGCGAGGCGGCCGTAGGCCAGCCGCCAGAACAGCTCCATCTGGGCGGGAAGCAGGACCCTGCGCCTGGCGAAGAGCTTGACGTAGTGGATCTCCGGCTCGCCCCAGGTGATGCCGTGCTCGCCGAGCAGCCGCCCGTACTCCGCCAATGCCCCTGTGACCGACTCCGGCAGCCCCGACTCCGCACCCATATGCCCCTCCAGGCGTTGATGGGGGCAATAGTGACATGAATCACGTCACTGAGTGATTACGGGGCGTAGAAGCGGATGGGATATACCACCCAGCGGAGGAGGAATCTCAACCCGAGACGCACTCACCTAGGCCGATCACCGGCGTGGGCGCTCGAAAGCGGACAGGAGACGGTCGGCGGCGAGGGCCGGGGTGAGGGTCCCCGCGAGGACGTCCCGCTCGACCTCCTCCGCGATCGCCGCCACCTCCGGCGCGTCCCGGAGCTCGGTCAGCAGCCGGTCGCGCACCAGCGTCCACGTCCACTGCACCTGCTGGCGGCGGCGCTTGGCGGCCAGGTCCAGCGACTTCTGGTGGGCCAGCACCTTGCGCCACAGCTCGTCGAGCCCCGCGCCCGTGAGGCCGCTGCAGGTGAGGACCGGCGGCGGCACGCTGTCGGAACGCAGCATGCGCAGCGCCCCCGCGAGCTCCCGCGCCGCCTTGCGCGCCGCGGGCTCGTGCTCGCCGTCCGCCTTGTTGACCGCGATGACGTCGGCCAGTTCGAGCACGCCCTTCTTGATGCCCTGCAGCTGGTCCCCGGTACGCGCCAGGCTGAGCAGCAGGAACGTGTCGACCATGTCGGCCACCGCCGTCTCCGACTGACCGACGCCCACGGTCTCGACGAGCACGACGTCGAACCCGCCCGCCTCCACCACGACCATGGCCTCCCTGGTCGCCTTGGCCACGCCGCCCAGGGTGCCCGAGGTGGGCGAGGGCCGGATGAAGGCGGCGGGGTCCATCGACAGGCGGGCCATGCGGGTCTTGTCGCCCAGGATGCTCCCGCCGGTCCTGGTGGAGGAGGGGTCCACGGCCAGTACGGCGACCTTGTGGCCCTGGCCGGTCAGCATGGTGCCGAGGGCGTCGATGAAGGTGGACTTGCCCACGCCGGGCACCCCTGAGACGCCCACCCGCGTGGCCCCGCCGGACAGCGGGGTGAGCTCGACCAGCAGCCGCTGGGCGAGCGCGATGTGGTCCGCCCTGGTCGACTCCACGAGCGTGATCGCCCGGGCGATCCAGGTACGCGAGCCTTCGCGCACCCCACGGGCATAGTCCTCCAGCGAGCGCACTCGCCCTCCTTTCTCAGGCTTGGTCAGCTTAACTTCCGACAGATCCTGACTTTTGGCGCTAAGGTGCTGGACGTCTATTCTCAGCTGTCACAGGAGTCACTCCCCTTATGCCCAATGTCGAACCCCTACGAGCGGGCGACCCGGCGGCGGTGGGGCGTTATCGGCTCGTCGGACGGCTGGGCGCGGGCGGCCAGGGCGTGGTCTACCTCGGCCAGGCGCGCAACGGGGCGCCGGTCGCGATCAAAGTGCTCCGCGAGGACATCGCGGGCGACGACCGCTTCGCCAAGGAGATCGCCGCCGCGCGGCGGGTGGAGCCGTTCTGCATCGCGCAGGTGCTCGACGCGTCGACCTCTGGCCGGCCGTACATCGTGACCGAGTACGTGGACGGCCCGTCCCTCCAGAACGCGGGCCGGCACAGCGGGGCGCGGCTGCAACGGCTCGCGGTCGCGACGGCGACCGCGCTGGCCGCCATCCACCAGGCGGGCGTCGTGCACCGCGACTTCACGCCGTCGAACGTCCTGCTCGGGCGGGACGGCCCGCGCGTCATCGACTTCGGCATCGCCCGCGCGCTGGTCTCCGGGGTGACCTCGACGAGCAGCATCGTCGGCACGCCCGCCTACATGGCTCCGGAGCAGCTGGCGGGGCAGGTGGTGGGGGCTCAGGCGGACGTGTTCGCGTGGGCGTCGGTGATCGTGTACGCGGCGTCGGGGGTGCCGCCGTTCGGCGACGATTCGCTGCCCGCGGTGATCAACCGCATCGTGCACAGCGAACCGCAGGTGGGTGAGCTGCCGGAGCCGCTGCGTTCGGTGGTGCTGAGCTGCCTGGCCAAGGATCCGGCCCGCCGCCCGTCCATGCAGGACGTGCTGCTGCACCTGCTCGGCGGACAGTCCCGGCCTCCGACGCCGCCGGAACAGCCTGGATACGGCGCGGACCAGTCCGGGTACGGCGACTCTGGGTACGGTGGCGCGCCCGAGCAGCCTGGCTACGGTGCGGACCGCTCTGGGTACAGTGGCGCGCCCGAGCAGCCTGGCTACGCTCCCGCGCCGGACCAGGCCGGGTATGACGCCGTGCCGGACCAGGGCGGATATGGTCGCGCGCCCGATCAGGACGCCACTCAGGTGAGCCCACAGGCGGCCGGGGGCGACGGCAAGGCGCGGCCCCGGCGGCGGCGTGTGAAGACCGTCGCCATCGCGGGCGCTTCCGGCATCTCGGTACTGGCGCTGGGCGCGGCGATCGTGTGGCTGACCCCTTCGACACCGCAACCGAAGACCAAGAACCTGTCCGGCGTCTCCACGCCGACCCCATCGGCCTCCCCCACGCGTACACCCCGTCCGAAGAAGACCCGCACGTCCCAGCCGACCCCGGACCCCGCGAGCCAGAACGGCACCCCCAGCACGGACCCGACGGCCACTTCGGTCGCGGGCGGGCAGCTCAAGGTCCGGTACGTCCGCGCCGGCGGCGCGCTCGACAACGGGTGCTACTCCGGTGGCCAGGTGACGCTCAGGGGGCTGGTCCAGCGCCAGGGTAATCCGCTGAACTTCAGCTTCGCCTGGGTCATCGACGGCAGGACGGTGTCGCGGTCGACGGCCACCATCCCGCAGGACGGCGAGCTGTACCTGACCTCGCCCCGCAACATCAAGGGCGCCGGAAGCACCCACCTCGCGACCCTGCGGATCACCTCGCCCGTGGCCAGGCAGCGGAGCGTCTCCGTCACGCTGTGCCCGGGTGAGACGAACTGACGATGGCCGCGGAACCGCTCCTGCCGGAGGACCCCGGCGCTGTCGGCCCGTACCGGCTGGTCGGCCGGCTGGGCGAGGGCGGCCAGGGCGTGGTCTACCTGGCGCAGGCGCCGAACGGTGGGCCGGTCGCGGTCAAGGTGCTGCTGGACGGGCTGGTCGGGGACGACCGCTTCGCCAAGGAGGTCGCGGCGGCGCGGCGGGTGGAGCCGTTCTGCATCGCGCAGGTGCTGGACGCCTCGCTGGGCGCCCGGCCGTACATCGTGACCGAGTACGTCGAAGGCCCCTCGCTCCAGCAGGCGGGCCGGCACAGCGGCGGCGACCTGCAGCGACTGGCCGTGGCGACCGCCACGGCGCTGGCGGCCATCCACGCGGCCGGCATCGTGCACCGCGACTTCAAACCGGCGAACGTGCTGCTCGGACGGGACGGCCCGCGCGTCATCGACTTCGGCATCGCCCGCGCGACGGACTCCGCGCTCACGGTCACCAGCGGCATTGTCGGCACGCCCGCCTACATGGCGCCGGAACAGCTGGCCGGGGCGCCCGCCGGGCCGGCGGCGGACGTGTTCGCGTGGGGGTCGGTGATCGTGTACGCGGCCGGCGGGGAGCCGCCGTTCGGGCAGGACTCGCTGCCCGCCGTCATCAGCCGCATCCTCAACAACGAACCCCAGCTGGGGGACCTGCCGCGGTCGCTGCAGGCGATCGTGTACGCGTGCCTGTCCAAGGACCCGGCCCGCCGCCCGACCATGCAGGACGTCCTGCTGCGGCTCCTCGGCGGCCAGTCGTCCGGTACGCCGGTCGCCGGGCCCGGCTTCCCAGCGATGGGGGCCCACGGGACCGTGCCCGGCGCGCACGGCTCGATGGGCGCCGGGCACGGCCCGCAGCCCACGGGACCGATCGGGCCCGGCCAAGGCATGGAGCAGGGGCAGGCGGCGGGGCGTGGGCGGGTGCTCATCCCGCTGTTAGCCGGGGGCGGGAGTGTGGCGATCATGGCGTCCATCGCCACCGCCGTGACGCTCGCGTTCCCGCCGGGCACGGAGACCCAGCCGCCCGCGGCCGCCTCCTCGCCCAAGACAGGCGTCCAAACCGCGGACACCACCCCGTCGAAGAGTCCCCGGCCGCGCAAGACCACCACCCGCAAGCCCACGCGAAAACCCAGCGTGGGCCCCACCGTGAAACCCACGACCAAGCTCACCACGGAGCCCACGACCAAGCCCGCGTCCTCCCCCGAGCGCTCGACGCCCGCCCCCACCCGCACCACGAAGAAGCCCGCCGTCACCAAGGGCAACCTCTCGATCCTCGCCATCCGCGCCATGGGCGCCCACCCCACGAACGGCTGCCTCATGCCGCCGGTCAACTTCGACACCAACGTGGAGACGGACAAGACCCCGCCGGGCGAGTACGACGTGCTGAAGTACAACTTCGCCTGGCTCATCGACGGCAAGACCGTCATGCGGCGCGGGGGCCTGATCGGCCATGGGGAGTACACCGGCTGGGAAGGGTCGCTGGGCTACATGGTGAAGGAAGGCACACACACGGTCACGTTCAAGTTGACCTCGCCGGTCGTCAAGAGCAGATCCACGACGTTCTCCGTCTGCTCCATCGAAGACTGATGACGGAGCGGGACCCTACCGAGATCGGCCCGTACCGGCTGACCAGGCGGCTGGGCGCGGGCGGTCAGGGCGTGGTCTACCTGGGGTACGCCCCGGACGGCACGCAGGTCGCCGTCAAGGTGCTGGACCGGCTGGACTGAGCCCGGGTCAGTGCCCCAGGCGGGACGCGAGCTCCTCCAGCAGGTCCAGGGCGGCGTCGGCGATCACCGTACCGGGCGGGAAGATCGCCGAGGCGCCGGCCGCGCGCAGTTCGTCGAAGTCGCCCGGCGGGACGACGCCGCCGACCACGATCATCACGTCGTCCGCGCCCAGCGCCGCCAGTGCCTGCCTGAGCGCGGGCACCAGGGTCAGGTGCCCGGCCGCCAGCGAGGACACGCCGACGATGTGCACGTCCGCCTCGACGGCCTGCCGCGCCACCTCCTCCGGCGTCTGGAACAGCGGGCCGACGTCCACGTCGAACCCCAGGTCGGCGAACGCGGTGGCGATCACCTTCTGGCCGCGGTCGTGGCCGTCCTGGCCCATCTTCGCCACCAGGATGCGCGGGCGACGGCCTTCGGCGCGCTCGAAGTCGGCGCTCGCCCGGCGTACCCGCTCGATGTTGGCGGCCGGGCCCGCCTCGTCGCGATACACGCCGGAGATGGTACGGACCTGCTCCGCGTGGCGCCCGAAGACCCGCTCCAGCGCGTCGGAGATCTCGCCCACGGTCGCCTTGGCGCGGGCGGCGTCGACCGCCAGTTTGAGCAGGTTGTGCTCGAGACCGGGAGTGGGCTCGCCGGCGGCCTTCGTCAAGGCGTCGAGCGCGCGGGCCACGGCGCCGCCGTCGCGTTCGGCCCGCAACCTGCGCAGCTTGTCGAGCTGCTGCGCCCGCACAGCGCTGTTGTCGACCTTGAGCACCTCGATCGGTTCGTCGGCGTCGGTGCGGTACTTGTTCACGCCGATCACGGGCTGGCGGCCCGAGTCGATGCGGGCCTGGGCGCGGGCCGCGGCCTCCTCGATGCGGAGCTTGGGCAGCCCGGCCTCGATGGCGCGGGCCATGCCACCGGCGGCCTCGACCTCCTGGATGTGGGCCCAGGCGCGTTCGGCGAGATCGTGGGTGAGGCGTTCGACGTAGTAGGAGCCGCCCCACGGGTCGATCACCTTGGTGGTGCCCGACTCCTGCTGGAGGAGGAGCTGGGTGTTGCGGGCGATGCGGGCGGAGAAGTCGGTGGGCAGCGCGAGCGCCTCGTCGAGGGCGTTGGTGTGCAGGGACTGGGTGTGGCCCTGGGTGGCGGCCATGGCCTCGACGCACGTACGGGCGACGTTGTTGAACGGGTCCTGCGCGGTGAGGGACCAGCCGGAGGTCTGGGAGTGGGTACGGAGGCTCAGCGATTTCGGATTTTTCGCATTAAATCCGGAAACGAGGTTCGCCCACAGGAGGCGGGCGGCCCGGAGTTTGGCGACCTCCATGAAGAAGTTCATGCCGATGCACCAGAAGAACGACAGCCTGGGCGCGAACCTGTCGACGTCCATCCCGGCGGCGACGCCTGCCCGCAGGTATTCGACCCCGTCGGCCAGCGTGTAGGCGAGTTCGAGGTCACAGGTGGCCCCGGCCTCCTGGATGTGATAGCCGGAGATACTGATGGAATTAAACTTCGGCATCTTTTCACTGGTAAACGCGAAAATATCCGAAATTATGCGCATCGATGGGCCTGGGGGATAAATGTAGGTGTTGCGGACCATGAACTCTTTGAGGATGTCGTTCTGGATGGTCCCGGCCAGCTGCTCGGGCGCCACCCCCTGCTCCTCGGCCGCCACGATGTAGAGCGCCAGTACGGGCAGGACCGCGCCGTTCATGGTCATCGACACCGACATCCGGTCGAGCGGGATCCCGTCGAACAACTGCCGCATGTCATAGATCGAGTCGATCGCCACCCCGGCCATGCCCACGTCACCGGCCACCCGCGGATGGTCGGAGTCGTAGCCCCGGTGCGTGGCCAGGTCGAACGCCACCGACAGACCTTTCTGCCCGGCGGCCAGGTTGCGGCGGTAGAAGGCGTTGGAGTCCTCGGCCGTGGAGAAGCCCGCGTACTGGCGGATCGTCCAGGGCTGGTTGACGTACATGGTCGGATAGGGGCCGCGCAGGTACGGCGCGGCACCCGGATAGGTCCGCAGGAAGTCGAGCCCGTCGAGGTCGTCGGCCGTGTAGACCGGCTTGACCCCGATCCCCTCGGGCGTCTCCCAGACCTCGGCGGCATCTACGGCGGGCTGAGCGGGCTCGGTGGGGGTCGGGTCGGTCAGTGGGATGGCCGAGAAGTCCGGGATCATCGCGTCACCTCCAGGTCGTCGAAGGTCGTGCGGAGCACGGCGAGCGCGTCGCACCCGGCGTAGAGGCGGCCGTCGACGCCTTCGTAGCTCCCCTTCCCCGCCAGCCAGATCTTTTTCGCGCCCGCCCGTCTCAGCGCGGCGGCGACCGCCTCGGCGTGCAGGCCGTACATCTTGTCGCTGGAGCACAGGCAGGCCACGTCGCTGCCGCTGACGGCGAAGGCGGTGGCGATCTGGTCGGGGTCGGTCCCCGGCCCGGCGGTCTGGGTGGCCAGGCCGCCCGCCTGGAACAGGTTCGCGGCGAACGCGGCGCGGGCCGTGTGGGCGGCGACGGGTCCGAAGGTGGCCAGGAACACCACGGGCCGCTCCGGCTGCGCGTCGGCGAGATCCCGCAGCTCCTCGAACTCCCGCGCGTACCGGATCCGCGGCAACCCCTCCCCCGCGAGTGCGCCCCCGTCACCGGGGCTCCGGCGGACCGGTTTCTCGTCGAGGTGGGGGAATTCGCTCACGCCGGTGATCGGGAAGCGCCGGTGGGCGATGTCGTCGGCACGGCGTTCCCTGGTCTCCGCGATCCGCTCGGCGACCAGGCCGGAGGCCGCCGTGATCCCCCCTGCGGCCTCGATCTCCTGGAACCAGGCCCAGGCGCGGTCGGCCAGGTCGGCGGTGCGGCGCTCGACGTACCAGGAGCCGGCCGCCGGGTCGGCCACCCGGCCCGCCCCGGCCTCCTCCAGCAGCAGCGCCTGCGTGTTGCGCGCCATCCGCCGGGCGAACGCGTCCGGCACCCCCAGGCACGCGTCGAACGGCTGCACGGTCACCGCGTCCGCGCCCCCCACTCCGGCGGCGAAGCAGGCGATGGTGGTGCGGAGCAGGTTCACCCAGGGGTCGCGGGCGGTCATCATGGCGGAACTCGTCACCGCGTGCTGCAGCTGCCCGCCGTCCGGCGCCCCGCACACCTCGGCCACCCGCGCCCAGAGCGTACGGGCGGCCCGTAGCTTGGCGACGGCGGCGAACTGGTCGTCGGTGACGGCGTAACGGAACTCCAGCTGCCCGAACGCCTGCTCGACCGTGAGCCCCGCACCGGTGAGCGCACGCAGGTGCTCGACGCCCAGCGCGATCGAGCAGCCGAGCTCGTCGGCGTCGCTCCCGCCCGCCTCGTGGTACGGCGTGGCGTCCAGCAGGACGGCCCGCATCCCCGGGAAGCCTTCCGCGCACCGCGCCGCCAGCTCGGCCGTCGTGTCCCGGCCGGCCGTACCGATCGAGGCGCCCAGGTTGCCCGTCGGCGAGACGCCGCGCTCCGCCGCCAGCCCGAACAGGGTCTCGGCGGCCTCCCGTACCTCGGGCCCGGCCTCCAGGACGATCGGCGCGAGGTCCAGAAGGACCTCCCGCAGCAGGTCGGCGAGCCGCTCGACCGGGATCGCGCCGGCACCCAGGACCAGCCAGAGCGAGGTGACACCGTGCTCCAGATCGGCCAGTACGGCCTCCGCGTCGGCCACGGCGTGCCGCTGCCGCACATCCCACCCGGCGCGCGCCCCAGGGGCGCCCTTCCTCAGGGTCTTGGGGAGATCGGCGGCGTCGTAGAGCGGCGCGAGCGTCACCCCGTCGTACGTGATGCTGGACAGCGCCTCTTCGGGCGACTCCGCTTCGACACCCGTCTTACGCAGGACCTCAAGCGCCAGCGCCCGCCAGTCATCCCGATTGGTGGGGGGAAAACCCGCTACCAGATGCATGTTCGGATAGTAGGCGTTGCCCTGTTAGGCGAGGAACCCCGGGTTCGCCCCTGACCGACCCCACTGTCAGGGCAGCGGTGCCTCCCAGCTCAGCCGCCAGGTGGTCGGACCGACGATGCCGTCGTCCTCGATGCTCACGCTGCGCTGGAAACGACGGCACACGTCGCGCGAGCCGCTGCCGTAGGCGCCGTCGACCTCGATCTCCCAGCCGCGTACCTTCATCTGCTGCTGCCACGTACGCACGTCCTCGCCCTGCATCACGGGCGGGTACTTGAGCAGCCGCCCGGGGAACGGCGGCGCCGTCGGCACCTCGGGCCCACCGCCGCCGCCACCCGGCCGGGGCGCGCCGCGCTTGACCCACGCGTAGAGGGGCTCGCCCGGGCAGTCGGTCGAGTAGCCGTCCCGGTGCCCCTTGATCTCCTTGCCCGCCTTGCCGCGTTCCCGGACGTACTCGACCGCGTCCAGGATGCCGTTGAGCAGTCCGTCGGGCGGCTCCACCAGCCCGGCGTTGCCGACCAGGCCGAGTATGGCGTAATGGCCCGAGTTGAGCCCGGCCCCGTTGGCCGCCGGTAAGTGGTGCAGCCCTCGCCCCTCGAACACCTTCCGATGCGGACAGGCGACGAACGAATAACCGATGTCGATCCAGCCGTTGCCGTCCATGTGGTAGCCCTGAACGGACTGCACCAGCGACACACAGCCCGCGTGGTCGGCGAGGATGCCCGGTTCGACCCGGCCGCCCGTGTAGTGGACCTTTACTCCTTTGGTGGAGTCGAGCTGTGTGTAGTCACCGTGCGGGGCACGGGCGTGCCAGTCACGCCGTAACACGAGGTCGATGGCCACCTTGTGTCTCCGGGGGTAGGGGAATGTGACCACTGAGCGTAGCCCGGAGTGCGCGGAAAGGTCGGTAGATCTGGATTTTTTATGGTTCTTACGGTCTGATCACCCTTTTGTCGGTGACGATCGCGGTGATGAGGTCGTGCGGGGTCACGTCGAACGCCGGGTTCAGCGCCCGCGTGCCCTCGGGCGCCACCCGCATGCCCCTGATGGAGACGATCTCGTCGGCGCCTCTGTCCTCGATCTCGATCTGCCGGCCCGAGGGGGTGGCCTGGTCGATGGTGGTCTCGGGCGCGACGACGATGAACGGCACCCCGGCCCGTTCCGCGCCGAGCGCCAGCGCGTACGAGCCGATCTTGTTGGCGGTGTCGCCGTTGGCGGCGATGCGGTCGGCGCCGATGAGCACCGCGTCGATGTCCCCCTTGGCCAGCAGGTACGGCCCGGCGGAGTCGGCGACGAGCCGGTGCGGCGCGCCCATCCTGCCGAGCTCCCACGTGGTGAGCCGGGCCCCCTGCAGCAGCGGACGGGTCTCCAGGGCGAGCACTTCGGCCAGCCGGCCGCGCTCGTGCAGCGTCTGGACGACGCCGAGCGCGGTGCCCCGTTCGACGGCCGCCAGACCGCCGGTGTTGCACACGGTCATGATGCGCAGCCGGTCGCCTTCGAGCAGGTCGGCACCGCGCCGGCCCATCGCCTCGCACGCGGCGATGTCGTCGTCGCGGATCCGCAGCGCGGCCTTGAGCACGGCCTGCGGCCCCTTGGGCAGGTGCGTGGCGACCTGGTCGACGCCCCAGGCGAGGTTCACGGCGGTGGGCCGGGCCGCGCGCAGCCTGGCTATGGCGTCCTGGTCGCCGGCCGCCAGCACGACGCCGAGCGCCCCGGCCACGCCGAGCGCGGGCGCCCCGCGTACGGCCAGCCGCCGGATGGCGTCGATCAGGTCCGCGACGGTCTCGATCCGCACCATGACGCACTCGTCCGGCAGGCGCGTCTGATCCACCAGCTCGACCGCGCCGTCTACCCAGTCAATCGTCCTCACGCCCAAACCGTAGCCTTCCGGGCAAGTCTGCGCCGTCACCCGGGTTCAGCGCTCGGCCAGGACGATCACCGCGTCCTGCCGGTTCAGCACGATGGGCTGGGACTTCGGTGGGTTGAGGACGATGCCGTAGTGCGGCGGGACGTTGAGCGCCGAGCTGTCGCGGTAGCCGATGGCCGTCTCGCCTCTGCGGCGCGCCGCCTCTATGACCGTCGAAAAGGTGAACTGCGTACCTGAGGCCACGTACGAGCCGGCGGGGCGCGGGTAGATCTCCGAACCGCGCGAGTCGAACAGGTAGCCGAACACGTCCGCCAGGTGGCGGTTCTCCGCCAGCTGGGCCAGCAGGAGGCCGATCACCGTGTCGCTGATCACGATGTCGTCGGCCTCGGTCACCTCCGCGAGCGCGCGGTTGTTCTCGTCGTGCATCTCGCTGACGATCGAGTAGTGCTCGCCCATCGCGCTCTGCATGTCGCGCAGCTGCAGCAGCGTCATGAGCGTGCGGGTGTCGGCGTGGTGCGGCTTGAAGCGGTCGTCCGACAGGACGATGACGTGCTGGAAGAGGCCGACGCCGAGGGATTCGAGCGCGTACCGGTCCGTGGTGTCGCATTCCTTGACGTTCACGGTGAGGTTGACCAGGTCCGCCAGGCCGGTCCCGGCCTTGGGGTGGTCGGCGGCGATCTCCAGGACGGAGCCGGGGGCGACGTAGGCGTCGAGGTAGTGGACGATCTGGTCGGCCCGGCCGTTCCAGTTGAGCAGGAGCGTGCGTTCGGGTTCGAGCGGGGAGCCGCCGGCGACGGCGATCGCGCTCTCCTCGAGGGCGGGCGCGCCGGTGGCGAGCCGGATCGCGGAGTCGTCGTGGGCGATGACGATGATCTGGTCGGCGGCCTCGATGACGGTGTCCATGGGCGGGTTCAGGATGACTCCGGCAGGTCGGCGCAGGCCGATGACCGTGGCCGTCTCGTAGGCGTGCAGCGCGTCGCCGTACGTGCTGCCCGCCAGCTCCGTCCCGGCGCGCAGGTAGATCTCGCCGCCGTCGAAGTTCAGCAGGTCCATGCAGACGACGGACATGCCCGACTGCCGCGAGGACTGGACGATGAGCCGGGCGGCGGTGTCGTCGGAGTCGACCAGGTGCACGTCCTTGCCGCCGGCCAGGCGGGCCGCGGCGATGTTGCGGCTGGCGGCGATGGCGGCGACCACCGGCGGGCGGGTGCCCTGGCGCTTGGCCAGGGCGAGCAGGATCTTGATGACATGCGCGTCGGGGTCCTCGCCGTCGGGTGAGAGCACGACGACGGACCGGGCGGCGGCCAGGTTCATCAGGTTGAGGTCACGCGACTCGGTGGGCCGTCCCGTACGGCAGACCAGGCGGGTCCTGCCCAGGTCGCCGATGTTCTCGCGGATGTCCTCCTCCATGGCCAGCTTGTCGCGTTCGGCCAGTACGGCGATGACCGAGCCCGGCTGGCTGGCATGCGCCTTGGCCAGCTCGGCGACGATCGTGAACACCTGGTCCGACCAGCCGAGCACCACCGTGTGCCCGGACTCGACGATGCGGGAGCGGCCCCTGCGCAGCCGGTCGACCTTCTGCTTGAGGCCGTTGGACAGCAGGCCGACGAGCATGCTGACGACGAAGATGCCGCCGAGCGACCCGGCGAACATCACCGCCATATAGGCGACCGACCCCTTGTCGCTGGCGACCTTGCTCGGGGTGAGCGCGTGCATGAGCGCGATCCACATCACGTGGCCGGCGCCGCCGACGCCCTCGGGCTCCTCTGGAGCCAGCCAGAGAGTGAGCCCGGCGACCACCACGATGAGCCCGACCGACACCACGGCCAGCCAGCCGATCAGTGAGGCCGTGCCCTTCGACATGGTGTTGTCGAACCAGTACCGCGCCCGCTCGCGGAACGTCACCCTCGCCACCCCAGAAACCCCCACGTACGCAGTGATTCGATCAAGGACACTTTCGATCGAGGACACAAGGTACCGGGCTATCTCTACGGATGCATGGCGAGCGGTAACGTATCCGCCATGGCGACCCCCCTGACCCCGGACGACCCGGCGTCGCTGGGCGCGTACCGGCTGGCCGGGCGGCTCGGCAAGGGCGGGCAGGGCGTCGTCTACCTGGCGCACTCCCGCGACGGCGAGGCGGTCGCGATCAAGCTGCTCAGCACCGGCGACGAGGAGACCCGCGCGCGGCTGGCGCGGGAACTCGACGCGCTGGAGAGCATCGCCTCCTTCTGCACGGCGCGCGTGCTGGACGCCTCGATCGACGGGCCGCGGCCCTACGTCGTGAGCGAATTCGTGGAGGGGTTGTCGCTGGCCGAGCGCGCCCGCGAACGCGGCCCGCTGCGCGGCGGCGAGCTGGAACGCCTGGTGGTCGGCACGGCCACGGCCCTGGCCGCCATCCACGCGGCGGGCATCGTGCACCGCGACTTCAAGCCGGCCAACGTCCTGCTCGGCCCGGACGGGCCCCGCGTGGTGGACTTCGGCATCGCCAGGGCGGAGGGCGCGGCGACGCTGACCTCGGGACTGATCGGGACGCCCGCCTACCTGTCGCCCGAGCAGATCGCCGGCTCGCCCGCCTCCCCGGCGTCGGACGTGTTCGCGTGGGCGGCGACGATGGTGTTCGCGGCGACCGGTCGCAGCCCGTTCGGCGCGGACACGGTGCCCGCGGTGCTGCACCGGGTCCTGCACGCCGACCCGGACCTGTCGGAGTTGCCGCCCCGGCTGCGCGGGCTGATGGCGTCGTGCCTGGCGAAGGACCCCGCGCACCGGCCCACGGCCCGCGACCTGATGGTCTCTCTGGTCAGCCCCGCATCGACCCCACTCGCCCCCGCGCCGGGCGTCCCCGATAGGTCGGGTGTCGCCGCCACGGGACGTCAGGGGCAGGCCACCGGGAGGCCGGGTGCCACCGGTTTTCCGGGTCAGGTCGCCGGGAGGCCGGGCGTCCCCGCCGGATCCCCCGATTCGGGCGCGGGGGAACGTACGGGACCGCGAGTTGCGGCGCTCACCACAGACGTCTCCAAGCGGAACCGCTCGCATGGCCTGCTGCTCGGCGTAGTGGCGGCCGTGCTCGCCCTGGGGGCGGCGGGCGGCACCCTGCTGTGGATCAACCACGCCCCGACCGGCACCACGACCCAGACGTCCTCGACCCCCGCACCGAGCCAGAGCACCACCGCCCAGGAACCCACGAGCACCGCTCAGGCGACCGCCACCGAGAAGCCGACTCAAAGCGGCTCGCCGAAGATCCCCGCCGCATTCGCCGGCAAGTGGTCCGGCCGCACCACCTCCACGAACCCGATCGACTCCGACGGCGCCACCGTCACGATCGACCTGAAGACCGGGCAGTCCACCGCCGGGTGGGCCGAGAAGGACAGCGCCACCAGCTGCACCGGCAAGATCACCCTGACGCAGACAGCCGGGACGAAGCTCACCTTCTCCCTCCAGCCCGACACCATCGACTGCATCGCCGGCACGGTCTGGCTCACGCTCGACGGCGGCAAGCTCACCTACATGTGGCGCGACGTACCGGGGCCCGGCATCGTCGAGGAGACCGGGGACCTGAGCAAGGGCTGACACCCGGAACGCCAGCAATACCTCTGGAATTGCGCAAATGCCGTCGACAGACCGGGCCGCGAACCTGGATCATTACTGTTATGTCTGTGATTAAGGAGGTGCCGTTCCCCAGCCCGGACTCCCCTGAGCTCCCGATGAACATCTGGATCGACGACGCCGACTCCGCCATCGACGTCATCGACGCTCTGGCCCTGTCGCCGTTCGCGACCGGCGTCCAGCCCTGGTCCCGCCTGGCCAACCTGGAGCGCGTACGCCCCGACGCCGCGCTCCGCCCCGAGCAGGGCAGGACCGTACGCACCGCGCAGGTACAGGACGGCTCCGTGTCGAGCCTGATCTGCGGCGACGGCTGGACCCTACGGGTCATCCGGCACCGCAACCGCACCGCGACCGTCAGCGTCACGGCGGTCAGCGATGAGCTGGCCCGCTCCGTGCTGAAGGAGTGCACCGAGGGCGCCGAGGAGCCGGAGCCCGACACCGACCACGTCGAGATGGGCTTCTGGTGGCGTGGCGCGCACGGCGGCACCCGCTCCGAGAAGCCGATCACCGCTTCGCCCTGGGACGAGATCAGCGGCAACTACTCCGCCCGCGTACGCGGCTCGCTCGACGGCCTGATGGCGGTCACCCCGGCCGACATCGGCGGCCGCCTCGTCCTGCTGCACGGGCCGCCGGGCACGGGCAAGACCACGCTGCTGCGCTCGCTGGCCAAGCAGTGGCAGGACTGGTGCCAGGTGGACTGCGTACTCGATCCGGAGCGCCTGTTCAACGAGCCGGGCTACCTGATGGAGGTGGCGGTCGGCTACGACACCGACGAGGAGGCGCAGCGGTGGCGGCTGCTCGTGCTGGAGGACTGCGACGAGCTGATCAGCTCCTCCGCCAAGGCCCAGACGGGCCAGGGGCTGTCGCGGCTGCTGAACCTCACCGACGGCCTGCTGGGACAGGGCCGTGACGTGCTGGTGGCGATCACCACGAACGAGGACCTGACCCGGCTGCACCCCGCCGTCGTACGTCCGGGCCGGTGCCTGGCCCAGATCGAGATCGGCCCGCTGACCAGGAACGAGGCGGTCGGCTGGCTCGGCTCGTCCGAGGGCGTCGGCCCGTCGGGCGCGACGCTGGCGGAGCTGTACGCGCTCCGCTCGGGCCGCGCGATCTCCCCACCCACCGAGGGCGAATCCACCGGTCTGTACCTCTGACCACCCACCCGCGCCACCGGCCGAGGCGACATGCCCCGGCCGGGCAGGCGGGCGGCCGGATCAGGCGAGCCCGACGTCGAGCCGATTCTGGCGAGCCGGTTCAGGTGAGCCGGTTCAGGTGAGCCGGGCGTGGAGGCGGCGTGCTTCGCGGACGAAGCCGCTGCTCCCCTTGCGTCGGGCGATCTCCGCGACACACGGCAGCTCACCCCGCGCCCCCGCCCACGACGCGGCCCGTACGGCGAAGCCGAGCGCCTGCGTGTGGGCGGTGCGCGCCCGCTCCCCGGGCCCGGGCAGATAGACCGTCAGAAACGCGGCCACCACCTCCCAGACCTCCCGATGCGCCCCATACCGAGCCGCGCTCTCCAGCGACTCGACCACCGCGCTCAGCTTGTACCAGGCCCTGCGCAACAGCAGCGCGAGCTGCCGCCCCACCTCGGCGGCGGGAAGATCCCCTCGTCCGGCCATCTCGACCAGCACCCGGACCCCCTCATTGGGCTGCTTCCCGCCCGCCCAGGAGTCCCGTTCGACCAGGAAGTACGCCAGGAGCAGCGCGACCCCCTCACCCGCCGGCCCACCAGCTCGGGCCAGCGCCCACAGCATGTCGGGCTCCACCCCGGGCGCGTTCCAGTGGTAGAGCAGGAACGGCAGGCAGTGCACCGCCACCGCCTCCCGGTCCGACGGCAGAACGGCGGGCCACCACGACAGGTAGACGCCGTGACCGTCCCGGCGCGACGCGTCCGGATCGTCGAACAGATCACGGAGCGGCCCGAACCCGCCGTACGAGGAAGGGAGCGGACCGGACTCGCCGTGCGCGAGATCGGGCAGACCCGACTCACCACGTGAGAGACCAAGCGGCCCCGACTCGCCGCACGGGAGGGCGATCCTGGGCACGAGGTCGGGATGCTTCCCGCCGGCGGGCTCGTGGTCGCCCGTGTAGGTGGTGGAGCCGCGGGTCCACTCGACGGCGGTCACCGGCACGGGCCGGCCGCCGCTCATCCAGCGTGCGGCCGTGACGCCCGCCGCGGACGTCAGCCCGCCCGCCCGCGCCGCCACCTCGGGCGGGACCGAGCGGGGCAGCCGCAGGAGCGCCTGCCACAGGTCGGCGTCCATGACCTTGGCACCAGTACGTTCGTAGCCTTCCAGCCGGTCGACCAGCACGCCGGGACCCAGGTGCCCGGTGCCGCTCGTGGGGGTCGCCAGCAGGTACGGCGGCAGCGTGCCCGCCCGCAGCGCGGCGTGGACCTCGGCCCAGCGCCGCAGCAGGAACAGGTGCGGCGGCGACACCCGTACGGGCGACGGCAGCAGCGACGACGACCGGCCGAGCCAGGTCTCGGGCGTGACGATCTGCCTGGCCATCGCCTCGGACCACTGGTCCAGGTAGCGCCACTCCGGCTGCACGTCCAGGCGCGTCGGCCAGCTCGTCCAGCGGGCCAGGACTGAGCGGAGCAGGTCACGGTCGTCAGTGCAGAACCGGACGAACCCCTCCAGCCACCGCTCGGCGCCCTGCCAGTCCTCGCGCTCGGGGAAGGCGCCCAGTTCCCGGATGTCACCGATCAGCGGGAAACCGGCGTCCTCCTGGGGAGACGCGGGCAGCGGCACGGGCATGAAGCAGGCGTCGTCCTCGTCGGCCGCCACCTCACCGCCGAACACCGTCACGAGTTGTTCGCCGAGGTCCGGCGGCAGCAGCCCAAGCGCGTCACGGATCACCTCGGCGCCCGCGGAGGTGAATCGGGCGGCGTGCTTGAGCGCCAGCCGTACGGCCCGCTCCTGGAGGTCGGGGGCGTCGCACGCGAAGGCGTACGCCAGGGCCGGCGCGTAGTCGTCGGCATCGTCAGCGGCGTCGCGGGCGGCCTGGTCGAGCCAGCTCAGCCCGATCGACACCAGCTTGCGCTCGGGCCTGAACAGCAGCGCCTGCAGGGCCTCGGCCACGTCGGCGGGGTCGAGCGTGTCGAGGCGGCGCAGGTGCCGCAGCGCCAGCTCCGCGACCACAGGTGGCGCGGCGGGCAGCAACCGCAGGTAGTCGTGGGCCCGCGCCGCGACCTCGGCGGGGGCGGGCTCGACGAGCTCGTGCAGCCGGGCGAAGAAGCGCAGGTCAGCGGCCTGGCCGCCACGCAGGAAGCGGCGGACGCAGCCGTCGAACAGCAGCTCCCGGTCGATCACGCCCGCGCGCACGGTCTCCGCGATCTCCGCGATCTTGACCGCGTCACGGGTGGCGATGGCCTCCTCGACGACCTCCCAACCGCTCACGCCCTGTCCTCGAACCTGAGCCGGCCGCTGAAGATTCCGGGATCGGTCCGGGAGCCGGATAACGCCGTCCCACCGGAGGTCGAGAGAGCGGGTCTGCCATCGGTGAGCAGGGAGGGTCCGGCGTAGGAATACGCCTGCACTGCTTGAGTCATGGCCGGAACATTAGAGATCACCACCGACAAGATCACCGCAGTACGTAAACCTTCCGATGCGCGACAACCGGTGCGAAACCACAATGGGTCCGGTGCTCACCGTGGACCCGGCCCGCGTCGCCTTCGCCCGCTTCGCCGTGCCCGCCACCTCGTTGACCTCGTGGACCAGCCCGGAACACCCGATCGGCTTCACCGCGACCCAGCTCGTCCCCTCGTGGACCGCGCGGACCCCGCCGGGCACGTGGATCGAGGTGGAGCTGCAGGTCAGGCTCGCGACGGGCGAGCAGTCGAAGTGGTACGTCATGGGCCACTGGGCCGAGCACGACGAGATCCGCACCTCCTTTCCCGGTCAGGGTGACGAGGACGGCGACGTGGCCGTCGACACGTTCGTGGCGCGCCGGCCGGTCACGGCCTACCGGGTGCGGGTCACGCCGCACGGCGCGGGCGCGCGTGTGGACTGCCTGGGCGTGATGGCCTCCGCGCTCCCCCAGGGTCCCCCTGTCCCGAGCCTTCCGGGTACGGCCGGAGCCGTCGAGCTGGTGGTGCCCCGGCACTCTCAGTACACGCACACCGGTCACCATCCGGAGCTGGACGGCGGCGGCGCCAACTGGTGCAGCCCCGCCTCGGTGGCGATGGTCCTCGGGTTCTGGGGTCGCGGTCCCGGTCCCGAGGAGCTGGCCTGGGTGGTGGCCGGCGACCCGAGTCCCGTGGTCGATCACGCGGCGCGCGGCACGTTCGACCACAGTTACCAGGGGACCGGCAACTGGCCGTTCAACGTGGCCTACGCGGGCCGTTTCGGGCTGGCCGGGTTCGTGACCCGTCTGCGGTCGGCCGCCGAGCTGGACCTGTTCGTGCGGGCGGGGATCCCGGTGATCGTGTCGCTGTCGTTCAAGGCGCACGAGCTGCCGGGGTCCGGATACTCCTCGGGCGGGCACATCATGGTCGTCACCGGTTTCACCGCCGAGGGCGACGTCGTCGTCAACGACCCGGCCGCGCCGAGCGACGCCGACGTGCGCCGGGTCTATCCGCGGGCCGCGTTCGAGAACGTCTGGCTCCGGAGCTCGGGCAGCGGCGGCATCGTGTACGTCCTCCACCCGCCCGAGCGTTCCTTGCCCCCTTCCGATGGCAATTGGTGAGATATGAGCAGCATTCGACCGATCGACGTGGCCCGTACCGATGGCGGCCCCCAGTGGGTGGAGGCCGTCGCCACGCCCGCCGGACTGGAGGTCTGGTGGGACGAGCCACGCCCGCACGAGGGCGGCCGGCGCTGCGTGGTGCGCCGCCTGCCGGACGGCTCCCTGGTCGACGCTCTGCCCGAGGGGTGGAACGCGCGCAACCGCGTGGTCGAGTACGGCGGGCGATCCTGGCGCCCGCTGCCCGGCGGCGGCCTGGTCTTCACCAACTGGTCCGACCAGTGCGTCTACCGCCTGGACGGCCCACCAACGACCGGCGAACCCGCGACCGGCGAACCCGCGGCCGGGGAGCCCGTAGTCGGGGAGCCCGTGGCGCTCACGCCTGAGGGGACGGCGCGCTACGCCGACCTCTACCTGCCGCCCGGCCGGGACGAGGTGTGGGCCGTACGCGAGCAGGACAATGTGCGCGACCTGGTCGCGGTGCCACTCGGCGGCGGCCCGCTCAGAGTGATCACTAAAGCACAACATTTCCTGATGAACCCCCGTATTTCCCCCGGCGGCGGATATGTCACCTGGATCGGCTGGGACCACCCGAACATGCCCTGGGACGGCACCGAGCTCTGCGTAGCCCCCCTCGACGAGGACGGAACCGCCGGGCCGTACCAGGTGATCGCGGGCGGCCCGGCGGAGTCCGTGATCCAGGCGGAGTGGCGCGACGAGCGCACCCTGTACGCGGTCGCCGACCCGACCGGCTGGTGGAACATCCACCTCGTCGCCCGCGACGGCTCCGGCGCCCGCAACCTCACCCCGATGGCCTCCGAGGTCGGCATCGCGCCCTGGAAGCCGGGCAGCACCTACTTCGCGATCGCCGGCAACTGCCTGGTGCTCGTGCACGGCACCCCCGACCGCCGCCTGCTGAGCGTCCTGGATCTGGAGAGCGGCGACCTGCGCGAGATCGGCGGCGCGGCGACGTACTGGGCGCCGACGATCTCGGCGGCAGAGGGCAAGGCGGTGGCGGTGTCCGCCACTCCGTACACGCCCACCCGCGTGACCGTGGTCGACCTCGACGGCGGCGCGCACGAGGCGGTGTCGGCGCCGAAGCCGCTGCCCGACCGGGCGCTGCTGCCGACGCCCGAGACGGTGACGATCGAGGGCGTGCACGCGCACCTCTACCACCCGACCGGGGTTCAGGGTCCCGCGCCGTACGTCGTCTTCGCGCACGGCGGGCCCACCGGCAACTTCACGATGACCCTCGACCTGGAGGTCTCCTACTTCACCAGCCGGGGCCTCGGCGTCGCCGAGGTGAACTACGGCGGCTCCACCGGCTACGGCCGGGCCTACCGCGAGCGGCTGCGGCACCAGTGGGGCGTGGTCGACGTGGCCGACTGCGCGAAGGTGGCGCGCGGGCTGGTCGAGCTGGGCCGGGCCGACGCCGCCAAGATCGCGATTCGCGGCGGCAGCGCCGGTGGCTGGACCACGGTCGCTGCACTGGTGCACAGTGACGTGTTCGCGGGCGGCGTCGCGCACTACGCGATCACCGACCCGGAGAGCTGGGCGGCCGAGACACACGACTTCGAGTCGCGCTATCTCGACGGCCTGATCGGGCCGCTGCCCGAGACCCGCCAGCGCTACACCGACCGCTCGCCGCTGCTGCATGCCGCGCGGGCGTCCGGACCGTGCCTGATGCTGCACGGCCTGGAGGACGCGATCGTGGACGTGGGCCAGGCCGAGCGGTTCGTCGCCGAGCTGGACCGGCATGGCAAACAGTGGGCCCTGCTCACCTTCGCCGGCGAGCAGCACGGCTGGCGCCGGGAGGAGACCATCGTCGCGGTGCTGGAGGCCGAACTGGCCTTCTATGGACTGATCTTCGGGTTCGAGACGCCCGAGGTGGCACCGCTCAAGCTGAAGGGACGGTCGTGAAGAGCGTCGGCGAGATCTGCTCGGACCTGATCAGGTTCGACACCTCCAACCCGGGGTCGGGCGAACGCCCGGCGGCCGAGTACGTGGCCACGCTGCTGGCCGACGCCGGGCTGGAGCCGGTGGTGTTCGAGTCGGCGCCGAAGCGGACGACCGTGGTCGCCAGGATCGACGGCGACTCTCGCGACGCGCTGCTCGTCCACGGCCACCTCGACGTGGTGCCCGCCGACCCGGCCGAGTGGCGGATGCACCCGTTCTCGGGCGAGATCGTCGACGGCTGCGTCTACGGCAGGGGCGCGGTCGACATGAAGGGGTCATGCGCGATGACGCTCTCGGCCGTGCTCGGTATGGCGGCGCGCGGCCTGCGTCCCAAGCGCGACCTGGTGCTGGCGTTCCTGGCCGACGAGGAGGCGACGGGCGACTACGGCTCGCGGCACGCCGTCACCGAGCACCGGGAGCTGTTCGACGGCGTGACGGAGGCGATCAGCGAGTCCGGCGGCTTCAGCGTCGCCGCCGGCGACCACCGCGTCTACCCGATCGCCGTAGGCGAGCGCGGCACCGCCTGGATGAAGCTCACCGCCCACGGCGTGGCCGGCCACGGCTCCCGGCCCGCGGTGGACAACCCGGTCGCGACGCTGGTGCACGCCCTGTCGCGGGTGGCCGCCCACCAGTGGCCGGTACGCCTGACGCCGTCGGTCTCGGCGCTGCTCCAGAGCCTGTCGGAGATCACCGGCCAGCCGATCGACCTCGACCGCCTCGACGAGGAGGCGACCCGGCTGGGCGCGCTCGGCCACCTGTTCAGGGCACAGATCCGCAACTCGGCCAACCCGACGATGCTCGACGCGGGCTACAAGGTGAACGTCGTGCCGTCCACGGCCCACGCGCACGTGGACGGCCGCTACCTGCCCGGCCTCCAGGAGGAGTTCCTGGCGACCATGGACGACCTGCTCGGGCCGAAGATCACCAGGGAGTTCGTCAATCTGGAGGACGCGCCGGACGCGCCGTACCCCTCGTCGTTCTTCGACTCGCTCGCGGGCTCGCTCGTGGCCGAGGACCCGCTCGCCCGGCCGGTGCCGTACGTGATGAGCGGCGGCACCGACGCCAAGTCGTTCGCCACGATCGGCATCAAGGGGTACGGTTTCGCGCCGCTCATGCTGCGGCCCGATCTGGACTACTTCGGGATGTTCCACGGGAAGGACGAGCGGGTGCCGGTGGAGGGGCTGGAGTTCGGCACCCGTGTGCTGACCCGGCTGCTGACCTAACCGACCCCGAACCAGGCGTCGAGGGCCTCGGCGAGACCGGCTTCGCCGGAACCGGCCCAGGCGACATAACCGTCAGGGCGTACCAGCACGGCGGCCGCGTCGGCTTGATCCACGGTTCCGCCCACCACGCGGACGCGGTCGTCGCGGCCTTTCGCGGCCGCGCGGGTCTCCGGTGCGCCCGCCAGGTCCAGCAGCAGGCCGCGGCCGTCCCCCAGCGACTCCCTGACCCACCCCACGCCCTCGATCTCCCAATCCGGTACGAACCGCCCGACCAGCGACCGCGACGCGTCCGGCGCGTAGTCGATGTCCGTACCGTTGGCCATGGCGATGAAGTGCCCCCTGGTCTCGGGGAGCTCCAGCGCCTCGGAGATCACCTCACGCAGCGCGTCGACCTGCGGTCCCGGCCGCATCAGCGCGACCTGGGCCCTGGTGTTGCGCAGGACGCGGGCCGCCACCGGGTGCCGCTCGGCGGTGTAGGTGTCCAGGAGCCGTTCGGGCGCCTGTCCGCGGACCACCAGGGCGAGCTTCCAGCCCAGGTTGGCCGCGTCCTGGAGGCCGAGGTTGAGCCCCTGGCCGCCGATCGGCGAGTGGACGTGCGCCGCGTCCCCGGCGAGCAGGATGCGCCCCTGGCGGTATGTCTCGGCGTGGCGGGTGTTGTCGCTGTAGCGGATGCCGGCCTCCAGGCTGAGGACGACCGCGTCGGTGCCGCTCGCCCGCCGGATGCTCGCCTGCATCTCCTCGGCGGTGACCGGCGCGTCCCGCTCGGTGGGACCGCCGTCGAACTCGATGGTGGCGACCTCCCCCGGCACCAGCGACAGGTTCACCAGGCCGCCGGGGGCGCGCAGGGACGAGGTGAGCGCGCCGGGGTCGGCCAGCTCGGCCACGGCGGTGCGCCCCGTCATGGTCGCGGACGTGCCGGTGAACGGGATGCCGGACTGCTTGCGCACGAGGCTCCGGCCGCCGTCACACCCCACCAGGTACCCGGCCCGTACGACCCGGCCGTCCGCGAGTGTGGCGACCACGCCGTCGCCCTCGTCGGCGATCTCGGTGACCCGGCACCCGGACCGGACCTCGACGCCGAGCCCGGCCGCGTGCTCGGCCAGAACCCGCTCCAACTGGTGCTGCTTGAGCATGAGCATCTCGGGAACCCGGTTACCGGCCTCGCCGATCAGCGGCAGGCCGCTGAAGTGGCCGCCGCTCATGCCCTCCCTGAGCATGTACACCAGCCCGTCGACGATGTCCCCCTCGGCGGGCTCGCGACCGGCTCTCAGTTCGTCGAACAGCGCCCACTGCGCCTCGGCCAGCGGCTCCACCAGCCCGCGCAGGCCCAGCGTGTGGAGGGTGCGCGCGTTGAGCGAGCGCATCCCGAGGCTGCGCGTGATCCGTTCCTGGCCGGTGGCCGCCTCCAGCACCAGCGGGTCCACCCCCGCCAGCTTCAGCTCGCAGGCCAGCAGCAGGCCGACCGGCCCGCCACCGACGATCAGTACGTCCGCGTTCACGGAATCTCCCTACTTACGGTGTATGCTTACGCCGTAAGTACATACATACACCGTAAGCTCTGTCAACCGGAGTTCTACGGCAGGAGGAGTGGCGAATGGCCCGGCGCGAGCCGCTGAACAGGGAGAAGGTTCTGGACGCGGCCCTGGAATTGGCCATGGAAGAGGGCCTCGAAGGGCTGTCCATGCGGCGGCTGGCGAAGTCGCTCGGCGTCGAGGCGATGTCGCTCTACAACCATGTCTCCAACAAGGCCGACATCCTGGACGGCCTGGCGGAGCGGGCCTTCGACCAGGTCGAGCTACCCGACCCGGCGCTGCCCTGGCCGCAACGGCTCCGGGCGGTGGCGCTGAGCATGTACGAGGTGTTCGCCCGCTCTCCGGTGGTGCCGATGGCATTGCTGACCGACCAGTCCAACCCGACCTCCGTGCGGGCGCTGGCTCCGATCGACAGCGTGGTCGGCGCCCTGTACGAGGCCGGCTTCGACGACGCGGCCGTGTGGCGCGCGCTCGGCGCGGTGAACAGCCTGATCTTCGGGTCACTGCTGCTGTCCACCGGAGGGTTCAACGTCGACACCGGCGAGCACGCGGGACGAAAGCAGGTCGGCGTCTACATCCAGGAGATGGACCCGGCCCAGCTCCCGCATTTCAGCAGGCTGCTACGGAACATCCCGCCGACCGACCCCGCCACCGACTTCGAGCGCGCGCTGGATATGCTCATCCTTGGACTGGAACAAAGCATTCCGTTCTGATAGTGTGGAGACACAGCGGAACGAACGGAAGGAACCCCCCATGAGCGACAACATGCCGACCGGCTGGGACGTACTCGACGACGCGCACCAGGCGCTCCGCCAGGCCGTGGCCGGCGTCCCCGCCGACGGCTGGAAATTCCCCACCCCCTGCGCGAAGTGGAACGTCACTCAGGTGCTCCAGCACGCCGCGGGCGACCAGGTGGGCTTCGCCGCCTTCCTGACCGGCGAGCCGGGTCCCGCCGAGAACCCGTTCGAGCCGACGGGCGAGCTGGCCGAGGACCCCCGGACGTACGCGGAGGCCGCGATGGAGCGCTCGGCCAGGGCCTGGGCCGGCGTCGACAAGAACGCCGAGCAGGTGCCCGTCCCGGTGCCGCCGAACACGATGGCACCGGCGCTCGGCGCGGGCGCCTGCGCGCTCGACGCGGCGGTGCACGCCTGGGACATCGCCGTGGCCACCGGACAGTCCTCGCCGCTGACCCCGGAGCTGGCCGGGGAGCTGCTGCCGGTGGCGAAGGCCATCGTCGAGCCGCTGCGCCAGTGGGGCGCCTACGCCGCGGTGGTGCCCGCCGAGCCGGGCGACGACCAGGTCGCGGATCTCCTCCGCTACCTGGGCCGCAACCCGGCCTGGACCGCCTGAGCGACCGGCCCGAAGTCCGGAGCGGGCTCAGCCGAAGTCGCGGTGGCGGAGGGCGAATAGGCCGCCACCGAGCAGCAGCGCCGACAGCGCGACCATGGTGAGGGCGGGCACCGGGTCGAAGGGGGCTCCGGCGACGGTGTTGGGGATGTAGTGGAACGGCTCGAAGGGGGTCCCGCCCCAGAGTCCGTACAGTGGGCCGGCGGCCCGTCCCATGACCGCCACCGCGACCCAGGTGATCCAGCCGATCGTCACGGAGGCTCTCGGGACCAGGCCGTAGGCGAGCATGCAGACCGCCCCGACCAGCCAGGCGCCGGGAATGGTGCCCAGGGTGCCGGTGAGGATGCGGACGATGTCCGAGGCGGGATCGCCGACGAGGAAGGCGTAGAACGTACCGAAGACGACTCCGGCGACGGCGAGCAGGGCCGCCGTGCCAAGACCGGCCACCACCAGTTGCCCGGCGGCCCAGCGCAGCCGGGTCATCGGGGTGGCCTGTACGGCTTCCGCGCGCCCGGTGGTCTCGTCGGCGCGCAGCCGCTGGACCATGAGGACCGGGTAGAGCGCGATGACGTGGGCGAAGATCAGGATGATGGCCCACAGCGCGAAGTCGACCGCCCCGCCCCCCGAACTGCCGCCGAAAGCCTTCAGCAGGTTGTCGACGGTGACGCCGGGCGCCTCGGTGAACTGGTACGCCAGGGTGCTGACGCCCCCGGCCGCCGCCGCGAAGGACGCGATTCCGGCGGCCCAGCTGATCAGCAGACCGCGGTGGAGCCGCCAGGACAGGCTGATCGGGCCACGCAGGCCGGGGGCGGTCACGGGCCCGCGACGCTCCTGGATCACTCCGGCGCCGAGGTCACGACGGCCGGCCAGACGGTAGGCGATGGCCGTCAGGGCCGCGGTCACCGCCGCCGGAATCGCCAGCAGCCACCACCGATTACTCCAGTACGGCTCGACCAGATGGCTCCAGCCGATCGGGGAGATGTACTTCATCCAGTACTGCCCGGAGGCGTCGCCGGCGTAGCGCAGGATGTAGGCGATGCCGAGCACCGACAGGGCGATGGCTCTGGCCATACGGGCGGTCTGCGCGAGCTGGGCGGCCACGGCGGCGATGGCGCCGAACACCCACCCGGCCATGGTGATGGCCGCGCCGTAGTCGATCGACCCGGCCGGATCCAGCCCGATCCCGATCAGCGCGATCGTGGTCACCGCGCCACCGGCGAAGCTGACCCCGCCCGCCACCAGCAGGGCCCCGGTCAGGGGAGCCTTGCGGCCGAGCACACCCGCGCGCAGCAGCTCGATCCGGCCGGCCTCCTCGTCGGCGCGGGTGTAGCGGACGACGGCCATCAGGGCGGCCAGCCCGTTCAGCACGTAGAGGAACCCGCCGCTGCGCCAGGCCTGCATATAGCCCAGGTCAGGCACGACGAAGCCGCCGCCGAGCGCCCGGAAGAAGCTGTTGCGGTTGATCATCGTGGTGTAGGTCGCCATCACCTCGGGGGTGGGCATGTTCCGGTTGATGTAGGAGACCAGTGCCAGGGCCAAGGCGACGAGCAGAATGATCCACCACGGCGCGATGCGTCTTTCGCGGCGCAGCGCCAGCCGTGCCGACCGAGCCGTCCCGGTGAGCGCGTTCATCGGCCCGCCTCCGCGCGCGTCCTGTCGTAGTACCGCAGGAACATCTGCTCGAGCGTGGGCGGTTGGCTGACGAGACCACGGACGCCGAGCGAGGCGAGGCACCGCAGCACCGGGCCGAGCTCGTCGGCCTCGACGTCGAAGCGCACCAGACCGTTCTCCGTCCGCAGGTCGTGCACTCCGGGCAGCTCGGCGAGCTCACCGGGAGAGGCGGAGAGCTCGGCCTGGATGGAGGTGCGGGTCAGGTGCCGCAGGTCGGGCAGGCTGCCGGTGTCGATCGTCCGGCCGTCGCGGATGATGGTGACCCGGTCACACAGCTCCTCGACCTCGGTGAGGATGTGGCTGGACAGCAGTACGGTACGGTCGCCGCGCCGCCGCGTCTCGCGAATGACGTCGCGGAACACCTCCTCCATCAACGGGTCCAGGCCCGCGGTGGGCTCGTCGAGGATCAGCAGTTCGGCGTCGGAGGCGAGCGCGGCGATCAGCGCCACCTTCTGCCGGTTGCCCTTGGAGTAGGCGCGGGCCTTGACCCCGGGGTCCAGGTCGAAGCGTTCGATCAGCTCTTGACGCCGGGCACGGTCGGCGCCGCCACGCGACTGCATGAGCAGGTCGATGACCTCGCCGCCGGACAGGCCAGGCCAGAGCGTGACGTCTCCGGGCACGTAGGCCAGCCGGGAATGCAGTCTGGTCGCGTCGTCCCACGGATCGCCGCCGAGCAGCCGGGCAGTGCCCGCGTCGGCGCGCAGTAAGCCGAGCAGGATCCGGATCGTGGTGCTCTTGCCGGCACCGTTCGGTCCGAGAAAACCGTGCACCTCGCCGGTGTTCACGGTCAGGTCGAGCCCGTCCAGCGCCCTGGTGCGGCCGAACGTCTTGACCAGACCGCTCATTGAGATGGGGGCAGTCATCATGAGCCTTTCTCGTGGGCGCCGACCCTTTGTTCGCGGCGCCGCGTCCCGGATCCGAGCGTCTGCGGCCCGATCAAGACCGAGCTCCGACGCCTATCCGCGCGTATATATGACTACGCGATGAGAAAGCCTACTACACGCACGTGTAGTCGCTCAGACAGCCCTCCTGGCAGGCTTGGTGACAAATGCCGATCCCCGGCGCGTCAGGCGAACTTGCTCTTCGGCCGCTCCTGGAGCTCGCCGTCGAGATAGATGTCGAGCTTCTCGTTGTAGAACGCGATCAGCCCCGCGACCCGCTGGCTCTCCGGCAGCGGCGTCCGGTACGACCAGGCGAGGTCCTTGACGCCGTTGACCGTCCAGTACTCCGCCGTCCCCTTGTACGGGCAGTTGGTAGCGGTGTCGGTGTGTTCGAGCAGGTCGAGCCGTACATCCGTCTTGGGCAGGTAGTAGCGGGCGGGCAGCCCCGTCTCGAACAGGATGCGGGGGCTGTGCGAGTCGGCCACCGTCACACCGTCGACCTCGACGCGTACGTGCCGCGAGCTCGGCAGGATGTCGACCCTGGTGTACGGATCGCGCGGGTGGAAGAAGACCTCCTCGTCCTCCTCGAACCAGGATTCCATGGCGTCCCACTCGAAGCGGATGTGCCCGCGGATGTCCGCCAGCGGCGACTCCGGGTAGGCCAGCCCCGCCTCCGGAGCCTCAGCACCTCCCGAGGTGACGGTGTAGACGACGCCGTCTCCCCTGCTGGGCGAGTGCTTCGTGGTGCCCGTCCGCTTGAGCGCCGACTCGTCGACGTCCGAGAGCGGGAAGTAGTACGTCGGGTAATAGGGGATCTCCCACACCAGGAGGGCCTGGGTGGTGTCGGCCACCGCCCGGCCGCCGAGGTAGGTCCTGACACGCTTGGCGGAGCGCTCGACACGCACCCGGCCGCGGTTCGTGGCTTCCATGGTCGCGGCAACCCCTACGAAGCCACCACTATTCCCCACTTTTCGGCAGTCCCCTCTTATCGGATGCCGAACGCCGCCAGGGTCACCCACGTCGACGCCACGCCCACCAGCGCCCCGGCCACCACCTGCGCCCACGTGTGGTGCGCCAGCCGTACCCGGGCCCAGCACACCAGCGCCACCACGGCCGCCCCCACCAGGCCGGTCGGCACGGCGGGCAGGACGTGGGCGAGCACCACCACGGTGCCCGCGCAGACGGCGGCGTGGAAGGAGATCTTCCAGCGCATCGTGACCGGCACGGTGACGGCCAGCGCGACGAGCATCGCGGTCACCGTGGCCACCAGCAGCGTCGGCGCGCCCAGCGCGACGAGCAGCACCAGGGCGACCAGCACGGCGGCGACGGCGGCCAGCAGGGGCCCGGTGCGGCGGGTCCGGTCGACGATGTGGTGGGAGTCCAGCCGCCCCGAGCGGACGCCCAGCGCGATCACCCCGGCGGGCACACCGCCGCACAGCGCCGAGGCCGCCAGGCCCCACGCGGCGCCGCTCCAGCCGTGGGCGATCAGCCCCACGGCCGGTGGCATGGTGATCACCAGCACCTGCGGGGCCAGCAGGTCCGTCACCCGCTTGGCTACCAGATCGACCGTCATGCCAGCAAAGCCTACGCGATCTTGAAAGGGCGGCCATCCATGACTACCCGATCTTGAAAAGACCGGCCCGCCAAAGGGGTCAGCCCTTGCCCGCCGCGTTGACGATCCTGGTGGTCGAGCGATTGGGGATGGCCTCCAGCTCCCAGCATTCGGCGCCCAGCAGCGCGGCCGCCGCGCATCGGCCGCCCGCGTGCGGGTCGCCCGCGGTGTGCGCCAGCGCGCCGGGCCGCATGGGGGCGAGCAGGTCGATGTAGTCCTCGGGGCCGTGCGCCGCCGAGGGCCCGGTCACGATGAACACGCCACTCACGAAGCGGAGCGCGGCCAGCACCTCGGCGCGCTCCGCCGCCGGGTTGAACGGGCGCGTCGGCCCCTTCCACGCGCGCACGCGCGGGTCGTCCTCCACGCCGACGACCAGCGGCAGCCCGCGCCCGGCGACGGCACCCAGGTAACGCACGTGTCCGACGTGCAGGATGTCGAAGACTCCGGTCACGAACACTGCCCCCGGGTGATCGTACGGCTGCACCCAGACGGCCTCCAGGCTGCTCACGCAGGCACCCCTCCTAGTCGACTCGTCGATCGCAGCGTACTCGGTCCGCCCGGACGATCGCGCGGGCGGCCATGGGAAAGGGCATTCCTACCTTTTAGCGATAATCTCCCGCACCCCTCTGACGCGTCTCATGACGTCGCCGTAATCGGGGAGGTCGCCGTGGCACCGCCGGACTTTCACCAGTTGGAGCAAGGGGGCGAGGAGCCCGGCAACGATGCTCTCGTCGTACGGTTCCCGGGGACTCCGTCCCAGGTGGCCAGGGCCAGGGGGCTGGTGACGGCGGCGCTCGGGCGTGATCATCCGCTGTACGACGACTGTGTACTGCTCACCAGTGAGCTGGCCACGAACGCGATCCTGCACTCCCGTTCGGGTGAGGGCGGCTCGTTCACGGTGTCGGTGCTCGCCGCGGGGTCCCTGGTGCGGGTGCTCGTCAGGGACGGGGGTTCGAGCGGGCCGCCGTGCGCGTGCCGTACCGAGACGCAGGCGACCAGCGGACGCGGCCTGCCGTTGATCGAGACGCTCAGCCACCGGTGGGGGTTCGTCCGCGAGAACGGCGCGACGTCCGTGTGGTTCGAGTTGCGGCAGGTGATGATCCCCGCGCAACGGTCGGCGGAGGCCGTCTGACCTGCGATCATTTGTCAGCCGATATAGATCCCTTCTCCATATCGATATTGGACACCATCTGATCCGATCTGCTGTGCTCCTCTCCTCTGACGGACGAGAGCAAGGACATGGCATGCGACACCCTCGCCGCCTCACGGCCGCACTGCAAGCGACCGCGCTGACGGTCTCCCTCCTGGCGGGCGGCGCCTATGGAGCGGGCACCGCCTCGGCCGCGACCGCACCGTCTCAGGTGGTGAGCGACGGTCAGGCAGCCGTGAAGAAGGAGTTGCGCGCGCTGGAGGCGTCCTACAAGGGCCGCATCGGCGCGTACGCCCTGGACACGGCCACGGGGAAGACGATCGCCTACCGGGCGGACGAGCGTTTCCCGCTGCTGTCCACCTTCAAGGCGATGGTCTCCGCCGCCGCGCTGCACAAGGCCCGCACCTCCGACCCGGGGCTGATGGAGCGGGTCGTCCACTGGACGGCCGACGACCTGAAGCCGAACTCGCCGGTCACCGAGAAGCATGTCAAGGACGGGCTGACCGTCGCCGAGCTGTGCAAGGCGGCGATCACCTACAGCGACAACACCGCCGGCAACATGGTGCTGAAGCAGATCGGCGGACCGGCGGGCCTGACCCGCTACTTCCGTACGCTGAAGGACCCGATCTCCCGCCTGGACCGCTGGGAGACCGAGCTCAACGACTGGACTCCCAAGGACAAGCGGGACACCACCACGCCCGCCTCAGTGGCCCGCGACCTCGGTAAGGTCACGACCGGCGACGCGCTCACCGCCAAGGACCGGGAGACGCTCAACGGCTGGCTGATCGCCAACACGACCGGTGACGCCCGCATCCGCGCCGGCCTGCCCAAGACCTGGACGGTCGGCGACAAGACCGGCACCGGCCCGTCGTACGGGACGGCCAATGACATCGCCATCGCCTGGCCCAAGAAGGGTGCCGCCCCCATCATCCTGGCGATCTACACCAACCGCCCGGCCGCCGATGCCGCCAACGACGAGAAGGTCATCGCCGATACCGCCACCGTCCTCGCCCGCGGTTTGGGCAAGATCTCCTAGCAGGCTAGACGTCGAGGCGGCATAGCCCCTCGGCGAGCGCCTTGGTGGTGAGGCGGGTGCGGCTGTCGCAGCCCAGCTTGGCGAAGATGTGCTCCAGGTGGGTCGTCACGGTGCGGACGCTGAGCACCAGGGCGGCGGCGATCTGCGGGTTGGAGTCGCCGGCGGCCACCCGGGTGAGCACGTCCACCTCCCTGCCGGTCAGCTCGTACGGCAGGGAGCACGGGCGTTCGGCCACCACCGCGCCCTGGAGCGAGCCCTGGAACCCGACGCCGGCCCGCAGCACCCGCACCTCGTGCCAGCGGCCGTCGCGGTCGAGCCACAGACCGCGGCGGCTCAGCTCGCGCGAGTCGATGAAGGCGCGGGCGAGCCCCGCGATGGCCGGTTCGTCCCACAAGGCCGCGGATCTGGCGACGCCGGGGACCTCACGGCGGACGCCCAGCCGGTCGAAGGCGGCCGCGAGAAACCCGGCCGGTAAGCCCACAGGGTCGATCACGCATCGGGTCAGGTCCGTGACATGCGCCAGCATGGGCGCCACGGCCGCGACCAGCGAGCCGGTGAGCTCGGGGAAGGCCTCTCTGGCCGCCAGGTGCAGCAGGCCCGTGTAGCGGCCCTCGGCCAGGAACAGCGGCGCGGTCAGCCCGGCGCGCCACCCGTAAGGGGCGAGATGGCGGCGGAAATAGCGCTCGGTGCCCGGCTCGGGCATCGGCACCGGCGCCCGCGTGGCCATCGCCGTGCGGTAGGCCTCCAGCCCGATGTATTCCTCTGCGGCGTCGCCGTCGATGCGCCGGTGGCCGTCGGAGACGACGCTGTGATGCCGCCCGCTGGCCGGGTCGAACGCGACGAACTCGTAGGCGTCGACCGGGACCACCCGGCGCAGCGCGGCCATCGCACCGCGCGCGCCACCACCCCCGCCGCCCGCCGCCTGGTAGCCGATTTCGGCGAACGCCTGCAGCTGGCGGACGTTCAGGGTGATCTCGGCCACGGTTCTTTATATCAGTGCGTGCGTGCACGCACCGAGGTCTCCGGCCGCAGTGTGTGCACGCACACACTGCGGTTTCCGGCTGCGGCCTGCCATTCCGGAACACCGGCCAAGCGTCGCGGCCGAATTGCCCGCCGATCGCCGCCGTCCAGATTCCTGTACCGAACTGGGCCTTCCTCATTGCGTAAAGGACTCGTAAAGTCCCTTCAAACGCCCTGTCAGGGAGGACACTTGACCGAGCTGAGCGACCGCGACGCGGAGCTGGTGTCGGCCCACGAGCAGGAGCGTCCGGCCCGGCGGTTGACCGGGACGCTGCGGCTCGGCGTGTGGATCGTCGGCGGGCTGCTGTCCGCGTACTCACTGGTGGTGGTGTTCAGGCCGGTCGAGGCGCTGGAGCATCGGCTGACGTTCCTGGCGGTGGCGCTGCCGCTGGTGTTCCTCTGCTATCGCTCGGGGATCTCGTCGGCGCTCCGGCGGGTACGCGGCGCGGCGCCCCCGTCGCAGGAGGAGGCGCGCCGTGACGTGGTCGATCGGCCCGGGGTGGGTGACTGGCTGCTGGCGGCGGCCGCGCTCGCTGTGCTCGTCTACCCGCTGCTCGACATCGACGCGTTCCGTGACCGGGGCTCGGGCGCGGCGCTGACCGGGCTCGACATCGCGGCCGGCCTGGTGCTGACCGCGCTGCTGCTGGAAGCGGTCCGCCGCACGGTCGGCTGGTCACTCACCATCATCTGCCTAATTTTCCTGGCTTATGCCTATTTCGGAGCATATTTGCCGATTGGGTGGACGATTGGCCATCGCGGCTTCGACCTCGCGCAGATCGTGTCGCAGCTCTACACGGGCACCGAGGGCTTCTTCGGCGTCCCCATGCAGGTCGCGGCCAGCTACATCATCCTTTTCACAATTTATGGCGCCGTGCTGGATTATTCGGGCGCGAGCAAGTTCTTCATCGACCTGAGCTTCGCCGCCTTCCGCAAATCCCGCGCCGCCCCCGGCCGTACGGTCACCACCGCCGGCTTCCTGCTCGGCACCGTCTCCGGCTCCGGCGTGGCCACCACGGTCAGCCTCGGCAGCGTGGCCTGGCCGGTGCTCCGGCGGGCCGGCTACCCCAAGGAGGCGGCGGGCGGCATCCTCGCCTCGGGCGGCATCGGGGCGATCCTCTCCCCGCCCACGCTTGGCGCGGCGGCGTTCATCATCGCCGAGTATCTCAAGGTCAGCTACCTCGAGGTGCTCGTCTACGCGACGATCCCCACGATCCTGTACTACCTGGGCATCTTCCTGGCCATCGAGATCGACTCGCGCCGCTTCGGCACCCACGCCGTCCCGGTGGACGCGCCGAAGGCGGGCCGGCTGCTGCTGCGCTTCGGCTACCACTTCAGCTCGCTGATCCTCATCATCGTGCTGATGGCGCTGGACCGGTCGGCGTTCCAGTCGGTCGTGATCGCCACCGCCATCGCGTTCGTGCTGTCCTTCCTCGATCCTGAGCACCGGATGGGCCCGAAGCGGACCGCGCAGGCGCTGGCCAAGGGCACGCTGGAGGTGCTGCCCGTGACGGCGGTGTGCGCGGCGGCGGGCATCATCGTCGGCGTCATCACCCAGACCGGGCTCGGGCTCAACCTCAGCGCGATCATCGTGGACGTCGCCGCGGGCAACCTCATCCTGACGACGTTCATGTCCGGGGTCGCGGTCATGCTGCTGGGCCTGGCCGTACCGGTGACCGCGAGCTTCATCATCGCGGCGGTGATCATCGCGCCGGCGCTCACCACGCTCGGCGTCACGTCCGCCGAGGCGTACATGTTCGTCTTCTACTACGCGGTGCTGTCCGAGGTGAGCCCGCCGACCGCGCTGTCGGCCGTCGCGGCGGCGGCGATCACCGGCGGCAACACCTACAAGACGATGATGATGACCTGGCGCTACACGCTGCCCGCGTTCCTGGTGCCGTTCGCGTTCGTGCTCACGCCGAACGGCCAGGCGCTGCTCGGGCAGGGACCGATCGGCACGGTGCTGCTGATGACCGCCGTCTCGGCCGTCGCTGTGGCGGCCCTGGCCATGGCGACCGGCGGGGTGACCGGGTGGCCCGAGCGGCTGCTGGCCACCGTGGCGGCCGTGTTGCTGCTGTTCCTCGAACCCGTCCCCATCGTCGCGGGCCTGGCCGTCCTGGCCGTCGCGGCGGCCGTGCACCTCATCAGGAGAAGGAGAGTCCCAGCGTGAAGCGGATCCTTGCGGTACTCGCCGCCACGGCACTGGCCGCCGGGGCGGCGGCCTGCGGCGACGTGAGCGGCTCGGGCCACCGGTTGTCGATCGCGACGGGCGGCACGACCGGCGTCTACTACGTGTACGGCGGGGGCCTGGCCAAGCAGCTGACCGACAACATCGCCAACACCCAGGCCACCGCGTCCGTCACCTCCGCCTCCGTCGAGAACATCAAGCTGCTGGCCACCGGCAAGGCCGACATCGCCTTCTCGCAGAGCGACACGGCCGCCGACGCCGTCAACGGGACCGGGTCCTTCACCGCCAAGCAGCCGATCAAGGCCATCGCCCGCATCTACGACAACTACGCCCACGTCGTCATCGCCCCCGGCCTCGCCGCGAGCAAGGTCGCCGACCTGAAGGGCAAGCGGGTCTCGATCGGCCCGCCCAACTCCGGCACCCAGGTGCTGGCCAGGCGCCTGCTGGAGGCGGCCGGCCTGAACCCCGACTCCGACATCTCCAAGCAGCAACTGTCCATCAACGAGTCGGTCCAGGCCGTCAAGGACGGCACGATCGACGCGTTCGTCTGGGTCGGCGGGCTGCCCACGGGCGGCATCGTGGACCTGGCCACCAGCAAGCCGGACATGAAGCTGCTCGACACCACCGACCTGCTCGCGCCGATGCAGGCCAAGTACGGCAAGGAGTACATCGGGCTCGACATCGACATGTCCCTCTACAAGCTGCCGGGCACCGTCAAGACGGTCGGGGTGGCCAATGTCCTGCTCGTGCCCGACAAGATGGACGAACAGCTCGCGTACGACATCACCAAGACGCTGTTCGAGAAGAAGGCCCAGCTCGCGGCCGTTCACCCCGAGGCGGCCAAGCTCGATGTCAAGATCGGCCAGCAGGTGGAGCCGGTCGCGCTGCACCCGGGCGCGGCCCGCTACTACAAGGAGAAGGGCTGATCCGCCTCGCCCTCGCGCTGGTGATTTTGCTGACGGCCGGTGCCTCCGGCGCGGGACGCCCGGCCGTGGACGGGCTGCTCCTGCCGCCGTCCGGCGTGTTCGCGATCGGCTACATCCATTCGATCTACCACGCCCCGTCGGCGGAGGTGTTCACCGTCCAAGGGCGCCGTTTCACCATGCGGGCCGTGGTCTCGACCAGCGGCGGCGTGCTCGACTACTACGCGCTGGAGGGCGAACGCGGCCACGCGGCGGGCCTCTGGACGCTCCGCCTGGCCGTCCCCGCGACCTACGACGAGCTGCCGCTGATCGCCACCCCGATCGGACGCAGGACGCTGATCGCGGGCGGCCGCTGCCTGCCCCTCTACCCCGCCTCGGGAGCCGCGCAGGTACGGCTGACGGTGCGGCTCGCGCTCGACGGCCGGGGCGGCCCCTGTCCCCGCGCCTACAGCCAGTCCTTCTTCTTGAAGATCGCGTACAGCGCCACCGAGGCTACGACCACCAGCGCCGACGCCACCCAGACGCCCCAGGGCTGACCCGAACCCGGGTAGGGCACGTTCATGCCGTAGAAGCCGGTGATCGCGGTCGGCACCGCGATGATCGCCGCCCAGCTGGTGACCCGCTTCATGATCTCGTTCAGCCGGAAACCCTGCTGGGCCAGGCGGGTCTCCCGCATGTTGGCCAGCAGATCGCGCAGCGACTCGGTCCACTCCGTGACACGCACCACGTGGTCGTAGACGTCCTCGTAGTAGGGGGCCATGACCGGGTCGGCGACCAGCTCCTGGTCGCGGCGGAGCAGGGTGCCGATGACCTCGCGCATCGGCATGGTGATCTTGCGGAAGCCGGCCATGTTCTTGCGCAGGTCGTACATGGTCCGCTGCAGCTGCCTGCCGTCGATCGGCGCCTCCTCGAACAGCAGCTCCTCCAGGTTCTCCACTCTGGAGTCGAATTCCTGGACGAGGTCGAACTGCCCGTCGACCACGTAGTCCAGCAGGCCGTGCAGCAGGAACGCCACCCCGTGGCCGGCCAGCCTCTTGTCGGCGTCCCAGCGCTTGACCACCTCGCCGATGTCGAAGTGGTCGCTCTCGCGGACCGTGACCAGCGCGTTCTTCGTCACGAAGGCGTTGACCTCGACCGGATCGAGCCGCCCATCGTCGAAGTGCACCCCGTAGACGGTGATGAACAGGTGGTTCTGGTAGATGTCCACCTTGGGGCGTTGGTGGTCGGACAGCACGTCCTCGACGGCGAGCTCGTGCAGGCCGAGCTCCTCGCCGACCACGGCGAGGTCCTCCGGCGTCGGCGCGCACAGGTCGAACCAGACGGTGTTGGCCTCGTCGCCCACATAGTCCGAGACTTCCTCGACCGGGAAGCCCTCTTTCTCCAGGACACCGTTTCGATAAAGGCGGGTATGCACTAGACGAGTTTGGCAAAGCGAATCGCGTTCCGCACGGCCGCTCCCCCCGGATCGTTGTTGAAGTAGACGTAGACGTCGGGCCAACCGGCTTCCTTGACCCGCCCGGCCCAGGTCTTCAGCGCCGTGTCCCCGTACGACGGCCAAGGGGTGGCCCGCCCTTCGTGCAGCCGCACGTATCCCCAGCCGGCGGTGCGCCACAACGGGCTCACCGGCCTGCCGAGCCGGTCGGCCCAGCACAGGGCGGCGTCACGGGCCGCCAGTATCTCGCGGACCTCGTCCGTCCACCACGACGGGTGCCTGGGCTCGACCGCGACGCGCACGTGCTTCGGGAAGCAGTCCAGGCAGCGGGCGAGCCGGTCAGGATCGGCCTTCAGGGTCGGCGGGAGCTGCAGGAGGATCGGGCCGAGCTTGTCCTTGAGCGCCGAGGCGGCGTTCATCAGCCGCTCCACCGGCTCCTCCGGATCGGCCAGCCGCTTGATGTGGGTGAGGAACCTGCTGGCCTTGACGGCCATCACGAACCCGTCGGGTGTGCGGTCCCGCCAGCCGGCGAAGGACTCGGGTGAGGGCAGGCGGTAGAAGGCGTTGTTGCTCTCGACGGTGGGGAACGTCTCGCCGTACGTCTCCAGCCAGAGGCGCTGCGGGACCTCCTGCGGATAGAGGATGCCGCGCCAGTCTTTGTACTGCCACCCGGACGTGCCCACCAGCGTCGCCATACCCCGGCGCCTACCCGGCGGAAGGCACCCTATCCACGGTCGATCGACTTCGGCGCCGGCCAGCGGAATGCGCACCGAATCCATGCTCAGTCGACCTCGGCGCTGCCGTCCACCCGCAGCTTGCGCCGGGCCCGCTCGTAGAACGTGGTCCCCATGCGCACCACGTTGGCCGCGGCCGGCATGGCGGCCACCGTGACACGGTCACCGGGGCACAGATGCCCCAGCACCGCCCCGTCCACCTCCACCGCCAGCCGCCCGCTCGTGGGCAGCAGCTCCAGCGTCACCTCCTCGTCGGCGGGCAGGACCAGCGCCCGGTTGAACGATGAGTGGGCGGCGGCGGGCACGACCAGCAGCGCCGCCACCCGCGGCGACACGATCGGGCCGCCCGCGGCGAAGCTGTAGGCGGTGGACCCGGTGGTCGTGGCCACGATCACGGCGTCGGCCGCGTAGCGCACGAACGGATCGTCACCCGGCATGACGGAGACGGCGGCCATGCCGTCGCCCGGGATGCGCACCAGAGCGATGTCGTTGAACGCGATCAGCTCCTCGGCCCCGTCGAGCTTGGTCCGCACGGCCATGCGCGGCTCGATCGTGTAGCGGTGCCCGTCGATGGCGGACAGCGTGGCGGGCAACTCCGCGATGTCGATCTCGGCCAGGAACCCCAGCCGTCCCAGGTTCACCCCCAGCACCGGCGTCTTCCGCCCGGCGATGAGCCGCATGGTGCGCAGCATCGTCCCGTCACCGCCGAGGCTCACCAGCAGGTCGGCCCGCTCGGTCAGCAGGTCGACGTCGACCGGCACGGCGCTGCAGTCGATGCGGCCGACCTCCTCCGGGAGCCCCATGACGGTGACACCCCTGGCGGCGGCCCAGCTCAAAATGGTGTCGATCGCCTCTTTGGAGTCGCGCCGTGGATGCAAGACCAGCCCGACCGTCCCGACCATACCCATGTGGCCAGCTTAGGGGCCCGGTCACAGGGCCCGACGTCCGCCGCCCGCCCGTCCGGTGTGCCGCCGTTCAGACGATGTTGAGCTCCGGTCTGGCCCCGGCCAGGGCGAAGCGACTCGCGTCGAAGCCGCTGACGTCCACGAACGGCGTCCGGTCCAGGTAGAGGTCGCGGACCACCTCGCCGACGGCCGGGCTCATCAGGAAGCCGTGGCCGGAGAAACCGGTGGCGTAGATGAACCTGTCGACGTCCGGGGCGGTCCCGATGAGCGCGTTGTGGTCCGGCGTCACCTCGTACAGGCCGGCCCATCCGGTGGCGATGCCGGTCTCCAGCAGGGCCGGGGCACGGCGGGCCATGGCCTCGCCCAGCCTCGGCAGCCAGGCGTCGGACCGGTCGAACTTGAACCCCGGCGTCTCGTCGGGATCGGACATGCCCAGCAGCAGGCCGGGACCTTCGCGGTGGAAGTAGAACGTGGTGCCGAAGTCGATGGTGAACGTCGTGGGCGGCAGAGCGGGGATCGGCTCGGTGATCAGGATCTGCCTGCGCAGCGGGCTCACCGGCAGGTCGACGCCCACCCAGTCGCCTATGGGACGTGACCAGGCGCCGGCCGCGCAGATCACGGTGTCGGTCTCGATGCGGCCGCCCTCGGTCTGGACGGCGACGATGCGGCCGTCCACCGTCTCGATGCCGGTCGCGGCGCAGTTGGGCAGCAGCCGCGCGCCGAGCCGGCGGGCCGCGCCCGCGTAGCCGAGCACCACGGACTCGGGCGTGCAGTGGCCGTCGGTGGGCGAGTAGGCGGCGGCGAGCAGGCCGTCGGTGTCGATCAGCGGCGACAGCTCCGCGGCCTCGCGCACCGAGATCATCCTGCTGGGCACGCCGAGGTCGTTCTGGATCGCGACGTTCTTCTCGAACTCCGCCACGGACTCGGGCGAGTCGAGCAGGAACAGGTAGCCCACCTTGTGCAGGTCGATCTCCTGCCCGAAGCGGGCGGCGAAGGTGTCGAAGGTCTCCAGGCTGCGTACGGCGAGCTGGACGTTGACCCGGTCGGAGAACTGCGCCCGCACTCCCCCGGCGGCCTTCGAGGTCGAACCCGAGCCCAGCGGCCCCTTGTCGATGAGGACCACGTCGCTGACCCCGGCCGCGGCCAGCGCGTAGGCCGAGCTGACGCCCATGGCGCCACCCCCGATGACGACCGCTGAGGCCCGCGCGGGCAGCCGGCGTCCGGTTTCGCTCACGGCCACCTCCTTCCCCACTCACTCATGTTTGCGCAGACATCATCGCTCACGCCTCTCGGCGGTCGCTGTCCACACGGGTCCAGGATCGCCGAATGTCCGGATCCGGAGGAAGCGGTCGAGCACGGCCATCTGTGGGCGTAGCCGAAGAGGTTCTTACGCATGTTGATTCGTGAGCGAGGCGGACAGGAAGTCCGCATGCTCGATTCGCGACTGCCGAAGATCGGATTCATTGGCGTGGGCCGGATGGGTCTGCCCATGTGCGCCAATCTGGCCCGCGCGGGACACCACAGACCCGCGAGGGCGGAAATATACGACCGGCAGACGTTATCCGTACCCGAGCGGGGGCATTCGGGGGCCATGCCCGAGCAACCAGACAGCACGCCACCTGCCCAGAACCAGCCCTATCCCGGACATACCGGGGAGACGGCCCCCGAGCCGCGCGATGAGATGCGCGACTACACCGGCACTGAGCTGCTGAAAGGCAAGCGCGCGCTGATCACCGGTGGCGACTCGGGCATCGGCCGCGCGGTGGCCGTCGCCTTCGCGAAGGAGGGGGCCGACGTCGCCATCGCCTACCTGAGTGAGCACGAGGACGCCGCCCACACCAGGAAGCTGGTGGAGGAGACGGGGCAGCGCTGCGTGCTGCTCCCCGGCAATCTGGCCGAGCGCGAACACTGCGCGTCCGTCGTCGCGCAGACGGTGACCGAGCTGGGCGGGCTGGACATCGTGGTCAACAACGTGGCCTACCAGGCGCCGGTCGACTCGCTGGAGGAGCTCACCGAGGAGCAGTGGGAGCACACCTTCGCGGTCAACATCCACAGCTACTACCACGTCACCAAGGCGGCGCTACCCCACCTCCGCAGCGGCTCCGCGATCATCAACACCTCGTCGATCAACGGTCTGCGCGGCAACAAGTCGCTCATCGACTACGCCACGACCAAGGGCGCGATCAACGCCTTCACCTACTCGATGGCGCAGAGCCTCGTCGATCGGGGCATCCGGATCAATGCCGTGGCGCCGGGCCCCGTCTGGACCCCGCTGATCCCCGCGACGATGCCGAAGGAGAAGGTCGAGCAGTTCGGCAAGCAGGTACCGATGAAGCGGGCCGCCGATCCGGACGAGATCGCGCCCTCGTACGTCTTCTTCGCGGCCGAACGGCTGTCGTCGTACTACACCGGCGAGATCCTGGCCCCGATCGGCGGCGAGACGCTCCCCGGTTGAGACACGTGGCCCCTGGTCAGATGGCCGCCGACGTAAGCCTCCCTGATGCCTCGGCCGCCGCGCCCCGGTCAGGCCCGGTCGAGCCGCTGGAACAGGCCGTACACGAACCGGGCCCGGTAGTCCGTGCCCTCATGGGCGAAGTCGACCACCCAATGCTGCGGCGCCGAGCCCTCGCCCTGGGCGGCCCCCGGAAAACTCGTCACGACGTCGCCGACGACGCACCCCCACGGGACCAGGTCCACGAAGGCCAGCGCCTTGTCGCCGTGGGGACGGACGAACCACTGGTTCCATATCGCGCCGTCAGGCCCGATCAGCGCCTCGAACTCCAGGTCCGGCCAGGACGGCAGCGCCCACCGAGCCACCCGGCAGGTCAGGCTCCCGACCGGGGTCGTGCCCTCGTACGACGGCGGACCGAGCATCGTCCGCAACGCGCCCAGGCCCTTCCTGCTACGGACGGAGTGGGCCATCCTCGTCCATTGCGTGTGCGCGGCGCGAAGCTCGGCCCGGGACGCGCCCATGTCCATGAGCGCGTCCTCCACCCGTTCGGCGTTGAGATCACGCATCCGATGCATCAAGGTCAGCTCGAACTGACGAACCCCGAATCCCATGGCCGCCAGCCTGCCAGGCTCGACGGCCGAGGGCGGGGCTCATTTCCCGATGTCCTCATTCCACAGCTCGGGGTTGGCGGCGATGAAGGCGGTCATGAGGTCGACGCATTCCTGGGAGTCGAGCACCACCACCTCCACGCCGTGCCGGGCGAGCCATTCGTGCTGGCCCATGAAGGTCCGGCACTCCCCCACGACGAGCCGCGGGATGCCGAACTGGCGGATCAGGCCACTGCAGTACCAGCAGGGCGACAGCGTGGTCACCATGGTCGTGCCCCGGTAGGTGGGCTGCCGCCCGGCGTCGCGGAACGCGGCGGTCTCGCCGTGCACCGACGGGTCGCCGTCCTGGACCCTGCGGTTGCGGCCCCGGCCGAGCAGCGTGCCGTCCGCCGCGAACAGCGCCGCCCCCACCGGTACGCCGCCCTCGGCGAATCCCTTCCTTGCCTCTTCGAGCGCTACTTCCAGCATGTTCTGCCTATCCCCACAGGCGGGTAATGGCCACCGTGATTTCCTGACGCAACCCTGACCCGGACGTCGACAGGCGCTGCCGAACGCCTTCCTAGGCTGTGGCGCATGCGACTGCCGAGGATGACGATCATGCTGGGAGCGGTCGCCGTCGCCGCCGCTTCCTGCGGTTCGCCCCCCGCTCCCATGGTTGCGGACCACGCCGCCGCGCCACTACCGAAGCAGCTGAAGCCGCTGAAGCCGCGACCGCACCGGCACGCGCCGGTAGCCGCACGCGTGACCGACGTCTACGCCCACGACCGGCCGGGGATGCTGAGCCCGCGGGTGGAGAAGATGACCCCTCGCGTGTACGTCCCCAACAGCGAGTCGGACACGGTGGACGTCATCGATCCGCGGACCTACCGGGTCGTGCGCCGCTTCCGGGTCGGCGCCCTGCCGCAGCACGTCGTGCCCTCCTGGGACCTGAAGACGCTGTGGATCAACGAGAATCAGGGCAACCGGCTCGTCCCCATCAACCCGGTCACGGGCCGCCCCGGCAAGCCGGTGCCCGTGGACGATCCGTACAACCTGTACTTCACCCCCGACGGCTCGTACGCGCTGGTCATGGCCGAACGCAACAACCGCCTCGACTTCCGCGACCCGCACACGATGCGCCTGATCCGTTCCCTCGACATGCCCTGCAGGGGCATCAACCACGGCGACTTCACCGCCGACGGATCGGCCTTCCTGGCCAGCTGCGAGTTCTCCGGCCAGATCGTCGCCATCGACTGGGAGCGCCCCCGTGTGAAGAAGGTGATCGGTGTGGGGTCGGCGAACATGCCGCAGGACGTCAAGCTGTCCTCCGACGGCCGGCTCTTCTACGTCGCCGACATGATGGCGGGCGGTGTGTGGATCATCAACGCCACCACGTTCCGGCGGGTGGGCTTCCTGCGCACCGGCGCGGGGGCGCACGGCCTGTACGTCAGCAGGGACTCGCGGCGGCTCTACGTCTCCAACAGGGGCGAGGGGACGGTCTCCGTCGTCTCGTTCGCCACCCGTGAGGTGGTCGAACGGTGGCGGATCCCAGGCGGCGGCTCGCCCGACATGGGCGGGGTGTCGGCGGACGGCAAGCAGCTCTGGCTGTCCGGAAGGTACGACGGCGTCGTCTACGTCCTGTCCACCAGGACCGGAAAGCTGCTCCACAAGATCAAGGTCGGCCGGGGCCCGCACGGGCTGTGCATCTACCCCCAGCCCGGACGCCACTCCCTCGGCCACACCGGCGTGTTCCGATGATCGGCCCCGGCGCAGGAAGATCTATAGGCGTTGCCGCGCGTCCGCACGGCCGCCCGCGCGATGATGCCGCATGACGAACAAGCAGGTCAGGACCCCTTTTCTGGTCGAAGTAGGGCGCAACGGGCGGCTCGTCATGGCCGCCCGAGCGCTGCGAACGTTCGGCTACGGATGTACCAGCGTGCTCCTGGCCGAACTGCTCGCCCAGGACGGCGCCGAACCCTGGCAGACCGGCCTGCTCCTGACCGTGGCCGCCGCCGGCTCGGTGCTGGCCAGCCTGGTGCTCGGCCTGTTCGCCGACCGCTGGGGACGCCGGCGCACGCTGATCGCCTGCGGCTGCCTGATGGCCGTCGCCGGTCTGGCGTTCGCGGTCAGTGAGTCCTATCCCGTCCTGCTCGCCGCCGCCTTCATCGGCACGATCTCGCCGTCCACCAACGACAACACCCCGTTCTCCGGGGTGGAGCAGTCCATCCTCGCCCAGACCTGCGCCCCGGTCCGGCACACCCTCGTCTTCACCTGCTACAACGTCACCGCCATGGCGGCCGGCGCCCTGGGCGGGCTGGCCGCCGCCGCGCTGTCGTTCCAGCCGTGGGTGTCGGCCGCCGACGCCGCCTTCGCGGTGTACGCGCTGCTCGCGGGCGGCACCGTACTGCTGTTCTGGCACCTCACACCGGACGCCGAGGCCGCGTCTATTGAGAAGTGCCAGACCGGGCCCCGGCTACGAGTGCCCGGACCGGTCCGCCGCCTGGCCGCGCTGTTCGCCCTCGACGCCTTCTCCGGCGGGATGGCCGTCCAGGCCGTCCTGGCCTGGTGGTTCGCCCACCGCTACGGGGCCACCACCGCGCAGCTCGGCCTGGTGTGCTTCGCCGCCAACCTGCTCCCGGCCCTCGCCCAGCTCACCGCGCCCCTGCTGGCCGCCCGGCGCGGGCTGCTGACCGCCATGCTGCTCCCCCACCTGGCCGCCAACCTGCTGCTGGCCGGCATCCCGTTCGCCCCGACCCTGGGTGGCGCGGTCGCGCTGCTGCTGCTCCGCCAGACGGTCTCCAAGATCGACGTACCGGCCAGGCAGGCCTTCACCGCCGCCGTCGTACCCCCTGCCTATCGGACGACCGCGGCCAGCATGACCAGCCTGGCGCGGAGCATCGCCGTGTCCGTCAGCCCGCTCGCCGCCACGGCCCTGCTCACGGGCACCCTGGTGGCGCTGGGCGCGCCCCTCATCGTCGGCGCCGTGCTGGGCATCGGCTATGACATCACGCTTTGGTGCGCGTACCGGACCGATCCCGCGGCGGAGGCCCTCTGAGCGCTCATCCGTCCTTCGTCGGCGTACGGGTGCCGCCCATCTCGGCCATCCCCCGGACGAGGAGCAGGCATGGCGGTATCACCAGCACCAACCCAGCAGCGCCCAAGAGGACGGCGTGGTCGCCCATGAGGTTCGTCAGCGGCCCGGTCAGCGCCTGGCCGAAGGGCATGAGGCCGAACGTGCTGAGCCACGCCAGCGAGGTGATCCGCCCGATCAGCTGGTCGGGCACCTCCCGGTACATCGCGACGTCCCAGGTGAGGGCGTACGTCTCGACACCGAAGCCGGCCACGAGGTAGCAGAAGAAGAGCACCCAGGCGGAGGGGGCGAAGAGGAGCGCCAGCGGGACCAGCGCGTACAGGGACATCGACCACATGGCCACGACGCCCGGCCGCCGCGGTTCCCAGGCCATCATCGTGACGCTGCTGATCAGACCGCCGGCACCGTAGAAGGCGAGCGCCGTGCCGTACGCCGCGTACGACCCGAAGGTCTCCCGGCTCATCAGCGGCAGGAGCACCTGGCTCGGGGCGATCACGAACATCAGGCTGACGGGCGAGAACAGGAGCAGGGCCGACAACCACGGCCGGCGCCCCGCCTCGGCGAACCCCAGCAGCGCCTCACCCAGCAGCGAGCGGCGTGGCACCGGCGTCCACGGTGGTTCCGGCACCCGGCGGAACACGGCCGCCCCGCCCGCGAAGACGACCCCGGCCAGCACGAACGGGAGCGCCTCGCCACCGCTCGCCAGTTGGGTGCCGACCACGGGCCCGGCGATGACGCCCAGGCGCGTACAGATGTTGACGAGGGCGCGGCCGGACACGCGCTGGTCTTCCGTCAGCGTGCCCGCCAGCATCGCGTTGAAGGCGGGCCGGATGAACGACTCCGCCGCGCCGACGGCGAAGAGAACGGCGGCCAGTAACCAGGCGGACAGACGCTGGCCGAGGACGAAGACCGGGACGAGCGCCGCGACGGCGTCCACGGCGAGCATGATCATCAGAATCCGCCGCCGGGGGAGGCGATCGGACCAGACGCCGCCCACCAGGAGCAGGCACAATGACGCGATGCCCTTGGCGGCGAGCACGGAGCCGACCGCGGACGCGTCACCCCCGGCATTGAGCACGGAGACGGTGACGGCGATCGCCAGAACCTGCTCGCCCAGCACGAAGCCGAGCTGCGCCGAGGCGAGCAGCCGGAAGGCGGGATTCCGCAGGACCGCGAGGTTGATGTTCGGCCGACGAGGGGCTTGCGCGGGTGTCATAGGCGGGCTTGACGAGGGTCTCGTGCGCGCGTCATCGGCGGGATCAGGCGAGGGTCTCGTGCGCGCGTCATAGGCGGGCTCAGGCGAGGGTCTCGTGCGGGCGTCATCGGCGGGCTTATCGCTTGCGCGCCACCCCGCACAACGCGTCCACCCGCTCCGTGGAGTCCTGGAACGGGTCGGGGTCGGGACGCCACTGCGGCAACGACACCACGCCGGGCGCCACGAGGTCCATGCCGTCGAAGAAGGCGGTGATCTGCCCTTCGTCGCGCAGGTTGTAGGGCACGCCGCCGCCCTCGTTGTAGTTCTCCTGGGCCTGGTCCAACGCCTGGCCGGTGACGAGGTTGACGCCGTCCCACAACGCCAGGTAGCTGCCGGGGGCCAGGCGCTCCATCAGCCTCGTCACGATCTCCGTCGGTCCCTCGTCGTCACGTACATAGCCCATGATGCCCATCAGCATGAGCGCGACCGGCCGGCTGAAGTCCAGGGTCCTGGAGGCACCAGCCAAGATCGCGTCCGGGTCGCGTAAGTCCGCTTCGATGTAGTCGGTGGCGCCTTCGCGAGTGCCCACGAGCAGGGCCTGGGCGTGCACCAGCACGAGCGGATCGTTGTCCACATAAACCACGCGGCTGGTCGGGTCGGCCTGCTGGGCGAGTTCGTGGGTGTTATCCACGGTGGGCAGCCCGGTGCCGATATCGAGAAACTGACGTATCCCCTGCTCCTGGACCAGATAGCGGACGATGCGGGCCAGCAGATGCCGAGACAGTTGAGCGATCCTCACGATTTCCGGGAACTCTTTGCTGAACGCATCACCGGCCTGGCGGTCGACCGGATAGTGGTCCTTGCCGCCGAGCCAATAGTTCCACATCCGCGCAGCGTGCGGGACAGATGTGTCGATATGCCGGTGAATCGGCGAGCCCCCTACAGGCGATTCGTCCGTCACGAAACCCTCCTCTAATGTCGCCTCCGTGGTTACTGAAACCTAGTGGCCGCGCTTTACCCGCGCTATACCGCGAAGGACGATAAAGTTGGATATTTCCGCATGAAGTGGCGGGGCAGTTCCCCAAGTCCGGGCGAGGTCGGCCACCCTCAGCGATGATGGAACCGAACAAGTGCACGGTGAAGAAGGAGCAGCCGGATGGGACCGACAGGAAATATGGTGTCTCAGCTGTCTCATGTGACAAGATGATGACGATCGCGGCGTGGCGATTTGCCGAATTGGGAGCATAAATGCCGACTCCTCGGGGCAGTGGCGACTCGACGGAAATCTCAGGCGACGCAGGGCAGCGTTCCGGGCCGACGGCCTTGCGGATGCTGGTCGGCGTACGTCTGCGGCGGCTGCGCGAGTCCCGCGGAATCACCCGCAGTGAGGCGGGGTCCGCCATCGGCTGCCCAGCGTCCAAGATCACCAACTTGGAAGGCGGACGGATCGGTCTCCCGCTCGGCGATGTGGCCGACCTGCTCAGCCTCTACGGCGTCGACGAGGACGAACGCCAGATCGTGCTGGCGCTGGCCGTACAGGCCAATGCTCCTGGCCGGTGGCAGGACTACCGAGACGTGATTCCCGACGAGTTCGAGGCGTTTCTCGGGCTGGAGCAGGACGCCACGATCATCCGCACCTACGAGGACCAGCACGTCCCGGCCCTGCTCCAGACCAAGGACTATGCCCGAGCCGTCATCGCGCAGAGCCACGAAGGCGGCGACGCCGAGCTGATCGAGCGCCGGGTCGCCCTGCGGATGCACCGCCAGCGACTTCTGCTGCCACCCACGCCCCGTACGTTATGGGTCGTCATGGATGAGTCGGTGCTGCGCCGTCAGGTCGGCGACAGCGTGACGATGCGCGCCCAGATGGAGCATCTCCACGAGATGGTCAAGCTGCCGCACGTCACCCTCCAGGTGCTGCCCTTCGTGCACGGCAAGGGGGTGGAACCCTTCACCGTCCTGCGCTTCGCCGAGGCGGACCTGCCTGACGTGGTCCATCTGGAACAGACCGCCGACACCCAGTACCTCACCAGGGACGCCGACGTCCGGCCGTACCGCCATCTGCTGAACCAGCTGAGCGTCTACGCGCAGCCGGCCGGAGCGACCCCGGAGATCCTCCAGCAGATCATCGGCACACTGTGGTCGGCGTCGTAGCCCCCGGAGAGCCTCAGCACGCTGTGGTCGGCGCCGTAACCGCGCGCGGCGGTCAGGGCTGACGCGGTCTACGCGCCTTGATACGGCGGGCCGGGGACGCAGCGTCAAGCCCGGCTTCGCGTGGTCGCCATTCCTTCTCCGGCCGGAGTACGGGGCGGGTGTGACACCATCGACCTTCGCGTGCGCGTTCGCCCGGCCGGAGTGCGCGGCGGGTGTGACACGATCGACCTGACACCGGGCAGGCCAGGGCGTCGTGGTGGAAGCTGAGTGAGGGACATGAACCGGGCACCAGGCATGGTGGATGTGGCACGCGAAGCCGGCGTGTCGCACGTCACCGTGTCCCGTGTCCTGAACGATCACCCGTCGGTCCGGCCGGAGACCCGGGCCCGGGTCGAGGCCGCCATCGAGAAGCTCGGCTATCGCCGTAACAGTGTGGCCCGCGCGCTCAAGAGCCGCCGGTCCTCGACGATCGGCGTGGTCCTCGCCGGGGCCGAGCTGTACGAGCTGCCCCGCGTCCTGCGTGGCGTACAGGCCGCGGCGCAGCGGGCCGGATACTGGCTCAACCTGGCCGCCTGGCAGGGCGGCACCACCAAGGACCTGACCGAGACGCTGCAGCGGCTCACCGACCAGGCGGTGGAGGCCATCGCGGTCATCGCCGACCGGCCCATGGTGATGGACGCCCTGGCCGACATCGTCACCGGCGTGCCCATGTCGGTGATCATGTCCGGCAACGTGCCCAACCCGGATGTCGGCTTCGTCGAGCTCGACCAGGAGCTCGGCGCGCGGCTCGCCGTACGCCACCTGCTGGAGCTCGGGCATCGCCGCATCGTTCATCTGACCGGCGCGCTGCGCACCTTCGACGCCCGCGAACGCGTCGAGGGCTGGCGGGCCGCGCTGGCCGAGACGCCGGACGCGCACGGCGAGCTGCTCGAGGGCGACTTCACCGGCAACAGCGGCTACCGGCTGGCCCACTACCTCGTCACCCGCAGTACGGGCGAGCTACCGACGGCGATCTTCGCCGGCAACGACCAGGTGGCCATGGGGGTGCTGGCCGCCTTCGCCGAACTCGGCGTCAAGGTGCCCGACGACATCTCGCTCGTCGGATTCGACGACATCGCCGGCGCGGCGTACCTGGTGCCCGCGCTCACCACGGTCCGCCAGGATTTCGTCGGTCTCGGCGAGCGGTCCATCCAGCAGGTGCTGCGCATGATGAAGGGCGAGCCGGCCTCCTCCGAGCGGATCGCCCCCGAGCTGGTGGTCCGGCGCAGCACAGCGCCGCCCCGGCCGCCGCGCTGACTAACCCGTCGTCCGGGGCACGCTGGTCTGCTCGGCGTGGGGCTGGTAGTCGAACCAGTGGGCGTACGCCCGTCCGCTGGCGGAGCGGCCGTTGCTGGTCGCGTACAGGCCGAGGTACACCCCGACGAACCCGCCCGCCCGCTCGGTGCTCAGGCAGGATCGCTCGACGTCGCCCAGGCTGATCCACTGCCCGGTGTCAGGTTCCCTGAGGCGAAAGGCGTAGCGGGCCTCGTCTCCCTCGACCGCCAGCACCACGTCGCCCGTCGCCACCGGTAGGGACGCCAGGCGGGTGCTCGTACCGGCCTGGCGTACGGTCAGCACCACCTGAGACCGCCCGCCATCGTCCACGGTGAGGGCGAGTGTGGCGTGGTGGTCCTGGTTCTGGAAGACGGCGAGTCCGGCCTCTTCCGCCGGATGCGCCGCGGAGAAGCTGATGTGTGTCCGCGCGTCGAAGCGGACATGCTGCTGGCGCCGCCCCAGGAAGGTGGGCACGCCGGTGGAGGCGAGCGACTCGGCGGCGAGGACGAGGCCGAGACCGCCCCCGTCGGCCGAGGGTCTGACGCGGTCGTCGACGGGTCCCCGGAGGCTGTTCCACTCCAAGCCCAGCACCGGCGCGTCGAAACGCACCCGGCCCGCCACCACAGCGGCACAATCGCCCAGCCCGGCAGAAGCGCCATCGCCCGATCCCGCAGAGGCACCATCGCCCAGCCCTGCGGTGGCGATCGACGGCAGCCGTTCCGACAGCCGCACGCCCCCCGCCTCCGGCGCGAAGACCGGCCCATGAGCACCCCAGGCGACGGGCACCAGGAACACCTCGCGGCCCAGCGTGTGCGTCCCCTCGATCGGCCGGACCCCGAGCGCCACGGCCCAGGTCTCGCCGTCGGGGGTGTCCACCAGGTCGACGTGGCCGACGTTCTGGACGGGCTCGGCCGAGCCGCGGTGCCGGTGGGTCAGCAACGGGCTGCGCGGATCGGTGACGTACGGGCCGGTGATGGCACTCGAGCGGGCCGCGGTGACGCTGTGGTTGCTCTCGGTCCCGCCTTCGGCGGCGATCAGGTAGTACACGCCGTCACGCTTGTACAGGTGGGGTGCCTCCACCCACGCCCCGCGTACCGCGCCGTGCCACAGCACGTGGGTCGGGCCGACGAGCTTGAGCCGGTCGAGGTCGAGCTCGCGCATCCACAGCTCGCCGGGGCCGCCGCCGGTCGGCTGGCGGGCGTCCCGGCAGGCGGTGAACCAGCACCGGCCGTCGTCGTCGAAGAACAGCGACGGATCGATGCCCTCGGCCTCCAGCGGCACCGGGTCCGACCACGGCCCGGCCGGGTCGTCGGCGGTGACGACGAAGGTGACGCTGCCCTGCCGGTTTCTGGCCATGGTGGAGACCACGTAGAAGGTGCCGTCGTGGTGGCGGATGGTCGGCGCCCAGATCCCGTCGGAGACGTCCAGGCCCTCCAGCGACAGCGGGCTCGGCCGGTCGAGCACGTGCGTGAGCTGCCGCCAGCTCACCAGGTCCCGGCTGTGGAACAGGGGAATGCCCGGGAAATAGGCGAATGATGAGGTGACCAGGTAGAAGTCCTCACCGGCCCGGCAGATCGACGGGTCCGGATAGCAGCCGGGCAGAACCGGGTTGCGGAAGGTGGGCACGGGGGTGGACTCCGAAGCTGTGTCGGCTCTGTTACGAGCAGGGGGGTTGACAGGATGACAACGTTAACATCAGGTTAGTTCCCAACGCACGACCCGGCATTCCGCCGTGGTGCACCACCCGTCCGAGGAGACCGTGATGACCCCACCGACCCCCCGACCGCGCCGTCGCTGGACGATGGCCGCCGCGCTCGCGGTCGCCCTGACGGCGACCGTGGCCGCCTGCTCGTCCGGCGACACGCCCTCCTCGGGCACCTCGGGCACCGAGGCCGCCAAGGGCCCGGTCACGCTCCAGGTCTGGACCTGGAACCTCAAGGGCAACGATCCGCGGGCCAAGGCGATCATCGACAAGTACCACCAGGAGAACCCGAACGTCACCGTCAAGCTGTCAGAGGTAGGCGGAACCGCCGACACCGCCTCCAAGCTGCTGGCCGCCGACCAGGCCGGCGACACCCCCGACGTGGTGCAGGTGGAGTACCGCGGCCTGCCCGCCCTGGTGGTGGCCGGGGCCGTCAAGGACGTCACCGCCGACGTGGCCGGCGTCAAGTCCGGCATCGAGCCCAACATCTGGGCCCTGACCACCTTCAACAACCAGGTCTACGGCGTGCCCCAGGACATCGGGCCGATGATGTTCACCTACCGCAAGGACCTGTTCGACAAGTACGGCGCCAAGGTCCCCACCACCTGGGCCGAGTACGCCAAGGCGGCCGAGCAGATCCACAAGAAGAACCCCGAGGCCTACATCGCCAGCTTCTCCGCCGCCCAGCTGGAGTTCTTCGCCGCGCAGGCCGCCCAGGCCAGCGCCCAATGGTGGAGCAACGACGGCAAGGCGTGGAAGGTCGGCATCGACAGCGAGCCGTCGCTGAAGACCGCCGACTTCTGGGAGGACCTCGTGAAGCGGGACCTGGTCAAGGTCGAGCCGCTGCTCACGCCGGAATGGAACGCTCAGGTCAACGACGGCAAGCTGCTGAGCTGGGCCGCCGCCGCCTGGGCCCCCAACGTGATCCACTCGGTGGCGCCCGACACCGCCGGCAAGTGGGAGTCCGCGCCGCTGCCGCAGTGGACGGCCGGCGACCCCGCCGTCCCGTTTCTGGGCGGCTCCGCCTTCCTGGTGCCGGCCAAGTCCAAGCACGCCAAGGAGGCCGCGGCCTTCGCCGCCTGGCTCGGCGCCTCCGACGAGGGCTCCAAGCTGCAGCTCTCCCTCGACATCTACCCCGGCGGCAACGCCGGCCGCCAGGCGACCCTGAGCCACGAGCCGCCCAAGCTGATGCCGCAGCAGAAGGACTTCTACCAGGTCGCCGACCAGGTGATCAAGAACACCACCATCCCGGTGACCTGGGGACCCAACGTGAACGTGTCGCAGACCGCGTTCGGAGACGCGCTCAACAAGGCCGCGCTCAACAAGAGCTCCTTCCGCGAGGTATACAAGGCCACGCAGCAGGCAGTCGTCGCCGACCTGGAGAAGTCCGGCTACACCGTCACCAAGTAAGACGCCGAGGGCCCGTCGGGGCCCTCGGTCCGACCCCATCCTGGATGTCTCATGCCCGCCAACCCCGCTGGCCGGCGCTCGCGCCTCCGCTTCCGCGGCGCCGCCACCCCGTGGCTGTTCGCCACGCCCGCGATCGTGTTGTTCACCCTGTTTCTGATCATCCCGATCGGTTACGCGATCTACCTGAGCTTCCGCGGCTTCCGCATCGACGGCGGCGGCGCGTTCGGGCGGCGGGTGCAGACTTTCGTCGGCTTCGACAACTATCTCGCCGCGCTCACCGATCCCGAATACGTCGCCGGGCTCGGCCGGGTGCTGCTCTACGGCCTCATCTCCATTCCCAGCGTGCTGGGCCTGGCGCTGCTGTTCGCGCTGCTGCTGGACACCCCCAGGGTGCGGGCGCGCGGCTTCACGCGTACCGCGATCTTCCTTCCGTACGCGGTGCCCGGCGTCATCGCCAGCCTCCTGTGGGGCTTCCTCTACCTGCCCAGCACCAGCCCGCTCAACTACCTCGCCAAGCAGTTGCACGCCGGGCCGCTGGACTTCTTCAGCTTTCCCACCTTGTACTTCTCCCTGGCCAACATCGCGCTGTGGTCCGGCGTCGGCTTCAACATGATCATCATCTTCACGTCGCTGCGCGCCATCCCCACCTCCATCTACGAGGCGGCCCGCATCGACGGGGCCGGCGAGCTGCAGATCGCCTGGCGCATCAAGATCCCCCTGGTGGCGCCCGCGCTCGTGCTCACCGGCCTGTTCTCCGTGATCGGCACCCTGCAGTTGTACAGCGAGCCGGCCACGCTGCGGCCGATGTCGACCACCATCAGCTCCACCTGGGTGCCGCTGATGAAGATCTATCAAGAGGCGTTCATGAACGACAATCTCGGCGGGGCCGCCGCCGCCTCCGTCGTCCTGGCCGTGGGCATCCTGGTCCTGTCCATGTTGCTGCTGCGCTTCTTCCAGCGCCGTACCTTCGGGGACAACGCATGAGCGCCGCCCTCCAGAGCCGCACCGGTGATCGCCAGTTCCGCAGGCGCCGCGCGGGTGCGGCGCGGCGGCCACGGCTGGCGCTGATCGTGCTGCTGCTCGGCGCGCTCTACTGTCTGGCCCCCGTGGTCTGGGTGGTCGCCGCCGCCTCGAAGACCTCGCGCGAGTTGTTCACCACCTTCTCCTTCGCCCCCGGCAGCGGGTTCTTCGACAACCTCGCCAACCTGAGCGCCTACGGGGGCGGCCAGTTCTGGCAGTGGGGGCTCAACTCCCTGCTGTACGCCGGGCTCGGCGCGGTCCTGTCCACGCTGGTGTCGGCCATGGCCGGTTATGCCCTGGCCAAGTTCCGCTTCCGGGGCAGCCAGGTCCTGTTCTCGGTGATCCTCGCCGGTGTGCTGGTGCCCGGCATCGTGCTGGCCGTTCCGCAGTATCTGCTCATGGCGGCCGTCGGCCTGGCCGGGACCTACTGGTCCGTACTCCTGCCAGTGATCATCAACCCGTTCGGCATCTTCCTGTGCCGGGTCTTCGCCAACGCGGCGGTCCCCCAGAGCACGCTGGAAGCGGCCCGTCTGGACGGCGCCGGCGAGTTCCGTATCTTCGGCGGCATCGTGCTGCCCATGATGACGCAGGGGCTGGTGACGGTGTTCCTGCTGCAGTTCGTCGGCATCTGGAACAACTTCCTGCTGCCCTTCATCATGCTCTCCGACCAGGACAAATACCCCATCACCCTCGGCCTGTACACGTTCATGGGCAAGGGCGCGGGCGACGGCGACCTGTACTCGCTGGTCATCATGGGCTCGGCCGTGTCCGTCATCCCGCTGATCATTCTGGTCCTGGTCCTGCAGCGCTTCTGGCGCGCCGACCTGCTGGCCGGCGGATTGAAGGGATGATCCACTAATGAAGTTCACCGACGGTCTCTGGCAGTTGCGTCCCGGCGTCACCGCGCTGTACGCCGCCGAGGCTCACGACATCTGGGCGGAGGACGGGACGGTCACGGTGACCGCGCCCACCACCGTCATCCACCGCAGGGGCGACACGCTCAACCGGCCGGTGCTCTCGCTGACCCTGTCGTCACCGCTGCCGGACGTGATCCGCGTACGCGTCGACCACCACGTGGGAGGCGGCGAGGAACGCGGCTTCGAGCTGCCCGGCGCCGAGGACGGCCACGGCGTCGTCAAAGCGGACGACACGAACGGGGCGACGCTCACCAGTGGGGCGCTGAGCGCGACCATCGCGCCCGGAGCCCCGTGGAACCTGTCCTTTCACGGTGACGGACGCCCGCTGACCGCCAGCGGCCACAAGTCCATCGGCTACTTCCGGCTCGCCGAGGACGCGCACGTCGATTCGGCGCCGGTCGGCGCCGCCCGCTCCTCCGTCCACCTCGCCCAGCAGCTCTCGCTCGGCGTGGGCGAGGTGGTGTACGGGCTGGGCGAACGCTTCGGGCCGCTGGTCAAGAACGGCCAGACCGTGGAGATCTGGAACGCCGACGGCGGGACCTCCTCCGAGCAGGCGTACAAGAATGTGCCGTTCTACCTGACCAACCGCGGATACGGCGTCTTCGTCAACCATCCCGGGCATGTCTCGTACGAGATCGGGTCGGAGGCGGTGCAGCGCGCGCAGTTCTCGGTCGCGGGAGAGAGCCTCGAGTATTTCGTGATCTACGGGCCGACGCCCAAGCGGATCCTCGAACGCTACACCGCGCTCACCGGCCGTCCGGCCCACCTGCCCGCGTGGTCCTACGGCCTGTGGCTGTCGACCTCGTTCACCACCGACTACGACGAGCGGACGGTGACGTCCTTCATCGACGGCATGGCCGAGCGCGACCTGCCGCTGTCGGTCTTCCACTTCGACTGCTTCTGGATGCGCGAGTTCAACTGGTGCGACTTCGCGTGGGATCCGCGCGTCTTCCCCGACCCCGAGGGCATGCTCGCCCGCCTGCGCGCGAAGGACCTGCGCGTCTGCGTGTGGATCAACCCCTACATCGCCCAGCGCTCGCCGCTGTTCGCCGAGGCCGCCGAGCGGGGCTTCCTGCTGAAGCGTCCCGACGGGTCGGTCTGGCAGTGGGACCTGTGGCAGCCCGGCATGGGGCTGGTCGACTTCACCAATCCCGACGCGACCCGGTGGTTCCAGTCCAAGCTGCGCGCACTTCAAAAGCAGGGAGTCGACGCTTTCAAAACCGACTTCGGAGAGCGCATCCCGCTCGACGTCGCCTATTTCGACGGGTCCACGCCCGAACGGATGCACAACCTCTACACCCACCTCTACAACACGGCCGTGTTCGAGGTGCTGGAGGAACAGCGCGGCCGGGGCGAGGCGGTGCTGTTCGCGCGATCGGCGACCGCCGGCGGCCAGCGGCTGCCGGTCCACTGGGGCGGCGACACGGGGTCGAGCTATGAGTCCATGGCGGAGACCCTGCGCGGCGGCCTGTCGCTCGCCTTCTCCGGCTTCTCCTTCTGGAGCCACGACATCGGCGGCTTCGAGGGCACCCCGGATCCCGGCGTCTTCAAGCGCTGGGTAGCCTTCGGGCTGATGTCCTCCCACTCGCGGCTCCACGGCTCCTCCTCCTACCGCGTGCCCTGGGCCTTCGACGAGGAGGCGGTCGAGGTGACCCGGCTGTTCACGAAACTCAAGCTCCGCCTGATGCCGTACCTGTTCCAGGTGGGCCTCCAGGCCCACGAGAGCGGGACGCCCGTCATGCGGCCGATGGCGATGGAGTTCCCCGAGGACCGCAACGTCACCCACCTCGACACCCAGTACATGCTGGGCCCCGACCTGCTCATCGCGCCGGTCTTCAGCCCAGACGGTACGGTCGAGGTCTACCTACCGGACGGCACGTGGACGAACCATCTGACGGGCGAGCGCGTCGAGGGCGGACGCTGGCGCACCGAGACGCACGGCTTCACCTCGATGCCGATCTACGTACGCGAAGGCGCCGTCCTGCCCATCGGGGCCAGGGACGACCGGCCGGACTACGACTACCTCGACGGCCTGACCCTCCGCGTGTACCCGGGACCGGACGGCGAGACCACCCTCACGGTCACCGACCAGGTGTTCACCATCACCCGCTCCGGTGGCCAGGTTTCCATCTCTTCTTCCCTCGCCTCCGGCTGGACCTACGAACTCGCCTGACAGCGCCACGAAACGAGGATTCTTCATGACGCCCAACCGCGACGACTACCGCGAATCCGGCCTGACCTTCCCCGCCGGCTTCCTCTTCGGCTCCGCCACCGCCGCGTACCAGATCGAAGGCGCGGCCGACGAGGACGGGCGCGGGCCGTCCATCTGGGACACCTTCTCCCGCACGCCCGGCAAGGTGTGGAACGGCGACACGGGAGACGTGGCCGACGACCACTACCACCGCCTCGAAGAGGATCTCGACCTCATGAGCGAGCTCGGGCTGGAGGCCTACCGCTTCTCGATCGCCTGGCCGCGCATCCAGCCCACCGGCCGCGGCCCGGCCAACCCGAAGGGGCTGGACTTCTACAGCCGCCTCGTCGACGGCCTCCTCGCCCGCGGGATCACCCCCGTCGCCACCCTCTACCACTGGGACCTGCCCCAGGCGCTCGAGGACGAGGGCGGCTGGACCGACCGCCGGACTGCGTACGCCTTCGCCGACTACGCCCGTATCGTCGGCGAGGCCCTGGGCGACCGCGTCGCCGTGTGGACGACCCTCAACGAGCCCTGGTGCTCGGCCTACCTCGGCTACGGCTCGGGCGCGCACGCCCCTGGCCGTACCGACGGCGCCGCGGCCCTCGCGGCGGTGCACCACCTCAACCTGGCGCACGGCCTGGCCGTCCAGGAGCTGCGGCAGGTGGTCACCAACGCGCCCCAATACGCGATCACCCTCAATTTCCACGTCCTGCGGGGCGAGGGTGACGACGGCGAGGAGGCCGTGCGCCGCATCGACGCCCTGGCCAACCGCGCCTTCACCGGGCCGCTGCTACGCGGTGAATACCCGGCCGACCTGCTCAAGGACACCGCCGGCGTCACCGACTGGTCGTTCGTCCACGAGGGTGACCTCGCGGTCATCCACCAGCCGCTCGACCTGCTCGGCGTCAACTACTACTCGACCACGACCGTACGTCTCTGGGACGGCGTCAGCCCGCGGCAGAGCAACGACGGCCACAAGGACATGGGCGGCTCGCCCTGGCCGGGGGCCGACCAGGTGGAGTTCGTCGCGCAGGCCGGACCGTACACCGACATGGGCTGGAACATCGATCCGGGCGGCCTGGAGGAGCTCCTTCTCCACCTGCACGCCGAATTCCCCGGCCAGGCCCTCATCATCACCGAGAACGGCGCGGCCTTCCCGGACGAGCTCACCGTCGAGGCCGACGGGACGCGGGCCGTGCACGACGCTCTGCGCACCGATTATCTCCGGCGCCACTTCGTGGCCGCCCACCGCGCCCTCCAGGGCGGCGTCGATCTGCGCGGGTATTTCGTGTGGTCCCTCATGGACAACTTCGAGTGGGGGTACGGCTACTCCAAGCGGTTCGGCATCGTGCACGTCGACTACGACACGCTCCGGCGTACCCCGAAGGACAGCGCGCACTGGTACCGCGACCTCATCACCGACCGCACCATCCCGGCGCTGCCGTGACTTCGCGGCCGTCCCCCGCGAGAGGGCATCGGCTCGACCGGTTCAATCGGTCGAGAGAGCTCGTGGGCGGGAATCCGTCTCCTGCGCGGCCGCCCAGGACGCGAGCAGGCGCAGCGCCAGCCTCCTGGCCGCGTCCGATGTGCTGGGCACCGGCTGGTTCGGCGCGATCGCCGCGCAGGCCGCCCCTGGCAAGACGGTCGTGGTCGTCGGCGACGGCGCGGTCGGACTGCTCGCGGTGCTGGCCGCCAAGCAGCTCGGCGCGGAGCGGATCATCGCGATGAGCCGCCACGAGTCCCGCCAGCGGCTCGCCCGCGACTTCGGCGCGACGGACATCGTCACCGAACGCGGCGACGAGGGCGTAGCGATGATCAAGGAACTCACCGGCGGCCTCGGCGCCCACTCGGTCATCGAGGCCGTCGGCACTCAGGAGTCGATGATGCAGGCCATCCGCTCCACCCGCCCCGGCGGCCACGTCGGCTACGTGGGCGTCGCCCACGACGTCGCGCTGCCCGGAGAGGAGCTGTTCTTCTCCCATGTGCACCTGCACGGCGGGCCGGCCCCGGTCCGTCAGTATCTGCCCGAGTTCGTCGACCTGATCTTGGACCGCCAGATCGACCCCGGCAAGGTCTTCGACCTCGAACTACCGCTCGAACAGGCCGCCGAGGCTTACCAGGCCATGGACGAACGCCGCGCCATCAAGGTCCTCCTGCACGCCCGGTAGACGTCGGCCACTCCGGGCGCTCCCGTGATCAGGACCATCACGGGGCCGCTGCCATGGGTCTCGTAGTAGAGGCGGCCCCCTGGGACTTCGAGAGTGCTCATGCGCTGTGGACTCCTCATCAGCTCTGCGCGTTTTGCGATACATAGTGCATATACCAGATTCACCTTGTCCACTTGGAGCGACAGAGCGGTCGCTCACCAGGATCCGATCTCGAAAGGCCGCTGGGCGGCAACCTCCGAGGGCAGTTCGGTCGCCGCCTCCAGCGCATACAGGCAGAACATGACCAGCTCGTCCGTCGGCACGTCGTCGCGAACCTGACCGGCCCGGCCGGCGGCGGCGAGCGCGTCGCGCAGCATGGCCTCGAGCCGCCACACGTCTGCGTGGTGACAATCCACGCAGCACATCACGTTGCCACGACGTCGCAACCGGCCGCTTCCATGGCGGCCCGCACCTCCAGCTCGTTCACGGGACCGTCGGTCAGGATGCTCACCCGAGATTGCGCCGGATCGACGTCCACCCCCACAACTCCCGGCACCTGGATGAGCTCCGCCTTGACGGCGCCAAGGCAGTGCGCGCACGTCTCCGGCGTCAGGCCGGCGACACGATAGGCGACAAGGCTGTACGCAACGGTGATCAATGGGATTCCTCCTCGTTCGCGGCGATGATGTTTCGCCTCACTCCCCGATCGTGCTGCAGGCCAGGGTGCTTGTGGAGGGTGCGAGAGATTCCGAAGTAGGACATGGCGGAAATAAGAAACTCTTTGCCGACAAAGGGGCTGATATGCCAATGTGCAGGATTGATCCAACACGGAGGGAGCCGGGTGGGCAGCGGGGCATTTTCCGGGGACGACGACGTTGCGCGCTCTCTGTACGCCCGCATGCGCCAGGGAGGCGAGTCGCTTTCCGAGGCCGCGGCGAAGCTGAGCCTGACAGCGGCGGACATCGATCGGGCCCGCGACGAGCTCACCCGGCTCCACCTGCTGAACCCGGAGACACAGGCCGCCGCCGACCTGACCGCCGCGCTCAATCGCAGCCTGCAAGGCAGCCATCGCATGCTCGACGACCTCGTCGAGCAGCACGTCAAGATCGCCAAACTGGCCAAGCACTACCTCGGCCTGCCCGAGCGGACGGACAACCACGCCAACATTGAGTATTTCCCATGGCCCGACCACCGCCGGCAACTGCACGACCGGCTCAGCGAGCTGTCCGAACTGGCCGAACACGAGGTGCTCGGCATGCATCCGATCGCTGTCTGGACGCGTGAATCTCTCGACGCGGGCCTGGCGCGCAGCGAGGCGAACATCCGCAACGGCGTACGGGTGCGGAGTCTGCACGCCCAGATCGCCATGTCGAACCCGCTGATCCGCGAGTACACGGTGCGGTGGCGGGAGTTGGGCATTGAGATACGGGTCACCCCGGTGATCCCCACACGCATGGTCATCTACGACCGTACGACCGCCGTCGTCCAGACCGACCCTGCAGACCTGAACGCCGGCACTGTCCTGATCCGAGGCGCCGGCGTGGTGAAATCCCTCGCGGCGATCTACGACTACTGCTGGACGACCGCCTCCGAGCCCGAGGACGTGCCCCGCTCCGCCGACGGCTCCTCACTCACCGAACAGCAGCAGGCGGTGCTGCGCATGCTGGCCGCCGGCGTGAAGGACTCCGCCATCGCCCGCAGCATGGGCGTCTCCACCCGTACCGTCACCCGCGTGGTGGGCGAGCTGACGGTGCTGCTGGGCGCGGGCAGCCGCTTCCAAGCAGGCGTCCGAGCGGCCCGGCTCGGCTGGCTCGACACCCACTGACCGCACGCCGACGACCTGCGGCCCCGTACGGGAGCGGCGAGGCACCGTCCGGGCCGATCGTCACTCCGTCAGTCGCCCAGAATCTGGGCCGTGGGCTGGGGCTGCTGCCACATGTCGCGGCCGTTGCTCCACAGCTCGGCGGCATGGTAGGCGAACCGGTCGAACAGGCCGTCGTCCTGGCACCGCCTCAGGTGCAGCATGGGCGAGTCATGCCCGACCAGCTTGGCCAGATGAGGCGTGACGAGCATGTCCGAGTCGAACCGGAACACACTCATGGCGATGTGCGCGTCCCCGTACCGCGCCTCGATCCCGGGAACGTCGCGCAGCTGCTTGATCTCCGACAGCGTGATCCGGATACGCGTGGAGACGGTCAATGGGACATTCTCCACTTCCTCACGGCTGCGCGTGACGTCACTCTCCGGGTCGCCGACGAGAAACCGGATCTTGCAACCCTGCTGAGCCTTCCGTTTGAGGACCTTTGCCAGGTTCGGGTGTTCCAGCCAGAGGAAGTAGTTCGTGTAACCGGCGAACACCATCTCATTTCGCGCAGAGTTGATGAGGTTGCGCCAAATTGATGTCGGGCATGCCGAACGATACGGATAAGTGGTCAAGACTTCCTTGTCCGGCCCCATTTTCACCGCATTGCGAATTGCGTCTGGCCATAGCACGGCTGTCTCAACTCCTAGTGCCTCTGCGGCGGCCCACTGGTGCCGCAGGTGCGGGACACGAGTCTCGTCCTGCAGCCAGCGTTCCACCGTCTTGACGTCCACGCCACACCGGTCGGCCAAATTCTGGTTCGTGACCTGGGCGTTCAGCATGGCGCTGTGTAGGGCGACGTTAGCCACGGGACACCTTGGGGTGGAGGACGCCAGGGACGTTTTGAGCGTAACGCCATAACGTCCTGGACGTCTAAATAACGCGGTTGGTTCGTCGCTCTTCAGTAAGCACGCTGACCACATGTTCACGCCGGTAATTCTCGAAGACCTCCAGGAGACTTTTCCTGGTTGGCGCATTTGGCGCAGTTCCGCAGGACGCCTCTGGGCAACTCGAAACGGCCGACACCTATCGCCGTACGAGGTGGATCACGGCCTCTACCAGACGGTCGATGCCGACGATATCGCCCAACTCGCCGAGCAGTTGAGGGAGCAGGACGCCGTAGACCGAGCACTGTGAACACTTTCTACGTCGAACACTCTCTACATCGAACACTCCCTACGTCGAACACTCCCTACGTCACGAGCACCTCAACGGCCCGGCCCAGCGGCGTCTGCGGTCGTACCCGCCAGGAATCGGACGAGCAGTCCGCGGGTCTCCTCGGGGCAGTCGTCGTGGAGTGAGTGTCCGCCGCCCGGCACGGTGCGGACTTCGGCCTGGGGCAGGCGTGTGACGAACCGCCTGGCAAGGCTCGCCGGGAAGTAGCGGTCCCGGTCGCCCCACAGCAGCAGGACGGGAGCTCGTACCAGGTGGAGGTCCCTTTCGGTGGCCGCCCAGGTCACCGAGCGTTCCACCCGCAGGACGTCGTCGAGCCGGGACGATCGCATCGTGCGTACGAGGTCGTCGATCCGGTCTTCGGGAACACGGTCTCGATAGGCGAAGGACTTGATCAGCATGTGCCGGACCGAGGGCCGCAGCAACCGGCGAAGGACCAGTTCGCCGACGACCGGAAGCCGGGCGAGGCGGAATTCCCACGCGTCCTTGACGTCCAGGCCGCCGGGAGCGATCAGGGCCAGGCGGGTCACGGTGTCCGGGTGGAGTTCGGCGAAGCGCAGGGCGAAGCCGCCGCCCCAGGAATGACCGACGATCGCCGTACGCCCGAGGCCGACAGCATCGAGAAAGTCCCCGATGAGACGCACCACTCCATCCACCCCCAGGGAGAGACCGCGGTCGAGGATCTCTGTGGCGCCCTGCCCGGGCGGGTCCAGGGCATAGACGGTGTGGCGCTGGGAGAGGACCGGGATCAGGTCCTGGAAGGTGAACCGCCAGCCGCCTGCTCCCGGCAGCAGGAGGACAGGCGGACCGCTTCCGGCTCGCGCGTAGTGAAAGCGGGCCAAGGCCGTCTCCACGACCACTCCGGCCGCATCGTCCGGCATGGATCGACCACTGCTTTCGGCAACGGACACGGCCCCTCCAGTAAGCCACTAACTCGAACATCGGTGTTCAAGTTAATCGCAGAACGGGCGGGACGTCGAGGCAGGTGGCGGGTTGGGCTTCTCGATCGACGCCAGGCCGACTATGCGCCCAGGGTCATGACCCTCAGCCCTCGGCCCCCTGCCGCACCTTGGCGTAGTGACGGGCGGCTCGCGCCCGGTTGCCACAACCGGGCGAGCACCACTCACGCCGTGCGGTGTCGCGGACGAAGTACAGCACGCAGCCCGGACCATGACAGGCGGACAACTGCTCACGCAGTGGCCCGGCGAACAGGTCGATGGCGTCTTCGGCCAGTGCGGCGAGGGCAGCCGCTACGGGACGGCCCGCGGCGCGCACCGTCGTGTGCGGCTCAGGGGTGGTGCGCAACTCGCGCCAGCGCGGGGTCAGCCCCGCGTGACGATTGAGGGTCGCGACGACGTCGGGCTCGGGCTCACGGTCGTTCACGGCCGCGGCGGCGAGGGCTCGGACAGCGTCTCGGAGCTCTCTGGCGAGGCGCAGATCACCGTCGGTCACACCCTGAATGTCGGCATCGGCGAGTGCGACCGCGAGGCGTGGGCGCATGTCGCGCAGCCAGGCCGCCAGATGCTCGACGCTCCGCAAGCCATCCTTGCGGCGGCCTCTCACCGCGTACGTGGTGTTGCCGAGTTCGATGGACGGCGGTCCACCGAGAAACGGAGCGCCGCCATCCGCGAGGTGTGCCACTTCCACTCTTCTAACGCTATCTCCGGCTTGACACCGTTACAAACCACGCGCCATATTCTAATGGTTCGCCGAGCGGTGAACCGTGAGAACGACACCTTCACACTGGAGATCCCGTATGAGCACACTGGCCCTGCAGACCGGGCACGTCGGCCTGAACGTGACCGACTTGCCGCGTTCCATCGCCTTCTACCGCCAGGTCTTCGACTTCGAGGTCATGAGCGAGCGGACCGACGGCGACCGCAGATTCGCCCTCCTCGGCCGCGACGGCACCCTGCTGGTCACGTTGTGGCAGCAGAGCGGCGGTACGTTCGCCACCGACCGGCCCGGCCTGCACCACCTGTCGTTCCAGGCGCCCGACATCGAGGCGGTTCGTCGCGCCGAGGCCACCTTGCGGGAGCTCGGCGTACAGCCGGCCTATGACGGGATCGTCCCGCACGGCGAGGGCTCGTCGTCCGGAGGTGTCTTCTTCGCCGACCCGGACGGCATCCGCCTGGAGATCTATGCGCTGAGCGGCGCCGACACCGCGCCCGCGCCCACGCCGGGCGCACCGACCTGCGGCTTCTTCTAGCAGAGGCGCCCGCGCCGGAAAGGGATCCCTCATGCTTCACCAAGGCGAACACGCAGTACAGCGCCGCGCCGGTCTGAGCACCGACGGCTTGGGATCAGCCGGCGTGCGGGCGACCATCCCGTCAGTGGCGGCGGAGTTCCTCAGCCGGCAGCGCCTGATGGTGCTCGCGGCCGCCGACGGCACCGGCGCGGCCTGGGCCGGCGTGCTCACCGGCCCGCCCGGCTTCGCCACCGCCCCCGACGACCGTACCGTCATCGCCGACCGGCTTCCCGGCACCGGCGATCCGCTTGCGGACCTCTTCGACACCGAGCGGCCGGTGGGCATGCTCATGATCGAGCCGGCCACCCGGAGACGGATGCGGGTCAACGGCCGCGCCCGCCGGCACGGAGATCAGCTCCTGGTACGCACCGAACAGGTGTACTCCAACTGCCCGAAATACCTTCAAACCCGCGCCTACATCGACGACTCACCCTCCGCACGCAGGACAGCATTCGTCACCGGCGAGCTCACCACCGGTCAACAGCAGTGGATCGCCGCGGCCGACACGTTCTTCATCGGCACTTATGCGGCGGGGCTCGGGGCCGACGCCTCACACCGCGGCGGCAACCCCGGCTTCGTCGCAGTGACCGGAAGCCGCCGGCTGACCTGGCCCGACTACGTCGGCAACTCGATGTACATGACGTTGGGCAACCTTGAGCTCGAGCCGCGCTGCGGGCTGCTGTTCCTGGACTGGGAGAACGGTCACACCCTGCACCTGACCGGCCGCGCCCGCGTCGACTGGGACCAGGAGCGGGCGGCCGCGGTGCCCGGCGCGCAACGGCTGATCGACTTCGACGTCGAAAGAGTCATCCAGATCGCCGGGGGCCTCCCCCAGCGATGGTCCTTCGACAAGTACTCCAGGTTCAATCCCGCCTGAACGTCCCGCATCTGAAAGAGACCCATGCGCGTCCGTGTCGACATGGCCCTGTGCCAGACCCACGCCCAGTGCGTGTTCGCCGCCCCGGAGGTCTTCGCCCTCAGCAACGATGACGAGCTGGTGTACGACGCCATGCCCGCCGACGCCCATGGGCCCGCCATCGAGGAGGCGGCCCGCGCCTGCCCCGTACAGGCGATCTACCTGGACGGGAACTGACTCGGGTAGCTGATCGGGGTAGGGCACTGGAACACCCACCTACCGTGACCTGCTGACCAAGGAGCACAAATGACCCGTCCACCCTTCCCGCCCTTCACCGCCGAGACCGCGCACGCCAAGGTGCAGGCCGCTGAGGACGCCTGGAACACCCGCGATCCGGAGCGCGTGGCACTCGCCTACACGCCGGACTCGACCTGGCGCAATCGCGACGAGTTCGTCACCGGCCGAGCGGAGATCATCGCGTTCCTGACCCGCAAGTGGGCCAAGGAACTCGACTACGCGCTCCGCAAGGACCTCTGGGCGTTCACCGGCGACCGGATCGCCGTCCGTTTCCAGTACGAGTGCCACGACGCCGACGGGCGATGGTGGCGCAGCTATGGCAACGAGCTCTGGGAGTTCGACGCCGATGGGCTGATGCGACGGCGCGAGGCGAGCATCAACGACCTCCGGATCACCGCCGAGGAGCGCCGCATCTTCGGCCCACGCCAGGCCGGTGATCAGGGGATGTCCATTCCGCTGGCATAGGCCCAGGACTGCCGCCTGCCTCACTGCACGCCGCCGCCAACGGGCGCCTTCTGCAGAACTACCAGCCGCGCCAGATCCGTACGGGAGCCGATGCCCAGCTTCGGATAGATCTTGTACAGGTGATACTCGACCGTGCGCGGGCTCAGGAAGAGCTGGGCGGCGATCTGCTTGCTCGACAACCCATCGGCGACCAGTCCCGCGATACGCAGCTCCTGCGGGGTCAGCGCGTCGAACACGGCCGCGGGCGGGGCCTGCCCGCTCTCCCCCGCCGCCCGCAACTCCTCCTGCGCGCGCCGCGCCCACGGCCGGGCGCCCGCCCGTTCGAAGGTCTCCCACGCCGTCCGCAGATGCGCCCGCGCCTCGCCCGGCCGCTGCGTCCGGCGCAGGCGCTCACCCAGCAGCAGAGCAGTCCTGGCCGCCTCGAACGAGTTGGTGTGCAGCCGCAGCGCCTCGCCGAAGGCGTCCTCGGACGACTCGACCAGGCCCCGGCAACGGGCCAGCAGGGCGTGCGACTCGGCCGTAGCGGCGTGCGTCGACCACTGCTCGTACGCGGTCAGCACCGCCCGGGCGCCCGCCTCGTCGCCCGCGCCCACGGCGGCCTCGACGCGGTCCGGGGCCGTCCGCCACACCACGGTCGGATGCCCGGCGCCCGGCCCTGCCGCGGTGATGGCCGCGAACCGGTCGTGCGCCGCCGCGAACCGGCCCAGGCACAGGTCGAGCAGCGCCAGCGCGTACGACGCGACGCCCGCGCGCAACCCGACCCGGTGCGGAACAGCGATGGCCAGCGCCTCGCGGGCCTGCCGCTCGCAGGGCTCCTCCTCGCCCCGCAGCGCCGCCACCACCGCCAGGTTGGCCAGGTGCGCGGCCACCGTGTTCTCGTACCCGGCCTCACGAGCCAGCTCCAGGCCCTCCTCGGAGACGGCCTGGCTGCGCGCCAGCCGCCCCGCGATCCGCTCGGCCGTCGCCACGAACTCCAGCACGACCGGCAGCTGGCCGCTCATCCCCGACACTCTGGCCACCCGCCCAGCCCGACCGGCCATCTCGGCGGCCAGGTCTCCCTCGCCCAGGTAGCTGGCCGCGGCCGCCGCCCACAGGTACTCCGCCGCGTCCTCCAGCTCACCGACCCGGGCCAGCGCCCGCCGCAGCAGGCCCGGCCCGGCGGCGTCGCCGTCCAGCGTCAGGCCGATCCCGGTCACCGTGTCCCGCAGGAAGCCCTCAGGATGCGCCGCGGCCCGCCGGCCGAGCTCGGCGATGGCCGCCGTGTCGCCGACGTACGAGGCCGCCTCCACGGCATCGGCCAGCATGTCCAGGCTCTCACCCGCCGCCAGGATCCGTACGGCTTCGGCGGCGTTGCCCGAGTTCAGCTCGAACCGGCCCCGGAGCTGGGCGATCTCCATGGCGAGCATGGCGTCCCCGTCGGCCCGTTCGCGCGCCTCGGCCAGCAGCGACTCCGCCTGTCCCGGGCGGCCGCCGAGCCAGGCCGCGACGGCGGCGTCCTTCAGGCGGACGGCACGGGCGCGCGGCTCGGGGGTCAACTCGGCGGCCCTGGCCAGGGCGGTGGCGGCGGCGCCGTACCCGCCACGGTCACGCGCCCGCTCCGCGGCGGCCACCAGCGCGGCGGCGACCTGCTCGTCCTGGCCCAGGGCCGCTTCGGCCAGGTGCCAGGCGCGGCGGTCATCCGAGGCCAGCTCCGCGAGAACGGCGTGCACGCGGCGGACGTCGGCGGGGGCGGCCGCCTCGTACACGGCGGATCGGATGAGCGGATGACGGAAACGCACGCTCGTGCCCGACACCCCGGCCAGTCCGGACTCCTCCAGCTCGGCCAACGCCACCCGCGTGCTCGTATCGGGCCGTATCGCCTGCTCGGCGAACAGCCGGTCGGTGGCGCGCAGGACGAGGTCGAGGCCGGCCTCGACGGCGGCGGCCAGGGCGACCAGCCGGGCGGGGGCGGACAGCGCGGCCACCTGATCACCGAAAAGGCGGGCACCACCGGGCAGCGGGTCGGGCAGCGGTTCGCGCCCGGCGAGCTGCGCGCGCGTCAGGCGAGCGGCGACCTCGCCCAGGGCGAGCGGGTTCGCGCGGGTCAACGTGACAAGCTCGCGTGCCACCTGGGCGGGCAGCACACCACAGCGGGACTCCAGCAACTCGGCCGCGGCGGACTCGGACAGGCCGCGCACGTCCATCGTCAGCGGCACACCCTTGACAGCGGCGTCCCCGCGCACGGCGAACAACATCGCGATCCGTTCCGTCCCCAACCGCCTGGCGGCGAACAGCAGCGCGTCGGCCGACGCCCGGTCCACCCACTGGAAGTCGTCGACCACGCAGATCAGCCCGTCCGGCGCGGCGGCCTCGGCCAGCAGCGAGAGCACGCCGGCCCCCACCAGGAACCGATCGCCGACACTGCCCGCGGCAAGCCCCAGAGCCGCGCTCACAGCCACGCGCTGCGGCTCGGGCAGCGCGTCCAGCGAGCCGGTCACCGGCCACAGAACCTGGTGCAGCGCCGCGAACGCGAGGTCGGACTCCGACTCAACGCCAGTGGTCCGCAACACCCGCATCCCGCCACCGCGCGCGGCCGCCGCGTCAAGCAGGGCGGTCTTGCCCGCCCCCGCCTTGCCGCGCAACACCACCGCACTCCCGACGCCATCACGGGCCCGCGCGATCACCTCGTCGAGTGCGCTGATCTCCACAGATCTTCCATAAAGCACAAATATCCACTGTAGGAGGCCGCCATGCCGCCCCGGTCCGCCAAGCGGCTGCGAGCCCGGCCTCGCCCGTCAGGCGAGCTACGCGATCTCTTCTGCCGGCTCCAAGCCCACCAGGAGGTTGAAAGCGCCGGTCAGGAGATTGAGGGCGACGACGCCCACGATCTCCGCCACGATCCGGTCACTCCAGCCATGCGCCCGCACCTCCGCGACGTCCTCATCCGTGATGGCCGACGGCTCGGCCAGCACGCGTACGGCCAGGGCGATGAGCGCCGCCTCCCTGGCGTCGGTGGACGTGCCCTGCCGGGCCAGCGCGATGTCGCTCTCGCTGAGCCCCGCCGCGCGCCCGCCCTCGGCATGGGCCTGAAGGCAGTGGCCGCAGCCGATCCATTCCTGTACGGCGAGCGAGATCTTCTCGCTGAGCGCGCGCGGCAGCTTGACGCGCTTCATGGCTCGCGAGAGGTCCAGGTATCCCTGCAGCAGCGCGGGTGAGTGGGCCATGGTGGCGACCATGTCGCCCACGCCGCCCCTCCTGGCGATGATGTCGTTCAGCAGCTCTCTGGATTTTTCCGGCGCCTCAGCGGGATCGAGGGGGGCCAACCGTCGCATATGTCCTCCTAAAGATTCTCGGATACCCTACCCCCCTAATGTATGAAGGGGAAGGCGATGGAACGACGGCTCATGGAGCACCTGTCCTGCTGGCTTGGCGGCCGGCCTGCCACGAGCGGGCTGGACATCATCGGCACGCCCAAGCGCACCAGCCCAGGATGGGACGGCAAGATCCACCCGGTCATGGGAGTCGCAAGCCCGGAGGGCGGCGTGTTGTCGGTCCCGGCCGAGCACGCCGCGACCGTGGCCGAGCAGTACGCCAAGGACGACAAGGACCTCACCGCATTGGGACCACGGATCCCCGGCCTGGTCGGCTTTCCCGAGCGCGGCTGGTTCACCGCCGTCTATCGGTGGACCACACACCCACCGCCTTTCCCTGACGCAGGCGTCTGGGTGCCCGCCGATTCCCCGGAGACCCCCGACTGGCTGCGGCCTTTCGGCGGGGACGTCCTGATCGCCACGGATCCGGCAACCGGAGAACACCTGGCGGGGGTGGGGATCAAACGACACGACGCCCACGGGCACGAACTCGCCGTCGTGACCGCCCCCCAAGCACGCGGCCGTGGCCTGGCGCGCAGGCTCGTCGCCCAGGCAGCCCGGCGGGTGCTGGACGAAGGCGCGGTCCCCACCTACATGCATGATCCCGCGAACCACGCCTCCGCCGCGGTCGCCGAGGCGGCGGGCTTCGGCGACCTGGGGTGGCTCGCCTTCGGCGCGACCGAGACTCGCTAGCGCCGGCGAGCGGTATGACTACGATCGCCGGTAGGATCAGTGCATGATACGAGGCCTGGGTGAGCTCGAATCCACGATCATGGATTGGTTGTGGGCGCGGCGCCGACCGGCTTCCGTACGCGACGTGCTGGAGGGTCTGCGTCAGGAGCGGGTGATCGCGTACACCACGGTGATGACCGTGATGGACAACCTGCACACCAAGGGCCTGCTCAAGCGCCGGCCCGTCGGCCGGGCCTACGTCTACGAGACGGTGGCGTCGAAGGAGGCCTATACCGCCGGCCTGATGCGCAGCGCGCTGGCGGGCAGCGGCAACCAGGCCGCCACGCTCGTGCACTTCCTGGAGCAGCTCACGCCAGAGGAGGCCGCGGCGCTGGAGGCGGCGTTGCAGGTGTTCCCGCCCCGCGGAAGGCCGGCATGATCGCCGCCATCGTCCTGGTGCTCTACACGATCGTCGCCGCCATCTGGCTGCCCGAGCTGGGGCGGCGGGCGGCGCGCTGGGCCGAGCGGGCGCCGCGGCTGGCGATCGTGTTGTGGCAGGCGGCCGGCGTGTCGGTGGTCGCCTCGGCGGTGCTGGCCGCGCTGGCCTTCGCCGTGCCCGCGGACGTCGTCGGGCACGGCTTGGCGGAGCTGTTCGCGATCTGCGCCGACATGCTGAGCGACGGTTCCGGCCTGACGTGGACGAGCGCCGTGGGGCTGTCGGCGGCCGCCCTGCTCCTGGCCAGGGCCGCCTACTGTGGCGCGGCGGTGCTGCTCAGAGCCCATGTCGAACGCCGTGAGCACGCGGCCATGCTCGACCTCCTGGGCCGGCATGACAATGACCTGGGCGCGGTGGTGATCGACTACGACGAGCGACTGGCGTACTGCGTGCCCGGCAGGCGCGCCAAGATGGTCATCACCACGGGTGCGCTGCACACCCTGGCGCCCGAGCAGGTCACCGCGGTCCTGGAGCACGAGCGTGCGCATCTCCGCGGCCGCCATCACCTCGTGCTGGCCGCCGCCGAAGCCCTGGCCAGGGCGTTTCCCGGCGTCCCGCTGTTCGAGCGGGCCAGGACGGAGATCACCCGGCTGATCGAGCTACTGGCCGACGACGTCGCCGCCCGCCGCCACCCCCGCGCGCAGATCGCCGCCGCGCTGGTCCGCCTGGCCACCGGCCGAGCGCCCGCCTTCACGCTGGGCGCGGGCGGCGAGACGGCACTCACCCGGGTACGCCGCATGCTCAACCCCGAGGCGCCGCTCCGCCGCCGAGAACGCCTGGCCGGGCTGGCGGCGGTCGCCGTACTGCTGGGCGGGCCCGCGATGGTGGCACTGGTGCCCGGCGTCAGCTCCTTCCTCGCCCATCACTGCCATTCGCTCTTCATTCTTTGATCTACGATCTCCCCTAGTAGACTCCGTGCCGTGCGAGGAATGCGCGTTGCCACTACGGAGGATCATCATGAGCCACAGCAGTCACCACCACGAGAGCCCCGAACAGACCCACACTGAGCACCAGCCGTCCACCCCGCCCGCCGCCACTTGGGGCATGGCCGCGCAGGCGACCCTGCACTGCCTGACGGGCTGCGCGATCGGCGAAGTGCTGGGCATGGTCATCGGCACCGCCGCCGGCCTGTCCAACCTCACCACAGTGGTGCTGTCCGTGGCGCTGGCGTTCGTGTTCGGCTACGCGCTGACCATGCGCGGCGTGCTGCGTGCCGGAGTCGACTTCCGAACGGCGCTGAAGGTCGCGCTGGCCGCCGACACCGTCTCCATCGCGGTGATGGAGGTCCTGGACAACGCGGTGATGCTGATCGTGCCCGGCGCCATGGACGCGGGCCTGGCCAATTGGCTGTTCTGGGTGGCGCTGGCCGGATCATTGCTGGTGGCCTTCCTGCTGACGACGCCGGTGAACAAGTGGCTGATCGGCCGGGGCAAGGGCCATGCGGTGATGCACCAGTACCACCACGGCCACTGAACGCTCGGCCCCTTTCATACCGCTGGATCCTTTCCGCCGTGGAAGAACGTGATCGCGAGGGCGGCACACAGCGCCATCAGGACAGCGGACATGACGAAGGCGAGGCCGTACCCGTCGGTGAGCGCCGTGCTCAGCGGCGTACCCGCCTCGAGCCGATCATCGGTACGGGCGGCGGCCGCGGTCGCCAGGACCGCCAGCCCGAGCGCGCCGCCGAGCTGAGCACTGACGTTGAGCACCGCGGCGGCCACACCGCTCGCGGACGACGGCACGCCGGACAGCGCGGCATCGGTGAGCGGCACGACCATGATCCCGTGTCCGGCGCCCACGACCACCATGGGCACGATCAGGCTCACGAGCAGCCCGGCATCCGGCGAGATCCAGGCCAGCGGCAGCAGGCCAGCGGCGACGACCAGCGCGCCGAACGCCAGGACCGGCCGCGCGCCCAGGCGACGGACCAGCAACGGGCCGAGCCACGAGGCACCGACCATGACGACGGTCAGCGGCACGTACGCCAGACCCGTCACCAGCGCCGAAAAGCCGAGCACCTCCTGCATGAACAAGGTGGCCAGGTAGAACAGGCCGAACAACGCACTGGCCCGTACCACTTGGATCAGGTTGGCCCCTGCCACGGAGCGGATACGGAACAACCCGAAATCGACGAGCGGCCGCCGCGCGACGGCGTTCTCGTGGACGGCGAAGTAGCCCAGCAGCGCCGCCCCGACGAGCAGGAGCCCCCATTCCGCGCGCAGCACCGCGTAGATCAGTAGCCCGACCCCCACGGTGACGGTCACCGCCCCCACGGCATCGAACCCCCGCCCCGGCTGCGGCTCGCGACGCGTGGGCAGAACACGGCCCGCCACCACCACCAGCAGCACGCCGATCGGCACGTTGATGAAGAAGATCCACCGCCAGCCCGGCCCGTCGGCGAGCAGCCCGCCCGCGACCAGCCCCAGCGCGCTGCTCACCGCCGTGGCCGTCCCCCACACCGCCAGGGCGCGGCTGCGCGGCCGCCCCTCGGGGAAGATCAAGGTGATCATGGCCAGGGTCATCGGCGCGACCAGCGCGGCCGCCAGCCCCTGAACGGCCCGGCCCCCGACCAGCACGCCGGCGCTCGGCGCCAGTCCGGCCACCAGCGACGCCCCGGTGAACAGCGTGATGCCGCCCACCAGGACCCGCCGGTGGCCGAGCAGATCGCCCAGCCTCCCGCCGAGCAACAGAAAACCTCCAAAAGGCACCATGTACGCGTTCACCACCCAGGACAGATCAGCCGCCGAGAAGGCCAGCTCATCCTTGATGGCGGGTAACGCCACGTTCACCACCGTGCTGTCGACGGCGTCCAGCACTTGTGCCAAGCACAACGCGACCAAGGCCACCACATGCCCCCGCGTCCACACGAACTCCCGCGTCTCCATATCCCTCCCCAGAATGAACACTCGCTCATACAGTATGAGCGAGCGTTCATTCTGGCAAGGCCGGTAAACTCCGGAGCCATGTCACCGCGCGGCGTCACCATCCCCGAAGTACGGCAGCAGCTCTTCGACGCCGCCGAGCAGGTCCTGCTGCGCGAGGGACCCTCCGGGATGACCAGCCGGGCGATCACCCTGGAGGCCGGGGTCGCCGCCGGACTGCTCCACAACCACTTCGGCGACCTGGACAGCTTCCTGGCCGCGCTCTTCGTCGACCGGGCGCAGGCGGCGAACGTACGCCTCCGAGAACTGGCCGCCCACGCCGGATCGGGGACCGTGGTGGACAATGTGATGGCGACCATCGAGCCGCTGCTCGCCGGCAACCTGCTCGCGCTGGGCGGGCTCGCCTTGGCCAGGCCGTCCATAGTGAGCAAGCTGGGCACGCACGGCGAGGGGGCGCTGGAGCTGGATGCGAACGAGCGCGTGATCGCCGACTACCTGGAGGCCGAGCAACGACTCGGCCGCATCCCCGCCGGCGCCGACACCGCCTCGATCGCGCTCGCCCTGGTCGGGGCGGCGCATCAACTCCTGCTGACGCGCGGCCCGGACGCGCCGGACCTGCGCGAGCGCATACGCCGCGTGGCGGACGCCCTCCTCACCCGCTGACGCCCACGCGTGACGGACGCGCCCCTCCCCGACAAAACCCACGCCTGACGGACGCGCTCCTCCCCCGACGAAGCCCCCGTCCCACTATCGGAGTCTCACGCTCCTCACCCTGCTGCAACCCAGTGGCCCGTCGCGCTATTGGAGCCGAGCGAGGATCTTCTGCATCTGTTCCACTTCGGCCTGCTGCCCGGTCTCGATCGTGTCGGCGAGTTGCTTCGCCTCCTGATTCTTCCCGCGCTCCCGCTCGGTGCGGGCCATGGTGATCGCACCCTTGTGGTGAGCGATCATCATCTGGAGGAATGCCTTGTCGAAGGCCGAGCCCTTGGCGTCTTCCAGCTTCTTCATGTCCGCCGCGGACATCATCCCGGGCATGTCATGCCCCATCCCCTGGTCCATGCCGCCGGACGGCAGCGGCTTGCCCCAGCCGGTGAGCCAGCCCTTCATGGTCTGGATCTCCGGATCCTGAGCCGCCTTGATCTTCGCCGCCAGCTCCTTGACCTCCTTGTCGGAGGCCCGCGTCTCGGCCAACTCGGCCATCTCCACCGCCTGCTGGTGGTGCGGGATCATCATCTGCGCGAACATCACGTCCGCGTCGTTGAATGCGGCTCCCGGCTGTGCGCTCGTCGTCGGCGTCGCGACCGCCAGCACGATGTTGGGAAGGGCGGACGTACTCCGGCCCGCCGTCATGCTGCCGCAGGCAGCGAGCAGTAGCGCTCCCGTCACCAAGGAAACGCCGGCTGGTTTGGTGATCATCACTGCTGAACCCCCCGATCGCAGGACATCAACCTGTGAGGAGGGCTCCTACCCTGCCCAGAAGGGCTCTCACCAGGGCGTTTCACCCCGGCGACAAGCCTGGCCGACTGCCCGGCGACCGGGCAGCCGGCACTCGCCGCTAGAGCCGGTCGAGGATCTTCTTCATCTGTTCGACTTCGGTCTGCTGGGCGTTCTCGATGGTCTTGGCCAGCTCCTTCGCCTCAGGGTTGGAACCCTGGGACTGCTCGGTGCGGGCCATGTCGATCGCGCCGTTGTGGTGGGCGATCATCAGCTCGGCGAACCCCTTGTCGAACGCGGTCCCCTTGGCGTCTTCCAGCTTCTTCATGTCCGCCGCGGACATCATCCCAGGCATGTCATGCCCCATCCCCTGGTCCATGCCGCCGGACGGCAGCGGCTTGCCCCAGCCGGTGAGCCAGCCCTTCATGGTCTGGATCTCCGGATCCTGAGCCGCCTTGATCTTCGCCGCCAGCTCCTTGACCTCCTTGTCGGAGGCCCGCGTCTCGGCCAACTCGGCCATCTCCACCGCCTGCTGGTGGTGCGGGATCATCATCTGCGCGAACATCACGTCCGCGTCGTTGAACGTCGCCGCCGCCTGAGAAGTCGCCTGAGCACTCGCCGACGTGGCGGCCGGAGCGCTGGACATGGTGGACATGTCCTTCCCGTCCATCGAGGCACTGTCCGTACCGCCGCACGCGGTCAGCAGGATCAGCGCGGCACCCGAGGTGGCGACGACGGCGGAGAATTTCCCGATATTCATGAACATGGTGGCCTCTCTGAAGATTGACGTGCATGGCTGACACCTCCCGGACGACCCTGAGGATCGTCCGCAGATGGATCGGCCTATGTACGCATCACTGAGAGCCCGGCCAGGGTAGGGGCCAAGCGGCGTGGCGGCGACCTGGCCACTCCGCCCACCCATGGCCTCCCGGCGGCCATCGCTCCTGGCCACGGCCGCATGCTGGCCCAGATCGCGGCGATCAGCAGCGCGGCGATCAAGGGCAGCACGGCCAGGCACACATCGGTCGGATCCAGCCAGACCGAGCTCCCGGAGCCCAGCAAGGGCCCGCTGAGCATACCGACGAGCTCGGTCCCGCCCTCCGGCATCGCCTTCTCAGAAGTCTCCGTGTGCGCCGGAGCGTACGAGCTGAGGGGCGTGGAGGCCGCACCGTGATGCGCGGCCAGATGCCCGAGCGTGTGCATGCCCCAGATGCCCAGTACAAGCATCACCGGCAACAGCCATCGCAGGCAGGGAAGGGACGACCAGCGGGCCGGTTCGCCCATGCGCCACTCCTCCCCCGCACGCTGCTCAGCACTTGAGACCCGAGCGTGCGCTCACGCGTCGGCTCGCTGCAACTATCACTCATAGTACTGCGCTTCCGGACAGCGGAAGGTCCATGCCTTGTACTCCCGTTCGAGCCGACAGCGCACCGCTCTTCACGCCGCCACCACGGCGATGCGGCTACGGCACCACACTTGACACATACCCCCAGGGGGTATAAATCTGCTGGCGACATACCCCACCCCGGTAGAGAATGTCTGGAGAGTGCACCATGTCCGCACCATCCCCCAGGCGCTGGACCGCCTTGGCCCTGATCGCCATGGCCCAGTTCATCGTCATCATGGACACGTCGATCATCGGCGTGGCCCTTCCCCGCATCCAGGAAAGCCTCGGCTTCTCCCAGGAGAGCCTGTCCTGGGTCTTCAACGCCTACGTCGTCGCCTTCGGCGGGCTGCTCCTGCTCGGCGGCCGACTGTCCGACCTGTTCGGCGCCCGCCGGCTCTTCGCCGCCGGCTGGCTGATCCTGCTCGCCGGCTCCCTGGTCGCCGGCATCGCCCCCGAGGTGTGGGTCGAGCTGACCGGCCGCGCCGTCCAGGGAATCGGCGCGGCATTGATCGCCCCCTCCGCGCTCACCCTGCTCATGATGCTCTTCGGCCGAGACCCCAAGGAGCTCACCAAGGCCCTGGCCCTGTACGGCGCCGCGGCCCCGGCGGGCGGCACCGCGGGAGTGTTCCTCGGCGGCCTCATCACCGAATACCTGAGCTGGCCCTGGGTCTTCTACATCAACATCCCCATCGCGATCGTCGCACTGCTGGCCACCGGCCCGCTGATGCCCGCCGCCCAGGCCCAGCGCGGCTCCATCGACGTGACCGGCGCGCTCACTGTCACCGCCGGTCTCGGCGCCGCGGTCTACGCCATCGTCCGGGCGCCCGAGATCGGCTGGGGTTCCGCGCAGACCTGGCTCGTGCTGGCCGGTGCGGTGGCTCTGCTGGCCGCGTTCGTCGTCATCCAGGCCCGCCGTCGCGAACCGCTCATGCGGCTGTCGATCTTCCGCACCCCGAACCTCGCCGCCGCCAACCTCACCCAACTGCTGCTCGGCGGGGCGTGGATCCCGATGTGGTTCTTCCTCAACCTCTATCTGCAGCAGGTCCTCGGCTACAGCGCCTTCCCCAGCGGCGCCGCCCTGCTCCCGATGACCGTACTCATCATGATCGGCATGATCGTGCTCGCACCGCGGATCATCAACCGGTTCGACCCCAAGGCCACGACCATCACCGGCCTTGCCCTGCTCACCGCCGGCATGGGCTGGCTGTCCCTGATCAGCCCGAACGGCACCTTCGCCGGAGACGTCCTGCCCGCCAGCCTCGTCGCCGCCCTCGGCATGTCCCTGGCCTTCATCCCCTCACTCGGCACCGCCATCTCCTCCGCCCGCCCCGAGGAAGGCGGCCTCGCCTCCGGCATCGTCAACACCAGCTACCAGGTCGGCTCCGCGCTCGGCCTGGCCGCCATGACCGCCGTCGCCGCCGCCAACGGCGCCGGACAACTCGGCAACCTGCCCGCCCTGACCAACGGCTTCTCCTCCGCCTTCATCGGCGCCGCCGGCATCGCCGCCGCGGGCACCCTGCTCGCCGCACTGACACTGCGCACCCGTACGGCCGTACACGCCGAGCCCGCCACCACCCGCCGGTGACCTACCGCGAACAAAGGAGAGTGACACCCAACACCGTGCCCGGCTCCCATGCTCTGGGAGCCGGGCGTCTTCTTGTCCCTGGACAGCACGCTTATCTCTTATGAGATGACATCCGCTAGGCCAGATAGTATGTTCCGCCAGCGAGAGCAATCACTGCGAACAGGCCAACCGGCCCTCCACCCTCTGTACTATTGCGCCCCAGGTTTGGAGTTTTACGAGGAGGCATCGTAGTGGCCGTGCCGACAAGGCTTGGGCAGACAGCTATGGCGGCGGCACTGGCCTCGGCCGTATTGCTCTCCAACCCCGGCGGTGCCGCCGCCGCGCCTCCGTCGCCCGCCAAGGCCAGGGCCAAGCTGGTGAAGCTGAACGAGCAGGCGGACGACCTGGTCGAGCGGCACAACCAGGCCACGGAGGCGTACAAGTCGGCCAAGAAGAAGTACGACGCCCTCAACACCGAAATCGGCCGCAAGGATGATCGAGTCGCCACACTGCGCAGAGACCTCGTCACGGCGGCCGTCGGCGACTACCAGACCGGCCCGTTGACCTGGCAACGATTCGCCTTCCAGAACAGCCCGGAAACGACTCTGAGCAGCATAGCCTCTCTGGACCAGATCGCGCAGGACAGGGCCGCGAAGGTCCTCGCCTTCGAGGCGACCACCAAGGACCTGCGCGACAGCCGCGCCGCGGCAAAACGCGTCCTGGCTGATGCCGACGCGGCGCGCGACAAGGTACGCGGCGAGAAGGAGAAGGTGGAAAAGCTCGTCAAGGAGCAGACCAAGCTGCTGCGCCGACTGGGCGCCTTCAAGACCGGCGACCCCAACAGCACAGGCATCCCGTACACCGGACCGGCCTCCGGCAACGCCCGCCTGGCGCTCCAGTTCGCCTTCGCCCAGATCGGCAAGCCCTACCAGTACGGCGCGGTAGGGCCGGGCTCCTACGACTGCTCCAGCCTCACCCAGGCCGCCTGGCGTAGCGCGGGAGTCGAGATCCCGCGCACCACGTACACCCAATGGAGCTGGGGCGCCAACCGCCACGTCCCCCTCGACGCGTTGCAGCCCGGCGACTTGCTCTTCAGCAAAGGGCTGGGGCACATGGGCATGTACGCGGGCGACGGGAAGATGGTCCACGCACCTCAGACGGGCGACGTCGTCAAGGTGGTCGATCTCGACGACTACTGGCGCAACCGCCTGCTCGGCGCCGTCCGTCCCTGACAGAGCCCAGCTCACGGGCATCGACTCCCACAAGACCCGGCACCTCCGTACGAGAAGGTCGGCAGGTAGACGTGGTGCTCCCACAGATCGCCTCTGATCGTGCTGTCACCGCGTCGCATAGTCGGCCAGGGAGACTTCCAGCAGGCCGAAGACCTGGTGGGCCGAGCGGGTCACGGTGGCGGCGATCTGGCGGTTGCTCTGCCCCTGTCTCGTGAGATCCATGATGTGCTCGAACAGGGTGCGGTGGGCGGCACCGAGCAGGGCAGCCGCCGCGCGGGCCGTGAGGTCGCCGGGGGCGGACGCGGTATCGGTGGCAATGACTTGGGCGAGAGCCTCTTCGCGCTGGTCGTGCAGGTCGCGCAGCCGGGCGGTAAGGGTGGGGCTGTCGCTGATCATGCGGGCGAAGCCCTGACTGGAGAAGCCGATGACGGCGTCGTGCCGCTCCACCCCGGCCAGGAACTCGCGACGCAGGGCGGCCAGCGCGGACTCGCCCGCCGACCGGTCGGCGACGGTGCGGGCCAGACTGGCGGCGAACGTCTCGTGATAGTCGAGGGCGAGGTCTTCCTTGCGGGGGAAGTAGTTGGTGACGGTCATCTTGGCCACCTGGGCGGCGGCCGCGATCTCGGTGATGGTCACCGCCTCGAAGCCGCGCTCGATGAACAGTCTCGTCGCGGCGTTGGAGATCGCCTGCCTCGTCTGCTGCTTCTTGAGCTCGCGAAGTCCCGTGGCCATGACACCACATCCTCTCATAGGCCGATCATAAATCGATGCTTGACACATTTTTATGTCCATCCTAAGTTTATGTCTCACCCAATTGACACGGGAGAGAACCCTTGAACATCCCCGCCGGTTCCGACGAGACCGCAGCGGTCATGGCGCAGATGCGTGCGCCGGCAGCAGGGACGCCGGAGCCGCCCGCGGACGCCGATTTCACGGCGGCGCTTCCCCGCATGGAGGGGGCCGCCGGGCAGTGGGTCAACACCTCTGGGCGTTCGGCGGCGGAGGCCGGTATCACGCTGTACATCCACGGCGGCGGCTTCGCGCACACCGAACCCCGGATGGAACGACTCATGGCCTGTCACCTGTCCAAGGCGACAGCTCGGCCGGTCTTCGCGGTGGACTACCGGCTCGCCCCTGCCCACCCCTACCCGGCGGCGCTCGATGACGTGACAGCCGTCTACAGCAGGCTGCTCGATCAGGGCGTACCGGAGTCCCGGATCGTCCTGTTCGGTGAGTCGGCAGGTGGCACCCTCGCCCTGTCGGCGCTGCTGGCACTCAAGGAGATCGCGGCCCCAATGCCGGCCGGGGTGATCGCGGTGTCCCCCTTGACCGATCTGACCCTGTCCAGCCCGTCGCTGGACATCAACGACGAACGAGACATGATCAATCGGGCGGTACTGAAGGGCGTCACCACCCAATACCTGGCAGGAGCGCGACCGGATCTGGCGCCTCAGTCCCCCCTGTACGGCGATCTTCGTGGTCTGCCGGCCCTTCTGCTGATAGCCGGTTCCGCGGAGGTGCTGCTCGACGATGCCCGGCGCTTCGCGGCAGCGGCCTCGGCAGCGGGAACGGAGGTCACCCTCGATGTCTACGAGGGCATGCCCCATGTCTTCCACCTGGCGATGTTGCCGGGCGTACCCCTCCCCACCACGACCACGTTCCTCCGCCGCCTGGCGGAGTGGACCGAAGAAAGGCAGCGATGAGTCCGCGGATCACCCCAGGAGAGCCCCTCCGCCTGATGAGCGTGCACGCCCACCCTGACGACGAGTCGAGCAAGGGCGCGGCGACACTCGCCAAGTACGCCGCGGAGGGGGTGGACGTCCTGGTGGTCACCTGTACGGGCGGGGAGCGCGGCGACGTGCTGAACCCCGCGATGGACCGGCCCGGCGTACGGGAGAACCTCACCGAGATCCGGCGGGCCGAGATGGCGGCGGCCAGGGAGATCCTGGGCGTCCGGCAGCACTTCCTGGGCTTCATCGATTCGGGCCTGCCCGCGGCCGGCGAGCCGCTGCCGGACGACTGCTTCGCGGTCCAGCCGCTGGAAGAGGCGGCCGGGCGCCTGGTGGCGTTGATCCGCGAATTCCGCCCGCATGTGATCGTGACCTACGACGAGACCGGCGGATACCCACACCCCGACCACATCAAGACGCACCAGGTGACCGTGGCGGCCTTCGACGCCACTCGTCATCCGGGAAACGGCGAACACTGGCAGCCGCTCAAGCTCTACTATCTGGGCACCCTGTCGCGAGCCTGGTTCCAAGCCATGCACGATGCCCTGACAGCGCGCGGGATCGACTCGGGAATGGAGGCCGTGCTGGCAGAGCTCCCGGACGACGCCCCCGCCCTGGAGATCACTACCCGCATTGCCTGCGCGGAGTACTTCGAGGTCCGGGACCGGGCATTGCTCGCCCACGCCACGCAGATCGACCCCACTACCGGGTTCATGCTCCACGATCGTGATGTGGAGCGGGAGGTATGGCCCGTCGAGGACTATTACCTCGCTCGGTCCCACGTCGACGGCACCGTTCCCGAAGACGACCTGTTCGCCGGCCTGCGCCCGGCCGCGAGTGACACCCCGCTCACCATCGCCGCGGCGAACGGCGCGCTGAAGGACCTCGAAGACCAAAGATTCTGGCCCGCGCCGACGAGGACGTGACCCGGCTGTCCCCGCCCACCGAGGAGCACCCGCCCTATGAACCCGCTTGAGCTGCAACGCGCAGGAACCGGACGCGCTCGCCACCGCGCGATTTGGGACCACCTCGTCTGATCGTCGTTCGACGCCCTCGCCTCGGTGTCATCGGACATCGACCCCGAGACGCTGACCTCAGCGATGTCGGATGCAGGGTTCGTAACCCTGGGTAGCTGCGAGTATCCCTTGCCGAACGGTAAACCCTGGCGCGACAGGACTTCCAGACCATCCCATTCCCATAAACAACCGGACCCTTATGCGGCTTGAACTGGTCTCTACGTCGGGGGGTGAATCGCCATTGGCTCGAGGTCGTGTCGCTCGATCTCGCAACAGCCGGCAGCAGGTTTCTGTCAGTCGTTGGAGCAACCGCAGGTTTCGCCACGCCACACCACACACGCGAGAGTTTCATGACGGCTCGCGTCTTCGTTACCCTCGAGGGCTTCGAGGAGGATCCGCACCGCGACCCGCCCGACGTCCTCCATTGGCTGTCGCACCGTCGTCAAGTGTGGGGTGATCAGCCGTCCCGCCAGTATTCCGTCGAAGCCGGTCACCGCCACCTGGGCCGGCACGTCCATGCCCTGTCCCCGAAGCGCGTCGATCGCGACGATGGCCTCCTGATCGGTCGCGCACACGAGAGCCTGCGGAAAGGAAGGCCGATCGAGAAGGCCGCGGACGGCGTCGATCGTCGACTGATCGTCGCCGGGATGGCTTCTCACCGGGGGCGGAGGGGCGATGCGCGCCTGCCGCAGGACTTCGGAGAAGCCCTCATAGCGCGCCACGAACTCCGGGGTGCCCAACTCGCCGAGGTAGGCGAAGTCGCGATAACCGTGATCGATCAGCAAGTGCTCGGTAAGACGGGCCATGGCGGCGCGGTTGTCGACGAAGACGGTGTGCATCCCCTCTCGCCGGATTTCCCCGCCGAGTTCGACGACGGGTATACGGACTGAGATCTGTTCCAAAAGAGCGCCCGATGCGGCACCGGCGAACGCTATGAGGCCGTCCACGCGCCCCGCGACATCGATCACGCTCGGCAAATGTCCAGGATTATGGCCGGAACCGAGCATCAGCGCGTAACCGTGCCGCCGGCACTCCAACTGGACGCCCCGCTGGACCTCGTCCGAATACAACGGGAAAAGCCGTCCGTCAGGAACGCGAGTCGAATCAAGCGGAGCGGAACCCGGGGAATCCGCGGCCGGCTCGAGTAGATAGTCGAACGCATACAGGCCCAGCGCTCCGGTCTTTCCTTTGGCAAGTCCACGGGCATTCGCACTGGGCACATAGCCGATGGAGTCGGCAGCGCGCAGAACCGCTTGCAAAGTGTCCGCCTTCACCCGCTCCGGCTTGGTGAACGCAAAGGAAACCGTTGCGATCGACACTCCGGCAAGTTGCGCGACATCATATACCGTCGGTCGCCTCGTCACGTCCGCCCCAATTCACGTCAGGAACCCATCAAGAGCACTCGTACAGTACCGGTTCGACGGCGCTCCAAGGCGCTCCCTTCGATTGTCGCCCGGTGACCGGAAAGGCTCAGCCTTGGCACGCGACCGCGCGGTGGACACGGTCAGCCGGGACGCTCATCACGATCATGTCCCGCACGAGGAGAGCCGCCCCTGGGAAACGCGGCCGCCGTACGGAAGCCGCGCGCCCGGGATGGCGAGCAGACCGCGTCGATCTTGAGATCCATCCCTTCTACCAGGACTTATCGCCGCATGGATCAAGAACGGCGATCCGCGTCGGGCGTGCGGCGCGCGCATCACCGTGCGAAGAGTTCAGCAGTGAGCATGGTTGCGCCACCCCATGTTATGCGCTTAGATGCCGGAACGGAGTCGATCCGGCACGACCTGTGCTCGCAGTGGAGCACCGTTCGCGCACCCCGCAACCCCCCATGCACGAAGGGGAACGATGATGATCCGACGGAATATGGCGGCGGCCACGGCCGTCACCGCGACGCTTGCACTCATGCTCAGCGGTTGTGGGCGTTCGAACGACCGCCCACAGAACGACGTGCCGGCAAGTCGCCTGACGAATGGCCCGGCCACTGGCACCGTCACTATCTGGGCGCAGGGCACAGAGGGTGAAGCGCTCGCCGATTTCCTCAAGCCCTTCAAAGAGAAGAACCCCGGCATCGAGGTCAAGGTGACCCCGATCCCGTGGGACTCGGCGCAGAACAAATATCAGACGGCGATCGCCGGCGGAACGACTCCAGACGTCGGCATGCTGGGGACCGACTGGATGCCGACATTCGCCTCGGCGCTCCGTCCGACGCCCGCCGAGATCGACACGAGCGACATTTTCCCGGTTTCGCGGCAGACGACGAACATCGGCGGCGCGCAGCTGGGTGTGCCGTGGTACGTCGAAACTCGAGTGATCTACTACCGTACCGACCTGATGAAGAAGGCGGGGTTCGACAGCTTCCCCAAAGACTGGGCGGGATTCAAGGCGCTCGCCACGGCGTACCAGGACAAGGCCGGCGCGAAATACGGCGTCGTGCTTCCGTCCGGCGGATGGAACGGTTTCTTGAACAGTCTGCCGTTCGCCTGGTCGAACGGAGCCGACGTCATGAACTCCGACCAGACGAAGTGGACGTTCGACACCCCGAAGATGGTCGAGTCCCTCGAATACGTCAACAGCTTCTTCAAAGAAGGCATCGCCAACAAGAATCCCGATTCCGAGTCGGCGTCCACGGCCTCGGCCTTCGTTGACGGTACCGTCCCGATGTTCATCAGCGGCCCGTGGGACATCCCGGGGCTGAAGACCGCGGGCGGCGCCGGTTTCGAGGAAAAGTTCGCGGTGGCGCCGATCCCGGCCCCGCCGGGCGGGACGTCCACCTCGTTCGCGGCCGGCGCCAACCTCGCCGTGTTCAAGAACTCCAAGAACCCGGACGCGGCATGGAAGCTGATCCAGTGGCTCACGCAGCCCGAGGTCCAGGTCGCGTGGTTCAAGGCGGTCAACGACCTTCCCTCGCGGCAGACAGCGTGGAAGGACACCGCGCTGACGAGCGACCCGAAGGTGTCGGTGTTCGGTGAGCAGCTCAAGAGCGTCAAGACGGCGCCCGCCCTCACCTCGTGGACGCAGGTGTCGGCGGCCGCCGACACGGAGATCGAGCGGATCGCCCGTGGCGGCAAGAGCCCGCAGGACGCGGTCAAGCAGCTGCAGTCGACCGCCGATTCGCTGGGAACCGGCGAATAGGCATGGCCGTGACCCGAGTCGCCGGCGCCGGAGCGTTGTCGCGCTCCGGCGGCGACGGCACCACCAGGGCGCGTCGTCGCCGGATGACGGTGGTGGCCTACCTCTTCGCTCTGCCGTTCATCCTGAGCTTCGCCGTCTTCATGGTGTTCCCGCTCGTCTCGTCGTTCCTGATGTCCTTCACCGACTTCAGGAACAGCGACATCGAGAGCCCGCTGGCCGTCAAGTTCGTGGCGCTGGACCAGTACCTCCGGCTGTTCGAGAACCAGCAGTTCGTGCGGTCGCTGCTGAACACCGTGTACTTCGTCGCGGTGGGCATCCCGCTCACGATGGTCGCGGCTCTCGCCCTCGCTGTGGCGCTCAACAACGGGATCACGCGATTTCGCACGGCATTTCGCGTCGGTTTCTATGCCCCCGTGATCACGAGCATCGTGGCGGTCGCGGTGGTGTGGCGGTTCATCCTCCAACCGGACGGCCTGCTGAACACCGCGCTCGACGCCGTCGGCATCCAGGGCCCGGACTGGCTCAATGACCCGCTCTGGTCGATGCCTGCCATGATCCTCATGGCCATCTGGCGCAACATGGGCACCCTCATGATCATCTTCCTTGCCGGGCTGCAGAACATCCCCGCGAGCGTGCTGGAAGCGGCCGCCGTCGACGGCGCCACCGCCTGGCAGCGATTCGTCCGGGTGACCCTTCCGATGCTCCGCCCCACGCTGCTCCTCGGCGCCGTGCTCCTCTCGGTCGGCTATCTGCAGTTCTTCGAGGAACCGTTCGTCATGACGAAGGGCGGCCCGCTGGACTCCACGCTCTCGATCAGCTATTTCACCTACAACCAGTTCGGTTTCGGCAACTACGGCACCGCGTCGGCGGCGAGCTACGTGCTCTTCATCGCCATCGCGCTGCTCAGCATCGTGCAGTTCCGAGCCTTCCGCCCCAAGGAAGCGCCATGAGGAAGCCCACCATCCCGGGCCGGGCCCTGGTGTACATCGTGCTCGTCATCGCCGTTGCGGCCACGCTCATCCCGTTCGTCTGGATGTACCTCGGTTCGGCGAAGACCCAGTCGGAACTGCTGAGGCGGCCGCCCACATGGTGGCCCGAGACCTTCACGTCCGAGAACTTCGCCACGTGGTTCGGCCGGCTGAATTTCCAGACGTTCTTTCTCAACAGCGTCATCGTGGCCGTCTTCACGGTCCTCGGAACGCTGTTGTTCTGCTCCATGGTCGGCTACGCGCTCGCGAAACTCGACTTCGCCGGCAAGCGGGCCCTCTTTCTGCTCGTGCTGGTCACGCTCATGGTTCCCGGCGTCGTCACGTTCATCCCGCTGTTCGTCGTGGTGAGCAAACTCGGGATGGTCAGCACCTACCCTGCGCTGATCATTCCGTTCCTCGCAGGGCCGATGGGCGTCTTCCTCATGCGCCAGTTCATCAGTGAGATCCCCGACGCGCTCATCGAAGCCGCCCGCATCGACGGCGCGGGCGAGGTGCGCATCTTCACGCGCATCATCCTGCCGCTCTGCGGGCCGGCATTGGCGACACTCGCCATCCTCACCTTCCTCGGATCGTGGAACAACTTCCTGTGGCCGCTCGTGGTCGCGCAGACCGAGGACATGTACACCCTCCCCGTCGCGCTCTCCCTGTACTCGGTGGGGCAGAACGCGACCAACTACGGAGTCCTGCTGGCCGGCTCCGTGCTGGTCATCACCCCCGTGCTGCTGCTCTTCGTGGCCCTGCAGCGCTACTTCATTCAAGGAATCACGGCGACCGGAATCAAATGACCTTCGAAACACGAAAAGGCAGGCGCCGCGAGGCGGCCGGCGTGCATCCCATCATCGGCGGCTTCTACCCCGACCCGAGCGTCTGCCGCGCCGGCGCCGACTACTACCTGGTCAACTCCTCCTTCGAATACTCCCCAGGCGTCCCGGTCTGGCACAGCACCGACCTCACCCATTGGACCCAGATCGGCAACGCCCTGACCGGCACCGATGGGTTCCAGGCGGGAGAAGCCGGCGCCAGCAAGGGAATCTACGCTCCGACACTCCGCCATCACGCGGGCCGCTTCTGGCTGATCACGACGAACGTCTCCACCAGCGGCGGCCAACTGCTGACGTCGACGACGGACCCGGCCGGCCCGTGGGCTCCGGCCGTGGTGATCGACGGCCTGGCGGGCATCGATCCCGACCTGGCCTGGGATGACGATGGCACCTGCTACGTCACGTACTGCTCGACACGCCCCGGCCTGGAGGGCATCGCCCAAGCCCGAGTCGATCTCGAAAAGGGGGTGGCGCTGGAGGAGCCAAGGCCCGTCTGGCAGGGGACCGGACTGGCCTTCCCCGAGGCTCCACATCTCTACCGCCGCGACGGGTGGTGGTACCTGATGATCGCCGAAGGCGGCACGGAACGCGGCCACGCCATCACCATCGCCCGATCCCGAAACCCCGACGGCCCCTTTGAGCCCGCCCCCGGCAATCCCGTCTTCTCGCATCGCAGCACCACGCATCCGGTGCAGAACACGGGGCACGCGGACCTCGTCGAAGCCCCCGACGGACGGTGGGCGGCCGTGTATCTCGGCGTCCGCCCGCGCGGGATGACCCCGATGTTCCACGTCAACGGCCGCGAGACATTCCTCGCCGGCATCGACTGGATCGACGGGTGGCCGCAGTTCGACGAGGGTCGCTTCGTGTACGAGATCCCCGACCGCTCCTTCCTGGATCGATTCGCCGACCCCTCACTCCATCCTCGCTGGGTCTCCCCCGGCGCTCCTCTCGGCGAATTCGTCTCACCCGCCGAACCCGGCATTGCGTTGATCCCGGCCGCCTCCGCCAGCGGGAACGTCAGCGCCCTCATGACCCGGGTGACCGACGAGCGCTGGCGCTTCGACGTCGCGCTACGGACGGCCGACGGCGCGGCGGGCGTCCTGCTCCGACTCGATGACCGCCACTGGTGCGAGTTGCGGGTGAACGACGGCTCCGCGCACGCGGTCCTGCGCGTCGGTCCGCTCGAATCCCCCATCGGCGAGGTCACGACCGGCCTCGGGCCGACGCCAACGGTGCGGATCGAGTCACTGCCCGCCACCCACGACGGCCCGGATGACATCGTATTGTCGGTGATCCGTGACGGCCACAGCGTGATGCTCGCGCGCTTCGACGGCCGATACCTCTCCACCGAGGTCGCCGGCGGATTCACCGGCCGGGTCGCCGGCGTCCGCGCCATCAGCGGCACGGTGGAAGTCGCCTCTGTGCGGTACGAGGCGGATGACGCCTACCTCGATCCCCGGCCATGACTCCATGACTCAAACCTTTCGCGAGGAGCTCCAGTGAGGTTTCCCCACGAGTTCGTCTTCGGGTCCGCGACAGCCGCGTACCAGATCGAAGGCGCCGCCACCGAGGACGGGCGCGGCCCGTCGATCTGGGACACATTCAGCCACACGCCCGGCCGGACGCTCAACGGCGACACCGGAGACGTCGCCGACGATCACTACCACCGTCTCGAGTCCGACCTCGACCTGATGGCCGAGCTCGGACTCGAGGCCTACCGGTTCTCCATCGCCTGGCCGCGGGTCATTCCCACCGGCGTGGGCCCGACCAACCACAAGGGCGTCGATTTCTATTCGCGCCTGGTCGACGGACTTCTCGAACGCGGCATCCGCCCGGTGGCGACGTTGTATCACTGGGACCTCCCCCAACCCCTGGAGGATGAGGGAGGGTGGACCAGCAGAGCCACCGCCGACACGTTCGCCGAGTATGCGCGGGTCATCAGCGCCGCGCTCGGGGACCGTGTCGACACCTGGACCACGCTCAACGAACCCTGGTGCTCGGCGTACCTCGGCTACGGCAGCGGCGTGCACGCGCCCGGACACACGAGCAGGCTGGAGCCGCTGCTGGCCGTGCACCATCTCAATCGCGCGCATGGCCTGGCCATCCAGGCGATGCGTTCGGAGGTCAAATCCGACGCGAAGTTCTCCGTCACGCTCAACCTGCACGTGTTCCGCCCGGACGGCCCGAGTGGCGAGACCGCGCGCTCAAAAGTGGAGGCGCTGTCGAACGACGCGTTCCTGGGGCCGATGCTGGAGGGTCGTTACACCGACCGTCTCCTGGAAACGACGGCCGGCATCACCGACTGGTCCTTCGTCCAGGATGGGGACCTGGAAACCATTCACCAGCCCATCGACGTCCTGGGCGTCAACTACTACAACACCAACCGGGTGCGGATGTCGGACGGGTCAGACGACCGGGAGCGGTCTGACGGACATGGCCGCTCGACCGCTTCTCCTTGGCCCGGCGCCGAAGACGTCGAGTTCCTCAACCAGCGGGGTCCGCTGACCGAGATGGGCTGGAACATCGATCCAGACGGCCTCCGTGACCTCCTCACCGACCTTCATGAGCGATATCCGAACCAACCCCTCATGATCACCGAGAACGGCGCCGCCTTCCCGGACACCGTCGACAACGGGATGATTCACGACGAGGATCGGATCGACTACGTCCGGCGGCACCTTCAGGCAGTATTCGACGTCATCGAGAAAGGCGTCGATGTGCGCGGCTACTTCTTGTGGTCGCTCATGGACAACTTCGAGTGGGCGTACGGATACTCGAAACGCTTCGGGATCATCCGCGTGGACTACGACACCCAGGCCCGCACGCTGAAGGACAGCGCCCGCTGGTACGCCAACGTCATCCGCTCACGCGAGCTCTCATGACCATGCTCAGCCGCATGGCCCTCCACTCCGGATAGACCGTTGAAGCTGCCGCCGGGCCAATCCCGCCGGACCATGCCGGGCCGAGATCGTGGACACGCTGCACAGTCCTGCTCGTACTCGGCCAGGAGGTCGATCGCGTCGGCGATCCGGACCGGGACATTCCGCCGTGGATCGCCGTGTGGCACTCCGCATGGGAAGGAGGCGACACCAAGACCGCAGGATCACGGGCTTGTCTTCGCCTCGCTCGTTGGCACACCGCTCGATGCCCACAACGTCAGACGAGCGTTCCGGAAGATCGTCAAGGACGCCGGGATGCCCGCCTACTACTGGACGCCCCGCGAGATGCGCCACAGCTTCGTCTCGCTGCTCACCGACTCCGGTGTCCCCTTGGAGGACCTCGCCTGGTCGGGACGACAGGATTTGAACCTGCGACCCCTTGACCCCCAGGCACATCACGAGGGGGCGAGATCACGGCCGATACCCGCCCCCACCTGAGGTTATAGTCCTTGCCGGTCCTTCAGCGTCCAAGGTCGTCCGGCGCGATTGTCACTCAGAATTCGTCGTACCCGGAGACCTGGCCGATGGAGAAGATGTGCCGGTTGGCGGCGCAGATCGTCTCCAAGACGTGGATGGGCGTGTCCTCAGTGGAGTAGCTCGCGCGGAGCACCTGGACGATCCACTCTCCGGGCTCGAGTTCCAGCGTCTCACGCTCGAAGGTGGTCGGCGGCCGAGCGGTCAGGTTCTCCTCCGCGTGACCGAACGAGTAGCCGAGCGCGGTCAACGCGGACTGAAGCGACGGCTTGACGAACTCCGGCTCGGCGATCCTGGTGTCGCCGAACAGGTCAGCGCGGAAGTAGCTCGTCGCGATGCGTACCGGCACGTCGTTCGCCGTCATCATCTTGCGCCGGGCCACGATGTCCGTACCGGGCTCGACACGCAGGCAGGCCGCAACGTGATCACTGGCGGGTTCCAGCCCGACATAGAGCATCCGGCGATCAGCTTTGAGCCCTTGCCGTTCCGCTTCCGCCAGGAACAGGGACTTGGACCCCCTGACGGCGGGCTCGGTCGGCAACGCCCGCTGCACCAGCACCCGAGGGGCCGACGTGGCAGGGCCTTCCGGCGCACGAGCGGTCGGCCCCTTTCTCATCTGCGAGATGCGTCCAGGGGAGACCCCCAGCCGCCCGGCGATCTCCTCCAGGCTCATCCCGGACTCCCGTGCCTCCGCGATGGCCTGCCGCCGCATCTTGGCCGCCTCGGTGACCAACCCCTGCTCCTCGGTCATGAGTCGGCTGAGCATGCGGGCTCGTTCCACGGGATCGTTGACCTGCGCGACTTCTCTCAGCGTCTTCAAGTCCATCCGGGCGTTGCCTCCTCAGCGACCGACATTCGGCGCACTTTATCCCCCCTATTGCGAGGGCATGGCCAGGGCTCTACTCTCAACTTTAGCCCCCCTAAAGCGGGGCCCTTGAATAGACCCCCGCCTGCGGGACGAACGGTGCTGCAACACCACCCGCAGACGGGGGTCCAAAGCATCGAGAGCTTGGGGCGTCAACGATGCAGGACCAGATTATCGCCGGGCCTGGGAACGGCAAGAAAACGCAAGCCATGCTGTCCGCAGATCTCCTGCGCCAGACCCTCCAGACCGAGCACGGCATACAAGCAGACATCCACGTGGGATACGACCTCGCCCTGGTGTCGGTCTGGGTGGGGCTGGTGGTGTGGTGCGACGGTCACCGGTTCTGGTGGCGCACCGGCTGGGATCCCGAACGCAAGCGCCCCGTCTACGCCTGGCACCCGGCCATCGAACCTGGACGAGCCGCCCGCCGCATCGCCTTCCGGTACGCCGATCTACGCGCCGACCACCCGCTCTCCCAGGCGATCGGCGACCTGGGACACGCCGCCAGCGCCACCCTGGAAGAGAACGCGCCATGACGACGGCTGGGAGCACCATCGGCAGCCGAGTCAAGATCGTGGACATGCTCCACAGCCCAGCCAGGACACGAGCGTTCGCATCATGGCTCCTTGGACATCGTGCCACGGTGGTGGGCATCCTACGTAATGGCACGCTGGCACTCGTGGAGCTCGACGGCGAGCCCGGCGGAGCACGACGCTGGCCCATCCACTGGGATGACCTGCTGGTTTACACCGTGGTCCGAGCCGGTGAACATCGAAGAGGGCTACCGGCTCGGGCTATCCGGCCTTGAACGAGGCGCCGTTCAGCATGCCGTACAAGGTGACAGCGGAAGGAGCCTCTGCGGTGAGCCAGCACATCCGCTGCCGATCTGCGGATGGTCGTTGCCATTCTCGCCAAGGGCAGCCCAAGCCTGCCCCGCCTGTGTCCGCTTGGCAGTGGAGGCGTCATAGGGCCGTCTCCACGATTTGAATTTGAGGGGATTGACAGATCGTCGCCGAACTCCGCCAGGATGCGGGTGGCCAGGATGGTGTCAAGCCCGGGTTGGCTGCGGTAGATGGGCGCGTCGGGATGATGGTCCAGAGCCTGTTCCATCTCGGCTTGCAGGCCGGCGATGGCGGTGGTCATGGCCGTGATGGTCTGTAGCAGCGCGGTGACGGCCAAGCCGAAGGGGTGGCGTGTTGCCGATGCGTAGCTTGGCGACCTTGGACCAGTCGATGCCGCAGAAGACCCCCCGTGGATCGCCATGTGGCGGTCCGTACGCGAAGGAGGCGACACCAAGACCAGGCGGCTCACGGAGATCACTAGCGCTGCCCAAGCACTGCGTGGAAGCGCTAAAGGCTCGCCGGGAGCAGCAGCGCAGGGACATGAGGGAGGCAGTCGAGAAGTAGAAGGATCATGGTCTCGTCTTCGCTGGCACATCCCTCGACGCCCACAACGTACGCAGAGCGTTCCGAAGATCGTCAAGGACGCCGGGATGCCCGCGTACTACTGGACGCGCCGTGAGATGCGCCACAGCCTCGTCTCACTGCTCTCCGACTCCGGTGTCCCCTGGACGACATCGCCCGCCTGGTCGGCCACAGCGGCACGGCTGTGACGGAAGCCGTCTACCGCAAGCAGATCCGCCCCGTACTCCTGCAAGGAGCTGCGGCGATGGACGATCTCTTCGCCCGTTGATCACTCAGTTGGTCACTCAACAATGCGAAAGGGTGCCACCCTAAAGAGTGACACCCTGCTCGACCAGTAGAAAACCTGGTCGGGACGACAGGATTTGAACCTGCGACCCCTTGACCCCCAGTCAAGTGCGCTACCAAGCTGCGCTACGTCCCGGTTGTGTCGATCACCCCCTGCGGGGCGAGACGTCATAACCTTAGCGCACATCAGAACCGCACGTGTACTCAGCAGGAGGGGCTCGTGGGGCGCAGGCCGACCGTCGATCGGAGTGAGCTGGCCAGGCTCGTCGCCGAGGGAATGAACGTGCAGGAGTTGGCCGCGCACTTCGGGGTCAGTGAGTCCGGGGTGCTGCAGGCCAAGCGGGCCGCGGGCCTGGCCAAGCCGATGCTCGATCACAGCCGGGCCGTACCGTGGAAGCTGGAGCGGAAGCACGCGCAGTCCGGGCCCGCCACGAACCTGCGGAACCTGTCCGCCGCCGCGCAGGGGAAGCCGCCGGCGGCCGAGCGGTTGAACACCGCCTTGCGGTGGGCGCAGCGGCTTGTCGATGCCGGGCTCGACGTCGGCTACGACAGCGTGAGCGGGTTCAGGGAGGTCCCCGCCGCCCCTGGTGACTCACACGTCGCGACAGTGCTGGAAGCGGCCAGGAAAGCTCTGGAAGGCCGCTGACACCGGCGTTTCGGGCGCTCCTACGGGGGCAGTCGCTGGTCTCGACGTTAGAGACCGGAGGCGAACATTATGTCCACCTTGATCTGGGTGGTCGTCGTCGTGGTCGCGGTGGTGGCCCTCGCCGCAGTCGGCTACGTGGTGTTGCAGCAGCAGCGCCGCAGCCGCCTCCGCGCACGTTTCGGCCCCGAGTACGAACGCCTGATGGCGGAGCACGACAGCAGACGCGACGCGGAGCAGGAGTTGCTCGCCCGTGAGCAGCGCCACTCCGAGCTGGACATCCGGCCCCTGCCGGAGGAGTCACGTGACAGCTACGCCACCCGGTGGAACGAGGTGCAGGAGCGCTTCGTCGACGCCCCGGGGTTCGCGGTATCCGAGGCCGACCAGCTGGTGGCGGCGGTCATGGCGGAGCGAGGCTACCCCACGGATGACTTCGAGCAGCGGGTGTCCGATCTGTCCGTCGGGCACGGTGCCACCCTGGACCACTACCGGGCGGCCCACGAGATCAGCGGGCGCGCCGCCAGGAAGGAGGCCTCTACCGAGGATCTCCGTCAGGCGATGGTGCACTACCGCGCGCTCTTCGAAGAGCTCCTACAAGAGACCACGCGAGGACGGTGACCGATATGACGAGCGACGAGCTGAAAGTGCCGTCGCAACGGGCGGACCAGACCGATGACGATGACGCCCCCAGGGACGACTTCCGCGCGAACGACACCCCCACTACCGACCTCAGCAAGGAAGACGGCGTCCGTGACGAGCGGTCGAGGGCGATCGTCAACGAAGAGAACGAAGAGAACGACGAGGGGAATGGGGCTCGCCATCACGAGCCGTACGCCCCGATGGGCGGCGACATGCTGGCCGAGCCCGAGCCGGGTCTGAGCCCGGACCCGGTGCGCGACGAGCCCGAGTACACCGACGACGTGCCCGGCGAGCCCATGGTGGTGGAGAGCGCGCCGGCCCACGCCGCCCCTCAGTCCGTCGTCCTGTTCGACCAGGACCCGGCCGAAGTGCAGGGTCGCTGGCGCGAGCTGCAGACCTCGTTCGTGGACGACCCCAGTGACGCCGTCCAGCGGGCCGAAGGACTGGTCGAAGAGGTCGTCGAGGCGATCACCAGCGGTCTTACGGCTCGTACGGGCGAGCTGCGCGACCGCTGGAAGGGCGCTGACGACACCGAGCAACTGCGGCTGGCCCTGCGCGACTACCGGGTCGTGCTGGAGCGGCTGCTCACCCTCTCAGGCCACGAAGCAAGCCACGAAGCAGGCCACGCGACCGGTCTCGCAACCGGCCATGAGACGAGCCACGCAACCGATACGGCCTACGGAACGAGGTAACGGGACATGCTGGCGATAGTCGCGGCGATCATTTTCGGCCTGGGCTTCCTGCTCGACCTGCTGAACGTGAGCATCGGGTCAGGGATCTCCGGCACGACGTTCATGCTGCTCGGCCTCACCCTGCTGGCGCTGCACCAGGCGGGCATCGGCACGGCCAGCGTCAAGAGCTACGGCGGCTGGCGAGGCCGTACCCGCCGATAACAAACGCCGACAGCGGACACAGCACGACAGCGCGCGGCGCACTCGATGATCACGAGATGATCACGAGGCGTCGCGCGCACATGTCGATTCATGTCTGGTGAAATCAGGTCTTGCTGGGGAAGCGCATGGTGACCGTGCTGCCCTCGCCGCCCACCCGCAGCGACAGGTCCGAGGAGAGCAGGCGGGCCACCCAGAGACCCATCCCGCCGACCGAGCCGGGCATCGGGCCGGGCTTCCAGGTGCCCTCGTCGTGTACCTCGACCACCAGTTCGCCGTCGTGGACCCAGGTGCGGAGCTGGGCGTCGACCGTGCCGTGGGTGACGGCGTTGGTGGCCACCTCGTTGACGGCGATGACGAAATCGCCCACCGCCTCCTCCGCCATGCCCACCTCGCGGGCCTCGGACGCGGCGAACTGGCGCACCCGCGGGAGGTCCGGCAACCGGAAGCTCAGCTTTTTCACCGGCGCGCCCGGTGGCGGGCTGATGGAGCCCGCCTGAGGATCGACATCCTCGTTCACCCGGTAACCGCCTTAATCAGCTGACTAGCTCACTACGTAGCTGGTCCAGCACTTTACGGAGGATTCGCGATACATGCATCTGCGAGATGCCGAACTCTGCCGCTATTTCGGCTTGAGTCATGTTCCCAAAGAAGCGAAGCAGCAGGATGTGCTTCTCACGCGACGGCAGTGCGTCGATCAGCGGCTTGACGGCCTGCCGGTCGACCATCTTGCCCAACGTATCGTCGTCCTCCGGGATGATGTCGCCGAGAGAGGCGGCGTCGTCCTCGGTTCCGAGCGGCGCGTCGAGCGACAGCGTGCTGTAGGCGGCCGAGGCGTCGAGCGTGAGCAGGACGTCCTCCTCGCTGATGTTCATCTTCGCGGCCAGTTCGGCCACGGTCGGGGAGCGTCCCAGGTCCTGGCTGAGGTCGGCGACGAGCCGGTTCAGCTCGGAGCGGCGTTCCTGGTAGAGCCGCGGCACCCGGATGGCCCAGGTACGGTCGCGGAAGTGGCGCTTGACCTCGCCGGTCATCGTGACGACGGCGTAGCCCCTGAAGGCATGGCCGAGAGTGGGGTCGAAGCCGTTGACGGCCTTCATGAGGCCGACGTACGCGGCCTGCAGAAGATCCTCCAGAGGCTCGCCGCGGTAGCGGTAGCGTCTGGCGATCTCCATGGCGAGCGAGCGGTGCATCTCGACGATGCGCTCCCTCAGGCGTTCGCGGTGACTGTCGGTAGTGGCTTCGCCGGCCATTTCGGCCAGCAACTCTTCGGCGGTCAACTCCTCGAGGACGAATTCCCGCACAGCCATGGCTGCTCCTCATATGGATCGCAGGGCCGCCTCCACCTGCGAAAAAAGCCCATGCAGAGGCATGCCTCGCTCTACATCCGAGACGGAAGCCCTCTGCTGGACTTCGGATCCAGTGTCCCCCCTCACCGCAGAAGTATTCCTCCTTCGTGCGGTGACAGTAGGGTTGCCCCGTGACAATGCCGGAGAACGGCGAAGGGGCGGTGACGGCCCTGAGCCTTACGTCGTCGACCGTGGACGAGATCACGGTGATCAAGGTCGATGGCGTGCTCGACGCCACGACGCGCGAGCAGTTCGCCGACTACCTCTCTCTGGCGGGTTCCGAGCTGATCCTGGACCTGGCCGGAGTGACGTTCATGGACTCGCGCGCGCTCGGCCTGATCGTCCACCATTGGCAGACCAGCTTGGCGTCGGGTGCCAGGTTTGCCCTGGTCGGCGTGGAATATTCAAAGTCAAAGGTCATGTGGATCACCGGGCTCGCGCAGCGGCTGCCGCTGTACGACACGCTCGACGACGCCTTGGCCGCCATTGGCTGAGCACATTCCCCTAGGGCCACTAGCGGCGGGACTTTTTCTGGTGCTCGTCGACCAGGAGCCTGGCCAGGTCCGCCACCTTGACCTGGTGGTGCTGTGAGATCCGGCGCAGTTCCTCGAAGGCCGCCTCGGACGAGCACCCGCTGGTCTTCATGATGATGCCCTTGGCCTGGTCGATCACCGAGCGGCCGGCCAGGGCCTCCTGGAGCTGGGCGGCGTCCGTACGTGCTTCCTCGAAGTCCCACAGGTTGGCCATGGCCACGCCCACCTGCTCGGTCAGCATGTCGGCCAGCGCCTGGGCGGCCTGCGGGGAGAAGGCGGCCGGCCGTACCGAATAGAGGCCGATGACCAGCAGGACAGGGTCGAGCCGGATGGGCACGGTGAGCACCGAGCGCACCCCCCAGCGGGCGGCGAGCGGGGCGTAGCGCGGCCAGCGCGAGTCGCTGAGCACGTCCGTCACGACCACCCGGCCGCCGGCCAGCCTGGCGTCGGTCGACGGGCCCTCGCCGATGTCGCGTTCGCCTTCGACCAGCATGATGAGCTCGCTGTGCGAGCCCGACACCAGCACCCGCTGGTCCCGCCAGTGCTCGGCGGAACCGCCCGAGCAACCGGGGACTCCGTCGGCCAGCGCGGTGGTCAGACCGCGCAGCACACTTTCCGTTGAGTTGTCTTCGCCCAGCCGCCCGAGAGTCGCCAGGTCACGGGCAAGTCCGGGGGTGATCATCGCCGTTGATTTCATAGCAAGCAAGCCCTACCCCTTATAGCTAGCATTATCCAGCGTGGCGTAGCGTCAGAGAATGACCATGCCCGGCCTCGAACACGCCCTGGACGCTCTGTCCGGACGTGTTTCCTCCCTGCGCGAGGCGCGGGCGGCCTACCCCTCCGACCTTGCGCCGACTCTAGACGCGGCACTCGCCGAGCTCGACACCGCCGCCGAGTTGCTGGCCGAGGCGCGTGAAGCGCTGCGCAACGCGCCCAAGCGGCAGGGCGGCAAGAAGGACGGGGGCCAGCGGGAGCTGAAGCTGCTGCGCCAGGTCTACCGGGCCTTCCCCGTGCCGGTGATCGTGCTGGACGGCGGCGGGGTGGTCCGGCGGATCAACCCCGAGACCTCGCGGATGCTGGGCAGCCCCGACGGCTATCTGGTCGGCCGGTCGTTCCCGCTGCTGGTGGACGTGTCGCGGCGGGCGGCGTTCCGTTCGCACCTGATGTCGGTGCTGCAGACCGGGCAGCCGGCCGCGTTCGAGTCGCGGCTGGCGCACCAGGGCCGGACCCATACCGTCCAGGTGGCTCTGACCAGGCTGACGATGCCCGGCGAGCCGCAGCAGATGGTGGCGGCCGTGGCGCTGCCGACCGAGGTACAGCTGCCCGAGCCGGGCGCGCGGCGGCCCGAGCAGTCCGACGGCGCGCTGCTGCTGGCGGCGGCCAAGCGCCAGGACCTGCTGGCCACGATGACCACGCTGCTGCTGGACGAGGAGGCGCTGCGGCAGCCTGTGGCGCTGCCCAGGGCGACGCGGCTGCTGGCGGCCGGCTGGGCCGACTGGGTGATCGCGGACGTGGTACGCGACGGTCTGGCCCGCCGCGCGGCCGTCGTGGCGCCCAAGGACCACCCGCTGGGCGACCTGGTACGCCAGATCGAGTCCGCCCCGCCGGCCGCGAGCCACGTGGTGACCCAGGTGCTGGAGCGCGGTTCCGGCGTGGTGCACGAGATGGTCGACGACGAGACCCTGCTGGGCTTCTGCTCCGACGGGCCGCTGCTGACGGCGATGGGCGCCGGCTCGATGCTGTGCGTGCCCATCGGCCCGGGCGACGGCGTGCTCACGCTGGTCAGGTCGCACGACCGGCCGCCGTTCACGCTGGCCGACCTGGGGGTCATGCAGGAGGTCGGGCTCCAGCTCGGGCTGGCGGTGCGCGCGCAGAGCAGCTTCCAGCGCCGTTCGCGGGCCGCCGACGCGCTGTCGGCCACCGTCGCGCCGCGCAACCTGCCGGACGTGCCCGGGTACGAGGCCGCCGCGATCTACAATCCCGGCGCGTCGGTCGGCGCCGAGTTCTACGACGTCTTCCCCGTCGCGGACGGCTGGGCGTTCGCCCTCGGCGGCGCCGCGGGCAAGGGCGAGGAGGCGGCGTCGGTCAGCGCGATGGTCAGGGGCGGGGTCCGGGTGCTCAGCGTCTGGGAGTCCGATCCCGACGTGGTGCTGCGCAAGGTGAACGAGGCCCTGGTGACGCAGGGGACCGGCATGTTCGTGATGGTCGTGGCCGGGTTCGTACGGGGCCGCAGGATCCGCCTGTCGTCCGCGGGGCATCATCCGGCCGCGCTGCTGCTGCCCGACGGGAGCGTCCGGTTCGCCTCGGGTGGCGGCGTGCCGCTGGGCATCTCGCCGGAGGCCGAGACCGAGTCCGAGGAGCTGACCGTCGCGGTGGGTGAGACGCTGCTGCTCTACTCCGAGGGGCTGATCTCCTCCAGGAACGAGGTCGGCGAGCCGTACGGCGAGGAGCGGCTGGCCGACGTGCTGGGCAGATGCGCCGGTCAGGCGCCTACGACCATCGTGAAGGCGGTCGAGGCGGACCGGCACGCGTTCTCCGGCGGACAGGTTTGGGACGAGATCGTGGTGCTGGCTCTGCGCGGCGTCTAAGTGGTGTCGGCTCTGCGGGGGTTTGCGGTTGAGCCATCTTTGGGTAAGGTCGGGGGAAGAACGACGTGCCTAAGACGCAGGCACACCTTGAAAGCTGTTTTCACGCTGAGGTGTGCCATGAATATCGCGATCGTCGCTTCCGCTACCGGTAACAAGCGTCACCACATTCTCTCCGTAGCGCGTGAACTGGGACGCGAGCACCACGTCACCATCTACTCCCGTCGTGACAGTGCCGAGGGCAAGGCCAGGACGCGGGTGGCCCCGGGTGTGATGATGGAGCACATCGAGGTGGGCCCGGCCCGCGATCTCGCCCCCGCCGACGTCATGCCGTACCTCAAGGACGTCGGCCAATATCTGAGCCGGCGCTGGAGCCAGGAACGCCCGGACGTGATCCACGCCCACTCCTGGACCGGCGGCCTCGCCGCCGTCACGGGCGCCAACGGCCTGGGGGTGCCGGTCACCCAGACCTTCCACACCGTCGACGCGGCCCACCTGAAGCTGGAGCGCGCGCTCGGCCGCAGCGCCAGAGCGGTCATCGCCGGCTCCGGTGACGAGGAGTCTGCGCTGATCCGGCTCGGCGTGCCGCGCCACAACATCGCCATCGTGCCGTACGGCGTCGACACCGAGCGCTTCCACCGCCAGGGCCCGGTCGCCACGCGCGGCAGCCGCAAGCGCCTGCTGCACCTCGGCCCGCTCACCCCCGAACGCGGCGCCCCCACGATCATCCGCGCGCTGCAGGGCCTCCAGGACGTCGAGCTGGTGCTCGCGGGCGGCCCCGAGCCGGACCTGCTCGACGGCGACCGGGAGGTACGCCGCCTGCGCGCCCTGGCCCAGCAGCTCGGCGTGGCCGACCGGGTGACCCTGCTCGGGCAGGTCAAGCGGACCGCGGTACCCAAGCTCATGCGCAGTGCCGACGCCGTGGTGTCGGTGCCACGCGAGGCCACGACGGGGATCGTCGCGCTGGAGGCCATGGCCTGCGGTGTACCCGTGATCGCCTCGGCCGTGGGCGCGCACCTCGACTCGATCATCGACGGCGTCACCGGCCTGCTGGTGCCGCCGGACCGCCCCGCGCGGACCGCGCGCCTGGCCCGCGAGCTGCTGACGGACCCGACGCTGCGCACCGCGCTCGGCTACGCGGGCGCCGACCGCGCCCGTTCGCGTTACTCGTGGGAGCGGGTCAGCCAGGAGCTGGTGCGGGTGTACGAACTCGCCTGCGCTTAAAGTTCCTTTTATGCTGATTCACCCTTGGGACGCGGGCACCGACGAGCAGTCCCTGGCGTACGTGAAGGACAACCAGTTCGGGCACCTGATAGCCGCGGGCCGCGGCCGTGAGGTGCCCGTCGTGGTGCCGACGCAGTTCCTGCTCGTGGACGAGCGGACGATCGTCCTCCACCTGGCCCGGCCGAATCCGATCTGGGCGGCGATCGACGAGAACCCCAAGGTGGTCATGTCGGTGGCGGGCCCCTGGGCCTACATCCCGGGCCGGTGGCGGGCCGAGCCCGGTGTCGAGCCGGAGCTGGGCGTGCCGACCACGTTCTACTCCTCCGTCCAGCTGATCTGCCGGGCCGAGATCGTCAAGGAGGCCGAGGGCAAGCTGGAGATCCTGCGCGAGCAGCTCGCCGACCTCGAACCCGGGCAGGGCGATCCGGCCCGGATGCCGCGGCTGCTGTCGGGCATCCAGGGGATCCGGCTAGCGATCGAGGAGATCCGCGGCAAGTTCAAGTACGACGGGCACAAGGACGACGCTCACCGGCAGCGGGTCGCCAAGGGGCTGACCGAACGCGGCGGGCCCGGCGACACCTCCGCCCTCAGCCACCTGTAAGACCCGCCGACTAAGGCGCCAGGAGGCGGGCCGCCTTGAGGCCCAGGTGGATGGTCAGCCGGTCGTCTCCCTCCGACAGGTCCCGGTGCAGCGTCCGCTCGGCCTTGCCCAGCCGGTAGTAGAGCGTCTGGCGGTGGATGCCCAGCTCGGCGGCCGTCTTCTGGGCGTGGCCGCCGTGGTCCAGGTAGACCTCCACGGTGTGCGCCAGCTCGGCGTCCAGCGCCGCCGTCTCGGCCGCCAGCTCGCGCAGGTCGCTCTGGCCGAGCCGGGCCAGCAGCCGGTGCACGCCCAGGTCCTCCCACCGGGCGACGGGCGCGAAGCGGGGGAAGTGCTCGGCGACGCGCAACGCCTGCCGCGCCTCACGCCAGCTCTGCCAGGCGTCCGCCGGGTCCGCCCGGGGGGCGCCGGTGCCGGCCGCCGTGCCGTACGCGTTCTGCAGGGTCTGGGCGACCTCGGCGGCCAGGTGCGCGGGGGCGAGCAGCGCGACGGGCGAGCCGGCGCGGGCCAGCACCCCGCGCGGCAGCGTCCAGAGGGCGGCGACACGCTCCTCCGACTCGCGCACGGCGATCGCGGTGACGGGCCCGAGTACCTCGATGGAGGCGCCGGCCCGCTCCTCAGGGTCGGCCGAGAGCAGCGCGCGCAGGCCGCGGCCGAGGTCGTGACGGCTCCTGGCCTCCTGGGCGAGCGCGGCGGCGGCCCTGGCCACGAGCGGGGCCGCCCGGCTCAGCGCCGCCTCGGTGAGGCTGCCGGAGTCGAGCAGCCACAGGTAGCCGTAGGTGACCTCGCCGTGGCGCAGCGGCCAGCAGACCCTGGCCAGGACCTTGAGGTCGGCGTCCGCGGGGATCCTGACCGGGCCGTGGGCGCGGGCGATGCCGTAGCGTTCGAAGTAGTCGCGGACCTCGCCGGTGGCGCGCCTGCGCAGGATCGATTCCTGGCGGACGGTGTCGATGTCGCCGTGCTGCGCACCATATGCCAGCAGGCGGAACGAGCGGTCCTCCAGCGTCGCGGACGCCCCCAGCAGGCGGGCGAGCTCGTCGACGGTCTCCTGTAGATCTGCCGAGTTGTGCATTTGTATGACAGCCTGCCACAAGTGGCGTTACGCGCGTCGATGGCCCGGTTGTGAGCTGCGGTTTTAGGCTGAGAACATGCTGGGTCAACTGCTACTCGCCACCTCCCGGAGCGCGCTGGTACGCCGCTCGGTATCCGGCTTCCCCCTCACCCGCAAGGTCGTCGACAGGTTCGTCGCCGGTGAGAGCGTTCAGGAGGCCCGGACCGCCATCGAACGGCTGCGCGACGCCAAACTCGCCGTCACCGTCGACCATCTCGGCGAGGAGACCCGCGACGCGAGCGCGGCGGCGGCCACCGCGAAGGCGTACATCACGCTGCTCGACGCGCTGCGCCCGCTCGATCTCGGCCCCCGGGGCGAGGTGTCGGTGAAGCTGTCGGCCGTCGGGCAGCGGCTCGACGACGCGATGGCGCTGGAGCACGCCCGCGAGATCTGCGCCGCGGCCGACGCCAACGGCTCGACCGTGACGCTCGACATGGAGGATCACACGACCGTCGACTCGACGCTCGCGATCCTGCGCAAGCTGCGCGCGGACTTCCCGTCGACCGGCGTGGCGATCCAGGCCTACCTGTTCCGCAGCGCGGACGACTGCCGCGCGCTGGCGGTCGAGGGTTCGCGGGTACGCCTGGTCAAGGGCGCCTACCGGGAGCCCGCCTCGGTCGCGTACCAGGGCAAAAGCGAGGTCGACAAGGCGTACGTGCGATGCCTGCGAACCCTCATGGCGGGGCAGGGGTACCCCATGGTGGCGACGCACGACGACCGGATCATTTCGATCACCGAGCTGCTCGCCGACCGCTTCGGCCGCCGGCTCGGGTCCTATGAGTATCAGATGCTGTACGGAATCCGCACCGACCGGCAGGAGGACCTCGCCGGGGCCGGTCACACCGTGCGCGTCTACGTTCCCTACGGCGACGACTGGTACGGCTACTTCATGCGCCGCCTGGCCGAGCGGCCCGCCAACATCGCCTTCTTCCTTCGTGCCCTTGGGGGTAAGTAAATGGACGCCATCAGCAACGTGCCCGTTCCCGCCAACGAGCGGGTGTACGGCTACGCGCCGGGCAGCCCGGAGCGTACGACGCTGGAGAACCGGATCAAGGAGCTGTCCGGGTCCTCGATCGACCTGACCATGACGATCGACGGCGAGCGGCGGCTGGGCGGCGGCGCGCCGATCGACGTGGTGCAGCCGCACAACAAGGCCTCCGTCCTCGGCCGCATTCAGGACGCCACGGCTCAGGACGTACAGGACGCCGTCGACAGCGCGCTGCGCGCGGCTCCGGCCTGGCGGGCGCTGTCGTTCGACGAGCGGGCGGCGGTCTTCCTCAAGGCGGCCGACCTGCTGGCCGGGCCGTGGCGGGCGACGCTGAACGCCGCGACCATGCTCGGGCAGTCGAAGTCGGCGCAGCAGGCGGAGATCGACTCGGCCTGTGAGCTGATCGACTTCCTCCGGTTCAACGTGGCCTACGCGCGGCAGCTGTACGCCGACCAGCCGGCGTCGTCGCCCGGGGTGTGGAACCGGATGGAGTACCGGGCGCTCGAGGGCTTCGTGCTGGCGATCACTCCCTTCAACTTCACCGCCATCGCCGGAAATTTGCCGACGTCGGCGGCTTTGATGGGAAATGTCGTCGTCTGGAAGCCTTCGCCCACGCAGCAGTTCGCGGCGCACTTCACGATGCGCCTACTGGAGGAGGCGGGCCTGCCGCCGGGCGTGATCAACATGGTCACCGGCAACGGCCAGGCGGTCTCCGAGGTGGCGCTCACGCACCCGCAGCTGGCGGGCATCCACTTCACCGGCTCGACGGCGACCTTCCAGCACCTGTGGGGCACCGTCGGCGCGAACATCGCCTCCTACCGCGGCTACCCGCGTCTCGTCGGCGAGACCGGCGGCAAGGACTTCGTCCTGGCCCACCCGTCGGCCGACCCGGCCGTGCTCGCCACCGCGCTGGTCAGGGGGGCCTTCGAGTACCAGGGCCAGAAGTGCTCGGCGGCGTCGCGGGCGTACGTGCCGCGCTCGGTCTGGTCGCGCATGCGTGACGACTTCGTCTCCGCGGCCGAGTCGCTGACCGTGGGCGACGTGGCGGGCGACCTGTCGACGTTCATGGGCGCGGTCATCGACGACCGGGCCTTCGCCAAGCACAAGGCGGCCATCGACCGGGCGCGCGGCGCCTCGAACATCGACCTGCTCACCGGCTCGTACGACGACTCCACCGGCTATTTCGTGAAGCCGACGATCCTGGAGTGCGCCGACCCCACGGACGAGATCTTCGTCAAGGAGTACTTCGGGCCGATCCTGGGCGTACACGTGTATGAGGACGGCGACTTCGACGCGGTGCTCGACCAGATGGAGAGCGTCTCGCCGTACGCGCTGACCGGGTCGATCATCGCCCAGGACCGCTACGCGATCGCCTCGGCCTCGGAGCGGCTGCGCTTCGCGGCGGGCAACTTCTACATCAACGACAAGCCGACGGGCGCGGTCGTGGGCCAGCAGCCGTTCGGCGGCGCCCGCGCCTCGGGCACCAACGACAAGGCGGGCTCGATCTTCAACCTGATCCGCTGGGTGAACGCCCGTACGATCAAGGAGACCTTCGTCCCGCCGGTCATCACGGGTCCTTACCGGGGTGACATTCCGCAGATGGCGTTCGAGCAGCCCGACCTGAAGCGGCTGGGTTACTGAGGTCCAGCGGCTGAACAGGTGAGGCACCCCGGACTCGGGGTGCCTCTCACCTATGGCCGCCCCGTCACCCGCCCGCACCTGGGACGTCCGGTCGCTTGGCCCCTTGAGCTGGAGTTTTGCACTCAGGCGGAAACCTCTGGATGGTGCCGACGTATTGCGGCAACCTGGCCAGGCACCGGGGACAGCGTTCGTCCTTCACGAACTCGACGACGGTGTGGGGCACGTTCCGCTCCGCAGGTGGAGATCGTCCTGGTGTCGGCGGGGGCCCGCATCGGGGAGGCGACGGGGGTCCATATGCGATTACAGGTGCTCGGGCCGATGCGGTTCTGGACCGGTTGCGACTGGGCGCCGATCCCCAGCCCGCGCCCCCGAACCCTGCTGGCCCTGCTGACGATCGGCGCGGGGCGGCCGATCACCACAGAACGCATGATCGCCGAGCTCTGGCCGGCCAAGCCGCCGCCGACGGCGGCCACTCTGCTCCGGGGCTACATCCTGCAACTGCGGCGCGCACTCGGCGACGACGGCGGCGAGACGATCATCACCCGGGCCTCCGGCTACGAGATCCGCCGCGCCGCCGACGAGACCGACGTCGCCCGCTTCGACGCCCTGACCGCGCAGGGGCGCACCGCGCTGGTCAAGGGCGCCGCCGGGGAGGCCCACCGGCTTCTCTCCCAGGCACTCGCCCTGTGGCGCGGCGAGCCGTACTCCGACACCCTGCCCACCTCGGCGGTGACCGCCGAGGTGAGCAGGCTGGGCGAACGCCGGCTCACCGCCGCCGAGGCCCGCATCGAGGCCGGCCTGCTGCAGGGCCGGGGGCCCGAGCTCATCCACGAGCTCCAGTGCTTGACGAGGGAGCATCCGCTGCGGGAGGGCCTGTGGGCACAGCTCGTGCGGGCTCTGTACGCGGCTGACCGGCGCGCCGACGCGCTGGACTCCTACCGCCGAGCACGCCAGACGCTCGTGACGGAACTCGGCCTGGAGCCCGGCCCTGAACTGCGTGAACTGCACCAAGCCATCCTTGAGGGCAGATCCTTACCCGGCGCGAGCGCCTCCGCCCGCCCCGCAGCCATTTCCAGCGCCACCCAGGACGGCCCAGCTTCGGCGTCACCGCCCCTGAAACCGCCCCTGGAACTGCCCCGGGACGTCCCGGCGTTCGCCGGACGGCAGCAGGACCTGGCGTCTTTGCAACGACTCATGACCGACCCCGGCGGGTCGAGTGCCGTCGTGATCACCGGGGGCGGCGGCATGGGCAAGTCGGCACTGGCGATTCATCTGGCCCATCGCTTACGCGACCACTTCCCCGGCGGACAACTCTACGTCGACCTGCAAGGATCCCGCGAAGAAGCGACGCCCCTCCAGCCCACCGAAGCCCTGGCCCGGATGTTGCGGGCCCTCGGCGTCGCGCCAGCGGATGTGCCGGCGGAACCGGCGGAGGCGGCGACCCGGTTCCGTTCGCTCACGTCGGGCCGCGACCTGCTGGTGCTTCTCGACAACGCGGTGGACACGGCCCAGGTCGAACCCCTGCTCCCCGGCGAGCGCTGCGGCGTCCTCATGACCGGCCGCCGCTCCCTGACGACCCTGGGCTGCGCCGTCCACCACCTGAACGCCCTGTCTGAGCAGGAGTCACTGGCCATGCTCGGCAGCCTCGCGGGCGAGGAACGCGTCAGAGCCGACACCGACGGGGCCCGGCGAATCGTCGGCTCCTGCCAAGGCCTCCCCCTCGCCGTGCGCATCGCCGCCGCCCGCCTGACGTCCCGCCCGCACTGGCCTCTGGGCTGGCTGGCGGACAAGCTGGAGAACGAACAGCACCGCCTGGACGAACTGCAAATAGACGACCTGTCCCTTCGCTCCGCCTTCGCCGTCAGCCTGCGCGACCTGGAGGGCGATCCCGGCGGGCAGGAACTGACCCGTCTGCTCCGCCGCCTCGCCCTTTGCCGTCCGCCCCAGGTGACGATCCCCCTCGCCGCCACGATCTCGGGCACAGCGCCCGACCAGGCCGAGAAGCTACTCGACAGGCTCCTCGACGCCCGCCTCCTGGAGTCCCCCGAACCGGGTCGCTACCAGATGCCCGATCTCCTGCGCCTGTTCGCCGAGGAGCAGGCTCTCCGCCACATCTCCCGGGTGAGCGGAATCTGACTCGCGACGCGCGGTCAGTTCGCCGCCGGTCGGCGGCATCGAACCCGCCCCCTGAACGGGTTTCCGCCCCTTCTCCGATCTGCCTGCTATCAGCCTGGTCAGGGCCGGTTTTTGCCTGCTAGCGGGGATGCTGTCGCTAGCAGGCAATGCTGCTAGAGGCGTTTGCCGGAGTAGAGGTTGATCATGGCGCCGTCTTTGTACCACCACTTCCCATCAACGGCGCCATTTTTCGTCGCGGGCGTCTCGGTAGCAGGGCCACTGAATGAGCTGCTGGCCGGCGTTGCGGCTCGAGGCCACACCGAGGCATTTACCGGAGTAGACGTTGACTATGGCGCCGTCTTTGTACCACCACTTCTCATCGACGGCGCCGTTGCAGGTGTACTGGATGGCGCCGGCACCGTCTTTGAGGCTGGACGCCACGCCTATGCATTTCTTCGAGTAGTTGTTCCGCAGGAAGAACGCCCGGCGTCCGTGGCTATCCGTGGTCGATACCCAGTCCCAGAGCTCATCCGACGCTTTGTTACAGCGCCACTGGATCACCGGAGTTGAATTCTTGGTCTTGCTGCCGACGCCGACGCACAGGGCGCTGAAGCGGTTTTTGATGGAGCTGCCGGAAGCACTGGCTGTTCCGGAGGACGACGCGCTGGCGGTTGCCGAGAACGACGTAAGGACCGCCACTAATATAGCGGCGACGCCGGTCAGCGCGACTCTTGCGGCGACGGCGCCCATCACCGAAGGTCGCACTCGCCGGACGTGTGTGCGATTCCTGCTCTTTTCTTGCTTCCTGGTAGTCATATCATGTTCGACCCTTGATCGAGGTGAAAGGTTCGCCGTACCTCGGGACATTTTCCGGCGTCGCCCCGGGAAGGAACAGGCCTTTATCCACATTGCCTCATACGAACGAGATCTTGCCCTTGAAAGCTCGAGCTAGCGCTCATCGCACCACCTACCACAGCCAGGAGATCAAGAGCGTGATCGCCTCTTCTACGCTGCTCGTGCCGGCTCGCCCGGAATCGGATTCCAGCAGGAACGGGGGATCGCCATTAGGCATTGAATCGAGCTGCAGTTCGATGGCCCCGGATCGTCGCCTGATGAACCACACGTTGTCGTCGTCGGCCGCATGGGTTTTCGATATCCGCTCAACCTCGATATCCGCGAACGCTTTCCTGAGGGCGGCGAAAATCTTGTCGACGGGACCGCCGACAAGATCATCCGCCCCCCAGGAAAGTCCTTCAGTCATGAGGGATACCGTTGCCGATCGCACCCGCGCCCTTCAGCAACGAGGCTTCCCAAGGGCCTCAGGAGCCAAGCGGCCCTTCTTGGGAACCGGATTTTGCTGCACATCGCCGAACGGATTTCCCTCACCGACCGTGACATTCACGTGATTGTAGTTCGTCGCACCGCTGGCGGTCGGCTCGGGAGCGTAGGTGACCGTACCTCCAGCGGCGCGGATGTCGCCGGCGGTGGTTGCCCTAAGGCTTCCATGAGGAACGCCGGCACCTGCTTCTTCGACCGACTGTCCCATCGAACCTGAGAACACTTCTCCCGTTCCTGGCATCGGGCTTTGTCCGCCACGAACGATGACGTAATCGTCTGGTACCTCCCAGCCGTTCGCATTGTGTACCAGTACCGGGGTGTTCCGAGCTACCACATGGTACGTGTGGGCGTCGTTGACGGTGAGGTTGTGAACGCGTTCGGTGGCGGTCCACTTCTGGACGGCGGTGATCTGGACGTGGGTGCCGGCACTGGTGCGGAGCCACATGCCCGGCCGCAGCTGGTCCGCGTCACGCCACTCGCGCAGGTCGTCCAGCCAGAACGGATGGCCTTCGGTCGCGGTGACGCTACCGGTGCGATCGCCTCGGTCGCCGTCGATGTCCACGGTGATCTTGACGAGGTGCTTGACGCCCTCACCGACGATCAAAGCGGTGACCTGTTTCGCTTGTGTACCGCCGGTGCCCGGGTCAGTGGCGAGGACCCAATCGCCGACCTCGACACGCTCGATCGGCTTGGCGGATCCGTCCGCCATCAATACCTTCGTGCCGGGGACGAAGCTGTTGCCTTTACAGCCTCGGCCGATCGCCCTGGCGGCGGCTTTTATGCCCGATCGGATCCTGCCCGCGCCGCGAGCGGCGGAGGTCGCCCCTTTCCGGAGGACCTCCCCGGCGATCTCGCGGCCCGCCATGCCCGCTGCCCTCGCCGCGGCGTATCTGGTCAGCCCGGCAAGCCCGAGCTTTATCGCGGATTTGGCCAGGCTTGCGACGCTGATCACGGCAAGGGCGATGTCTGGCGCAAGTTTGCCGGCCTTGTACCAGTTGGAGTGAGTGTCCGCTCCTACCCAGCCCGCGATTTTGTCTTCGGCTCCGGGCAGATTGAAGAGACCGGAAAGGGGGTTCATCACAGGGTTCTGCAAGCCCCACATCTCAGCGCCTACATAGCCGTTCCAGGCCGGCTTGAGGACGTACTTGACGAACCAGTTGCCACCACCGCCACCACCACCACCGCTATGGCCACCACCGCCACCACCGCTGGTGCCGCCAGAGGTGTTGTTGCCTCCTCCGGGGTTCGAGTGCGGGCATCCCTTGTTGGCGTAGTAGCAGTTCGGATTGCCGCGGAGCGGGCCGTCGAGGCCGTCGGGGTCGCTCTGCGTGACGGGGGTCTGGTTCGCGTAGGAGTAGCCGTCCCAGCTCTGCGGGTAGCCGAGGTTGAACAGCGGGTCGACGGAGATGAAGCGGCCGATGTCCGCGTCGTACTCACGAGCGCCGAGGTGGGTGAGGGATGTGCTGGAGTCGACGGTGCCACCGACGAAGCCCCTCTCCCCCGGCCAGACGCCGATCGCGGCGCCACGTGGCTGGCCGAAGGGGGTGTAACGGCGCTTGGTGACGGCGCCAGTCGTCGCGTCGATCGCCACTTCGCCGGTGCCCTGGTGGTCGGGCGACAGGAAGGTGACCCCCGCGGTGGTGCGCATGGCGATGGTCACGTCGTCGTGGCTGTAGTAGCGGATGGCCTGGGTGGTCGTGGCTCCCTTGTTGAGGTGCACCTCGAGCCCTGGGAGGTAGACCGTGGTCCCGGTCGGGTCGCGGCGGATCAGCCGGTCGCCGTCCGAGTCGTAGCCGAAGCTGGTCTCCCCGGTGCCCGCGTCGGCGACCTTGGTGAGATGGCCTTCGACGTCCCAGGAGAGCGTCTGGTCGCCGGCGGCTGTCGTCCGCCGGGTGGTGTTGCCGGTGGCGTCGTAGGCGTAGCTGTCGGTGCGCCCACCTGTCCCGGTCTGGGTGGTGACGGTGGCGAGTTGGTGCCCCTTGTACGAGGTACCGACGCCGGTGCCACCCGCGTAGGCATAGGTGCGCGTGGTGCCGAGCTTGTTGGAGGTGTCGTACTGCGTCTCGGTGGCGCGGTTGCCGGAGGCGTCGAAGGTGTACGCGGTCCGGTACGGCGCGGGGCCGCCCAGGCTCGCCGAGCCGGGATCGGTCGTGCAGCCGTCGGTCGCCTGGGTCCAGGCGTCGGTGAGCCGCCTCAGGTGGTCGTAGCGGAAGCACTGGTTGTCGGTGCCGTCGCGGGAGACGTCGGTGATCCGCGTGATGTCGCCCGCGTCGTCGTAGTCGTAGGTGGCGTCGCGGTCGACGCCCGGCATGCCGGCGTGGACCGTGGTGCTGGTCTTCAGCCGCTGGGTGCCGAACTCGTACCCGTAGGTCTGGTCGACCTGCTTGCCTCCGGTGGACAGCCGCCTGCCCAGCAGCTTGCTGGTCTTGCTGTAGTCGCTCCCGATGACGTACGCCGCCAGGTTGCTCGTCAGCTTCACCGCACGGCTGAGCTCGTCATACGTGGTGGCGACCACCTCGGCCGGCAGCCCGCCGACCGCCGGGCTGCTGACCGACTGCACGCTGCCGTCAAGGTTGTAGACGGTGTTGAACTGGTAGCCGGCCGACGGCGCGAGCGCTGACTCGGCCGCGGGGAGGCCGGACAGGGTCACGGTCGTGCGGGTCGGCCGGTTCTGGTTGTCGTAGAAGTTGACCGCCTCGGTGTAGACGGCGCCGTTCTCGTATCGGATGGAGGCGGTCGGCTGTCCCTTGCGTACCGTGTCGTAGGTCCACTCGGCGAGCTTGGTGCCGGGGCTGCCGCTCGTCGTGTCGTACCGGGCGGTCTGGCGGCCGATCGGGTCGTAGGTGGTGCCGATCTTCTTGCCGCGCGCGTCCTCGGCCTGGACGGCCTGGTCGAGGTCGTCGTAGGCGTACTTCGTGACACCCTTGTCGGGGTCGGACACCTGGATCTGGCGACCGCGCAGGTCGTAGTCGTAGGTCCAGGTGTGGCCGCCGTACCCCTTGATCGACGCCAGCTGTCCCCTCGGCGTGTAGCTGTAGGAGGTCGAGTCGTAGCCGCCCGGCTTGTGCTGGCGGACCTCGACCTTTCTGCCGAGGGCGTCGACCACCGTGGTCGTGGGGATACCGCCGGCGGGCGGGGTGACGGTCGTCCAGTCGCCGCCGTAGGCGTAGGTGGTGCGCCACTTCTCCCCGGCGTCGCTGTTGCCCGCGAGCAGCCGTTCGGCGACGACGCGGCCGAGCCCGTCGTAGGTGTAGGCGGTCTGGCTCTCCACCTGGCCCGGGGTGTCCACGCCGAACAGGGACGCGCCGGGGGCGTCGTCGGCGTAGTACGTGGCGTAGGTCCGGTCCACGCTGCCCTGGGCGTTGTAGAAGGTGTCGCTGATCAGGCGGCCGCCGTCCGGGCCGGGCTGCTGGGTCTGGCGGGACCGCAGCCAGCCGTCCATCAGCTCGTACGCGGTGTCCTGGCCGCCGTCGTTGTTGAGCTCCCTGGTGTAGATCGCGGTGATCTGGCCGGCCACCGTCTGGTAGCCGAACTGCCGGTTCGGGAGCTGGTCGGTATCGCGGCCCGGCGCCCACACCCTGCTCACCCGGCCGAGGGCGTCATAGGAGAAGACCGTCGTCTTGTCGCCCTCGTCGGTGGACTTGAGTGCACTCCCCCAGGCGGGATCGAGCTCGGTGATCGTGGTCATCGCCGAGCCGGCGTCCCCGCTCTTGACCGGCGGGCCCGTGACCGTCGCCCTGGTGGTCAGGCCGCCGCTCTCGGTGTAGACGGTGGTCGTCGTGCGCTCGACGGGGGTGGCCGTGGTGTTGTCGACCACTGTCACGGCCTTCGGCCTGCCGTAGGCGTCGTAGGCGGTCTTGGCGGCCGGCACATAGCGCACGACGGTGTTGGTGGTGCCGGTGGCCGCGACCTTGTCGGTCGCCGTGACCTGCCCCTTGGTCGGTGCCGCTCCGAAGGCCCCGCCGTCGTAGTAGGTGCGCCCGTCGGAGATGAGCTGCTTGCTGAGGTCCACGGACTGACCGCAGGACGCCGCCACCGTCCGCACCTGCGCCGGGAAGCCGACCAGCCAATCGGTGGTGTTCTGCGCCGCAAGCGTCGTGGTGGTGCATCGGTTGTCGGCGTCGGTGGTGACATCGCCGAAGTCGTCGACCTGCGTCGGCGCGCCCGTCGTGGTGTCGAAGGTGTTGGTGGTGGCCTTGGTCTCCCGCCAGCTCCCGTCGTCGAGCGCGGTCAGCTTCCGGGTGGTCTTGGTGCCGATCAGGTTGGCGGTGACGGTTCCCCACGAGCGGGTGCGGGAGGCGGTCTGGGCGTGCCACGGCGAAGAGACGCTCTTGGACACGACACTGCCGCCGGCCTTGTCGTAGGTCACGGTGCGGACCTCGAATCCCTGCAGGGACTCGTGGTCGGGATAGCTGCCTCCCTCGTCGTCGGAGACCTTGACGTCCTTCTCGCCGCCGGAGGTGTTCAGGCGGTCGCCGTCCATGCCCTGGAAGTACCAGTGGTCGACCTGGCCGGGCGCGCCGCTGGTGGCCGCGCTGATCACCCGTACCTTGTCGTAGCCATGCCACTGTGACCACGTCTTGTACTTCTCGGGCGTGAGGCCGTCGTCGTCGTCGAAGTGCCAGGCGGGGTGCCCGACGCCGTAGTCGTACCTGGTGACCATGTCCGGCGACCCGCCGGTCAGATCGGTCTGGACGGCCTCGGTCACCACGTACTTGTGGAACCAGTCGAGAGTCGGGTTCTCGCTCTCGCCGTCGGTCTTCGTCCAGTACGTGGGGAAGCAGCGACGGCGGTTGGTCTGCGGGGTCGGCAGGTCGCTCGTGGTGCAGTCCGCGTCGGAGTACTTGATGTCGAGGACCCCGCCGAACTCGTTGTACACCGTGCCGAGCCGGTCCTTCACGAACGGGCCGAGGTCGTCGCCGAGCTTGTCCACCCGGTTCGGCTTCTGCGTGTAGACGAACGACACGGGGGGCAGCTCGACCGGGTCCGGTCCGGCGAGACCGGTGTGGACGATAGACGTCAGCAGCAACTGCCGGTCGACGTCGGCCATCCCCCACGCGTGCTTCAGCTCCCAGTAGTCCACCGGGCGGTAGTCGCTGCCGTCCGCCTTGAGGACCTGGGTCTTGACCATGGTCAGTCGTTTACGGGTCCAGAACGTGGGCGAGAGGTTGCCGTGGTCCTCCTTGCACTCCTGTCCGGAGTCGCAGTGCAGGTCCCAGGGCACGTCCTCCCAGTACTCCGGGTGGTCCTTGATCTTGTCCACCGCGCAGTCGGCGTCCGCGGAGCGCAGGCACCGCTCGGAGGACTCGAAGCTGACCCGTGCCGGAGCCTTGCCCGGGAACAGGTTGTCGGAGCGCAGGCCGTAGTCGATGTGGTCGAGGTAGCCGCCGCGTACGTACGACGTCTCGTCCTCGGCCTTGAGGTCGCGGCCGTAGTGGTTCGTCTCCTGCTTGTAGAAGTAGGTGATGGCGTTGCCGTCTCGGTCGACGACCTTGTCGAGGTTCCACCGCCACGCCTGCCGGCACCAGGAGTCCTTGAACTCGGACTTGTGGCACGGCTCGCCGTCGTCGTCGCCGAACACCGGCACGGTCCAGGCCGACTGGGTCTGCGGGTTCTCCAGGGCCAGCGTGTTCAGGCCGAAGAAGTACTGGGTGCCGTCGGGGGTGGTGACCTTCCAGTACTCCCCGTCGTTGTCGCCGTTGTCGAGGGAGGCGCTGGTCAGCTTCTCGATGCGGGTGCCGTCGTCGTTCTTCATCCGCCACTTGTCGCCGCCCGCGGGGATGAGCTCGCCGCCCTTGCCGTTCAGCGTCATCGTGGCGTTGTCGTAACCCCAGCACAGATCGCCGGGGTAGAGGTCGAGCGTGGTGTTCTTCGGCACGCCGTCGTCCTTGCAGGACTTGTAGCGCCGCTCGATGTAACCGGGCCACAGGTCGAACCCGTCGCCTGCCCAGGACGGCTGGGTGTTGGTGTTGGAGGTCCGGCCGTCGATGGACGAGGAGGAGTACGACAGGCCGACCTCCGGGGCCAGCCCGCCCGGCACCGGCGGCACCCGCATCGGGTACGACCAGGTGAAGTCGCCGGACTGAGGGCCGACACCCCACGTCGCCGACGCCGACAGCGACGTCGCCTTGTAGTCGCCCTTGCCGCTGGAGGGCGCCGCCGCGGCGGCCAGCACCGTCGCCGCGCCGTCCGCCGACGCGGTGGTCACCTCCGCGCTCACGGTCTGGTGCTCGGTGTCGTTGGCCGAGGCCACCGGGGTCGCCGTACGGCAGCCGGCGGCGTCCGGGGTGGTGAGCGCGCAGGCAGGCAGCCGTACCAGCCGCAGGCGGGAGCCGTAGGAGGCGCCGTACGCGCGGGCGAACCCGGAGTAGTCCAGGCGCACGGCCATCTTCCCGGGGACCGGCGCGGCGCCGGCCTGCTCGACGGAGAACACCACCCCGTCGACGCCGGCCCGCCGCCCTGTCGCGCGGTCCAGCATCCGCACCCGCACCTTGCCCGGGGTGGCGGACAAGGCGGTGGCGGACGGGGCGGTGGCGGCACCGGCGGGTGAGACGGCACCGACCCAGACCGGGAGTGTGCCCGCCTTCGCGGCAGCCGTGGAGGCCGACGTACGGAGGCCGGGCGCGGCGGCGGACAGGGAGACCTCGGCGACCCCCGCCTTCGGCCACGTCACGGTGGCGGAGGGCGCCGGGTGGGCCACGGACGCGTCCAATTTGCGCGGTTTGACCTTCACCTCGTGCCCGGCCACCGTCTTGTCGGGGTCCGCCGGCTTGGGCAGCAGCCGTGCGGCGTCCGCCGCCACCGGCGGAGCCTCGACGGGCACCGCAGCCAGCAGCCCCGCACAAACGAGGAGCGCCGTCACGGTCGCGACCAGACGCGGAGAACGCCGCCGGCGCTTCATGCCATTGCCGCTACGCACAACTTCCTCCACGGCTAGAGCTCGTCGATCTCGGTCGGGTTGGCCAGGTAGGCGACCTCTTCCTCGGTGGCCGCGCCACGCAGCACCCAGACGTCGTCCAGCTGGCCGCGCCAGTTCTGGCCCGTTGGATAGGCGCCGCCGGTTCTGGCCCGCCCGAGTTGAACTGAGGTGATGGGCGCGAAGACCCGGGTGTTCTCGCGGTACGACACCGTCGGGGCCTCGGCGGCGTCCTCCCGCACGCCGTTGACGTACAGCGTGATCCGGCTGTTGAAGCCGTCGTAGACGACCGCCAGGTGGTCCCAGTCGCCGAAGCCGCCCTGGTGGAAGCTGGAGTGCTCCACCGTCGCGGTGGTCGCGCCCACCCCGTCCACGCTGGGTACGTCCAGGACGTAGCAGCCCTTGGCCGCGTCGTAGCGCACCGCCACGGCGCTGTTGGTGGCGCCGGCGAGGCCGAGCACGGTCATGGACCTGGTGGGAGTGCCCGCCGTCTGCACCCACGCCGACACCGTGAAGCTCTCGGCGCTGTCCACCACCGCCCCGTCGGCCGCGGCGTAGTCCCCGTCGCCGCCGGGAAGGTCGAGCGCTCCGGCCACCTGGCCGTCGGGCGGGGTCACGACGGCCAGGGCGGGATCGGTGGTGATCTTCGCGGCGCCGGCCAGCGTGACTGGGTGCTTGACGGCCACCGGCGCGGAGTCGGGGCTGGTCGCCGGGGTGCCGGTCGCGGTGTTGAGCCGCCAGCGGCCGAAGATGTCGGACTTGACGGCGAACAGGTCCTGCGCCTCCTCGACCGAGACGATCCGGTCGTAGACCCGCACGTCGTCGATCGCGCCCGTCACATAGTCGACCGCTGCCCCGTTCCACTTGGACCGGCCGATCTGCAGCCCGCCTCCGGCCTGCCACACCGGTGGAAGGTCGTTGGAGCCGCTCTCGACGCCGTTGACGTAGATCCGGAGTTTCCCGGCCACGACGTCCTGGATCCCGACCAGGTGAGTCCACTGGCCGAGTGTCGCCGTGGCGGCCGAATACGCGGTGAGCGTCGTCGGAGCCGTGACGTCGGCCGCCGTCCGCATGAACGCCCACTTCTTGTTGGCGGCCCGGTACTTGAGATAGAAGCCGCTCTGGTTGGCGCCGTCCTGGCTGACGATCGTCATGTCCGTGGCGGCGGTGGTCGGCAGCTTCACCCAGGCCGCGATGGCGAAGTTGCCGGTCGTGTTCAGCACCGGGCCCGCGGTGGAGGCGTACGCTCCGGGCCCGGTGAGCTGCATGGCCGTGCCGATCTGGCCGGGGACCGCGAGAGTGGCGCTGCCCCGCACAGTGGCGGAGAGGGGGCCGCCGCCCTCGCCGTAGACCCGCTCGTTGCCCGCCGGCTCCTCCAGCCGCCAGTGCGCCGCGAGCTTCCGGCCTTCCGGTGTGGAACCGGCGGCCAGGCTCGCCGCGTCGGCGTCGGACAGGGCCTCGGCGAACACCTCGACCTCGTCGACGTCGCCCGGCCAGTTGTTCGCGTACCCGCCGTCGTACAGGCTGCGCCCGATCTGGAACGCGCCCCTGGCATCGAGTACGGAGGTGACCGGGGTCTCGGCCGCCTTGGTGCCGTTGACGTACAGCCGGAGCATCTTGGCGGGCGCGTCGTACACGCCGGTCAGGTGGGTCCAGACGTTCAGCTCCGGCGGCGTGGGCGCGATCGCCCCCGTCCACGGACCGCTTGCGCCCTTCACGTCGTTCGCCGGGGTCTTGAACACCCATGAACTGGGGGCGGGATTCACGCCGAGCTGGAAACCGCTCTGAACGGACGCGTCCTGCGCCAGAACGTTGTAGAAGGCGTCGTTCTTGCGCAGCCGGACCCATGCCGAGACGGTGAAGCTCTGCGCGGTGTCGGCGACGGCGAGGTCGGTGGCGGCGTAGCCACCGGCGTAGCCGTCGAGGCTGAGTCCGTTGCCGGCCTTGCCCTCCCCGCCGAGGGTGGCCCCGGCGCCGGACCGGGCCGCGATCCCCGGGGTCTCACCTGTGAGCGTGGTGGAGCCGGCGGGTTCGTCCAGTTTCCATCGTGTCTTCTCCGGGGCGCCCTCGCTCACCCAGAACCGGTAGTCGCCGACCGAGAAGTTCCCCGCCGCGTCCCACACGGTGATGTACAGGGTGTTGACGCCGGGATGCGTCGGGACCACCCTGACCATCTGCGGGTTGGCGGCGCGGCTGACCGCCGAGGCGGGGGCGGGGGTGGTGTTGAGCGCGTAGGCGTACTTGGTCACCTCGGGGTCGAAGGTGATCGTGAACGACCCGTAGCGGCCGACGCCGTCGCGCGCGCTCACGTCCGGGTCGTCGGGGTTCAGCTCCGGGTACTCGGGCGAGACGACCACGGGGGTGCGGGGCGCCGTGGGGTCGTAGCGCAGGTAGCAGTTGGTGGCGGCGCCGCCCGAGCTCCACGGGCTCCACGCCACGCCGTCGTAGGCGCGCACCTGGTAGTTGAAGTCCGTGTTCACCGGGATCAGGCCCGAAGGCACCTGCGCCGAGAACGACGAACGGTGCGAGCCCTTGGCCGACTGCTTCTTGGGGGTGGTGGTGCGCCACTGGTGCTCGGTGCCGGCGGCGTCCTTCCACGACACCAGGAACTCGGCGTTGAGCTTCTCCCCCTCGGCGCCGCTGTTGTCGGGGTCGGTGAGGTTGTCGGCGTACAGCATCGGCAGCCGGTTCACCGGCGTGGTGTGGCCGTAGGCCGGGCAGGGTCCGCCGGGGCTGGAGTGCAGCTGCTTCATCTGCGGCTGCGGCGGGGTGCTGTTGTAGTACACGCGTAGAGTCGCGTCCCCGTCGAACCGCTTCCAGCCGTACTCGTCGTCCTCGTGCCCGGCCCGCAGGCCGAACGTCGTGCTCGACCAGCCCTTCTTGGCGGCCTCCTTGACGGCCGACTCCACGTTGAAGACCACATCGCCCGCCGGGCAGCTGCTCGAATGGCCCTTGGCGACGTCCCGGTAGGTGAGGTAGTCCGCCCAGTTGTCGGAGGTCGAATTCCAGGTCGAGTTCTTGCCGAACGCGGTGGTCCGGTAGATGTGCACCGATCGCCCGTCGCAGGACGGCGCCCAGGTCTCCTTGACCGAGAACTCCGCCGACAGGATCTGCTTGCCCGCCAAACGGCTGGTCGGCATCCGGTAGAACAGCCGCTTGACATGGGAACTGCCGCAGTAGGCGCCGGCCGGGGGCAGGCTGATGGGGCAGCGCCCCATGCCCTCTTCGGTGAAGGTGTAGTCCTCCCAGCCTCCGCTGGAGACCATCAGGTTGGCGGACTCGCCGGGCGCGTACCACATGGGGTCGATGTAGATCGGGAACTTCGCGTCCGGGGAGGTGAGCAGCCCCTGGTCCGGCTCGAGCGTCATGCGCCCGGCGTCGGCGCTCGTCTTCATCACCGCGACGCGTGAGGTGTCCCCCGGCGCCGCCGCCGACGGCCTGCGCAGCCCTCCGTTCCCGGGCGTCGCCGAGGCGGCCAATGCCCCGGCGGGCTCGCTCGAGTCCCACATCTTCGGCGGCGGCGCCCTGAACACCTCGGCGCCCGTCACCGGGTCGAGTGCCGATTGGTCGCCTCGCGTGTCCGCCGCCAGCCGCAGGTCCGGCGCCGACAACCCGAACTGGAGCTTGGCCAGCCGGGGATCGCGCGCCGCTTCCGGCGTCTTCACCACCAGCACATGGGACGCGCCGTCCGCGGTGGCCCGGACCCGCAGGTCGACGTCGGGCCCGAACACGCCCCGGTACACCGCGGTGTCACCGTCGAGTTCGGGTGCGGGCAGGCGGCCGGGCCACGACAGCGACATCCGGCGGCCCGCTCGGGTCATCGACAGCATGGGCGCGTCGCCGCCGCCCGATAGCCGCAGATCGACAGTGGTGGCCGCGGGCCGGATGGACCCGTCGGGATCCCTCCGCAGGGTGGTGTCGATGCCGACCCACGTGCCGTCCTTCAAGGTACGGACCGGTTTCAGGTGCTCGACCGCGACGAACCCGCCCTGTGGTTGCGCCCGCACCTCACGTCTCTCGCCGCGCAGGCCGAGGACCTCCACCGGCTGCCCCGACTTCCTGGCAGTCCGCGCCGCTTCGGCCTCGGTCACCTGGGGCTCAGGACCGGCGGCCCGCGCTCCCCGTCCGGGGGCCGCACCCCAGGACGGGACGGCGAGGCATGACAAGGTCATGGCCGCCATCGCTGACACCGCCGCAAGGGCCCAACGAGTTCTCAACACCGCGCTCCCACCGGCTCCCCGTTGACGTCGGCCGCCAGACTCTTCTGGCGGCCGAGATCAAGAGTGGCGGTGACCGGTAGTAAGCCCGTTCAGATCGTGTAGACACCGTGTAGATCCGGTGTTGTCGCTCTACCCGGTCAGGTCGGGTCGGTGACCATTGACCGGTTCAGCGGTCCACGAGCACCCGGCCGAACTCGACCTGCGAGGTAGCGCCGGCGAAGTTACGATCGACCTGGGCCCGTTCGGCCGCGCTCGGATTCGCGTTCGTGCAGCTCACCGGAGCGCTGGAGCCGGACATCAGGTCGGAGCAGAGGCCGGTGCGCCGGTCGGGCAGGCCTAAGATGTGGCCGATCTCGTGAGCCGCGATGCGCACGGGGTTGTAGCCCTGTGAGGTGGCCTCCCTGCCCATCCAGATGGTGCCCCGGCCCAGGCTCGTGGGCAGGGTGCGGGGCCAGCCGTTGTCGGCGACGACGACGAAGTCGGCGGGGGTGCCTGCGACGAGGCGGACGTTCGTGACACTGGAGTTCCAGATCTGCGCGGCCTGGTCGACCGCGCCGCGGAACTCGGCCGCGCGGCCGGCGTCGTACCGGAGGGTCCTGAGCAGGGGCGCGGCCTGTGCGGGCGAGGCGGCCAGTAAGAACGCGATGGTGAGGATGAGAGAGAGCGCGAGACGCAGGGGTTTGTGCATCGGGTCTCCTCGGACAGTGGGGGTGCTGTCACGGTAGGCGCGCCGACGCCGTCCGGGGATAAGCCAGTTTGCCCCTATTGCCGTGGTATGGCGGAGCCGATGTCGCCATACCAGCGGGTGATGGCCTGTGCCGAGGGCCCGGCGCTTGTCACGGGCTCAGGTACTGCTCGCGCAACGCCGTGATCAGCTCGTCGTCGGCGCCGAGCCGGTCGGCCGCGTAGTCCCGTACGGAGCCATGGCCGGCCGCCAGGTCCGCCAGGCAGAGCCGCATGATCTCGCCCGGCGCGCGGCCGTAGCCCGGCCACTTCAGCGTCCGGTCCGGATGGGCCGCCCGCCAGTCGGCGACCAGCCGTTCGGTGGCCAGTTCGGTGAGGGCGAAGTCCTCGACGATGGTCTCCTCGTCCACCCCCAGCAGGGACAGCACCAGCGCGGCCAGCAACCCGGTACGGTCCTTGCCCGAGGCGCAGTGCATGACGAGCGGAGCGCTCTCCTCGGCGGCGATCACCTTCAGTGCCTGCCCCAACTCCTCGACGCCGTCCAGCGCGACCTCGGCGTACCGGTCGGCGAGGAAGCGGGCGGTGTCGATGTCCGCGCCCAGCTCGGCCTGGTCGTAGGGCTGATGCTCGATGCTGAGGTTGTGGTAGGTCAGGCCGTCGCTGTCCGGTACGCGGCCCCTGGCGGCTATCTCCCACGGGTAGCGCAGGTCGATCACCGTACGCACGCCCAGGTCGAGAAAGCGCCGCCAGTCCTCGCCCTCGAGCTTGGCCAGGGAATCGGAACGGTACAGGCGCCTCCAGCGCACCGTACGACCGTCGCGGGTGCGGTAACCGCCCAGGTCCCGGAAGTTGTGCAGGCGCTCGAACGCGATATGCCTCATCGAGCACACCTTATGAGGTAGGCGGGACCTATGGACGTAGCCGGGAAACATGCCCAGATTGGTGGACATATCCAACTACGCCCGGAGGTACGCGTGAAGCGTGTCATCGTCCTGGCTGCCTGCACCCTCGTGGCGACCGCTATGGTCAGCCCCGCCCAGGCAGTCCGGACCGCAACCGCCTCAGCAACCGAATACATCGTCTTATACAAGGAAGGGGTGCGGCCGGACGTCGCCCGCAAGGCCGTCCAGGCGGCCGGCGGCACGGTGGTCAAGGAGAACACCGCGGTCGGCGTGGCCACCGTCTCCACCACCGACACGGGCTTCGCCGGCGCCGTCGCCGCGAACGCCTCGATCGAGGGCGTGGCGCACAACCGCTCCATCGGAACGGTCCCGTCCGCCGCCCGCTCCGCCGCCAAGGCGCGCAAGGCCGGCGACGCCGTGGAGAAAGCCGCTGACGGCGCCCCGGCCGCCACCACATTCGGCAAGCCGGGACCGACGGCCGAGCCGCTGTCGGAGCTGCAGTGGGACATGAAGCAGATCCACGCCACCGCCGACGGCTCCTACCGCTACGAGCAGGGCGACCCGGGAGTGCTGGTCGGCATCCTGGACACTGGCGTGGACGCCTCGCACCCGGATATAGCACCCAATTTCAATCGGGCTCTGAGCCGTAACTTCACGGTCGACATCCCGGTCGACGCCAACGGCGAGCCGGTCGACGGGCCCTGCGAGGACGAGCCGGACCACTCCTGCACCGACCCCGCGGACGTGGACGAGAACGAGCACGGCACGCACGTGGCCTCCTCCATCGCCTCGCCCATCAACCGGCTCGGCGTGTCCGGTGTGGCGCCCAAGGTGTCCATCGTCAACCTCCGGGTCGGCCAGGACTCCGGCTTCTTCTTCCTGCAGCCGAGTGTGGACGGGCTGACGTACGCGGGCGACCACGGCATCGACGTGGTCAACATGAGCTACTACATCGACCCGTGGCTGTTCAACTGCGTGGACAACCCGGCCGACTCCCCCGCCGACCGCGTGGAGCAGGCCACCATCATCAAGGCGACCCAGCGGGCGCTGAACTACGCCCACGACAGGGGCGTGACGCTGGTGTCCGCGGCGGGCAACGGCGGCACCGACTACACCAAGGAGCTCGTCGACGGCTCCAGCCCCGACTTCGCCAGCGTGCCCGGCGAGGCGCCGTACGACCGGACGATCCCGCCGAGCTGCGTGTCCATGCCCAGCGAGGGCAACCACGTGATCGCGGTCTCGTCCACCGGCATCAGCAAGCGCAAGGCGTACTACTCCGACTACGGCAACGGCTACGTGGACGTGGCCTCGCCCGGCGGCGACGCCTACGACAACCCGGCCAACACGCGTGACGTGACCAGGGCGACGCTGGCGGCCTATCCGAAGTCGCTGGCCGTGGAGAACGGGCAGCTCAACCCCGACGGCACGCCGAACACCCCGTCCGTGGTGCGCGACTGCCGCGGCTCGGTCTGCGGGTACTACACCTACCTGCAGGGCACCTCGATGGCCTCGCCGCGGGCCGCGGGCGTGGCGGCGCTGATCGTCAGCCGGTTCGGCCACCGCGACCGCGCTCACGGCGGCCTGACCATGAACCCGGACGCGGTGGAGGCGGCGCTGAAGACGACCGCCACCAAGACCCCGTGCCCGGAGCCGCGGGCATTCACCTACACCCGGATCCTGCCGGACGGTACGACGACGACGGCCACGCACACCTGCGAGGGCGGCAGGTCGCGTAACGGCTTCTACGGCTCGGGCATCGTCGACGCGTTGAACGCGGCCCGATAGCCCCACGGCATGACCGGTGCGCGTCCGCGAAAGCGGACGCGCACCGCGTCCGCGGAGTCGAACGCGCACCTGCACCCTAGGCGCGGCGGCCCCGGGCGAGGAGCCAGAGCAGGAGCGGCGCCCCGAGCACGCCGGTCACCACGCCGACGGGCAGCTCCACGTCCGGGATGAGGCGGCGGGCGATGAGATCGGCCGCCAGGACCACGAACGCCCCGGCCAGCGCCGAGGCGATCGGCGGTGGCCAGGCGGTGCGGGCCAGCCGCTGGGCGATCTGCGGCGCGGCCAGCGCGACGAACGCGATCGGCCCCGCGGCGGCCGTGCCGAAGGCGACCAGCGCGACGCCCACCAGCAGCAGCGTCAGCCGCGCCCGCTGCACCGGCGCGCCGAGCACCACCGCCACCTCGTCGCCGAGTTGCAGCGCCCGGCTCCAGCGGCCGAGCAGCAGCGCGACGGGCGTGAGCACGGCCAGGGCGAGCGCCAGCGGCACGGCCTGGCTCCAGGTACGGCCGTTGAGGTTGCCGAAGAGCCAGCCGAGCGCGGCCTGGGCCTGGAAGGTGTTGCTCGTGACCATGAGGTATTCGGTGGCGCTGGTGAAGATCCACGACAGGCCGATGCCGACCAGCACGATCCGATACCCGGTGGTGCCGCGCCGCCACGCGAACAGGTACGTGAGCAACGCGGCGAGCACGGCCCCCGAGAATCCGAGCGCCTGCACGCCGGGCCCCGATCCGATGCCGAGCACGATCCCGGCCACCACGGCGACGCCCGCCCCCTGGGTGACCCCGATCATGTCGGGGCTGGCCAGCGGGTTGCGGGTCATGGTCTGGAACAGGGCGCCGGACAGCCCGAACGCGGCACCGGTGAGCACCCCGGTCAGCGCCCTGGGCAGGCGCAGCTCCCGTACGACGAACAAGATGCCCTGGTCGCCGGTGCCGAGCAGCGATTGGACGACCTCGCCGAGCCCGAGCGGGAACTCGCCCAGCCCGATGCCGAGGCAGAAGGCCAGGAACGTCACGGCGGCCAGCGCCAGGCACAACACGACCACCCGAGGGCGCAGCACGCCCGACACGGGCGGCGTCGAGAGGCGGAAGGTGAGCTGGCTCATCACAGCTCCGCCAGCCGCTGGCGCCGAGCCAGCACGATGAAGAACGGCCCGCCGATGAACGCGACCAGCAGCCCGGCCTGCACCTCGATCGGCGGCACGACGAGGCGGCCCAGAATGTCGGCGGCCAGCAGCAGGCATGGCGCGAGCAGCGCCGACAGGGGCAGCAGCAGCCGGTGGTCGGTCTCGGCTCCAGCGCGTCTTGCGACGGCCCGCGCCAGATGCGGCACGACCAGGCCGACGAAGACGACGGGTCCGATGGCCGCGACCGCCGCGCCGGTGAGCAGCATCACGGCCGCCGCGCCCTGGAGACGCACGAGCCCCACCCGGCGGCCCAGCCCGCGCGCCACGTCGTCGCCGAGCGCGAGGCTGTTGAGCGCGGGCGCGCAGGTGATCGCCAGCACGGCCCCCGCCACGATGAACGGCAGCAGTTGCGGCAGCACGCCGGAGCCGTGCCCGGACAGCGACCCGGCGGACCAGAAGCGGTAGCGGTTCAGCGATTCGGGATCGACGAGCACGATGGCGCTGGTCACCGAGCTGAGCAGGAACGTGACGGCCACCCCGGCCAGCGCCAGCTTGACCGGTGCCATCCCGTCACGGCCCATGCCGGCCATCGCGTACACGACGAGGCTCGCCAGCAGCGCGCCCGCGAACGCGAACCACACGAACCCGGACAACGCGCTGATCCCGAACAGGCCCATGGAGATCACCACGCCGAACGCCGCGCCCGCGCTGACGCCGAGCACCCCGGGGTCCGCCAGGGGATTGCGGGTGAGCGCCTGCATGAGCGTGCCGGACAGGCCGAGTGCCGCCGCGGCGAGCACGCCGAGCAGCGTCCGCGGCACGCGTACGGACCAGATCACCTCCCGCGTCTCCTGGTCCGCGCCCAGGCCGCCCAGCGCCCTGACCACCTCGCCCAGGGGGATCTGGCGGGCGCCCAGGGCCAGCGACAGCAGGCAGATCAGGGCGAGGGCGCCGGCCGACGCCACCACCAGGACGGCCCGCCGGGTCACGAGGTGAGCCCGACCTCGGTCGCCGGGTTCCCGTCGACGGCGGCGGCGAGCCGCGGCACCAGCGTGTCGAGCACGTACGGCAGGCTCAGCACGGTCAGGAAGGACACCGAGTTGCCGAAGTCGGTGCCGTCCTGCACGAACACCTCGCGTCCCTCCTTGACCACCTTGAGCCCCTTGTAGACGGTGTCGGCGCGCAGGGTGGCCTTGTCCTTGTCGGGGTCCGTCACGCTCCAGAGGAGCGCTCCGGTGTCGAGCAGGTCGAGGCGTTCGCGGCTGATATTCGCGCCGAACTTGTCGCCGATGGCCTGGTCCAGGTCGGCGGGCAGCTTGAAGCCGAGCGAGGTGAGCAGGCGGGAGCGCGGATCCTGGCTGCCGAAGACGAAGTAGCCCTCGTAGACCGTGCCCATCAGCCCGGTCTGTCCGGCGAACTCCGGATGCTCCTTCCGTACGGCGGCGAACCGGTCCTCCACCTGCTTGACCAGCGCGTCCGCCTTGGCGGGCTCGCCCACGGCCACGCCGACCTGGTTGGTCACCTCCTGCCAGGAGATCCCGTAGTCGATGTGCTCCTTGGGCTGCGCGACGGTGGGTGCGATCTTGGACAGGGTGGTGTACTGCTCCTGGGTCAGCCCCGAGTACAGGGCCAGGATCAGGTCGGGGCGCAGGGCCGCGATCTTCTCCATCTGAGGGCCGCTGCCCGTGTCCTTCAGCACCTGCGGGACCGCGGCGGAGCCGAGCTTGGGCTTGGCCCAGGGCCCGATGGCGCCGGGATACCCGCCGAGCCACTCGGTGGTGGCGACCGGCACGATGCCGAGAGCCAGCAGGGCGTCCTGCTCGACGAGGCCGACGGTGACGATCCGCTTGGGCTTGGCGGTGATCGTGGTGCTGCCGTACTTGTGATTGAGGGTGGCGGAGAAGGCGGAGGCCGCCGCCACGGGGGCCTGGGGCATGGCGGAGCCGCATCCGGTGACCAGGGCGAGGGTCATGGCGGCGAGCGCGTACAGGACGCGGGTCATTACCGGGGACTCCCTTACTCGTTGTGCTCGGCGCGGCCCAGCCGCCAGTACCCCATGAAGGCCACGGCGCGCTTGTCCATCCCGCGCTCGGCGACCAGGTGCCGTCTGAGCGACTTGATCACCGCCGCCTCGCCGGCCAGCCAGGCGTACAGCGGGCCGTACGGCGCCTCCTCGGGCACTTCCCACAACTCCTCCACATCTACGTCGATGTCCTGGAAGGAGTCCGGAGTGGGGAGGGGCGGGAGCAGCCGGTCGGCGGCGGCTCTGACGGCGGGCACCAGCAGGGCGCCGCGCTCCTCGTCGGCGCGGGCCAGCCAGGTGACCTTGACGCCGCTCGCCGTCTCGACCGGCAGGAAGTCGTCCGCGCAGGGGACCTCCATGAGCGCCTCGCCCTCGTAGGCGGCCGGCAGCCGTTCGAGGATGGAGCAGATCGCGGGGACCGCGGTCTCGTCGCCGGCGATCAGCACCGCCCCGGTGTCGGCGGGCGGGTGGAACTCCAGGCCGCCGTGCGGCCCGTCGTGGCGGGCGTCGGGGCCGAGCAGCACCGCGACGGCCCCGGGCCGCACATCGGCCGCCCAGCGGGCCACCGGGCCGTCGCCGTGGTCGTGCATGACCACGTCCACGTCCACCTCGCGGGCCTCGGGGCGTACGAGGCGGGCGGTGTAGGTACGGAGCGGGTTGCGCAGCGCGTCGGGCAGGCCGCGCCAGCGCGGGAACCAGTCGGGACCGCTGGGCAGGTGCTCCAGCCCGTGCCCGTCGACCGGCAGGATGAGCTTGATCCGCTGGTCGAACCCGTTGTCCGCGAAGTGGTGCAGGTCCTCCCCCTCGAACGTCACGCGCAGGAACGTCGGGCTCAGGCGTGCTAACCGGTTCACGCGTACGTCGAACATGCGAAAGGGCTCGATCATCGTCAGCTCCACCTCGATCCTTTAAGGTGAGGCTAACCTAACTCATACTGATCGACCAGTCCCGTCCGGGCACGGCAAACGCCCCCGTCCCTCCAGCCCGGGACGGGGGCGCCTGCCATTCCGAGCCCTATGTCCGGCGGACTCGGAGGTCAGCGACATGACGAGGGCGGCGGCGCCGCCGAGCATCGCCCGCTCCGTCGGCGGCGCCGCGCCCGGCATGCGGACGGGGGGACGGAAGCTTGATGCAGGACATTAGGCGGCGAGGGGCGGCGTCGCGACAGGGCTCGGCCTAGGGATATCCCTAGGCGTCCTTGATCGCCTGTTTAACCCCCACCGGCAGCACGTCGAAGTGGACCACCACGCGGCCGGTCGCCGGATCCGGAGCACCCGGGGACTCGAGGTCCCTGCGGTCCGCCACGGCCCGGTACCTCTCCAGGACCTCGAACACCTCCTCACGCATCCGCGTCGTCTCGGCCACGGTGAGCCGCATCGACCGCCGGCCGAACCCGCTCGCCCGCACCCACTCCTCGGGAGTCGTCGCCTCCTCCTCCCGCCAGCGTGCCAGCTCGGCACCGCGCTGCCGGATGAGGTCGTCGATCAGCCGGGCGAACGCGTCGACCGTCTCGGCGTCGGCCGACGGGTCGGTCGAGGGATCGCCGTAGGAGAAGCCGCCCGGCACGATCCGCCAGTACTTCTCCTTGCCCTTGCCTAGCTCGGGGACCGTCTCGATCATGCCGTGCCGGGCCAGCTCACGCAGGTGGTAGCTGGTCGCCCCGGTGTTCTGGCCGAGCAGCCCGGCCAGCCGGGTGGCCGTCGAGGGGCCGTGCTCGTCGAGCAGTTCGTAGATGCGCAGTCGCAGCGGGTGCGCGAACGACTTCAGCGCGTTCGCGTCGAGCGCCCTGGCCGAATAGTGCTTGCTCTCCATGCCTGTGCACACCTATCTTTGCAAAGAAACCTGTGCATAGTTTTCCTTACACACTATCGGAGTAGGCCATGCCACGTCTCGGCCGATCGTTCGGCTTCCTCCTGTCGTCGACCGCCCTCTCCAACCTGGCCGACGGCGTGCTCAAAGTGGGCGCGCCCCTCCTGGCCGTGTCGCTGACCCGCTCCCCCACGCTGGTGTCGCTGACGGGAGCGGCCGCCACGCTGCCGTGGTTACTGTTCGCCCTGCACGCGGGCGCGATCGCCGACCGGCTCGACCGCAGGCGGATCATGGTGCTGGCCAACCTCGCCCGCTCCGCCGTGCTCGCGGCGACGGCCGCGCTCGGGCTGCTCGGGCTGGTGAACCTGTGGGTCATGCTGGCCGCCGTACTGATCGCGGGCGTGGCCGAGGTCTTCGCCGACACCTCGGCCCAGTCGGTGCTGCCGATGGCGGTGCCGCCGGAGCGCATCACGGCGGCGAACGGACGGGTGCAGAGCGCCCAGATGATCGGCAACGAGTTCGCCGGCGCGCCGATCGCGGGCCTCCTGGTCACGCTGCTGCCCGCCGCCGTCTTCGGCGCTCCAGCCCTCCTGTACGGCGCGGCGGGCCTGCTCCTGCTGGGCATGAGGGGCTCCTACGGAACGGCCGCCACAGCGGGCCCCAGGCGCTCGCTGCTGCGCGACATCGTGGCGGCGCAGCGCTATCTGTGGTCCCAGCGGTTCCTGCGGACGCTGGCCGTCTCGGCCGGCCTGTTGAACTTCGCCAGTGCCGCCTACTTCGGGGTGTTCGTGCTGTGGGCCGTCGGCGACGGGTCGCGGATCGGGCTGTCCCCCAGCGGGTACGGCCTGATGATGACCGCGATGGCCGTCGGCGCGGTGGCCGGATCGCTGGTCTCGGAGCGGGTCTCCGGGCTGCTCGGAGAGGGCCGGACGCTGGTCGGCGCCTGGCTGGTGAGCGCTCTGCTGTACCTCGTGCCGGTGCTGTGGCCCGTCGCCTGGCTGCTGTATCCGACCTCCGTGGTGTGGGGCGTCATCGGGGCCGCCGCGAACGTCCTGGTCATCTCCACACGGCAGCGGCTGATCCCGCCCGAACTGCTCGGCCGGGTCAACTCCGCCTACCGGCTGATCGGCATGGGCGGGATGCCGGTGGGGGCCGCCCTCGGCGGGGTGGTGGCCGAACTCGCCGGGCTGACCGCCGTGCTTCTCGGCGCCACGGGCGTCTGTTTGGTGGGCGTGGGGCTCGTGTGGCGCGCCTTACACGATCGAATTTCCCACCCTTTGACCAGCACACCTTCCGTTCCCGACACATTCAGATCACGTTAGTCACACTTTGGCCTACCTCGAGATGACATGATTACCCCGAGCAATGAGGGGATGGCATGCGGGAGATCGGCGGACGGTACCTCCTTAACGAGGAGGCCGGTCGTGGAGGTATGGGAGTCGTCTGGCGGGCTTTCGACCAGCTTCTCCACCGGGAGGTGGCGCTCAAGGAGCTGACCCTCAGCGGTGAGGCCGAGATGGTCCGCCGCCGGGTCCTCCGTGAAGCGCGGATGGCCGCTGGCCTCACCCACCCGAACATCGTCACGGTCCACGACCTCATCGAAGAGGGCGGCAAGCTCTGGATCGTGATGGAGTACCTCGACGGCCTCTCACTGCACCAGCTGCTCTCCCAGGTGGGGACGCTGCCCGCGCAGTCGGTGGCGGCGATCGGCCAGCACCTGCTGGCCGCGCTGCGTACCGCCCACCAGGCAGGGGTGCTGCACCGCGACGTGAAGCCGGCCAACGTGATGCTGACCGGCGACCGCGTGGTGCTGACCGACTTCGGCATCGCCACGGTCGAGGGCGACATCCGGATGACCACGTCCCGGCGGCTGCGCGGCACGCCCGCGTTCATGGCCCCCGAGCGGCTGCACGGCGGCCCGGCCAGCAAAGAGGCCGACATGTGGTCGTTCGGTGCCACGCTCTACAGCGCCATCGAGGGCCAGCCGCCCTACCCCGGGCAGGACGCGGCCACGGTGCTCGGCATGGCCAGGAGCGGCGGCTACCCGCCGCCGCGCCGGGCCGGGGTGATGCGGCCCCTCATCGAGGGCCTGCTCCACCACGACCCGGTACGCCGCTTCACGCCCGAGCAGACCGCCGGCTTATTGGCCGGCATGCGCGCCAGCAGCTACCCCGCGGCGATCTGACGGGGGTTCATTCCTCCTCGCCGCGCTTGGCGCGGGCCTCCGCCTCGGCGGCGTCCATGGCGGCGGCCTCCTCCGGCGTGGGAGCCGTGCCGCCGAGGTGCTGGGGCTGCCACCACACGCCCGGCGGGATCTCCGGGTAGGTGCGCTGGGCCCGGTCCACCAGCTCCGACATCCGCGCGTGCAGGTCGGCGACGTGCTGGTCGACGTTCTCGCCGCGCTTGGGGTGGATGGGCTCCCCGATCAGGATCGTGATGGGTACGTGCCGCAGAGTGAGCTGCTTGGACCGGCCCTTGGTCCAGATCCGCTGACTCCCCCACAGCGCCATCGGGATGACCGGGACCTTGGTCGCCTGAGCCATGCGGATGGCGCCGTTCTTGATCTCCTTGACCGTGAACGACCGGCTGATCGTCGCCTCGGCGAAGACGCCGACCACCTCTCCCGCCTTCAGCATGCGCAACGCCGTCGCGTATGACCCCGCGCCCGCGCCCCGGTCGACCGGGATGTGGTGCATGCCGCGCATCAGCGGCCCCGAGATGCGGTGGTCGAACACGTCCTGCTTGGCCATGAACCGCACCAGCCGCTTGGCGGGCACCGCCCCGAACCCGGCGAAGATGAAGTCGAGATAGCTGATGTGGTTGCTGACCAGCACCGCTCCGCCAGTGCGCGGAATATGCTCAGTCCCCTCCATGTGGAAGCGGTAGTCGAGCACGCGAAAGAGGGTCCGCGCGGCGGCGATCACCGGCGGGTACACGATCTCAGCCATGACCAGAAGGTAGCCTATTCACCCCGGTCGGACGGTAGTCGGCAGGTTGATCAGGCCCCGTACGCTGCCATGCGTGGTGCACGCCCATCACCTCCGAGATCACGTCGAGCGGCAGCTTGGCCGACAGATCCCGGGCGAAGTCGAACGTCCCCTGCCCCAGGCCCTGCTCGACATAGCCGCAGGCGCTGATCGACATAGCCGCAGGCGCTGATCGACCGCATGCGGGTGTGGTCGGGCGGATCCGCGGCCAGGAACGACAGCATCGTGCGCGCCTTCGGCCCCAGACCCCGTTGTCGAGCACCGGTGGGTACGGGTTTACGGCAGGGCCGTGGGGACTGTTGGCGAGTTCCACCCTGCCCACGCCAAGAGGCTTGTCTTTCCGGGGAGCGGGCAGAAGTTTCTCATCATCAACTACCACCGGTTGAAGCTGGTGGTTTGCTCTCACGGTCCCATCTGGCTGAAGGGAGGCCGGTAGCGTGTGGCTGGTTGATAACAGCCCAGCCCGCAACGCCGCGTGCGGCGATGTTGCGGGCCGCGATGTGGTCGGCGTGCCCAGCGAGGCCACACCTTTGGCAGACGAACCGGCCCCGCGCCGGCCGATTCGACCTGCTGATATGCCCGCAGTCCGGGCAGGCCTGCGAGGTGTAGGCGGGGTCGACCAGGACGAAGGCGATCCCGGCCCGCGCGGCCTTGTAGCGGGTGAACGCGGCCTGCTGGGCGAAGGCCCACCTGTGCAGGGTGCGCCGCTGGAACCGATGAGCCCTTACCCGGCCGCGGATACCCTGAAGATCCTCCAGGGCGACCCCGCGGCCGGTGCGTTCGGCTTCACGCACCACAAACGTCGAGATTTGGTGGTTGAGGTCGGTCATCATCCGGTGCTCACGCCCGGCAAGGCGGCGCAGCACCCGCCGCGCCGCAGACGTGCCCTTCGCCTGCAACCGGCGACGTTGCCGGTGCCGCCGCTCCCGCAGGGTGCGGACGTGGCCGTTGCCGCCGATCGGCCCGGCCAGGGCGGGGCCGGGCAGAACCGCACCATCGCCGGTGACCGCCAGGTTCGCCACCCCTTGATCCACCCCAAGAAAGCCGCCGACCGGCTCACGCACCACCGGTCGGGGCAGCGTGACGGCCACCTGAAGCAGCCACACACCGCGCCGGCAGATCAGGTCGGCTTCGCCTACCGGCAGCGCGTCCACGGCCTTGAGGTCTTCCGGCCGACCGGTATAGGAGACGGTGACGCGGCCGGTGGGGGTCCACAGCGACACGGTCCGGGCGTCCCGATTCCAGCTCATCAGACGGGCGTCATAGGGAACCGCGCCATGCGGGCGGAAGATGTGAGCGCGCTTCTTGGTGGCGCGCCGGTTGGCGTAGGCCGCGGCGACCCGGGCGATTGCCCGCACGGCCACTTGCGCGCCCAGCCCGGTCACCTGCGCACGCACCTCGTAGTAGGCCAGCCGATGCAGCTCCACCACGGCGAACGTGCGGTGCTGCCAGGCCAGGCGGGAGACGACGGTGGCCGCCTGATTGCACAACAGCACCGCCGCAGCCAGCGCCTCGGCCTGGGCCGCAGTGGGCGTGAGCCGCAACTGCACGATCGAGGGCAGGCCGTTGCGTTTGGTGGCAGAGCGGCGGATCGCCATCACGCACCTCCCGTCACAGCGGCCTCACCCACCGCACATATTACCGAACGCAACCGAGCCTTTCCATACTGTTTTCGAAAGGAGGGGCGGCGCTTCCTCCCAACCTTGAAGGACTGGGTCTCTGCGCCACCATTCAGATGAAGAAGATCATCAACTCGGCCGAATCCGCGGTTGACGACGCCTTGGCCGGGATGGCGGCCGCCCACCCGTCGCTGCGGATCCGCGACCGGGTGGTCTACCGCGCGTCGGGGCCTCGGACCGGCAAGGTCGGGCTGGTCTCCGGCGGTGGCTCGGGGCACGAGCCGCTGCACGCCGGCTTCGTCGGCTACGGCATGCTCGACGCGGCCTGCCCCGGAGAGGTCTTCACCTCGCCCGTGCCCGACCAGATCGTCGAGGCGACCACGGCCGTCGACGGCGGCGCGGGCGTACTGCACATCGTCAAGAACTACACCGGCGACGTGCTCAACTTCGAGATGGCCGCCGAGCTGTGCGAGGACGTCCAGGTCGCCGGCGTGCTCGTCGACGACGACGTGGCCGTCCAGGACTCCCTCTACACGGCGGGCCGCCGGGGCACCGGCGCGACGCTGTTCGTGGAGAAGATCGCCGGAGCGCTGGCCGAGGAGGGCGCGCCGCTGGCGCAGGTGGCCAGCGTGGCGGGCGAGGTGAACGCGCGCAGCCGCTCCTTCGGCATCGCGCTCACCTCGTGTACGACGCCCGCGGCGGGCAAGCCGACGTTCGACCTGCCCGACACGCAGGTGGAGCTGGGCATCGGCATCCACGGCGAGCCCGGCAGGATCCGGGCGCCGATGGCCTCGGCCCGCGAGCTGACCGAGATCGCCATGGACGCCATACACCGCGATCTGCCGCTGGAGGGCGACCTGCTCGTCCTGCTGAACGGCATGGGCGGCACACCCCTGATGGAGCTGTACGTGGCGTTCGCCGAGGTGGCGACCATCATCCGCGGCAAAGGGGCGCGGGTGGCGCGGTCACTGGTGGGCAACTACGTGACGAGTCTGGACATGCAGGGCTTCTCCGTGACGATCTGCCGGCTCGACGACACGTTGACGCGTCTTTGGGACGCGCCGGTCGAGACGCCGGGGCTGCGCTGGGGACGCTGATGGGCGCCCCCACGGACCCCGAGACGGGCGGCGGTTTCATGGACCCCGGCACGTTGACCACGGCCTTCTTCGTCGCCTGGATGGAGGAGGTGGCCGAGCAGGTCCGGGTGCATCGCGAGCGGCTGACGGCCCTGGACGCGGCGATCGGCGACGCCGACCACGGCGCGAACCTCGACCGCGGCTTCACCGAGGTACTCAAGGCGCTGGCCGACTCCCCGCCGACCGCGCCGGGCCAGGTGCTGGTGTCCGCGGGCACGACGCTGATCCGCCGTGTCGGGGGTGCTTCCGGGCCGCTGTACGGGTCGGCGTTCCGGGCCATGGGCAAGGCGATGGAGGCGCCGGTGACGCAGGCCGGGTTCGCGGCGGCGTTCGAGGCCGGGGTGGTCGCGGTCGAGCGGCTGGGCAAGGCGGCTCCGGGCGACAAGACCATGGTGGACGCGCTGGCCCCGGCGTCGCTGGCCCTGGCGCTGGCCGTACGGGATGGGGTGGCGGTTCGGGAGGCGTTCGAGCTGGCGGCGCGCGCGGCCGAGGAGGGGGCGCGGGCCACGATCCCGATGCAAGCCCGTAAGGGCAGGGCCAGTTACCTGGGCGAGCGCAGCGTCGGGCACGAGGATCCCGGAGCGGCGTCGTCGGCGCTTATCGTCGCCTGCCTGGTCACCGTGAGCTCGTGATGGTGGGCATCGTGCTGGTGGCCCACAGCGCCGGGCTGGCGGCGGAGGCGGCCGCGCTCGTCCGCGGCATCGCCGGTACGGGCGCGCTGGTGGCGGCGGCGGGCGGCACCGAGGACGGCGGGGTGGGCACGAGCCTCGACCTGATCGAGCGGGCGCTCACGGCGGTCGACCAGGGCGACGGCGTGGTGCTCGTACCCGACCTGGGCAGCTCGGTGCTGACGGCCCGGCTGCTGGCCGAACCCGGCCGGGTGGTGGTGGCCGACGTGCCGTTCGTGGAGGGGGCGATCGCGGCGGCCGTCACGGCGGGTGCGGGCGCGCCCCTGGCGGCCGTTCTCGCGGCCGCCGAGGAGGCCCGCACCATCCGCAAGCTCAGCGACTCCTGAGCCCGCTCAGCGGCTCCTGGGACTCGGCGTCTCCTGAGCCCGCTCGGCGGCTCCTGAACCGGCCAGTGGACTCCTGAACCCGGCTCCAGGGATTCCTGAGTCGGCTCAGTGGCCCTTGAACGCCTCTTCCAGCCACCACGAGCCGCGCTTCCCAGCGACCTTGGCGTGGACCAGAAGCGGCCGGTCTCTGGGGCCTTTCAGCCACTCGGCCGCCCCGGCCAGGTCGCCGGGCTCGGTGACCGTCACGGCCGCGAAGCCGTAGCCGGTGGCGATCGCGGCGAAGTCGACGGGCGGGAACCTGACGGTGCCGAGCGGGTGACCGTGCGGGCCGAAGTGATGTACCTCGGCGCCGTACGCCTCGTCGTCGTAGACCACGACCACCATCGGCAGCCCGAGCCGTACGACGGTGTCGAGTTCGGCGATGCCCATCAGCGCCCCGCCGTCGCCCAGCGCGGCCACCGGCAGCCGGTCGGGCCGGGCGAGCGCGGCGCCGATCGCGGTCGCCAGGCCGAGCCCGATCGACTGGAACGCCTGGGTGAAGCAGAACCCCCGCTCGTCTGGCACGTCGAGGAACATGGCCGGGTACCCCATGAAGTTGCCGGAGTCGACCGCCACGATCCGCTCCTTCGGCAGCAGGTCGTCGAGCCCGATCGTGAGCGTCCTGGGGTCGATCAGCCCGTCTCCGCCCTCGTCGTCGTAGGGCACTGCCTGCCACCGGCCCTCGGCCCGGATCCGCGCGGCGACCTCCGCCGACCGATACCCACGCCCGGCATCCCCCACCGAACCGCGAGCGTTCCCCACCGGACCGCGAGCGTCTCCGGTCGTAGCGGGAGCGTCCCTCGCCGCATCGCGAGCGTCCTCGGCCTGAGCGAGAGTTTCCCCGGTCGTAGCGGGAGCGTCCCTCGCCGCATCGCGAGCGTCCTCGGTCGAAGCGAGGGCGTGGAGGACCGTGCGCGCCGTGGCGGCCGTGTCGCCGACCAGGCCGAGGGTGACCGGGCGGTGGACGCCTAGGGCGCTCTCGTCGAGGTCCACCTGGACCAGCCTGGCGTGCTCGCCGATCAGCCGTCCGTGGCGGGTGGTCCACATGTTGAGGGCGCACCCCCAGGCCACGATGAGGTCGGCGTCGTGGATCAGCTCGGCGGCGAGCGGTGTGGCGAAGCCGCCGCTCACGTCCAGATCCCAGGGGTTGCCCCGGAACAGGCCCTTGGCGACGGCGGAGGTGGCGAGCAGCGCGCCCGTGGCGTCGGCCAGCTCCTCCAGCTCGGCCCTGGCGTGCCTGGCGCCGCGCCCGGCGACGAACACCGGCCGCCGCGACTCCGCCAGCAGCCGGACGAGCGTGCCGAGCTCCGCGGCCGACGGCGTCCCATGCGACTCCGCGGCCGACGGCGTCCCGAGCGACTCTGCGGCCGACGGCGTCCCGTGCGGCTCGCCGAGGAGGCCGGGCCACTCGATGAGCTCCTGCTGCACGTCGAGCGGCAGGTTGAGCACCACCGTGCGCCGGTCGCGGGTCGCCGTACGGTAGGCCGACAGCGTGTCCTCGACCGCCCGGCCGGCCTCCGTGACGCGGAGCGACACCGCGCCGACCGACGCCGCCAGCGCGTCCTGGTCGATGTGGAAGTTGGACCGTACGTCCGTCGCTTCGCCGGTGAGCATGATCAGCGGGGTACGGCTCTTGGCCGCCTCGGCGATGCCCGTCACGGCGTTGGTCAGGCCGGGCCCCTGGTGGACGGAGACGATCCCGACCTTGCCGCTCATCCTGGCGTACGCGTCGGCCATCGTGGTGGCGCCGCCCTCGTGGCGGGCGGCGACGAAGCGTACGCCGTGCGCCACGAGGGCGTTGGTGACGTGGAAGTTGCCGCTGCCCACCACGCCGAACGCGGTGTCGGCCCCGGCCTCGGCCAGCACCCGCCCGACGGCCTCGGCGACGATCATCTCTCGACCAGCGCCAATACCCGCACAGGACTCCCCGACCCGCCCACGATGGGCAGCGGCGGGGCCAGGACGACGGCGCCGGTCACCGGCAGGCGGTCGAGGTTGCGCAGCTGGGTCAGGCCGTACTTGCCCGCCCCCAGCAGGAACGAGTGGCACGGGAAAGGCGGGTCGAAGGAGTGGGCGGTGCCCGCGTCGGTGCCGACGGTCTCGACGCCGAGCCCGAGGATGGGTGTCTCGGCGGCCAGCCAGTTCGCGCATTCGACGGAGATGCCGGGGGTGTGCGGGCCGGTCTCGTCGGCGTTCAGGAAGGTGGCCTGGTCGGCGGACCTGGCGTCCCAGCCGGTGCGGTAGAGGAGCCAGCCGCCGTCGGGCAGCGGGCCGTTGGCGCGCTCCCACTCCTTGACGTGGTCGATCTGGAGCAGGAAGTCGGGGTCCTTCTCCGCCTCCGCCGCCAGGTCGAGCACGACGGCGGGCGCCAGCAGGCTGGACGGGGGCACCTGGGAGACGTCCTGGCCCTCGCGGCCGGTCACCCAGTGGATCGGCGCGTCGAAGTGGGTGCCGGTGTGCTCGCCGGTGTGGATGTCGTTCCAGTACCAGGCGGGGCCGCGGTCGTCGTAGCGGCTGATCTCCTCCAGCCGGAACGGGATCGTGTTGCCGAACGGCTCGGGCAGCTGGAGGATCGGCGTCTCCGCCGACAGGGGCGAGGTGAGATCGACCACCTCGATGGCGCCACTGCGCAGGCTCTCCACCAGGCTCCGCAAGATCGACATGTCATCCTCCTTGATGGGCTGGCTGCATCCTCCTATATCGGCCTACCCGGCTCCAAGCACGTCAGGACTTGGTCCATGGGGCGCAGCCGCCCGTTTGGAGCGCCTTGTCGGTGGCCAGGATCGTCACGGTGGCGGGACCCGTGGGCATGTCCGCCGCGATCACGTCGCTCATCTGGGCGGACGTGCTCTTCATGCGGGCCCAGTAGCACTTGTCCGTGGCGGTCGCGGGACCCGTCGTACGGTAGGTGCCGGGCTGGATGTCCACGCCCACGATGAGCGTCCGCATGGCGCCGACCGCGCCCGGCGGCCCGGCCGAGCCCACGGGAGCAGGTGTCCCCACCGGAGCAGGCGTCCCCACGGGAGCAGGCGTCCCCGCCGGAGCGGACGCGGCCGGGTCTGACGGGACCGTGCCCGCCGGGGCCGATGGATCCGACGTGGCGGCGCCCGCCGGAGCCGACGGGTCCGTCCCCTGGTCCGCGGGCGGCGTCGAGTCCCCGATCGTCATCGTCACCGGAGGCGTCTCCGCAGGCGCGGCCGTCGCCTCCCCCGAGTCGAGCCCGGTGAAGTACCCGAGCAGGAACCCGAGTAAGCAGGTCAGCCCGGAAACGAGCACGATGATGGTCGGACTGCTCGTCGCCCGGGGATATTCCGGAGACGGAGGGTATTCGGGAGGAGGCCCGTACATCACGGGGACAAGCGTCCCATCCGTGTCAACGGTGGAGGTAGTCGACCAGCGACGCCTTCTCCGTCTCCAGTTCCTCGATCGCGCTCTTGACCACGTCACCGATGCTCACGATGCCGACCAGCCGCCCGTCCTCGACGACGGGCATGTGCCGGAACCGGTGTGTGGTCATGGTCCTTCGCAGCTCGTCGACGTTGTCGTGCGGGCCGACCGTGCGTACTTCCGAAGTCATGATCGCGGAGACGGGCTGGTCGAGCACGGCCGCGCCGCGGTCGTGCAGGCGGCGGACCACGTCGCGCTCGGACACGATGCCCGTGATCGTCACGCCGTCGGCGGAGACCACGACGGCGCCGATGTTGTGCTCGGCGAGCTTGGTCAGGAGTTCGCGGACCGTGGCTTCCGGAGCCACGGTCATCACCGCGCTTCCCTTGCCGCGCAGGATTGTCCCGATGAGCATCTGAACCACCTCGGCTCTCAGTTACCCCGGGTGGCTCCGGCTAAGCGCTCCACCCGCGTAGCTTTCCAGGCAAGCAAGCAGGTAGGGGCACCGTCAAGCGTTCCCGTAGGCTGCATGCCGTACATGGAGCTTGTGAAACAGGATGCGTGATGACAGAGCCGCTCAATACCGGCAGCCATGATCTGCCCGTCACCGCGGCGCTGACCGCGTTCATGCGGACGGGCTGGGCCGACACCCGGCGCACCGACGTGGCGGCGCTGCCGATCGCGCCCTGGGCGGCCAGGCGCCGCGCCGCGCTCGCCGCCCGCTTCCCCGGTGAGCGGCTCGTCGTGCCGTCGGGGACGCTGAAGGTGCGCAGCAACGACAGTGACTACCGCTTCCGGCCGCACAGCGCGTTCTCCTATCTGACGGGCGCGGGCGAGCCGGGCGACGTGCTGGTCATCGAGCCGTCGGGCGAGGCCACGCTGTACCTCAGGCCGCGCTCGCCGCGCGAGGACGGCGAGGAGTTCTACCGCGACCGGCGTTATGGGGAGTTCTGGGTGGGGCGGCGGCCCGACCTGGAGGAGGCGGCCGAGCTCTACCAGATCGGCTGCGCCCACATCCGCGAGCTGTCGCTGTCCGGGCCCGCCAGGGTGCTGGGCGGCGTGGACGCGGCGGTCGACGCGCTGCTGCCGGGCGACGCGGAGTTCGAGAGCTTCCTGTCGGAGATGCGGCTGATCAAGGACGCGTGGGAGATCGGCGAGCTGCAGTCGGCGGTCGATGCCACCGCGCGCGGCTTCGAAGACGTCGTACGCGCGCTGCCCGCCGCGCTCGGGCACCCTCGGGGCGAGCGCTACCTGGAGGGCGTGTTCGGGCTCCGTTCGCGCCTGGAGGGCAACGCGGCCGGCTACGACAGCATCGTGGCCTCGGGCGCGCACGCGTGTGTGCTGCACTGGATCCGCAACGACGGCCGCCTCGACCCGAACGACCTCCTGCTGCTGGACGCGGGCGTCGAGTCCGACACCCTCTACACGGCCGACATCACCCGCACGCTGCCGCTGTCCGGCCGTTTCAGTCCCGTGCAGCGGCAGGCGTACGAGCTGGTGTACGAGGCGCAGACGGCCGGGATCGCCGCGCTCAAGCCCGGTGCCCGCTTCCGCGACTTCCACCTGGCGGCGATGCGCGTCATCAGCGAGGGCCTGCACGACTGGGGCCTGCTGCGCGACTCGCCGGACGCGCTGATGGAGTCGGGCCTGTACCGCCGCTACACACTCTGCAGCAGCGGCCACATGCTCGGCCTGGACGTGCACGACTGCGCCCGCGCGCGCTCGGAGGTCTACCTGGACGGGGTCCTGGAGGAGGGCCAGGTGCTGACCGTCGAGCCGGGCCTGTACCTGCAGCCCGACGATCTCACCCTGCCGGCGGAGTTCCGGGGGCTGGGCATCCGGATCGAGGACGATCTGGTGATCACCGCCGACGGCGCCCGCCTGATGTCGGCCGCCCTGCCGCGCCATCCCGCCGAGGTCGAGTCCTGGATGGCCGGGCTACTGAACAACTGAAACGGCTACGAAGCGATCACGTTTCGTAGCGGGCTGACAACCTCTGAGCTGAGCCTCATACCTTTTCCTCAAATTCCAGCGAAAGCATCGACTTACTAGACGGACCGTCAGTAGGGTTACTGCTTCCGTAGTCGGCTGGTTCCACGAGGTGGTCAGTTGTCCGGATACGTTGGCCGCAAGGCTGTGTCCGTGCTCGGCCAGGTGGGTGACCTCTTCGTCATCGTCCTGGAGGGATTGCGCCGCAGCTGGGACGTCCGGAGCTGGTGGTGGGAGTTCGTCGACCAGTGCTGGTTCCTGGCCCGCGTGACCAGCGTGCCGGTGCTGCTCGTCTCCTTACCTCTCGGCGCCACCGTGGCGTTGCAGGTGGGTGACCTGGCCTGGCAGCTCGGCGCGGCGTCCGCCACCGGCAGCGCCGTGTTCGTCGGGCTCATCCGGGAAGTCGCGCCGCTGGCCAGCGCCCTGCTGATCGCCGGGGCCGGCGGCAGCGCGATGACCTCCGACATCGGCGCCCGGCACATCCGCGACGAGCTGAGCGCCATGGAGGTGATGTCGGTCAACCCGATCCACCGCCTGGTCACGCCGCGCATGTGGGCGGCCAGCACGGTCGCGGTCTGCCTGTGCCCGCTGGTCATCCTGGCCGGGGCCAGCGGCGGCTACTTCTTCAACGTGATCGTCCAGGGAGTGACCTCCGGCGCCTACTTCGACGGCGCGCTGTCGCTCGTGGTGGGCTCCGACCTGTACGTGACGCTGTTCAAGGCGTGGATCTTCGGCTTCATCGCCGCGGCCGTCGCCTGCTACAAGGGCATGACCTGCGCCACCAGCCCTGTCGGCGTGGGCCGGGCGGTCAACCAGTCGACGGTGGTCACGTTCATGCTGGTGTTCGCGTTCAACTACGTGATCTCCGCCGTCTACTTCCTCGCCTACCCGCCGAAGGCGCTGTGATGGTCTCGCGTACGGCCGGCCTCAGGTTCGCCGTCACGGGGCGCGAATGGGCGGAGCGGTTCGCGACCCTGGCCAACTGGCCGCTGTTCGTGTGGAAGGTGCTGTTCTACTCCGTCCGCGACGTGATCCTCCGGCTGAAGTACTTCAAGGTCGTCATCCGCCAGGTCAGCGACGTGGTCGTGGGCGTCGGCGCGACCGTCATCGGCGGCGGCATGATCTTCGTGGTGTTCACCATGGCCTTCGTCGTGGGCGCGACCGTGGGCCTGCAGGGCTACCAGGGGCTGCAGGCGATCGGCGCCGAGTCGTTCATGGGCCTGGTCGGCAGCTTCGCCAACGTACGCGAGATCACCCCGATCATCGCCGCGACCGCGCTGGCCGCGCAGGTCGGCTCGTCGTTCACCGCCGAGCTGGGCGCGATGCGGATCTCCGAGGAGATCGACGCGCTGGAGGTGATGGGCATCAACGCCTTCACCTACCTGATCTGCACCCGGGTGGTGGCGGCGCTGCTGGCGCTGGTGCCGATCTATCTGATCGCGCTGTTCGCCAGTTTCTTCGCCACCCGGCTGATGAGCACGGTCCTGTTCGGGCTGGCGCCGGGCGTCTACGACTACTACTTCTACCTGTATCTGCCGGTCAGCGACATCGTGTTCAGCGTGACCAAGGTGGCCGTGTTCGCCTTCACCGTCGTCGTCATCCACTGCTACTACGGCTTCTACGCCACCGGCGGCCCGGTCGGCGTGGGGGTGGCGGCGGGCCGCGCGATCCGTCAGTCGATCGTCACGATCGTCCTGCTCAACCTGCTGCTGTCGTACCTGTTCTGGGGTAACGGCAGCAACCTGAAGCTGACGGGGTGAGCGATGGGACGCGACGAGTTCTCACTGCCCATCCGCGCGGGCATCGCGCTCGCGCTCATCGTGGTGCTCGCGGCGACGACGATCTTCATCGTACGGACCGCGTCGGAGATCAGCGGCACCAGGATCGACGCCGTCTTCGCCCGCGCCGGTCAGGGCCTGGACACCCAGTCCCCCGTCAAGATCCGCGGCATCACGGTCGGCGACGTGACGAAGGTGTCCCTCGACGCCAAGGGCAAGGCCGTGGTGAGCATGGCCATCGAGCCCGGCGTCCGGCTGCCCCGCACCACCGTCGCGGCCATCGAGCCGTCGTCGGTGTTCGGGCCGAAGTTCGTCGACCTCAGGCTCGGCGCGGGCGAGACCACCGGCCCCTACCTGGCCGGCGGCGCGGTCATCACCCAGACGCAGCAGCCGCTCGACCTGTCCGACACGCTCGGCGCCGCCTACCGGGGCCTGAACGCCGTGGACCCGCGTGAGGTCACCGTGATCGTGCACACGCTGGCCCAGGGGCTCGACGGCGAGGGGAAGCGGCTGCGCGAGCTCATCGACGACGCGGGCACGGTCGTCGATGTCGCGCACCGGCAGCGCGCGCGGGCCAGGCAGTTCCTGCATGACACGGCCGGGCTGTCCACCGCGCTGTCGGACAAGGGCGACGAGCTGGTGTCGATCTCCTCCGACGTCAACGTCATCACCCCCGACCTGCTGGAACGGGCCGACAAGGTGCGGGTCCTGCTCCAGGAGGTCACCTCTGTCTCCGACCTGGGCGCGCACGGCCTGCGCAAGCATCGGCAGGACCTGCGGGCGGCCGTCCACTCGGGCGAGCGGGTGGCCTCGCTCATCTACGCCCAGCTCGGCCTGGCAGGTGACGGCGTACGCGGCCTGAACCGGCTGGTGGACCTGCTCAACAAGCTGATCGAGGCGCCGGGCCCCGGCGGCGCCCGCCAACTGCAGGTGGAGGCGTTCGTCTCGACCGACATCTGCGAGCTCGTCGTCGGCTCCTGCGGACCCACCGACGGGAGGGACTGACGTGGCGCTGTCCAGGGAACGCGTGACCCGCCGGTGGACGCTGCTGCGCGTGGTGCTGTTCGTCGGCTTGACGGTGGCGCTGATCGTGGTGATCACGGTGCAGATCGCCCGGGTCAGCACCGGCGGCGGATACCAACTAGTCGCGACATTTGATGATGTGTCGGGGCTGCGGGAGGGCGACCAGGTGAAGATCGCCGGGGCGCCCGTGGGACAGGTCGACACGATCAAGGTGGTGAACGGCCGCGCCGAGATCACCATGGAGGTCCAGGACGCCATCAGGGTGCCGTCGGACACCGAGGCCGCGATCAGGTGGCGCAACGCGGTCGGCCAGCGGGTCGTCTACCTGCTCCCCGGCACCGCGCCGGGCCGGCTGGCCCCCGGCTCGCGGGTCGTCCGTACGTCGTCCGTGGTCGACATCGGCCAGCTGGTGAGCGACCTCGGCCCGCTGACCCGCAGCCTGGACCCGGACCAGATCAACCAGCTGCTCACCGCCGCCGCCAAATCCCTGAAGGGCAACGACAAGAACATCCCGCGGCTGCTCGACAACGTCAACGCCATCACCGGCACGATCAACGAGCGCAAGCAGACGATCCAGCGATTGCTCAAGGACTACGCCGCCGTCACCGGCGTGGTCGCCCAGCGCGACAAGCAGATCGAGCAGCTCGTCGACAACCTGGTCACCCTCTCCGAGGCGTTCGCCGGCAACCGCAAGCTGATCGACGACGCGATCGTGCAGCTGTCGACCACCGTCCATACCTCCGACCAGGTGCTCGGCAAGAACGCCGACGAGCTGGGCGCGCTGGTCGACCACCTCTCCGGGCTGACCGGCGGCATCAGGCGGCATGTGAACGAGATCGACAAGACGATCGGCACCTTCCAGCCGCTGCTGGCCCGCGCCTACTCCAGCGTCGATCGCGGCCACTACTTCATCACCGCGGTCCCGTGCCTGGCGCTGAGCGCCGCGCCCTGCCCGTACCCGATGAAGACGCCGCCCCCACTGCGCGGCAGCACGCGGATCCAGAGTTCCAAGGACCTGCAGAAGCTCATGGTCGGTGAGTGATGGCGCTCAAGTCCTTCCGCGACCGCAACAAGATCGTCGTCGGCCTGATCTCGCTAGCGGCGATCGGCACGATCCTGGTGGCCACCTTCCTCGTCGGCAGCCTCGGGCTGCTCGAAGGCGGCTACTACATGTCCGGCACGTTCGTGGACTCCGGCGGCCTGCGCACCGGCAACGACGTGCGGGTCGCGGGCGTGCGGGTCGGCAAGGTGACCGAGGTACGGCCCGACTACGGCCAGGGCAACGTGGTCGTCACCTGGAAGGTCGACACCGACGTACGGCTCGGCCGCGCCACCCGGGCCGACATCACGCTGTCCAACCTGCTCGGCGGCCGCTACGTCAAGCTGTCGGGCCCGGTCACCGCCCCGTACGTCGACCAGCTCCCCGAGGCGCAGCGGCGGATCCCGGTGACGCGCACGGGCGTCCCCACGCTGATCAACGACGCCATCAAGGACGCCACCCACCTGGTCCAGAAGCTCGACACCAAGGCCGTGGACGACCTGCTCACCCAGCTGGGCAAGGTCGACATCAGCAAGCGCGGCCGGATCACCAAGCTGCTGAAGAACATCGGCGACCTGTCGGACACCATCAGCCAGAGCGAACCGCAGCTGCAGAAGCTCCTCGACAACGGCACCAAGATCATGAACGTCCTGGAGCGCAAGGACAAGCAGCTCGGCCGGCTCATCGACGCCATCGAGGTCATGCTGAACGAGCTGCGCTCGCGCCGCAACGAGCTGCGCGCGCTGCTCGGCGACGGCAGCGACCTCGTCCAGAGCACCACCCGGTTGATCAACGAGCACGAGAAGACGCTGGTCCAGGTCCTCGACGACACCGGCGCGATCACCACCAAGCTCAACAGCGGCAACAAGGAGTTCAACGCGCTCCTGGCGTGGGCCGGCCCGACGTTCTCCGGGCTGTCCACGATGGGCGGCCAAGGCCCGTGGCTCGAGGCCATAGCCACGGGCCTGGGCCCCATCGACCCGGAGGTGCTCGGCGCCATCGCCAAGGACAGGAAGAACGACCGATGACCCGTTTACTGGCGGCCCTGCTGGCCGGCACGCTGCTGGCGGCCAGCGGCGGGTGCACGCTGCTCGGCCCCGAGCCGTACCGGCTGACCGCGATCTTCAGCAAGGCGCCCTCCCTGTACGAGCAGGCGCGGGTGAAGGTGATGGGGCTCGACGCCGGATACGTGACGAGCATCCGGATCGACGGCGACAAGGTACGTGTCGAGCTGTCGGTAGACCGGGAGGTGCCGCTGCCCGCGAACGTCAAGGCCGTGGTCGCGCCGCAGAACACCCTGGGCGAGCGCAACGTGGTGCTCTACCCGCCCTGGAAGCCCGGCGACCAGCGGATCGCCTCCGGCGCCACGATCCCGCTGGAGCGCACCGACCTGCCGGTGGAGATCGACGACGCGCTCGACGCGTTCACCAAGCTGACCGACGCGCTGGACTCCGACAAGCTGGGCGACGTCGCGGGCGACCTCGCCGACAGCGTCAGGGGCCGCGGCAAGACGGTCAACAACGCGCTCGCCGACACCGCGCGGCTCACCGACACGCTGGCCAAGCAGGACCAGCAGCTCATCGACCTGGCCAAGGGCCTGAACAAGCTGGCCACCAGCCTCAACAAGCGGCAGAGCCAGGTGACCGGCGCGATCGACTCCTTCGCCGAGGCCAGCGCCATCCTGGCCGAGGAGCGGCGGCGGCTGCGGACGTTCATCGCGGGCATGGCCGATTTCGTGCGCCGGGGCGACGTGATCATCGAAGCGTATTCCGAACGGCTCCCCCAGGCCGCCGGCACGCTGGCCGAGCTGGTGCTGACGGTCCGGGCGAACAGCGCGTCGATGGCCCAGGCGATCAAGGGCGCGGCCGACTTCTCCGACATCCTGATCGACTCCTGGGACAAGAAGCAGCACGTGCTGAAGATCCGCGTGGTGCTCAACGCGATGACCAGGGCCTGGCTGACCCCGCTGTTCGACGCCCTGAACCTCGGCAAGGTCCCGTGCCTGCCCGCCGGCCTCAGCAACTGCCCCTTCGAGCAGGGGAAGAAGAAGCGATGAAGGCACGCGTCCTGTCCGGGCTGCTCGCGCTGGGCATCACCGCGTCCTGCTCGCTCCAGACACTCGGCGCCACCGGCGGCGATTTAACCATCAACGCCACCTTCGACGACGTCCAGAGCCTGGTCGCCGGGCACAGCGTGCAGATCTCCGACGTACGGGTGGGCACCGTGACCGGCATCCGGCTGCAGGGCTACCAGGCCAGGGTGACCATGTCGATCACGCCGGAGCACCCGGTGCCCGAGGGCAGCACCGCGACGGTGGCCAAGACCTCGGTCCTGGGCGAGAACTACGTCCAGCTCACGCCGCCCGCCGGCAAGGACCTGTCGAAGGGCCCCTACCTCAAGAGCGGCGCCACGATCACCGACACCTCGGTCGAACCGGACATCGAGCAGGTCACCGCGAAGGCCGGGCCGCTCATCGAGGCGCTCGGCACGCAGGACGTCAACGCCATCCTCGACGCCGCCTCGACCGCGTTCGCCGGCAAGGGCGCCGACGTCAACAAGCTGATCAAGCAGACGGCCGAGGTGACCGACACCTACGCCGCCGCCCGCCAGGACATCGCCACCACCGTGGACGCCCTGGCCAAGCTGGGCGACCAGCTGGCCAAGGGCAGCAAGGAGCTGGACCGGCTGCCCGGCACGCTGGCGGCGGCCACGGCCCGCATCGCGCACGGCCGCAGGCACGTGAAGACGGCCATCATCGCACTGACCGACCTGGCCAAGGAGGCCAACCTCACGGTCTACCCGAGGCACGCCGCCCGGCTGCGCACGCTGCTGCGCGAGCTCGACGCGATCACCTCCTCGATGCTGCGCGGCAAGGAGGACCTGAAGGCGCTGGTGGCCAAGCTGCAGGCGTTCATCGACACGCCGCCGATCACGGTCAACGGCCAGGTGCTGATCTACGTGTGGCTGAAGGGCCTGTTGACGCCGCAGCACAAGGGACTCCTGCCGAACGGCAAGACGGGCTTGCTACCGAACGGCAAGACGGGCCTGCTGCCCAACCGGGTGGCGGACTTCCGCCTGCTCTGGGAGCCGCCGCGATGAGGAACCATCTGCTTTGGGGGCCGTCGCGATGAGGAACCGCCGCATCTATCTGAACCTTGGCTTCTTCGTCGTCCTGGGCATCGTGATGACGATCTGGGCGTTCAGCACGATCATCAAGCTCGACGCGATCACCCAGCCCTACCGGGTGTCGGCGGAGTTCGTCTCCTCCCCCGGTCTGGTCCGCGGCTTCGACGTCGCCTACCTGGGTGTGCGGGTGGGGAAGGTCGGGGACGTACGGCTGGCGCCCGGCAAGATCGTCGTGGGCCTGGACATCGACAAGGAGGTCCGGCTGCCGAAGGCCGCCACGGCCGAGGTACGGCGCAAGTCCGCGGTCGGCGAGCCGTACGTGGAGCTGTCGCCGCCCGCGACCGGCGTGAACGGCCCGACGCTCGCAGCCGGCGACGTGATCCCGCTGTCCAAGACCACGGTGCCGCTGGACTACCGCAAGCTGTTCGAGGGCGTCGGCAAGCTGCTGTCCGCCGTACCGCCCGAGGACGCCAAGACGATCACGCACGAGCTGGCGGTCGCGCTGGACGGCCGGTCGTCGTCGATCAGGGACATTATCGAGGACGCGCACGACCTGACCGGCACGCTGGCCGACAACTCCCAGGTGCTCGACGACCTGTCCGTGCAGCTCACCCAGCTCACCCACACGCTGGCGGGCAGGAAGGACAAGCTGGCTTCCGGCATCACGGACCTGAGCACGGTGACGGCCACGCTACGCGACTCGCGTACCGACCTCGACGCCTTCCTGGACCAGGGACCGGGCGTGTTCGGGCAGCTCGACCAGGCCATCAAGCGGGCCAGACCGGGCCTGTCGTGCCTGCTGACCGCGGCGGGCCTGCCGCACAAACCGGTGTTCTCCGCCGAGACCGAGCGGAACGTGCACCACCTGCTGAGCATCGTGCCGACCGCGCTGAGCCTGGCGGACGACATCAGCGTCAGGGAGGGGAACACGGTGTACGGCAAGGCGTCGTTCATCTTCAGCGTCCCGGGCGGGCCGCAACCGGCGGAGGAGTACGCGGGCCCGGTCGGCCCGCCCACCGTGCCCCGCCTGCGCGCCTGCCCCGACCGCGCCACGGACGAGCCGGTCCGTACGGAAGACGCCGCCGACCATCCCGGGAAAGACACCGAAGCAGAGCAGACCAGGCGGCCGGAAGCCCAGGCCAAGGCCACCGCACAGCCCGAGCGGACCCCGGAAGCGGCGGGCGCGAAGTCACCCGCCGCGGCTTCCGGGCCCGCGTCCCGTACCCCGGTGGACGCCGCTCCGCTGATTGCCGCGATCTTCCTCGCGGTGGCGGCGAGTGGTGGCATCTTGGGGTGGATCGCGGTGGGCCGGGCCGCCCGCCGCCGTGAGGAGAACTCATGACCACCAAGCAGGACCTCGCGGAGGACCAGCAGAGCGCTGCGGAGGAGGCCACAGCGACAGAAATACCGACCACCCCGGACACCGGCCTTTCGGAGGGCGTCTCCTCTGACAGCGCCTCTGACAGCGGCCCCTCGGACGGCGGCCCCTCGGACGGCGGCGCCTCGGACGGCGGGGTGGTCGCCGCTGGGCGGTCGGGGCTGGGGCGTGGCCGGATCCTGGTGGCGGTGGTGGCCCTGCTGGTGGCCGCGCTGGCCGCCACGGCGGCGCTGCAGTGGATCTCCGCGAGCCAGGCCCGCGACTCGCTGGCCCGGCTGGAGAGCGAGCGGGCCCTGCGACTGGAGGTCTCGGGCGCGGCCAGTTCGTTCGGCAAGGCGCTGCTCAGCTACGACTACCAGAACCTCCAGGCCACCCGCGCCACGCTGACGGCCCAGGCCACCGGCGACTTCCTGGCCACCTACGACGAGGCGTTCGGCGGCGCGATGGCCCAGGTCATCGTCAAGCTGAAGGCCGTCTCGCAGGCGAACGTCCGCGAGGTCTACCTCTCGGACGTCGACGAGGCCACCGCGCACGCCATCGTCGTGGTCGACCAGCAGGTGAACACCTCGGAGGCGATACGCTCGGTCAAGGACTCCCATCTGAAGATCAGCCTGGTCAAGGAGAAGGGTGTCTGGAAGGTCCACGACGTGACCGTGCTCGGCGCGGCCAAAGAGGACCAGTACAACCTGGACACTGGCACGAAGAAAAAGGACTGACCGTTGAAGCGCTCCCCACGGCTAAGGTCGGGGGATTCCAGCCAGCTCGGGCTCCGTCTGTGCGGTGGCCTGGGCTGCTGTTGCTTGGCGGTTGGCCTTCCGGCCCACGCGGTTGCGTGGTTTGCGCGCCCCAACCCGCACACCCGATCTGGGTGGTACGTGCTCCGCCCTCCCGGCGGTGAGGATGTTCTTGGCGGCGTTCACGTCGGCATGCTCGGTGTGTCCGCACGAGGTGCACCCAAAGACCGCTTGGCTCTCGCGGGACTTGCGATCCACCACAGTGCACACGTTGCACGTCTGACTCGTGTACGCCGGGTTGACGGTGATCACACTGGTGCCCGTGTACCGGGCCTTGCTACGGGTGGCCAGCTCGATCCGGTACCAGCCCTTGTCCAGGATGGAGCGGTTCAGCCCGGTCTTGCGCGCGGCCCCGTTCGGCAGGAACACGCCCGGCCGTTCAAGGTCTGGCCTGGGTGCGACACCGGCAGTCAAGTTCTTGATCGCCAGGGCCTCGAACACCACCAGCTCGAAGCTCGTGGCCAGGGCGCAGGCGGTCTTGGCAGCGAAGTCCTCGCGCCGTCTGCGGACCTTTCGCACCATGTCAGCGACCCGCGCAGCAGCTTTCGTGCGCCGACCCGATCCCTTCATGGTCCGGGAAAAGTCCCGCTGCAGCTTCTTGGCGTGCTCCGCTTCCCGCCCGCCGGCGAACACCTGGTGGTGAAACAAGCCATCCGAGCGGGTCACGACCTTAACCACACCCCGGTCGATCCCCACCGCCCTGCCGGGGCGCGCGTGCGTGGCCGGGGTGGTGAACCCGTCCTCGACGAGGAAACTGACGTACCAGTGTTTGCCGTCGCGGGAGACGGTGGCGTTCTTGATCTTTCCGCCGAGCGGGCGGGTAATGCGGAAGCGGACCCAGCCGAGTTTCGGCAGTTTCGCCCGCGCCCAGCGCCGGTTCAGCCGTTCGACGGCGATTTTCCCGCCCTCAGGAAACCGGAAGCTCGGAGCGTTCCGTTCGGCGAACGCGGCCTGCTCCTCGGTCAGGTCCAGGCGGTACCTACGTCCAGCCAGCATCCGCGATCACCGATTCTTCTGGTTCTCGACGTACCGCGTGGCGACGTCCAGGGGCGCCCTACCCACGGTGGCCACGAAGCGGGAGTTAGTCCGTCCGCCCAGCCCCCAGAGGCTCTTTCGCAAGGTCACAGCCGCATCGATCAGCATACGAAAGGCGCCCTACCTACCGCTCAAAGATTCGACAGAAGGGCTTACCCCCATGGCTGAAGCCAGGGGTCCGCGTAGATCTCTGATCGGCCCCGTGGCGATGGGTGGGCGCCCCGACGAGGTGCTCGCCCCAGAAGACTGGCTGACCGACGTCGAGCGGGCGCGCGCGGCCCGGTTCGCGTTCGAGCCCGACCGCCGCTCGTTCACGGCGGCCCACCTGCTCGTACGCCTCTGCGCCGCGGCGGTGCTCGACACCGACCCGGCCGGGCTGACCCTGTTACAGCACTGCGAGCTGCACGGCCCCGGCCACGGCCGCCCGTACATCGAGCAGGCCCCCTCCCTGGGTGTCAGCCTCAGCCACACGCGCGGCTACGTCTGCGCGGCGGCCGGTGCGGGCCGGGTGGGCATCGACGCCGAACGCGTGCCGCCGGGCCCGTTCGACCGGCTGCTCGCGGGCCGGGCGCTCACCGAGCGGGAGCTGGCGGCGGTCAGCACCAACGAAGAGCTGATCAGGCGCTGGACCCGCAAGGAGGCCCTGATCAAGCGCGGCGAGCTGACCATCGACGGGCTGCGGGCCACCGACGCCGACGTGACGGACCGCCACCTGCTCGAATGGACCGCCGAGGGCGACATCGTAGTGGCCGTCATCACAGACTCACCAGCCCGGCAATTGCCCCTGACCAGCTAGAATGGAGGCATGTTCTACAGCAAATCAGTCGAGGAGCGAATCGCCGACCGGATGGCCAAGCGCAAGCCGCTCGAAGAGGGCAAGACCTTCGAGCACGGGCCGGCCAAGTTCGTGTTCGTCTCGCTGATCGTCGCCGTCGTGCTCATGCACGTCGTCGGCCTTGCCGTGGTCATGGCCCTGGACTAACGGCGCCGGGTCGGAGTCGGATCCAGGAACACCTGGGAGATGCCGGGATAGCGCTCCCGCAGCCGGCGATCCAGCTCATCGCAGGCGATCTCCACCCCCGCGGCCGTCGCGTCGTCCCGGAAATCGATCTTCGCGGCCACCAGGAAGCGGCCCGGGCCCAGCATCATGGTGAGCAGCTCGACCACGCTCTCCACCTCGGGCTGCCCCGCCAGCACCGAGCGGATCTCCTCCTCGATCGGCCCCGGAGCGGACTGGCCGATCAGCAGCGACACGTTCGACCGGATCAGCGTGAGCGCGGCCACCAGCAGGAGCACGCCGATCGCGATCGACGCCGCGCCGTCCCACACGGGCGAGCCGGTCACCTGGTAGCCGAGCAGACCCAGCGCCGCGATCACCAGCCCGATCAGCGCGGCCGCGTCCTCGTACACGACGGCCTTCAGCGCGGTGTCCGAGGTGATCGAGACCAGCCGGAACGGGCTGACGTCATGCCTGCGGGCCTCCCTGCGCAGCTGCGCGAGCGCGTTGAGGAAGGACACGCCCTCGATCGCGAAGGAGAGGGCCAGCACGATGTACGACGGGATGAGGTTGCCGAGCCGCTCGCCGTGGCTGATCTCGTGCACGCCGTGGGTGATGGAGAAGCCCGCGCCACCGACCAGGGTCGCGACCGCCGCCATCATCGCCCAGAAGAAGCCCGCCTTGCCGTGCCCGAAGGGATGGCGCGAGTCGGCGGGCCGCTGGCCCCGGCGTACGGAGACCAGGAGCAGGAGCTCCGTCACCGTGTCCGCGGCCGAGTGGGCCGCCTCCGACAGCATCGCCGCCGAACCGCCGATCAGGCCCGCGATCAGCTTGGCCACCGCGATGGCCAGGTTCGCACCGCCCGCGACCAGGACGGTGCCCAGACTCTCACCCGAGTTGTCCGCCACGACGGATCACTCTATGACGGGCGTTACTCCCGGCGACGTGGTGGGCCACGTCCGGCGGCATAGTGGGCCACGTCCGGCGGTCCGCCATAGAGCTTGCGGTGTCCCACGGACTGCGAGGTCACACGGACTGCGAGGCCGGCGCCTATGTGCGCTAGATTGGAGATCTTGACCTCCTCCCTCGCCTGAAGACGGGGGTATCCACGCTCGAGGAGTCTCGATGAGCGCGCCTCGCTGGCTCTCCCCCGCCGAGCAGCGTGCCTGGCGTACCCACCTGGCGCTGCACAAGCTGCTCATGCACCGGCTCGACCGCGAGCTGCAGGAGCACGCCCTCTCGGTGAACGACTACGAGATCCTGGTCAATCTCTCGGAGAGCCCCGACCACCGGATGCGGATGAGCGACCTGGCCGACGCGACCATCCAGTCACGCAGCCGGCTGTCGCACCAGATCTCCCGCATGGAGGCCAAGGGACTCGTCGTCAGGGAGGACTGCCACGACGACCGGCGCGGCACGTTCGCGGTGCTGACGAGCGAGGGCTGGGCCACGATCGAGCGGGTCGCGCCTGATCACGTGACCAGTGTCCGGGAGCACTTCGTCGACCGGCTCACCGACGAACAGCTGGACGCGCTGGTGGCCGCCTACGAGCCGATCGTCGAGCACTTGAAGAAGCTACGCTGAACGGCCACGCCGACACCTAACCGATATGCCCGACGGCGCACGATCGTTCCGGGCGCTCGCTACGATCCGCTCATGCTTCGAAAGCTGCTGTTCGTCGTCGTCTTCGCGCTGGTGTCCGCCTGCTCATCGGGCGGCGGCGGAAGCGAGCTGCCCGCGGGGCCCGACCTGCTGAAGAAGTCCACCGAGGCCATGAAGGCGGTCAAGTCGGCCACCTTCTCCATCGCCACGGACGGCAAGCCCAAGGTGCCGGTGAAGAAGGCCGACGGCAGGCTGACGGCCGCCGGTGACGCCGACGGCACGATCACCATCGAGGTGCTGGGCAGCCTGCAGGAGATCACCTTCGCCCTGGTCGGCGACACCGTCCACTTCAAGGGCCCGACCGGCGGCTTCCAGAAGATGACCAGGAAGGACCTGGCGCAGCTCTACGACCCGTCGAAGATCCTCGACCCGTCCAAGGGCCTCGCGCAGCTGCTCGGCACGGCCACCGACCCGCGCGTGGAGGCCGAGGAGAGCGGTGCCTACCGGGTGGCCACCGGGTTCTCCGGTCAGGTCCTCGGCACCCTCATCCCCGGCGTCACGCAGGGCGTCAACGGCAAGCTCTGGGTGGACAAGGCCACCAGCCGGCTCACCAAGCTCGAACTGCCGCTGCAGGACGGCACGGTGACCGTGTCGCTGAGCGACTTCGACGCGCCGGTGACCATCACGCCACCCGCCGCCGGATGAGGCGCGCCCGCCGGGTCGCGCTCGGCGTCGGCGGCGCGGTGGTGCTGCTGGCCGCCCTCGACGCGTACGTGGTCGTGACCGTCCTGCTCGACATCGCCACCGACGTGGGCATCCCCACCAACCGCCTGGAGCGGGCGACACCGGTGGTCACCGGTTTCCTGCTCGGCTACATCGCCGCGATGCCGCTGCTCGGCCAGCTCTCCGACCGGTACGGCCGGCGCCCCCTCATCCACGCCTGCCTGGCAGCGTTCGCGCTCGGCTCGGTCTTGACCGCGCTGGCGTCCGGAGAGGTGATGGTGGTGGCGGGCCGGACGATCCAGGGGATCGCGGGAGGCGCGCTGCTGCCGATCACGATGGCGCTCATCGGCGACCTGTGGCACGAGCACGAGCGGCCGGTGGCACTCGGCGCGGTCGGCGCGGCACAGGAGCTGGGCAGCGCGCTCGGGCCGCTGTACGGCGGGGTGCTGGCCCTGCTCCCGAGCACCACGGTGTTCGGGATCGAGCTGGGCGGCTGGCACGCGATCTTCTGGATCAACCTGCCACTGGCGGCACTGGCCGCCGTAGCGGTCCACCTGACCGTCCCCCCGCCACAGGCGTCCTCCGAGCTTCCGGGTCAGGCGTCTTCCGGGCCTTCGGGACAGGCATCGGCCCGGCGTGTGGACGGGATCGGCGGCGCGTTGCTGGCTCTGAGCCTCGCCCTTCTGGTCGTGGGCCTGTACAACCCGGATCCCGCCACGACCGTGCTGCCGCCCTGGGGGCTGCCGGTGATCGCGGCCGGGGTCGTGGCCGGGGCGGCGTTCGTCTGGTGGGAGATCCGGTCGAAGGTCCGGCTGCTCGACCTGACGGGCACCCGCAAGGGACCGCTGCTGGCCACGCTGGGCGTGAGCTTCCTGACCGGGGCCGCGCTGCTGATCACCATGGTGTTCGTCCAGTTCACGGCGCAGACGCTGCTCGACATGGAGACGTTGGACGCGGCGCTCGTGCTGGCCAGGTTCCTGATCGCGCTCCCGGTGGGCGCGCTGCTGGGCGGCCTGCTGGCCCGCCGGCTCGGCGACCGCGTGGTGGCGGTGGCGGGCCTGATCGTGGCCACGGCCGGGTACGGCGTGATGAGCCGCTGGCCGCTCGACCTGGCGAACGCCGGCCTGATGGTGGACCTCTCCCTGGTCGTGGCCGGGCTGGGGCTGGGGCTGGTCATCGCCCCCGTGTCGGCGGCGGTCCTCCGGGTGACGCCCGCCACGCAGCACGGGGTGGCCTCGGCGGCGGTGGTGGTGGCCAGGATGATGGGCATGCTGATCGGCATCGCGGGGGTGTCGGCTTGGGGTTTCCACCGGTTCCAGTCGCTGACCGCGGGCCTGGACACGCCGCTGCCAGTGGGGGTGGAACCGGCCGTGTACGCGAAGCAGCTGAGCGAGTACCTCGCGAAGGTGGACGCGGCGCTACATCTGGAATACACGGAGATGTTCTTCGTCACGGCGCTGATCTGCCTTTTGGGCGCGGTGGTCGCCGCCTTCCTGCCCCGCACCCGGTGAGGTCGTTCCTGTCCCCGCGCCCGATGAAGCCCTTCCTGGCCTCACGTCAGCCCCGAGGACCCACTTGATCTTCGGGGCTGACCATGGAGTGGCTGTCCGACCACATGGACGCCGTGGCCGACCATACGGAAGCCATGGCCGACCATGCGCACGTCACGGCGCCCAGCCCCGCCCACCGGAGGAGCGTGCCCCTGGAGAGGGCCCGGACACGTATGGCGGGTGGGGCTCACCGGGCTTGCCGTAAATATGGCGCTTTTCTACGAAGAGAGATAAGTGCGCTCTACGGCGAGAGGCGATGCAGGTCGCGGGGGAACAACGTGGCTTGGCGGATGTTCGCGGCGCCGACCAGGCGCGCGGTCCAGCGCTCGAGCCCCAGCGCGAACCCCCCGTGCGGCGGCATGCCGTGCGCGAACGCCTGCACATACCCCTCATACGGCCCGACATCCTCACCACGCGCGGCGAGCGCGTCGAGGTAGTCCTGATGCCTGTGCAGCCGCTGCCCGCCCGTCACCAGCTCCAACCCCCGGAAAAGCAGGTCGAACCCGTTCGAGTACCCCTCACGCAGCGGGTCCGGATGGGTGTAGAACGGCCGCTTGGCCATCGGATACCCCGTGACGAACAGGAACTCCGACCCATGCTCCCGCACCGCCCACTCCGACAGCCACCGCTCCTGGTTCGGTGACAGGTCCGGCTCGAACTCCTCAGTGAGGCGCTGCGCCTCGGTGAAGTGGATCGCCGGGATCTCGGCGGGCACCTCCGGCAGCGTCACGTCGAGCAGGTCGACCGCCGGCTGCCCCCGTACCGCCTCCACCATGCCCGCCACCGCCTCGCGCAGCACCGCCATCACGTCGCGGTGGTCGCGCACGAAGCCCAGCTCGGCGTCCAGGCTGGTGTACTGGGCCAGGTGGCGGACCGTGTCGTGGGGCTCGGCCCGGAAGACCGGCCCCACCTCGTAGACCCGCTCGAACACACCGACCATCGCCTGCTTGTAGAACTGCGGCGACTGCGCCAGGTAGGCGGGGCGGCCGAAGTAGTCGATGCCGAAGACGTTCGCGCCCGATTCGGTGGCCGAGGCGACGATCTTGGGCGTGTGGATCTCGGTGAACCCTAGCCGGTCCAGCGTCCGGCGGAACCCGGCCACGCTCGCCGCCGAGATCTCCAGCGGCGCCCTGAGCCGCGGATGGCGCAGCGCGACCGGCGCGTGGTCGAGGATCGTGGGCAGCGCGGCGGGCACGACCGGCCGGTAGAGGTCGAACGGCGGCGCCTCGGTGGGCTCGGCCAGTACCTCGATCTCCGGCTCAGTGAGCTCGGCGCCGCCCGGCGCCTGCGGGTTCGCGGTCACGACGCCCGTCACCCGGACGACCGTCTCCTCCCCCGGCACCGCTCCGGGCTCCTCATCCGGGGCCACGCCGGGCGCCACCACCTGGGCGAGCCCGCTGCGGTCCCTGACGACCAGGAAGGACACGGATTTCAGCCGCCGGCGGCGATGTACCCAACCGGCGATCGTCACTCGTTGTCCGGCGTGCTCAGCGAGCTCCGCCGACAGGACACGAGAGATCATCACAGCTCCTCACGAGTTGCATGATCCCTTGGGAGTGCGGGGGAGAAGGGAACTCCCGGTGCCACCGCACTTTCGCCGCCCACGAAAGGGCGGCCTCCACGACCCGATGACGGGGGTCAGACCGGCGAGGCATTTCCTCCCCGCACTCGGGAGTGTCTTCACCGAAGGGGCGCGAGGCCGCCTTCACAGCTGCCGGCGGCTCTCTCAGCCCGCGCGGGCCTTCGGTTACTCGTCTCCGTCTACGTGTTGCCGGAGATCGTAGCCAGCGCCGGCGGACGTCGGCAACCTGATTAGGACCCGTCCACGCAGGCGCGCCTACATCCAGAACGCCCAATAGTGCTTGGTCGCGTCAAGCAGTACGGCGGCTGCGGCTCCGAGAATGACGCCGTACAGCATGTATCGACGTTGAGTGCCTTGACCTCGCTTCTCGACGCGTTGAGCCACGGCGTCGACCTGCCTGGCGAGGAGGACGTCGAAGGCATCGGCCTCTTCTTTACGTCGCGCCGCGATTTCACGGCTCGAATCGGCTTCACGCCTGTTGGTTTCCGCTTCGGCCGCAAGTCTTCGGGCAACGGCCGCACGGGCTTTCATCGCGGCCTCAAGCTCAGCCAGTTCGTCGAAGGTGCCTTCCAAGCGGCGGGCCAGATCCGCGAACTGGGTCTCGAGACTCTCGTCATCGGCATCGCCCAGGGCGCGACCCCGCGGGTTGGCTCGCGTGATGAGTCTCTCGAGGTCTGCGAACTGCTGCTCCGCACGAAACCGATCTCGCAGCAATGTGGTCCCGATGAGGGCAAGAAGGACAAGCGTGACATTCTGAATGAGCCCGTCCGTCGTCCCCGAAGGGAGCACCTCATCGGGGAGTACGCCAATAACTCCAACAACGATGGCGAGGCCCAGTGCGATCGCTCCATCCGCGTTGCGTGCCAGCCAGGCTACGAACCGACGTAGTGCGTAAGAGGCCATCCCCACTCCGCCATTCCCGAAGGGCCGATCAACCTCTGGGAGTATCCCAGGGCGGGACCTAGGGCAGAAAGAGGTAGTTCAGCGGGCTTCGGGAATGCAGCTTCAGGAACTAGCGCTGCTGTGATCAAGGATCGACCCCGAGCTTCCTTCATCCGCGATCGGCTGACGCATGACCACACCCACCCTCGACGACCTCCAGCCCGGCCGTCTCGTCTACATCCCCGCCGGCGCCTCCCCACAGCGCGCCCGCCCCCTAGCCATGTGCCTCCGCGATGCCGGCCCCAGCGACTACCCGCCTGGCGACATCTGGCTGGCCGGCCAGATCCTCCGCGCCGACGGCTCCAACCCTCCCCAGTACCGCACCACCGCGATCAACGCCACCCTGGCCAAGATCACCATCGCCTCGCCCGGCATCCGCCGCTGCGTCGCCACCGGCTGCCCCAACTCGTACGACACCATTGCGACGTACGAGACCGGAGAACTGGAGCCCGGCTGGAGCATGCTCCAGAGAGGGCACCTCAGCGGCGCCAACCTCTGCCCGCAGCACGCCCTCACCGTCATCCCAGACGGCACCACTTTCCTCCACGCACCCGATGCCATGGACCGCGAGACCGGCAACATCACCTGCACCTGTGGAACCCTCATCCGCCCCGCCACGGCGTCCAAGACCATCCACGTGGTCCAAGCAGCCTGCGTACTCGCCTACGGCGCCCACATCGCCACCATGACCCCACGAAGACTTTCATGACCCCCAGAACGAGAAACCCCTTTGCTCGGGCCAGGCAGCGGGCCGACACTCCCTTCTGGGGCCCCCTGACGGACATCCGCCGCCTGATCGACAAGCGCGACATCGTCAGCGGAACCAGCATGAACGCTCTGCTCTACGTCCTCGCAGAGGTGTAGCCCCGGTCCAGGTCACGGTCCGGTTCTCTTCAGGCCGGGCTTGGGCGTGGGTTCGGTCAGACCGGCTGAGGCTGGGATTCTTCCACGGGTGCCTTGGTGTGCCTGCGTACGGCACGGTAGGCAGCGATCACCGCCCAGAGCTGGCCCAGCCCCACGAGTGCGTGCAGACCGTACACGAACAGGCTGGCCAACGGCGTGTCGTCCGCGGTCGCGCCCGCGAGGCCGGCCAGCGGGAAGACGACCAGCATCTGGACCGCGGTGAGCACCAGGGGAGCGGCGCACAGCGCGACCAGCTTGCCGGGCACCTTCGCCAGCGCCGCGACGACGGTGGCCACCACGGAGACGGCCGGGATGACGAACAGGCCGTTCCCGGCGTGCAGGCCGATCGCCGCGGCCTCCGAGCCTGTGGGGCGCGGCATCTGGAACGCGCCGAACGTGGCCAGGTAGAACTGCAGGATCACCACGACGATCTGTGCGACGGCGCACCCGACCAGGGCTCTACGCATGTCGGCCTCCTCAGGGGGACAGGTTGCCCCGAGTGTGCTCGGCGAGCGTGCGCCGGATAACCCCTATCCGGCCCCTGTGATCGTCGGACGCGGGGGCGGCTCGTCTCCAGCCCATGCTCGTACGAGGGCCGCCCGTCGGTCAGGACGCTCTTGAAGTGCTGGACCACGGCCATGAGCCGCTACCTGAATCGTCGGCAGTGCTCCGGCTTCAGGTCGAGGATGAAGCCGACCAGCCCGCATAGCGGGGCGGGAACAGCCGATTCGCCGCCAGGCGAAACGGCGTCCACCCAGCTCAGATGGGCCGGTTTTGCTGCTCGATGTACTGGCGCAGGACACTGATCGGAGCGCCGCCCACCGATCCGGCGAAGTAGGAGCCCGACCACAGCTTGTTCGCCCGATAGTAATGGCGGGCCAGGTCGGGAAACTCCTGACGCATCCGGCGCGAGGACACGCCCTTGAGGCTGTTGACCAGCTTGGACAACGCCACCTTGGGAGGGAAGCCGACCAGCAGGTGGACGTGATTGTCCTCGCCGTTGAACTCGCGTAGCTCGGTTTCGAAGTCGACGCACACGGATCGCATGATCTCCTCCAGCCGGGTCAGGTGGGTCCCGGCGAACACCCGATGCCGGAACTTCGTGACGAAAACCAAGTGGGCATGGAGGACGAAAACGCAATGCCTGCCGGTCCTGATATCGCTGTTCTCGGCCATAACCCAACTGTAGGATGATCGCGTACAGTTGCGGTACTCCTTCCGGATCGACCCGACCCCGGGCCAGCGCATCGCGCTCGCACGGGCGTTCGGGTGCGCCCGGGTGGTTTTCAACGACGCGGTCGCACTGCGCAATCACACCCACGAGCAGGGGCTGCCGTTCATCACCGACGCGGAACTGTCCCGCCTGGTGATCACCGAGGCGAAGAAGCGGCCGGATCGGGCGTGGCTGGGCGAGGTGTCGGCGGTGGTGCTGCAGCAGGCACTGGCCGACGCCTGCGCGGCGTTCCGGAACTTCTTCGCCTGTCTGGCCGGGACCCGCAAGGGGCCCAAGCTGGGGCCGCCGCGTTTCCGGTCGCGCAAGGATGCCCGGCAGGCGATCCGGTTCACCCGCAACGCCCGTTTCGTCATCACCGCGGTCGGCAGGCTGCGACTGCCGAAGATCGGCGAGGTGACGGTGCGCTGGTCGCGGTGCTTGCCGTCCGAGCCCTCCTCGGTCACCGTGATCAAGGATGCCGCCGGAAGATATTTCGCCTCGTTCGTGGTCGATGCCGCCCAGACCCCGTTGCCCGCGACCGAGGCCGAGACCGGGATCGATGTGGGCTTGAAGCATTTCGCGGTGCTGTCGGGCGGACGGAAGATCGACAGCCCGCGGTTCCTGCGCCGGGCGGAGAAGAACCTCAAGCGGGCGCACAAAGCCCTGTCGGGTAAGGAGAAAGGCAGCGCCAACCGGGCCAAGGCCCGCAGGAAAGTCGCCCGGCAGCATGTCAAGGTCGCCGACGCGCGCCGCGAGTTCCACCACCAGCTCTCCACGAAGCTGATCCGCGAAAACCAAGCGATCTATGTGGAGGATCTGGCGGTCAAGGGACTGGCGCGCACCAAGCTGGCCAAGAGCGTGCACGACGCGGGCTGGGCGCAGTTCGTCGGAATGCTGGAGTACAAGGCGAAGCTGTATCACCGGACATTCGTGAAGATCGGCAGGTACTTCCCCTCCACCAAGCTGTGCTCGGCCTGCGGGGCGATAGCCGAGGCGATGCCGCTGACGGTGCGGGAGTGGACCTGCGCCTGCGGGGTCACCCATGACCGGGATGTCAACGCCGAGATCAACATCCGCGCCGAAGGGCGCCGGATCGTCGCCGCTGGACGGAAACCCGTGCCTGAGATGGGCGGGAAGCGGAGACGGAAAACGCCTGCGGAGACTGGTAAGACCCCTCCGCCCGCTTCTCGCGGCGAGCGGAGGGGCACGGTCGATGAAACAGGAAGCCACAGAAGTGCCGCGTGAGGTCACGCGGCGCAGGCTGAATCCCCGACGTTCAAGCCGGGGAGCGCGTCAATTCTTGGCGGGCTGGCCGCCGCTCTTCCGCTTCTCCCGGATCTTCATCGACACGTCGATCGGCGACCCGGCGAAGCCGAACTCCTCGCGGATCCGGCGCTCGATGAAGCGCCGGTAGGTGTCCTCCAGCCAGCCCGAGGTGAACAGCACGAACTTGGGCGGCTCCACAGACGCCTGCGTGGCGAAGAGGATCTTCGGCTGCTTGCCACCCCGCACCGGCGGCGGCGTCTGGTGCACCAGCTCGGTCAGGAACGCGTTGAGCCTGGCCGTCGGCACCCGCGTCGACCACGATCCGAGCGCCTTCTCCAGCGCCGGGACGAGCCGGTCCATGTGGCGTCCGGTCTTGGCGGAGATGTTGACCCGCAGCGCCCACGGTGTGCGGACGAGCTGCCGGTCGATCTCCCTCTCCAGGTAGTAGCGGCGGTCCTCGTCGACCAGGTCCCACTTGTTGAACGCGACGACCATCGCCCGGCCCGACTCGATCACCAGGCCGATGATCCGCAGGTCCTGCTCAGTGAGCACCTCACTGGCGTCGATGAGGACGATCGCCACCTCGGAGCGTTCGAGGGCGGCTCGGGTGCGCATGGCGGCGTAGAAGTCGGCGCCCTGCAGCTCGCGGTCGCGCCGCCTGATGCCGGCGGTGTCGACGAAGCGCCAGGTCTTGCCGCCCAGCTCGATCAGCTCGTCGACCGGGTCGCGGGTGGTGCCCGCCATCGGGTCGACCAGCACCCGCTCCTCCCCCGCCAGCTTGTTGAGCAGCGAGGACTTACCGACGTTGGGCTTGCCGAGCAGCGCCACCCGGTAGGGGCCGCGCTCGGCGTCGAACCGCAGCTCCGGCGTCTCCGGCAGCGCGTCGAGGATCACGTCGAGCAGGTCGCCGCTGGAGCGGCCGTGCAGGGCCGAGACCGGCTGCGGCTCGCCGAGGCCGAGCGCCCAGAGCGCGGCGGCCTCCAGCTCCACCTGCTGGTTGTCGACCTTGTTGGCGGCCAGGATGACCGGCTTGCCCGACTGGCGGAGCACCGAGCCGACCGTCTCGTCGGCGTCGGTCGCGCCCACGGTGGCGTCGACGACGAACACGATCACGTCGGCCAGCTCGACCGCTACCCGCGCCTGGTCGGCGATGCGCAGGTTCATCCCGGTGGCCTCGGGGTCCCAGCCGCCGGTGTCGACGACCGTGAAGCGGCGCCCGCGCCAGTTGGCGTCGTAGGTGACGCGGTCACGGGTGACGCCCGGCACGTCTTCGACGACCGCCTCGCGGCGGCCGATGATGCGGTTGACCAGCGTGGACTTGCCTACGTTCGGGCGACCGACGATGGCCACGACCGGCACCGGGCCGCTGTCGGCGACGTCGTCGGATACTGCGAGATCGTCGAGTTCAGCCTCGACCCAATCCCCCGTTGACACGATTTTTCATCCTTTGTGAGTACCGCACCCTTGTCAGGTGCGCTCCTTGATCAGACTCAGCACCTCGCCGATGACCTCTTCGAGGGTCAGCGGCGTGGTGTCGAGCTCGACGGCGCCATCCGCCATCGAGAGTGGATCCGTCTTGCGAGTGGAGTCGAGGGTGTCACGCTTGGCCATCGCGGCCTGCTGCGCCTCCACCGTGGTGCCGCTCAGCTCCGCCGTACGGCGCAGGGCACGGGCCTCGGCGCTGGCCGTCAGATAGACCTTGACGGTCGCGTCGGGGGCGACCACGCTGCCGATGTCGCGGCCCTCGACCACGATGTCGCCGACGCCGATGATCTCCCGCTGCAGGTGCACGAGACGCGCGCGCACCTCGGGCACCGCCGCCACGACGGAGACCGCCCCGGTGACCTCGGCCTCCCGGATCGGCCCGGCCACGTCGACACCGCCGACGTGGATGGACGGACCGTCGGGGTCGGTGCCGCAGACGATCTCGGGCTCGCCCGCGCGGGCCGCGACAGCGGCGGGATCGGCCAGGTCGACGCCCTGCTGGAGCATCCACCAGGTCATCGCCCGGTACATCGCCCCGGTGTCCAGGTAGCGCAGCCCGAGTGCGCGAGCGACTCCACGCGACACGCTCGACTTGCCCGACCCCGCGGGACCGTCCATGGCGACGACCAGACCGGTCACGGCCTCTCCCTCTTCACGTTTCCCCACCGCACGTTTTCTCCAACCTGAAGAGGCTACCGCCTCGCACGCATGCCCTACGCCCAGCTGGACAATCCGGCGTCCGCCGCGACCTCCTGCCCGACCACAGTCCCCATACCGCGCTCGACCATCCGCCGACCACGGTCCCCATACCGCGCACTTGGCCGGATACCGTTCCAACGCGGTCGATCAGGCGCTCGTCAAGCCCTGACACACGCCACCCGCCATCACTTGAGGCCGGCCGTCAGCCGGAACAGGCCGACCGGCACCAACCCGTGCTTGAGCAAGCGGTAGGTGGGCAACGGGCTGCCGCTCACCGTCTCCTTGTAGACGATGGCCCACCTCCCCTTCAGGTACGCCCTGCGCGGCGTGTCGTCGGGGTGGGTGAACTGGATGACGGCGTCCCGGCGCCCCAAGCTGAGGGGCTGATGAACGTACCCGAACCGGAACGCCTTCACCGGACGGCCGCGCAGCCCGTCGGCGAGCGCGTCGGCCGCGTGCAGGCCCGTCGGGATGCCGCCCTGGCAGGTCCCGTGCATGACGCCGTACGGCTGGCGCACCGCGGCGGCGTCGCCCACCGCGTAGACGTCCGGGTGCGACACCGAGCGGAGCGCGGCGTCGACCACGATCCTGCCCCGCCCGTCCACCGTCAGCCCCGCCTCGGCGGCCAGAGGCAGGCCCCTGGTGCCGGCGGTCCAGAGCGTCGCGTCGGAGTGGACCAGCTCGCCCCCGGCCAGCTCGACGGCGTCCGGCAGCACCTTGGTGGCCTCGGCACCGTCGCGTACCTGGATGCCGAGCCGGTCCATCGCCCGCTCGACGTAGGCGCGGGCCTTCTCACCCATCATCGAGCCAGGACGGCCCCGGCTGAGCAGGACGACGCGCAGGCTGGGGTGCGCTTCGGCGAGCTCGGTGGCCGACTCGACGCCGGTCAGACCGCCACCGGCCACGACGACCGTCCCCTGGTCGAGCTCACTGAGCCGTCGCGCGAGCTGTACGGCCTGGTCGTGGTCGTCATAGACGTAGGCGTGCTCGGCCACGCCGGGGGTCGAGGCGTCGGTGACGGTGCCGAGGGCGTAGATCAGCTTGTCGTACGCGATCACGCGCCGGGTGTCCGCGCCGTTGACGGTGACCTCGTGCCGTTCGGGGTCGAGGGCGCTCACACGACCCAGGACGAGGTCGATGCCCGTGCCGGCGATGATGTCGGCGACCGCGTGGTCCGGCAGCCGTTCGCCCGCGGCGGTCTGGTGCAGCCGCAGCCGCTCCGTGAACCGTGGTGAGGCGCTGACCAGCGTCACCTTGCCGCCGTGGCGGCGCGTCCGGGTGGCGGCCCTGATCGCGGCCGCGATGCCTGTGTAGCCGGCGCCCAGAATCAGAATGTTCGTCATGTCCCTGGCTCCTTGCGAACTCCGATGGGATTCCGCACTGAAGACGGAGCGAGCCGCCAGGGATGTGACACCGGCGCCGTTCTTCCACACCCCCAAAGGCGGTGTACCCCCAGGGATCTCCGCCCCGACGGACTGTCCGGTCCGCGCGAGTATCCCGGACGACTCGCTCAGGAGCGGGCCCGAGCGCTGTGTCCGATGCAACACGGGTGGCGCACGGGCCTACTGGTTCTCGTCGTCTTTGGTGGATGACCCGCCTGGGGATGCTGCGAAGTCAAGCCGTCCAGCCACGTAGCGCGGCGGGGATCGTCGAGCGGAACGTGGTCTCGGCCGTGGCGGTGTCGAGGGCCCCGGCCAATTCGAGAGTCACCAGCCCGTGCAGGGTCACCCAGAGTGAGAGCGCGATGGAGGTCGCGTCGCCCGAGAGCGCGGAGGCCGACAGGGCGCGATCTATCGCCTCGATGAGCGGCCTGACGGGATCGCCGACCCCCACGTCACCGGATGGGTCGAAGCTCTGCACACCGCCGAACAACACCGTGTAGAGATGGCGGTGCTCGAGTCCCCACCGCCGGTAGGCGACCGCGAGCGCGTAGAGGTCGGCGAGGGGGTCATCGGAGACCGCCACCGCCGACAGGTCCTGGGACAGCCCGGCGACCGCTCTGCCGCGCACTTCGGCGATCAGCCCGTCCTTGCCGTCGAACAGCGAGTAGACGGCGGCGGTCGCGGTCCCGGCGGCAGCGGCCAGGGCGCGGATGGTGATCGATTCCCGTGGACGGGTCGCGAACATCTGGGTCGCGGACTCGATGAGGCGCTCCTTCACGGTGTCGTCGTTGGTTCTCGGTCTTCCCACGACGACCAGCCTAGCCGAGCTGGTAGCGTTTCCAAACGCCGTTCCGGAACAACGTTTGGAAACCGTCGATGCCTCTAACCGTCCCCCTCCGCCTCATCGGCCGCCTGATCCTCGCCGTGCTCGCCGTCGTCGGGCTGGCCGGGCTGTTCCTCGCCCTCATCGTTCTGACGGATGGCGCCCGCGCGGGGCTCGCCGCCTGGCTGACCGCCTTTGGCGCCGGAGTCATCGCCGCACTGTGGCGAGGCCGCGGCCGTACCTGGCCGGGTCGGCTGCGGCCCTTCGCACCAGTGATCGTCGCCGCCGCCCTCACGGCGTCGGTCTGCATCCCCACCGCCCCCACGACCCGGCAGTACCCGCCCGACCTGTCATTCGTCGCGACGAGACACTGGAGCCTGAGCACGGGCAGCCGGGTCGCCGTCTACCACTATCCCCCCGTCGCCGACGTCCCCCGGCACCCCACGCCGCTCGTGTACCTCCACGGAGGGCCCGTCCGCAACATCTCCGTGCTCGACCACCGATTCCTTCGAAGCCTGGCCGGACAGGGCTACGACGTGTACGCCTACGAGCAGCCCGGCGGCGGACGGAGCGACCTGCTGCCCATGGAGCAGTACACGATCTCCAGGTCCGTACGTGACCTCGCCGCCTTCATCGATCGCCTGGACAAGGGCCCGGTCGACGTCCTCGGATTCTCCGCCGGCGCGGTCGTGCTCACCCGGGCCCTGGCCACCGCGGACGTCGCCGTCCACGTGCACCGGGCGATCATCGCCGAGCCCGGCCCCATGGACGGCCCCACCACGCTGATCAGCGGGCAACAGGGACGACCGTCCGCGCGCGGCCTCGCTCCGGCCACGGCCGGACCCCGGGCGACGCGCGTCCCCCGGTACGCCGTCGCGCTCGGCCTCATCCAACTCGGGCTCCTCCCGCCCGACACCGGCCTGATCACGCAGGCCGAAGGCGTCAACGCCTTCACGGCCGCCGATCTCGGCAGCGACACCGCCTCCGCCTACTGCGCGCAGGACGCCGGCCGCATCCCTGCCGAGGACACCGCGGAGAACTTCTCCTTCAGCGCCGCCGCGAGCCTCCGCATCATGCAGACGATCAAGGACTCACCCTCCATCGCCTCCGAGCTGAAACGCTCCCGCACCCCCGCGATGCTGATGATCGCCGAATGCTCGTCACAGGTACGCCAATGGGCTACCGCCATCCTTGCCGCCGACCCCGCCATCGAGCGAACCCAGTACATGCCCGGTGTCGGACACCACATGTGGAACGGCCTCAACGACAACAACGAACGCGCCGCCGCCGTCATCACGGCGTTCCTCCAGAGCCAGCCGCCGCCCCTGCGGAACCACCCGGCCCGCCCCGACATCTCCGCCTTCCTCCGCGACCACAAGTGAAGTCCGCACCCGCAGGGTGGCCTCACACTCGGTGATGCGGGTCCATGGCAGGCAGGCGGCCGGCCCGGCCCGCCTGTCGTCCGGTGGACGCAGGCTCAGACGCAGCCTCTCCGCTTCAAGGACCTCGACGTCGACGACATCCAGATGTCGGGCCCGCAAGCCGGCTGCGCCTGTACGGCAAGGGCAGACGGCTGAGCACCCGCGCCGCAGGCGGCATCATGGCCGAGATCACCCAGACAGCCGGGCTGGACGATCCCACCACGGCACACGTCCTGCGCCACACGCTTGCCACCACGCGGGTCCGCGGCAAGACCGACCGGTCTTGGTCGCCGAGATCCTTGGCCACGCCCGCCTGGAGACCACCCGCCGATACAGCTTGCCCTCCGACAAGGACAAGGAGGACGCCCTCAATCGGGTTCACATCGTTGGGGCGGTCGAAGCTGCTGCCGGACCCACCGCAGCCACCGCGCCGACGACGTCGCTGACGCTGTGCTGGAACTGCACGGAGGTGTGGGACTCGATCAGCCGGCCACAGGGAACGAGACGGTCGTGTGACGACCCACCCGGGGAACCCTTGTGATCACCGCTTTAGGGGACTTGCCAGCCCCGCTCGTGCAGCGCCTTGGTGAGGACGGCCGCCGCGTCCGGCTGCACGGAGACCTCGGCGATGCCCAGAGGCAGGCCGGGAGCGTGCTCCAGGCGTACGTCCTCGACGTTGACCCCGACCTCGTCGCAGATCTGGAAGAGCCTGGCCAGCTGACCGGGGCGGTCGCCGACGACGACCTGGACCACCACGTACGCCGGCGCGGGGCCCCCGTGCTTGCCCGGGATGCGGCCGTGACCGGCCACGCCGCGCTTGAGCAGCTGGGTGAGCTCCTGCGTGACCGTGCCGTCGCCGTCGGCCAGCGCGCGGAGCGCCGTAGCGGCCTCGGCCAGGTCGCGGGAGATGGCCTCCAGCACCTCGGCCACCGGCGTCGCGTTGCCCGACAGGATGCCGAGCCAGAGGCCCGGGTCGCTGCCCGCGATCCTGGTGACGTCGCGTACGCCCTGCCCGGCCAGGCCGAGCGCGATGTCGGACGCGTCCGCCAGCCGGGCCGCGACCGCCGACGCGGTGACGTGGGGCGCGTGGGAGACTACGGCCACGGCCTGGTCGTGCTCGGCGGCGTCCACTTCGACGGGGTTGCCGCCGCAGAGCTCCACCAGCCGCAGCACGGCCGCTCTGGCCTCCGGCGTGGCGTCGGAGGTGGGGCACAGCGCCCATGGGCGGCCCAGGAACAGCTCGGCCCTGGCGGCTCCGGGGCCCGACTTCTCGCGTCCGGCCAGGGGATGGGAGGCGACGTAGGTGGACATGTCGCAGCCCAGCTGGGCGGCCCGCTCGATGGGCTCCACCTTGACGCTGGCCACGTCGGTGTAGAACGTGGCCGTGCCATTGCGCTGCAGCGCCAGCAGCTCACCGGCGACGTGCGCGGGCGGCACCGCGAGCACCGCGAGATCGATCGTCTCCCCGGACCCACCCGAGCCGGACCCACCCGAGCCGGACTCACCCGAGGCCGAAGCGGCTTCCGGCTGCCACTCCTCGCCCGCACCGAGCTCCCGGGCCAGCCGTACCGCTCCCTGGTCGTGGTCGGCGAGCAGCACGCGTAGCCCGCGCTCGCGCAGCGCCAGCGCTATGGAGGTGCCGATGAGACCGGTGCCGACTACCAGCACGGTGCGGAGTTCGGAGGCCATGTAGATGTCCTGATTTATCTGGCGTCGGAGTTGCTCGGTCGGGTGACAGGAAGCGGATGAGCCGGTCGTTACTGGGCGATGTCCTGGCGGAGCGCGACGGCGCCGCGCAAATAGACGTGCTGGATGTCGGAGCGCGGCCGGTCCGTCTCCACGTGGGCCATCAGGCGTACGACCCTGGGCAGCGCGCCCGGCACGTCGATCTCGGTGCAGCAGATCAGCGGCACGTCGTGGAAGCCCAGCTTCCGCGCCGCCAGCGCCGGGAACTCCGCCGTCAGATCGGGAGACGCCGTGAACAGCACGCTGATCACATCGTCGGTGGTCAGCTTGTTGCGCCCCATCATCTCGCTGACCAGCTCGGTGGTCGCCTCGATGATCGCCCCACGGTCGTTGGCGTCCACCTGGATCGCCCCGCGGATCGCCCGCACCATGTGATTACACCCCTCTATAGCGGTGAAGCCCGTGCGGAGGTTCGCACGGGCTCCTGCGTTCCCGCCAGATTACAGCTTCGGCGTTACAGTTTCACAGCGGCGTAAAGCTCGCCGACCTCCTTCAGGGACAGCGCCCTGACGGTGCCCGCCTTGGTACGGCCCAGCTTGACCGGCCCGAACTCGATCCTGGCCAGGTCGATGACGCGATGACCCGCCTCTTCGAGCAGCCGCCGGACGATGTGATTGCGGCCTTCGTGCAGAACGACCTCGACCAGCGCCTGCTGGCCGTGCTCCTGCACGATCGAGAAGGAGTCGATCTTCGCGAGGCCGTCTTCCAGCTCGATGCCCTGCTTGAGCCGACGGCTCAGATCACGCGGGATCGGGCCCGGGACCTTCGCCCAGTACTTCTTCTGCACCCCATAGCTCGGGTGAGTCAGCCGGTTGGCCAACTCGCCGTCGTTGGTGAGCAGCAGCAGCCCCTCGGTCTCGGTGTCGAGCCTGCCCACGTGGAACAGCCTCGGCGCGAGCTCCTCCACATAGTCGGCCAGGCACGGCCGGCCCTGCGGGTCGTCCATGGTGGACACGACGCCGATGGGCTTGTTCAGGGCGTAGTAGACCAGGTCGGGGGCGGTCGGGATGCGCTTGCCGTCTACGTGGATGACCTGCGCCGCCGGGTCCACCTTGGCCCCGAACCTCCGTACGACCTGCCCGTTCACGGTGACGCGGCCGTCGCCGATCATCTCCTCGCAGGCGCGACGGCTGGCCACGCCCGCCTGGGCGAGCACCTTCTGCAGCCGTACGCCGCCGGGCACCTCGGTGGTGTCGCGCTCGTCGGTGTAGCCGTCGGGGAAGAAGTTGCGGTCCCGCATGGGCTGGCGAGCGGTCTTGAACCGGTCGCGCGGCGCACCGGTGGCCGCCCCGTCCCGTCCGCCGGACGTACGCCCGCCGCCGATGGTCTGAACATCGTCGCGCCTGGGGGTACGGGCCGGGCGGCCGGCGTCGCGGCGCGAGCCGGCGTCGTCACGCCGCCCGAAGCGGGCACGAGTGGACTCTCCACGGCCGCTGCCGGTCCGCGGGGACTCTCCGCGGCTGTAGCCGCTCCTCGGGGACTCGGTACGGGAACCGCCGTCCCTGCGGCCACCACGGTCGGCCCGGAAGCCGCCACGATCCTCCGTGCGCTCGGGACGCGATCCGCCCCGATCGTCACGACGGTCACCCTGGTAACCGCCCCGGTCGTCACGACGCTCGGAACGGAAACCGCCACGGTCGTCACGACGGTCGGAGCGGAAGCCACCCCGATCGTCACTACGGTCGGAACGGAAACCGCCGCGGTCATCGCGGCGCTGGGAACGGAAGCCACCGCGATCGTCGCGGCCCGCGCCCTGGAAGCCGCCACGGTCGTCTCGGCGCTGGGGACGGTAGCCGCCACCCTCCCGAGGGCCGGAGCCGCCGCGGTCGGAGCGGTATCCACCGCGCTCGCCACCGGAGGACGAGCCGTAGCCACCGCGCTCGCCACGGGACGACCCGCCGTAGCCACGGTCGCCGCGCGACTGCGCGCCATATCCACCGCGGTCGCCGCCGCGCGTTGACGAAGAGCCGCCGCGGGACTGCGAGTAGCCGCCCCGGTCGCCACGGGACTGCGAGTAGCCGCCGCGGTCGCTGCCGGTCGCCGGACGGTCGTCGTCGCGGGAGGGGGAGCGGTCGTCACGGTACGTACGCTCGCGGGATGAACGGTCGTCACGGGACGAGCGGTCGTAGCCGCCACGGTCGCCCGTTGAGCTGGAACGGTTGTAGCCGCCCCGGTCGCCCGCCGAGCCGGAGCGGTCGCGGGAGTCGCCGGAGGTGGGCCTGCCGTACCGGGCGCGGGAACCGCCACGGTCGGCGCGGAGCGAGTCGCGGCCGGAGCCCAGCTCGCTTCCGGAGTCGCGGCTGTAGCCGCGGTCACTGTCATCGCGGCGGGGTCCGCCGCGGGAATCGTCTCGGTGGGAACCGCCACGGAACCCCTCACGGCGGGAGCCGCCGCGCGAGTCGTCCGAACGGAAGGCGGGACGGCCGCCACGGCTCGCGCCGCCGGTGCGTCCACGACCGCGTCCATCACCGGACGGGGTGCTGCGCCTGTTGATCACTTTGTATTCTCCTCGAGGTTTTCCACGTCGTCGGGGAGGAAGGGCGCGAGCTCGGGGAGCTCGCCGATGTCCTTCAGTCCCAGGCGTTCAAGGAAGTATGAACTTGTCCGGTAGAGCACTGCCTGGCTCTCCGGGTCGGTGCCGGCCTCTTCGACCAGGCCCCTGGCGACGAGCGTCCGCATGACGCCGTCGCTGTTGACGCCGCGGACCGCGGCGACTCGTGCGCGGCTCACCGGTTGCCGGTAGGCGACGACCGCGAGGGTTTCCAGCGCGGCCTGGGTGAGCCGGGTCTGCTGGCCGTCGCGGACGAACCGCTCGACCAGCGCGGCGCAGTCGGCTCGCGTGTAGAACCGCCAACCGCCTGCCACTTCTCTCAGATCGAAACCCCGTCCGGCTTGGGTGTATTCCGCGGCCAAGGTCCGGAGTGCGGTGCTCACCTCGTGGGTGGGCCGTTCGAGCACCTGCGCCAGGGTCACTTCGGGGACGGGCTCGTCCACGACCATCAGGATGGCTTCAAGCGCCGCCCCGAGCGTCGGGCCGCCGCCCTGCGGGTCGCTCTCGGCGGGTTCATCGGGTATGTCGTCCATGCCGACCGGCTCGGATACCTCCGCACCGGTCGGTACGAGGGACGCGTCCCAGAGCTCATCGTCCACATCCGGCTCGACCACATCCGGCTCGGCGGACGGCCCCGCGAGCCGGTCGTCCAGCTGAGGCGACAGGAGCCGGTCGTCCGCATCAAGCTCAGGAGTCGTGTCCTGCGGCGCATCATCGGCCTCGTGAGACGACCCCTGGAGCCGGTCGTCCACCTCCGGCGCGGACGGCGCGACCTCCGCCTCGTCGACCGCAGGCGGAACACCCGGCCTGTCGTCCGTGCTCGCGGCGGCGAGCGACCCCGGGAGGGTCATCCAAGCGGGCAAAGGAGCGGGTTCGCGAGGCGGGGTGTCGTCCAAGCGGTCAGTCATCAGCCGTCTTCTCCGCGCTCTCCTCGTAGTCGTCCCCCACCGAGACGTCCCCCTCGTCCGTCCCGGTCCAGGTCACGTGCAGATCGCCCAGCGCTTCGACCTGTTCGAAAGTGACCGCGGACTCCCGGAAGAGCTCCAGCACCGCCAGGAAGCGGGCGATGACCTCGATGGTGCCGTCGCAGTCGGCCACCAGGGCCCGGAAGGTGGCCCGCCGCATGCGGCGCAGGTGAGCAACCAGAATAGCGGCTTGCTCCCGCACGCTGGCCAGCGGTTGATAGATGTGCCCGACACTCACGGTAGGCGGCAGCTTGGGGACGAAGGCGCGGGCGGCGATGCGGGCGAGGTCGTCCGGGCTGATGCCCAGGATGAGCTGCGGGAGGAGGTTGGCGAACTGCGGCTCCATGGGCGCGGTGCGGGGGAAGCGCAGCGCCTCTTCGGCCATGCGGCCGGAGAAGACCTTCGCCACCTCTTTGTACGCCTTGTACTGCAGGAGCCGGGCGAACAGCAGGTCGCGGGCCTCCAGCAGAGCCAGGTCCTCTTCGTCCTCGACCTCGCCCGAGGGCAGCAGCCGGGCCGCCTTGAGGTCGAGGAGCGTGGCCGCGACCAGCAGGAAGTGGCTGGTCACGTCGAGATCCCACTCGGGGCCACGAGCCCGGATGTAGGCGATGAACTCGTCGGTGACCTTGGAGAGCGAGATCTCGGTGATGTCGAGCTTGTGCTTGGAGATCAGGCCGAGGAGCAGGTCGAAGGGCCCCTCGAAGACGTCCAGGTGGACCCTGAACCCTTGTGGCTCTGTCTCCGTCACCTGGCCATTGTCGCAGGTGCCGGCCAGCGGGACAGCACCTCGCGGGCCAGCTCACGGTAAGCGTTGGCACCCAGGGACGACGGGTCGAAGGTGGTGATCGGCTCGCCGGCGACCGTGGCGTCGGGGAAGCGCACGGTGCGGTTGATCACGGTGTGGAAGACCTTGTCGCCGAACGCCTCGACGACGCGGGCGAGCACCTCGCGGCCGTGCAGGGTGCGCGCGTCGTACATGGTGGCGAGCAGGCCCTCGATCTCGAGGTCCTCGTTGAGCCGTTCCTGCACCTTGGTGATGGTGTCCATGAGCAGGGCCACGCCGCGCAGCGCGAAGAACTCGCACTCCAGCGGCACCATGACGCCCTGCGCGCAGGTCAGCGCGTTGATGGTGAGCAGGCCGAGCGACGGCTGGCAGTCGATGAGGCAGACGTCGTAGTGCGGCAGCAGCGGCTTGATCACGCGGCCGAGCACCTGCTCGCGGGCCACCTCGGTGACGAGCTGGACTTCGGCGGCCGACAGGTCGATGTTGCTGGGCAGCAGGTCGAGGCCCTCGACGCCGGTCTCCAGCAGCACATCCTCGGCCGTGACGTTGCGCTCCATCAGCAGGTTGTAGACCGTGAGGTCGAGCTGGAGCGGGTTGATGCCGAGGCCGACGGACAGGGCGCCCTGCGGGTCGAAGTCGACGAGCAGCACCTTGAGGCCGTATTCGACGAGGGCTGCGCCCAGGTTGATGGTGGTGGTGGTCTTGCCCACCCCACCCTTCTGGTTGACCATCGCGACCACCCGCGCGGGCCCGTGGATCTCGGGCGCGACAGGTTCGGGGAACACCGGGCGGGGACGCCGGGTGGGGCCCAGATTCACGCCTATGGAAGGCGTGTTGGTCTTCGTGTCTCCCCAGGGGTTGTCGGGGGTCCCCGGGGCCGAACCGTTGGTCTTCACAGTCACCAGCTCGAACCTCCCTGACGATCCCGAACCGGACCGTCCGGACGGACACTATGGCGTCACCACTTAACGCGGCAAGGCGGCACGCCGAAGTGCCGCACGTCGCAAATGACTATAGATCACTGCCGGGCACGGGGGTGCGCGGCGGCGTACACCTCGCGGAGTTTGTCGACGGTGACCAGGGTGTAGACCTGCGTGGTCGTCACCGAGGCGTGGCCGAGCAACTCCTGGACCACCCTAACGTCGGCTCCGCCGTCAAGGAGGTGGGTTGCGAAGGAATGACGGAGAACGTGCGGAGATATCCCGGCGAGTCCGGCCCGTTCGGCGGCGGCCTGGAGCACCTCCCAGGCGCCCTGCCGGGTGAGCCGGCCGCCCCTGGCGTTGAGGAAGGCGGCGGGCGTGCCCCGGCCGTGGGCCACGAGGCCGGGGCGGGCCCTGACGAGATAGGCGTCGAGCGCGGAGCGGGCGTAGCGGCCCAGGGGGACGACGCGGGTACGGCTGCCCTTGCCGCGCAGCCGTACCTGCTCGGCCTCCAGGTCGTCCACGGCCAGGCCGACGGCTTCGGAGATGCGGGCGCCCGTGCCGTACAGGACCTCCAGCAGGGCGCGGTTGCGGAGGGTCAGCGGCGCGCCGTCGGGGCCGGAGGCGGCGATGAGCCGCTCGACCTCGTCGACGGTGATCGCCTTGGGCAGCCTGCGGAGCTGCCGCGGCGGACGCACCTGGTGCGCCGGGTCGTGGGCCGTGACGCCCTCGCGCAGCGCGAAGCGGTGCAGGCCGCGGACGGCCGACACCGCCCGCGCGGCCGAGCTGGCCACGAGGGCGGGGTGGTCGCAGTCGCCTTCCCGCAGCGCGGCGAGGAAGTCGAGCACGTCGGCCTCGCCCACCTCGCCGAGCGACACGCGGCCGCGCGAGCGCAGGTGCTCGAAGTAACGGTCGAGGTCACGGCGGTAGGACGCCAGCGTGTTGGCAGCCAGGCCCCGCTCCACCGTGAGGTGGGCGAGGTAGCTGGAGAGCACTGCCTCCACGAACTGGTCCTTCCGTCACGCCTCCTTGGCGTCGGCGGGGCGCAACAGGGCGAATCCCTCGACCGAAGCCGCATATGCGGCGAGGATACCGGCCACGGTCGGGGAATTGTGGATCATTCCCATGAGCGCCCTTTCGACCGCGTCGGGTAGAGGCACCCATTCGACCGGCATGTCGATCTCTTCGTGCTCGTGGACGAAGCCGTTCTCGTCCGCGGGGATCTTCGACAGGCCGCGGGCCAGGAACACCCGGATCCGCTCGTTGGACATACCGGGCGAGGTGTAGAGGTCGACCAGGGTGTGCCAGGTCTCGGCGCGGTATCCGGCCTCCTCGGCCAGCTCCCGCGCGGCACCGGTGACCAGCGATTCTCCTTCCACGTCGCGCAATCCGGCGGGCAGCTCCCAGAGCAGCCGGCGCGTCGGGTGACGGTACTGCCGGATGAGCAGGACCCGGTCCTGCTCGTCGAGCGCGAGGACCGCGACGGACCCGGGGTGCACGGCGTAGTCGCGGTCGGCGACCGTGTCCCCCGGCATGCGGACCGTGTCGGTGACCACGTTGATCACCCGGCCCGCGAACCGGTCCTTGGATTCGACGACTTCCCACGCCTCGGGCGTGTCTTCCACCCTCACTTGGCCACCTTCGCGGTCACCCGGCTGTCGGCGTAGGCGAGCGCGGCGTTGATCAGCCCCTTGAACATCGGGTTGGCCCGCGTCGGCCGGGAGCGGAACTCGGGGTGGGCCTGGGTGCCGATGAAGAACGGGTGGGCCTCGACGGGCAGCTCGGTGTATTCGACCAGGCGGCCGTCGGGCGACAGCCCGGAGAACACCAGGCCGACCTTCTCCAGGCGTTCGCGGTAGGCGTTGGCGACCTCGTAGCGGTGCCGGTGGCGTTCGGCGACCTTGGCCTTGCCGCCGTACAGCTGCCTGGCCAGGGTGCCCTCGCCGAGCTTGGCGGTGTAGCTGCCCAGGCGCATGGTGCCGCCCATGTCGCGCTCGCCGGCTACGACGTCCTCCTGGTCGGCCATCGTGGAGACGACCGAGTGCTTGGCGTCTGGGTCGAACTCGCTGGAATTGGCGTCTTCGAGTCCCGCCAGGTTGCGCGCGGCCTCGATGACCATGCCCTGCATGCCGAGGCAGATGCCGAGCAGCGGGATCTTGCCCTCCCGGGCGTGGCGGATCGCGCCGATCTTGCCCTCGATGCCGCGCACGCCGAACCCGCCGGGGATCAGCACGCCGTCGACGCCGTCGAGCTCGCGCTCGGCGCCCTCGGGCGTCTCGCAGTCGTCGCTCTTGACCCAGCGGATGTTGACGCGGGCGTCGTTGGCGAACCCGCCCGCCCGCAGCGCCTCGGTGACGGACAGGTAGGCGTCGGGCAGGTCGATGTACTTGCCGACCAGGGCGATGGTGACCTCCTTGGCCGGGCGGTGCACCCGGCGCAGGAGCTCCTCCCACTCCTTCCAGTCCACGTCGCGGAAGGGCAGGCCGAGCCGCCGCACCACATAGGCGTCGAGCCCTTCGGAGTGGAGCACCTTGGGGATGTCGTAGATCGAGGCCGCGTCCACGGCCGAGACCACGGCGTCCTCGTCCACGTCGCACATCAGGCTGATCTTCCGCTTGATCGCCGTCTGCACGGGCCGGTCGGAGCGCAGCACGATCGCGTCGGGCTGGATGCCGATGCTGCGCAGCGCGGCCACGCTGTGCTGCGTCGGCTTGGTCTTCAGCTCGCCGGAGGGGCCGATGTACGGCAGCAGCGAGACGTGCAGGAAGAACACGTTGTCGCGCCCGACCTCATGCCTGATCTGGCGTACGGCCTCCAGGAACGGCAGCGACTCGATGTCGCCGACGGTGCCGCCCACCTCGGTGATGACCACGTCGACCTCAGGACCCGCCATGCCCCGGATGCGGTCCTTGATCTCGTTGGTGATGTGCGGGATGACCTGGACCGTGTCGCCCAGGTATTCGCCGCGCCGCTCCTTGGCGATGACGTTGGAGTAGACCTGGCCGGTGGTGACGTTCGCCGAACCGTGCAGATCGGTGTCGAGGAACCGCTCGTAGTGGCCGACGTCGAGGTCGGTCTCGGATCCGTCGTCAGTGACGAAGACCTCGCCGTGCTGGAACGGGTTCATCGTCCCGGGGTCCACATTGAGGTAGGGGTCGAGCTTCTGCATGGTGACCCGGAGACCGCGTCCCTTGAGCAGACGGCCCAGGCTGGAGGCGGTGAGCCCCTTCCCTAGGCTGGAGGCGACACCGCCGGTGACGAATAGATGCTTGGTTTGCGATGCGCTGCGCAAAGGGGCTCCCGTGGGTCGATGTGTGGTCGAAGCGTCCACGGGCTCTCAGGATATCAAACAACGCCCCCGACATGCCCGAACGGCATGACCTAGCGGTAACTTTGGGCCCTATGTCATTAGTACGGCGGGCAACGGGCGCGCTGATTCACCGTGCCTACAAGGCGATCCGCGCGGCCGGGGCGATCACCCCGGCCAGTCCGGGCGGCACCAGATTCCGGCATCTGGGCGACGGTGTCAGCATCGCCTTCCCGCCGGGCGCGATCTTCGGCGAGCAGTGGATCGAGATCGGCGACCACACGCTGATCGGCGAGCGCGTGTCGCTGTCCTGCGGCATGGGCCCGGGCGTCGACCTGGGCCCGGACTCGATCCTGCGGATCGGCGGCGGCTGCTCGATCGGCCGGGGCTCGCACATCGTGGCCCACCAGTCGATCGACATCGGCGAGCACGTCTTCACCGGCCCGTACGTCTACATCACCGATCAGAACCACGTCTACGACGACCCGGAGACACCGATCGGCCGGCAGTGGCCACGCAACAGTCCGGTCTCGATCGGCGCGGGCTCCTGGCTCGGGGCGGGCGCGATCATCCTGCCCGGCACCAGGATCGGCCGCCAGTGCGTGGTGGCGGGCGGCGCGGTCGTCCGCGGTGAGTTCCCCGACCACAGCGTGGTCGCGGGCGTGCCCGCCAAGCTGGTACGCAGCTACGATCCCACGCTGGGCTGGCACACTCCGGGCATCTCACTGGCCATGGACCGGCAAGCCACCGCCTCCTGAGCTCGGCCGCACAGACGCTCCAGACGGTGGATCCGCCCGCGCGAACGGTGGACCGAACAACCTTCTGGCGGCTAGCGTCGGACCATGCGGACCGCCATTTGCGAACGTCTCGGCGTCGAGTTCCCGTTGTTCGCCTTCAGCCACTGCCGCGACGTGGTGGCCGCGGTCACCAACGCGGGCGGCTTCGGCGTCCTGGGCGCGGTCGCCTACACCCCCGAGCAACTCGACACCGAGCTCACCTGGATCGACGAGCGGGTGGACGGCCGCCCGTACGGGGTCGACGTGCTCGTGCCCGGCAAGCTCGACGCCTCGGCGCTCGATCTCGACGCCCATTTGACCGACTTCATCCCCGAACGGCACCGCGACTTCGTCACGCACCTGCTGTCCAAGTACGGCGTGAACGCACCGCCGCAGCCGGTGGCCGCCTCGACGGACGAGTTCGGCAGGCGGGTGACCGCGGCGGGCGCGACCGGGCTGATCGACGTGGCGCTCAAGCACCCGATCGGCCTGATCGCCAGCGCGCTCGGACCGCCGCCGCCGGAGATGGTGGCCAAGGCCAGGGCGGCGGGCGTGCCGGTGGCCGCGCTGGTCGGCACCGTCGAGCACGCCCACAGGCAGGTGGCGGCCGGCGCGGACCTGATCGTGGCGCAGGGGACCGAGGCGGGCGGGCACACCGGCGAGATCGCCACGATGGTGCTGGTGCCGCAGGTCGTGGACGCGGTCGCCCCGGTGCCCGTGCTGGCGGCGGGCGGCATCGCCTCGGGGCGGCAGATGGCGGCGGCGATGGCGCTCGGCGCCGAAGGCGTGTGGTGCGGATCGGTCTGGCTGACCACCGAGGAGGCGGAGACGACGCCCTCGGTGAAGCGGAAGATGCTGGCCGCCTCCTCACTCGACACGGTCAGGTCCAGGTCGCGTACCGGCAAGCCGGCCAGGCAGCTCAAGTCGGCCTGGACCGAGGAGTGGGACTCCGGGCCGGAGAGCCCCGGACCGCTCGGGATGCCGCTGCAGATGCTCGTGGCCGAGGCCGCGATGGCCCGCATCGGCGCAGCAGCCGAGCGCGGCGAACCGGGGGCCGTGGAGCTGGCCAACTACTTCGTCGGGCAGGTCGTCGGCCAGCTCGACCAGGTCAAGCCCGCTCGCGAGGTGGTCTACGAGATGGTGAGCGAGTTCGCCGACGCGGTGGAGCGGCTGTCCGGATTGACCGCTCTGTCGACGTGACCGAGCTGTCGGCGTGACCGGCTACGATGCGCGTGTGGTCGGGACACCCGAGGTCGAGCGCGGCACCGGTGTCCCCGCGCACGTGCAGATCGAGCGGTGGCTGCTGGAGTCCATCGGCAGCGGCGAGATGGAGCCCGGCGACCGGCTCCCGGGCGAGCGGGAGCTGTCGGCGCGCCTGGGCGTGAGCCGGATGACGCTCAGGCAGGCGCTGGCGACGCTGGAGCATGACGGCGTCCTGGTCAGGACGCCGGGCAGGTCGGGCGGCGCGTTCGTCGCCGATCCGCGCGTCGAGTGCGATCTGACGGGGCTGGCGGGGTTCACCGAGCAGATGCGGCGCGCCCACCTCCAGGCCGAGGCCAGAGTGCTGGTCGCCACGACCGTCCCCGCGCCCCGCTCCGTCGCCGCCGCCCTGGAGCTCGCCGTGGGCGAGCCGGTGCACCACGTCGCCCGGGTACGCTCGGCCGGGCAGTCGCCGGTGGCCCTCGAACGCTCCTTCTTCCCCGCGCTGCCCGGCTTCCTGGAGCAGGATCTCGACGGGTCGCTCTACGCCCTGCTGGCCACCCGCTACGACCTGGAGCCGCGCACCGCCGTCGAGCACCTCGACCCGGTCATCGCCAGGTCCGACGAGGCCGCCGAGCTGGGCGTCGAGCCGGGCACGCCGCTCATGCTGATCGAGCGCACCGCCTACGCGGCGGCCGGGGAGCCGGTGGAGTTCGCCCGCGACCTGTTCCGCTCCGACCGGGTGCGCATCTCGGTCCGCAGCGGCCTCAGCGCACCCTCGGTCGGCAGCGGCGTCAGCGCACCCGCTCCCCCGCCGGGTCGAAGAGCGGGTCACTGACGACGGTCCCGGTCACCCAGGCGCCCTCCACCTCGACCTCGACCTTGACGCCCGGCCCCACCGGCAGATACGCGTAGGCGATCGGCGAGCCGACCGTGTAGCCGTGGCCGCCCGAGGTGATCCGGGCCACGACCTGGCCGTCCAGGCGCACCGGCTCGTTGCCGAGCGCGATCGCCCCCGGCTCCAGGGTCAGGCAGCGCAGCCGGCGCTCGGGGTGGGGGTCGAGCGCGTCCTTGCCGAGGAAGTCCTTGTCGAGCTTGACGCAGAAGCCCAGCCCCGCCTCGTACGGCGTGGTCTCGGGCCCGATGTCGGCGCCCCAGACGCGGTAGCCCTTCTCCAGGCGCAGGCTGTCGATGGCCCGGTAGCCGCCGGCCCGCAGCCCGTACGGCTGCCCGGCCGCCCACAGCGCCTGCCAGAGCGCCAGGCCGTACTCGCTGGAGCAGTACAGCTCCCAGCCCAGCTCCCCCACGAACGTCACCCGCAGCGCCAGCACCGGCACGTCGCCCACGGTCAGCTCCCGCGCCGACATGAACGGGAAGCCGAGCGGGTCGGGCGTGAGCGTCCCGAGGATGTCGCGGGCGCGCGGCCCCCACAGGGCGAAGCAGGCGTACTGGCCGGTCACGTCGGCGATCCGGACGTCGGCGCCCCTGAGCGCGGCCTGCTTGCGCAGCCAGCCCATGTCGTGCGAGCCGAACGCGGTGCCGGTCACGATGAGGAACTCGTCCTCGGCCCTCCTGGTGACGGTGAAGTCGCACTCGATGCCGCCGCGCCGGTTGAGCGCCTGCGTGTACGTCACCGCGCCCACCTGGCGGGCGACGCGGTTGTCGCAGACCCATTCGAGCAGGTCGGCGGCGTCCGGCCCGGCGACCTGGATCTTGGCGAAGGAGGTCTCGTCGAACAGCCCCGCCGTCTCCCGCACTGCCCGGTGTTCGACCCCGATCGCGGGCGACCACAGCCGCCCGGCCCACCCCTGGGGCCGCTCGTCGCCACTACTGTCCCGTTCGTTCGACCGGTAGTAGTTGACCCGCTCCCAGCCCGCCTTCTCGCCGAACTCGGCGCCATGCGCGGCGTGCCAGCCGTACGCCGGGGAGACCTTGAGCGGGCGGCCCGCCGAGCGCTCGTGGCCGGGGTAGCGGATGTCGTAGTAGGTCTCGTAGTTCTCGACCGCGCGGGCGAGGGTGTAGGACGGGGAGCGGTACTGGCGGCCGAAGCGGCGGATGTCCATGTGCCAGACGTCCATGGCGGGCTCGCCCTCGACGATCCACTCGGCCATCACCCTGCCGATGCCGCCGGCGCCCGCGATGCCGTGCGCGCAGAACCCGGCCGCCACGAAGAACCCGCCGACCTCTGTCTCGCCCAGGCAGAACTCGTTGTCGGGGGTGAACGCCTCCGGGCCGTTGATCATCTTTCGGATGCCGACGTCGGCCATGGCCGGGACCCGGATCCGCGAATTCTCCGAAATTTCGGTGAATCGGTCCCAATCTTCCGCCAGCAGGCGGCCGTTGAAGTCGGCCGGGATGGCGTCGTACGAGGTCTCGTCCGCCGTCCACGGCGCGCAGGTGCGCTCGTAGCCGCCCATGACCAGGCCCTGCACCTCCTGCCGGTAGTAGACGAGCAGGTCGGGGTCGCGCAGCGTCGGCAGGCCGGTGTGCTCGTGGAAGGCGTCGGTGACCACGTATTGGTGCGACATCGGCACGATCGGGATCCGCACCCCGGCCATCCGGCCGATCTCGGCGGCGAACATGCCGCCGCAGTTGACGACCACCTCGCAGTCGATGTCGCCCTGGTCGGTGCGTACGCGCGTGACCCGGCCGCGTTCGGTGTCGATGCCGAGCACACGGGTCCTGGTCCTGACGCGGGCGCCGCCCTCGCGGGCCTTCGTGGCCAGCGCGTAGCAGAGCGCGGAGGGGTCGATCTGCCCGTCGGTGGGCAGGTACGCCGCGCCGACGACGCCCGAGGGGTCCATCAGCGGGAACAGCTCGACCGCCTCGGCGACGGAGATCTCCTCCAGCGGCAGGCCGAACGTGCGCGCCCAGCCGATCTGGCGGCGGATCTCGGCCATCCGCTCCGGCGTACCGGCCAGCTTGATGCCGCCGCACTCCGTCCAGCCGGCGTCGAGCGTGCGGTAGAGCTCCACCGAGTACTGGTTCATCCTGGTCAGCGTGGGGTCGGCGCGCAACTGGCCGACGAGCCCCGCGGAGTGGAAGGTCGAGCCGCTGGTCAGCTCGTCGCGGTCCAGCAGGAGGACGTCGCGTTCGCCGAGCTGGGTCAGGTGGTAGGCGACGGAGGCGCCGCCCACGCCGCCGCCGATGATCACGATGCGGGCCGAGTCGCTCATGCGGGCGAGGCTACACTAAAAGGTCTAGACCGTTTAGGGGGTGACGGCGCTAGCATCGACCATGACCGAGATCCTCGACCGCATCCCCCTGCTGTCCGGCGTGCCGCGTTCCGTCGAGGAGCTGCCCGGCGGGCTGACCAACCACAATTACAAGGTGACCGTTCCTGGCGGGGCCTACGTGGCGCGGGTGTCGGCCAGCGAGGGCTCGCTGCTGGCGATCGACCGGGACGTCGAGCACTCCTGCTCGCTGGCCGCCGCGCGGATCGGGGTGGGGGCGCCGGTGCACGACTATCTGCCGGAGCTCGGGGTGCTGATCGTGGGTTTCCTGCCGGGCCGGACGTTCACGGAGGCCGATCTGCGCGATCCGGCGAACCTGCGGCGGGTGGCCGAGGTGTGCGGGCGGCTGCACGCGGGGCCTCGGTTCGAGCGGGACTTCGACATGTTCGAGATCCAGCGGGGGTATCTGGAGATCGTCCAGGGCCGCGGATATCGCCTTCCGGCGAAATATCTCGACTTCATGCCCGAGGTCGAGCGGATCCGGAAATGTCTGGATATTCGGGATGTGGGGCGGGTGCCGTGTCACAACGACCTGCTGCCCGGCAACATCATCGACGACGGCGAGCGGCTCTGGCTCATCGACTACGAGTACGCCGGCAACAACGACCCCTGCTTCGAGCTCGGCAACATCTGGAGCGAGTCGGACCTGTCCCTGGACCTGCTGGAAGAGCTCGTCACCGCCTACTACGGCCGCCGCCTGCGCCACAAGATCGCGCGGGCGCGGCTGCTCGGGCTCATGTCCAAGTACGGCTGGACGCTGTGGGCCTCGATCCAGGACGGCGCCAACCAGAGCATCGACTTCGACTTCTGGTCGTGGGGCATGGAGAAGTACGAGCGGGCGGTGGCCGAGTTCACCGGATCCGATCTGCCGCGCCTCATGGACGAGGCGGCCCGGGCAGACTAGAAACATGTTCGCCGCACTGACAGGGCTCGGACTGTCCACCGCCGCCGGCCTGAACGCCTACATCCCGCTCCTCGTGGTGGGCATCCTGGCCAACTTCACCGACCGGGTGAAGCTGCCCGACGGCTACTCGTGGCTGTCCAACTGGGGCGTGCTCGCCATCATCGCGGTGCTGCTGGTCGCGGAGATGGTGCTCGACAAGATCCCGGCCGTCGACAGCGTCAACGACACCATCCAGACCGCGGTACGACCGGCGGCCGGCGGTGTGGTCTTCAGCGCCACGAACGCGGCGTCGGAACTGGACCACTCGACCTGGATGACCGAGCACCCGTGGGCGGGCTGGCTGCTGGGCATCCTGCTGGCGCTGGCCGTACACGCGCTGAAGGCGACGGCCCGTCCGATGATCAACGTGGGGACGGGCGGCGTGGGCGCGCCCGTCGCCAGCACGGTGGAGGACGTCGGGTCGCTCGGTATGAGCCTGATCGCGGTGTTCCTGCCCCTGCTGGTCATCGTCGCGCTGCTGGCGCTGGCCCTGCTCGCCTGGTGGACGATCAGGAGGGTACGCCGCTACCGCGCCGCCCGCAGGGCCAGACGGACGTCAGGAAGCCCGTAGCGGTCAGAAGGCCCGTAATCAGTGGCACGGGACGGATCAGGAGGTCCGTAACCAGCGGCGCAGGACGAGGAGGAACTCGCCGGGGCGCTCCTCGTGCAGCCGGTGGCTGGAGCCCTCCCAGCACACCACCTTCGAGGCCGGATGCTTGCAGAGCCCCGACTCCCAGGCCGCGCGTTCCGGGTCGGACCAGATCGACAGCACCGGGCACTCCCTGCGGGCCAGGTAGTCGTCGCTCGCCGGCCGCATCCCGAGCGCGTCGGGCTCCGTGAACATGGCCTCGAACGCCTGGAGCAGCACGTGCGGCGCCATGCCGTACAGCCGGCGCTTGTGCCAGCGCCTGATGACGGCCGGGGTGGCGGCGTTGGTGCACCACTCGTCGAGCCGCTCGGCGGCGGCGTGCGCGTGCGGGCCGCGCAGCGCGGCGACCGTCTCCGGGAAGGTCCGCGCGACGTCCGCCGTGATGCCGTAGCCGGGATCGAGGGCGACCAGTTTGCACACCTTGTCCGGATGCTCGACGGCCAGGATGGAGACGACCTGCCCGCCCATGGAGTGGCCGATCGCGATCACCTCGGGGATGGCGAGCCGGTCCAGCAGCGCGGCGAGGTCGGCGGCCATCTGGCGCGGCGTGTTGCCCTCGTCGGGCACGGAGGAGTAGCCGTGCCCGCGCAGGTCCACCGCGATCACCCGGTGTTTGCCGGCGAGCGCGTCGATGTGCCAGGACCACTGGTGGGAGTCCGTACCCCAGCCGTGGACGAGCAGCAGCGGCGGTCCGTCTCCCTTGCCGTCGTCGGTGTAAAAAAGCCGAATATTCTGCCCTAAATCGGCATAAGGCATCTCTTATCCCACCCGCTCCTTGATCGTGGCGCAGACCCGCTCCTCGGCCTCCTTGGCGACGGGCAGCATGGCGCCCAGCCCGAAGGACCCGTGGAACATCCCGGCATAACGCACGCTCAGCGTGTCCACCCCGGCCGCGCGCAGCCGCTCCGCGTACGCCTCCCCCTCGTCCCGGAGCGGATCGTGCTCCGCCGTGATCACCAGCGCGGGCGGCAGCCCGCTCACGTCCGCGTTGATCGGCGAGCTGTACGGCTCGGCGCGCCTCGCGTGGTCGGGCTGGTAGCAGTCCCAGTACCACCGCATGTGCGCCGCGGTCAGGAAATATCCCTCCGCGTTCTCCGCGTGCGAGGGCGCGTCCTGGGCGGCGTCGGTGACGGGATAGACCAGCACCTGCAGCGCGATCGGCGGCCCGCCCTCGTCCCTGGCCTTAAGGCACGTCACGGTCGCCAGGTTCCCGCCCGCGCTGTCACCGGCGACCACCAGCCTGCCGGGATCCGCGCCCAGCTCGCGGGCGTGCTCGTACACCCAGCGGGTCGCGGCGTAGGCGTCCTCGACGGCGGCCGGATACGGATGCTCCGGCGCCAGCCGGTAGTCGACGGACACCACGATCACGTCGGCGTCCGTGCAGATCAGTCGGCAGACGGGGTCGTGGGTGTCCAGGGTGCAGAGCGTGAACCCGCCACCGTGGAAGTACACGACCACCGGCCGCGTCTCTCGCTCCGTCGGCGGCCAGTAGACGCGCACGGGCAGGTCGCCCGCCATGCGGTTCTCCACCCGGCCCACCTTGTACGGCTCCGCCTCCGGCTGGGGCATCTCGGCCAGGATCCGCCGGGCCTCGGCGGCGTCCGTCACCTCGGTGCCCACCTTGGGGAAGACGGCCGTCATCACGTCGATGACCGCCCTGGTGACCTCGTCGATCGCCATCGTTCACTCAACCTCCGTCCGCGGGGGGCATGGTGGTCTCGCCCGCCGTCCGCGGGAGCATGGCGGTCTCGCCCGCCGTCCAGCCGCCGTCCACCGCCAACTCGGCGCCCGTGACGTACGAGGCGGCGTCGGACAGCAGGAACGCGATGGCCTCCGCCACCTCCTCGGGCTCACCGCACCGCCCGGCCGCGGCCAGCGGGAACGCGCCCTCGCCCGAGACCGCGCCATGCCGGAGCGTCATGGGGGTGACGATCATTCCGGGATGTACGGAGTTGACCCTGATCCGGTGAGGGGCGTACTCGATCGCGGCGATCTTGGTGAGGCCGCGGACGCCCCATTTGGACGCACCGTAGCCGCCGGTGCCGGGAAGCGCCGTCAGCCCGGCCGCCGACGACAGGTTCACGATCGAGCCACCGCCTGACGCGCGCATCGGCGCGACCACGGACTTGAGCCCGAGGAAGACGCCGACGAGGTTCACCTTGAGCACGCGCTCGAAGTCGTCGAGCGTGTACTGCTCCAGGAGCGCCGAGCGGGCGATGCCCGCGTTGTTGACCAACCCGTCGATCCGGCCGTATTCGTCCAGGACCTCCTCGACCACATCGGCCCACTGATCCTGTTTCGTCACGTCGTGCGGGATGAATCGCGATTCGAGGTCTTTCGCGGTGGCGGTGCCGTCCTCCACCAGGACATCGGTGATCACGACGCTCGCCCCCGCCGCGACGCAGCGGCGGGCCGTCGCAGCCCCCATGCCCCTGGCGCCGCCGGTGATGAGCACTACCTTGCCGTCAAGCATGCGTGGCTCCTTCGCGGTAGGTGAACTGAATCACGCACCGGCGACAACAATCAAGAGCTTGCTTGGTAACGCAGAGGCCGCAGGGAGCGGTCGTTGGCGTGACCGAGGCGGACGATCGTGTTGATCGACCGTGGTGAAAGCCGACCTCCTGGGCGGCGGGCGCCGATCGAAGATGCCGCGAGGAACAGCGCCTGGCTGCGCTCGTCGATGTCGCCAGGCCGTTCGGCGTCGAGGCAGTCGGCGACAGCGTGGCGGGCGTCGCGGCCGAGGAACACCGTCCGGCTGGTGCGTCCTTTGCCGCGTACGCTGGTCAGCTTGGCTTTTTGGCTTGCCGTAGTTCGGCAGGGTCGGCGGAGTGAAGCTGATCCAGATCGAGGCCGACGACTTCGGCGCGGCGCAGCGCGGTCCCGAGGATGAGGTGCACAATTGCCCGGTCCCGCAGCGGCCGGGCATGCTGGTGCACGGCGGGTGTCTCGTCACCGCCACGGTGGCGGCGGCCGGTCGGTCGGGCCGCCGCCGCGGCGGCGGGGGCGTGCAGGGTGATCCAGGAGAACAGCGCCGACAAATGGGCGAGGTGACTGTTTCCTGAAATGATCTGAGCTTGTCGCAGGTGCAGGGTTGTTCTTCTGAAAGGTGGCGTATGAAGCCGCTGCGGGCGGGTGATCCACGCCAGATGGGGCCATACCAGCTGCAGGGGCGGCTGGGCGGCGGCGGCATGGGGCAGGTGTTCTTAGGCCGTTCCCGGGGCGGCCGGTCGGTCGCGGTGAAGGTCGTGCGGCCAGAGCTGGCCGACGATGCGGGGTTTCGGCGTCGGTTCGCGATCGAGGTGGAGGCTGCTCGGCGAGTCGGTGGGTTCTACACCGCGCAGGTGGTGGATGCCAACACCGACGCCGATCCGCCGTGGATGGCCACCGCCTATATTCCCGGCCCGTCTCTGCATGATGCCGTCACCACGCGCGGGCCGCTGCCGCCCACGGCGGTCGGTGTGCTCGGGGCTGGCCTGGCCGAGGGCCTGGCCGCGATCCAGGACTGCAAACTCGTGCACCGTGACCTGAAACCCGGCAACGTGATCCTGGCCGCCGACGGTCCCCGGGTCATCGACTTCGGGATCGCCCGTGCGTTGGATTCCACCTCCTACACCACCACAGGGGTCGTGATCGGCACGCCGGCGTTCATGTCCCCCGAACAGGTCCACGGCGACGAGGTCGGCCTTGCCAGCGATGTGTTCTCCTTGGGGGCGGTGCTGGTGTTCGCCGCCACCGGCCGGGGCCCGTTCGGCGATGGCCACCACCGTGCGATCATGAATCGCATCGTTCATGACGATGCGGATCTGACTGGGCTGCCGCCGCGCTTGGTCGACCTGGTGGGCGCCTGCCTGAGCAAGGCTCCCGAGAATCGGCCCGGTCTCACCGATCTGCTCGATCGGCTGGCCGCGTCGGCCCGGGACACCACGCGATGGCTCCCGCCCCAAGTCACCGAGATGATCACTCAGCTCGAAACGACGGCGCTCCAACGGCGGCCGGAAACCAACGGCGCCTTCGAGATGTCCTGGACCGGCGAGGAGCCGCCGTCCACCTACGCCGAAGCGGGCAGCGAACCGGCGGAGTACTCAATGGTCTTGCCGGTGATCTTGTTGCTGGTGGGGGCAGCGGGCGCCTTGATTTCCTGGTGGCTGGACCCCAGCGTGTTCAGAGTTGACGCCCATCCAGGTGTCAACGGCATCCCCGCCTTCCTCGGAGCCATCAGCGGCGGTCTCGGGCTCATCGGTGCCCTCGTGGTCATCAAAGGGAACGGAGACAGGCGCCGGGAGATGAGTGCCACGCGACCGTACCCGCATCGAACGAGCTGGTCCTTGCACGTCGGCCCGAACTACATTGTCACCACCGGAGCTACCGGACGTCGCGAGTTCACCTGGGACCAGATCCGTCGCGTCACCATCGAGCAGATCAAGGGTGCAGGACCGGACCGGTACACCGGTATCCACCTGTACATCAAGGGGGGTGCCAGACAACTGCCACCCCCGCTGCCGGCGGGATGGCCCTACCCGGCCCCAACCAGCATCAAGCCGTACTCGACACACCTCGTCGACGCCGTGGTCGCGTTGTGTATGCCGATCTGCGTGCTCGGGCCGATGACGCACGAACAGCGGACCGAACTGACGCAGGCTCTCGCGCAATTCGGCGGCCGACGCTGGCAACCACACGGAGGTGAGCGGTGGAGCGCGGAGAGCTGATCGCGGGCAGATACGAGTTGGTCAAGCGGCTCGGCCGTGGCGGCATGGGCGAGGTGTGGGCCGCGCGGGACCGTACCCTCCGCCGCGACCTCGGCGAACCAGGACCGGCTGGTCAGGATGCGCTGGTAGTACTCCACTGCTTTAGAGATCATCCGACCAGTATCGCGTCGACCGCGTCGTTCGTGAGGGGTTCCTCACCCGCGTTGGCTTCGTCCACCACCACAAGCCCATGTCTGCCGATGAACAGGCCTTCGTCCTAGCCAGATCCTGGCCCCACCTCAGCCTCGCCGACACCGACGATCACGCCACTACCGAAGCTCTCGCCGCCATCACCCGCATCACCAGCGGGAACTTCCGCCTCACCGTCCGCCTGGTCGGCCAGATCGAACGCGTCCTGAAAATCAACAGCATGTCCACCGTCACCAAAACAGCCTGCGTCGCTCCGTGGAGCCTGCTTGGGGAGCCTGCTTGGCCACGCACCCGCCCCGCGCTCGCACTATCCTCTAAGCAGCGACCGTTCAGCGGTCAGCAGCCAGCACTCGACAGTCAGCAGGAGGTGGGGACGATCGCCGAGGTCCTTCTCATCATCCTGGCGATCCTGTGCTTCCTCGGCCTGGTGGCCGGCGTCGGCATCTACTTCCTGGTCAAGCTGGGGCAGAAGGCGGCGATCAAGGCCAGGCAGGCGGCGACCCAGCTGACCACGCACGTCAACGCCATGGGCGCCGGCGACGCCGGGGAAGTCGAACGCCTCCGCCTCGACCTGCGCCGCGAGGTCTCGATCACCCGCCAGGCCGTCGAACAGGCCCAACGCCAGGGCTGGGGCCTCGGCGACCTCCCTCAGCTCCTGGCCGACCTGTCCGCGCAGGCCGACGTACACGACGGACAACTCGCCATGTACGCCCAGCAACGCCGCGCCTCGCCGTACGTTGACCACGCCACGCTCCACCGCCTGCGCGAGCACCAGGCCAAGCTGACCGCCATGTGCGCCCGCATCCGCGCCGACCTCCTCGGCGACCAGCTCCAGCACGCCTCGGCCGGAATCGACGACCTCCGCTCCCGCACGGACCTGGAGATCGAGGCCCGTCGCCGCCCCCCGGACCCGCTCGACGAGATCGACGAGCTCTATCGCAAGACCATGCGGGAGCGCCAAGACCCCTCCTGACGGTTACGTGGCGTGGCACGATGACACCACTCAGCGATCTGTCGCTAGGAGGCTGGCGCGATGACCACGGCACTTCCCGAGTGGTTCTACCCCGGCCCCTCCGGCGGGTGGACCGCCGACATGCTCGATCACCTGCCCCCTGATACGCCCAAGCATGTTGAGCTGATCGATGGGTCGCTCATCTTCAGGCCACCGCAGACGGGCTTCCACATGCTCGTCATAAGTTTGCTCACTGACCGCGCTCTGGGGATAAGCACCCCGCCCGATCTCATGGTCGCCCGTGAGATGACGGTGACGCTGGGCATGCGGCAGCGTCCCGAACCCGACATTCTCCTCGTCAAGCGGTCCGCGCTGACCACCCTCGCCGTTACGTCCTTCAGCCCGGAGGACGTCCATCTGGTCATCGAGGTCGTTTCTGACGAGTCGAGAGAACGCGACCGGACGACCAAGCCCCTCAAATACGCTGCTGCCGGCATCAGGCACTTCTGGCGCGTGGAAATGGAAGCAGACGGCAAGCCCATCGTCTACACCTTCGAGCTCGAGCCGGCGGTCCGGACCTATGTGGCCACCGGTATCCATCGCGGCCACCTGAAGGCCGACATCGGTTTCGCCGTGACATCGACCTCGATCTGAGCAAGTTCATCAGCTGACCCAGCGCCATCAGCTGCGAGGTGAGCTCCCAACGGGGGTGGGCGCCCTGCCGGGGTAGGCGCCCCGCTGACGTTCAGCCGCATCTCTGCCAAGCGGGCGGCGATTATTCGATTGCGCCCCCAGAGCGGGCTCGGCATACTCGATCAGGCTGATCGCAAGGCGTACGTGGAAGGAGGTCGAGACCGTGATGACGATGACTGTTCGCGTGCCGTTTTCCGCGTCCTCTGACCTCCCCACCGGGATCTCGCCAAGCTGATCGCTGCGCCGGTGGGCCTCATTTCTGGAGAAATCCCACCGTGCCCAAGCACTCCTCGCCCCGCCGCCGGGGCAAGTACGCCCTCGACGCCGACGATCTCGAATGGCTCGACAGCGCCTCCGTCGACGACGGACCACCCGTAGGCGACCGCTGGTCGACCTGGGACCAGAGCACGCCCACCGAGCGTGGCCCGAAGCCGCACCCGGACTGGCTCGTCACCGAGCTCGCCGCCGTGGACACCGAGCTGGGCATCCTCAAAACCGGCAAGGAAGCCGACGTCCACCTGCTCTCCCGCGGCGTGCCGGACACGGACCGGGTCTGTCTGTTGGCCGCCAAGCGCTACCGCTCAGCGGAACACCGCTTATTCCACCGGGACGCCGGTTACCTGGAAGGCCGCAGCACCCGCGAAAGCCGCATGAACCGGGCCATGGCCAACCGCACCGCCTTCGGCAAACAGCTCATCGCCGGGCAGTGGGCCGCGGCCGAGTTCGGCGCCCTGTGTCGCTTGACCGAGCTCGGCCTACCGGTGCCTTATCCGGTCCAGATCGTCGGCACCGAGATCCTTCAAGAGTTCGTCGGCACCCCGGACGGCTACGCGGCACCCCGGCTCGCCAACGTCTCGGACGATCTGGACGACCTATGGGCCCAACTGGTCGAGGCGCTGGTCGTCCTGGCCAGAGAGGGCCTGGCCCACGGCGACCTGTCGGCGTACAACCTGCTGGTTCACGAGGGCAGGCTGGTCATCATCGACCTCCCCCAGATCGTCGACGTGATCTCCCACCCCACGGGGCCCCACTTCCTCGACCGGGACGCCCGCAACGTGGCCACCTGGTTCGCCGCGAAGGGCGTCGCGTCAGCAGACCCCGACGCCCTCTCCGCACTGCTCCAATCGGAGGCCGGAATGCTCTGACACCCGCCAGAGGATAAGGGCCGGAGACGAAGGCGCAGCGATGCTAAAGCCCACTCTCCGGCCCTCTGTCACAGCGGCCGCAAAGCCCGCTCTCCGGCCGCTGTCACAGCGCTGCGGCAGTGGGCTTGGGCCGGGGCCTGGCGGCACGAGTCGGTGCCTGTCTCGATCATGTTGCCGCCAAGATCAGTCCGATCAGCCGACCCGGCGAAGCATGCTTGAGAAGGCGGTCCGAGCGCAGCGAGGCCCTTCAGGGGGCGGGCGTCAGCCCGCCTGGGAGGACGTCCGGAGCGAAGCGGAGGCCCATTGTGGACGGGCGGGCATCAGACGGCCAACCACCGAATCGGGTGACGGGCGGGGAGAAAGTACGTCCGGAGCGAAGCGGACGCCCTTTCTCCGATCGGCTACTGGACCCCCGCCTCCCGCATGTCGCGCAGCTCCCGCTTGAGCTCCTTGATCTCGTCGCGCAGCCGGGCGGCCACCTCGAACTGCAGGTCGGCCGCCGACTGGTGCATCTGCTCGGTCAGCGACTCGATCAACGACTCCATCTGTGCCCGGGGCATCTCCCCCGCGATGGTCTTGGCGTGCTGCCCGGCCTGGCGGGCGGCGAACCCGGGCACGGGCGCCTTGCCGCGCGACTGCTGGCGACCGCCGCCGAGGAGGCGGTCGGTGTCGGCGTCCTCGCGCTGCAACGAGTCGAGGATGTCGGCGATCTTCTTGCGGAGTGGCTGCGGGTCGATGCCGTTGGCCTGGTTGTAGGCGATCTGCTTGGCCCGCCGCCGGTTGGTCTCGTCGATGGCCCGCTCCATCGACGGGGTGACCTTGTCGGCGTACATGTGGACCTGTCCTGAGACGTTACGGGCGGCCCGGCCGATGGTCTGGATCAGGGAGGTCTCCGAGCGGAGGAAGCCTTCCTTGTCGGCGTCGAGGATGGCCACCAGCGACACCTCGGGCAGGTCGAGGCCCTCACGCAGGAGGTTGATGCCGACCAGCACGTCGTATTCGCCGGAGCGCAGCTCGCGCAGCAGCTCGATGCGGCGCAGCGTGTCGACCTCGCTGTGCAGGTAGCGGACCCGGATGCCCAGCTCGAGCAGGTAGTCGGTGAGGTCTTCCGACATCTTCTTGGTCAGCGTGGTGACCAGGACCCGCTCGTCGCGGTCGGCGCGCTCGCGGATCTCGTGGACCAGGTCGTCGATCTGCCCCTTGGTGGGCTTGACGATCACCTCGGGGTCGACCAGCCCGGTCGGCCGGATGACCTGCTCGACCACGTCGCCCTTGACCCGGCCCAGCTCGTAGGAGCCGGGCGTGGCCGACAGGTAGACGGTCTGGCCGATGCGCTCCAGGAACTCCTCCCACTTCAGCGGCCGGTTGTCGAGCGCCGACGGCAGGCGGAAGCCGTGGTCGACCAGGGTGCGCTTGCGGGAGGCGTCGCCCTCGTACATGGCGCCGATCTGCGGCACGGTCTGGTGGGACTCGTCGAGGACCAGCAGGAAGTCTTCCGGGAAGTAGTCGAGCAGCGTGTTGGGGGCGCTGCCCGCCTCGCGGCCGTCCATGTGGCGCGAGTAGTTTTCGATACCGGAGCAGGTGCCGATCTGGCGCATCATCTCGATGTCGTAGGTGGTGCGCATGCGCAGCCGCTGCGCCTCCAGCAGTTTGCCCTGCCGCTCCAGCTCCGACAGCCGCTCGGCCAGCTCCGCCTCGATGCCGTTGACGGCCATCGCCATCCGCGCCTCGCCGGCGACGTAGTGGGAGGCGGGGAAGATGTAGAGCTCCTCGTCCTCGGTGATGACCTCGCCGGTCAGCGGGTGCATGGTGGAGAGCTTCTCGATCTCGTCGCCGAACATCTCGATGCGTACGGCCAGCTCTTCGTACTTCGGGATGATCTCGATCGTGTCGCCGCGCACCCGGAAGGTGCCCCGCGTGAAGGCGAGGTCGTTGCGGGTGTACTGCATGTCGACCAGGCGGCGCAGCAGCTGGTCGCGGTCGACGTCCATGCCGACGCGGAGCCTGGCCATGCGGTCGACGTATTCCTGCGGCGTGCCCAGGCCGTAGATGCAGGACACGGAGGCCACCACGATCGTGTCGCGGCGGGTCAGCAGCGAGTTGGTCGCCGAGTGACGCAACCGCTCGACCTCGTCGTTGATCGAGGAGTCCTTCTCGATGTACGTGTCGCTCTGCGGGACGTACGCCTCAGGCTGGTAGTAATCGTAATAAGAGACGAAATATTCAACCGCGTTGTTGGGCAGCATCTCCCGCAGCTCGTTGGCGAACTGCGCGGCGAGCGTCTTGTTGGGCTGCATGACCAGCGCGGGCCGCTGCAGCCGCTCGATCAGCCAGGCGATCGAGGCCGTCTTGCCGGTGCCCGTGGCGCCCAGCAGGACGTTGTCCTTCTCCCCGGCCTTGACGCGGCGCTCCAGTTCGGCGATGGCCGTCGGCTGGTCGCCGGAGGGAGTCATCTCGGTGACGACCTCGAAGGGCGCCACCTTCCGCTGCAAATCAGTGACCGGTCGCATGATGCCACTGTAGGCGGCGCCACTGACAGAAACCGTCACCTGGTCAGGGGCACCCTTCAGAAGGCCTCCGTCAGGCGGACCGTTCGCCGATCCGTGGAAACGGGGTGGTGGAGAAATCGTCTGGTGGTGCACGCCCAGAGCGTCGGCGAGCTGCCTGCGGGTGACACCGCGTTCGGCGCGCGGCGACGCGATGCGGTTGTGGACGATCTCGCTCATCGCCGGCTGTCTTCTCAGCCGATGCGTTGCCGTGCTCGGTCACGGCGCAGGCGCGCTGTACGTGAAAACGCTTCCTCACTATGGTGATCTACTAATGAGGGGAATCATTGCGATATTTGCGGTCCTGCTGTTGACGGGGTGTTCGACGGAGGAGCCGAAGGACTGGCTGCTCAAGGATCCGAGCCGCTGGCCACTGGCGGCGTTGCCGGGTTCGGCGTCCAGGTCGGGGATGCCGGACGGGGCGGAGAAGGTGCTGGCACGGATCCAGGTCGCGAAGTACGACATGGTCCCCTGGATCCACAGCAAGGGCGTGTGCGGGCTCGCCGACCAGGGGTCCTCCAGCGTCACCTTCAACATGAGCCAAGATCTGACGAAGTCCGAGGGGAACGTCACCACAGCGGAGGCGGGTTTCGCGGGGCCCAAGGAACTCATGGCCGGAACCAGCTCGGAGAGCACGGTGACGCTGTGGTGCACCCCCACCCGGATGTTCGTCACCATCGACGCCAAGGACCTCGGAAAGGTGCGGATCTACGGGAACGCGGCGGCCAAGAAGACCAGCGGGAAGCTGACGGTCGTGGTCGGCACGCCGGAGGCGGTCAAGCAGTCACTCCCCGACGCGACCATGATCGGTCGCTAGCCCCGTTTCCGCATGTGAGCGCCGAGCACCTCACCCCCGCGCACGCCCTGGAGCGCACCTCCCCCTTGCAAGCGAATCGAAAGTGACACCCGATACGGTCGAATCCGCCCGTAGCGGAAGAGGAAGGTGCAATGTCACGACCCAGAGAGGCGTTGATCCAGGCAGGTCAGGGCATAGCCCAGGCGGTCGTTCAAGGCGGTGATGTCCGTCAAGCCGTCGGCCAGGCGGTGGACCAGGCGGGCCAGCTGGCCGGCCAGGTCCAGGTTCAGGGCTTCGCGCTCAACCCGTACGACTTCGCGGCGGCCCGTGACGGCGGCGTGTCGGTGGGCACGCTGATCGAGGCCCGGTCCGCGTCGCTGAACGAGGCCGGCGAGATCATCAACCGCAGCTTCGCCGAGAACGGCATGCACGTGATCTCGCCGGTGGTGATCCCCAAGGGGACCACCGCGAAGGTGGTCGTGCCGCTGGGCATCCTGGTGGTGCTCGGCCTGATCGGCGCGCTCGGCAACGTCATCCCCCGAACCGATGTGTTCTTCGGCCCGCACTACTGGGTGGTCCTGGTCCTGGCGGCCGCCTTCCTGTGGTGGCGGCGCAGCGTGGTGATGGTGCCCGAGGGCTGCAAGGCGCTGATCACCAAGTTCGGCAAGCTGGTGCAGATCGCCGACCCCGGCCGGGTGACGCTGTTCAACCCGTGGAAGCGGGTCAGCTACATCGTCAACACCACCCGTGAATACCCGTTCAACGCCCCCATCAGCGAGGCCCCCACGCAGCAGGGCGTCAAGGCGAGCGTCGACCTGTTCCTGCAGTTCAGGATCGAGAACCCGGCGGAGTTCATCTTCGTGCTCGGCTCGGTCAGCGGCTTCCAGTCCAAGCTGCAGAACGCCATCAGCGAGGTCACCCGCTCCCTCATCTACGCCCAGCGGGCCGAGGAGATCTACGACCTGGTGGGCGAGAGCACGCTGGGCATGCTGGACAACCTCAACCAGCAGTTCCTGCCCGCCGTACGCCTCACCGACGTCAACATCACGCACGCCGAGCCGTCCAGCCAGGAGTACCGGATGGACCTGGCCGCCCCCGAGATGGTGCGCGTCGCCAAGGAGGCCTACACCTACGAGTACGAGCTGCAGCTGCGCAAGGAGCAGAACGAGGGCGACCTGATCAAGGAGCTGGCCGGACTGCAGGAGACGCTGAGCGCGATCCAGGCGGAGATCGCCGGCTACCAGGCGCGCATGGACACGGCGCTGGAGCGGGCCTCCCACCAGGCCAAGGCGCAGGCCAGGCAGCGCCTGGTCGAGGCGGAGTCCTCCGCCAACGCCAACTCGGCGCTGCTGGAGGCGCAGGCGCTCGACATCAGGGCGCTCAGCGCGGCCGAGGCGCCGGAGATCCTCGACTACCGCTTCCAGCAGGACCTGCTGGACAAGCTGGAGTCGGTCGCGACCCGGCTGCCGCAGGTGGTGCAGGTGGGCGAGCACACCGACATCGACTTCCTGGCGCTGGCCCAGCAACTGGTCGGCGGCAAGGGGGCGGCGCTGTTCTCGGCCGAGGACATGGCCGCCATCCGGGGCCGGCTGGCCGAGATCGGCGAGCGCGTGGCGGGCAGGGAGGCGGAGATCACCGCACTGCTCAAGAAGGTCGCCGAAGAGGTGAGCGAGGCGCCCGAGCCCGCGCTCGCCGCCACGCTGCCGACCATCGAGGGTGAGGTCCGATGAGCCGCGAGTTCTCGAAGATCAAGGAGTCGCTGGCCTCCTGGTCCGACATCCGCCAGCTGCTGCGCGGCGGCGAGCAGGGCCAGCTCGTACCCGTCGTGATCCCCAAGGACAGGCGCGGCTTCGCCTGGATGGCCCTGGTCTTCATCGCCGTCTACTTCGCCGGGATGGCGGTGATGGGCAACCTCGTCGTGACGGCCTCGCTGGGCGCGCTGTTCTTCCTCGCCGTCGCGCTGGTGTGGATGTGGCGCCGGGCGATCATCGAGATCGAGGAGGGCACCACCGGCGTACGCAGCCGCTGGGGCGCCATCACCGGCACGCTCCCGCCGGGCCGCCACTACCTGTGGCTGCCGTGGGACCGGGTGGACGCGGTCGTCGACACCTCCACCGAGATCCCGTACTCGGCGCCGATCGTGGCCTGCCCGACGGCGGAGAACGTACCGCTGAAGTCGATCGAGTTCTTCCTCAAGTTCCGCATCGTGGACCCGGTCGCGTTCGTCCGCACGATCGGCGCGGGCAACTTCGACCTGGTGCTGTCGAGCGCCGTACAGGACGCGATCAGGCAGCGCAGCCGCAAGGTCAACACCGAGCGCGCGTACGACCTGCGCGGCTCCGACGTCGGCGACATGCAGGAGGCGCTCAACCGCCAGCTCGGCCGCTACGGGGTGCGCATCACCGGCGCCAACATCCCCGACGTGCAGCTGCCCGACCAGTACCAGCAGCACCTGGCCACCCGCGAGAAGGTGGCCAAGGAGTTGTCGGCCTACGAGCGCGAGTGGGAGCTGACCCGCAAGCGCCGCATCGATACCCTGCTCATGGAGATCGAGCGCTCCAAGAAGACCCGTGACGCCCGCGTGGTCGAGGTCAAGGCCGCGCACAACACCGCGCGCAAGGACGTGGCGCGCATGCTGGAAGAGCAGGAGACGGAGGCGCAGCGGGTGCGCTGGGAGATCGAGGCCCGCGGCCGCGCCGAGCTGACCGCGGCCGAGAACGAGGCCAAGGCCCTGCGCAGGCTGGCCGACTCCTACCGCGACAACCGGGCCGTGCTGCAGTACGAGCTGGCTCGCAGGCGCCTGGACGTGGGCGCCAAACTGGCGGAGAACGCCCCGCAGCCCCTGGTGGTCCGCACCCAGCAGGGATCCGGCGACTCCGCACTGTCGACCTTGCTCCTGGCCCAGTTGCTCCCCCGCTTCTCGGGCCATCACAACGGAGAGACCCCCGGGTCATAGGAGAACCCCATGGTGTTCCGCAAACTGATGGCCGCGTTCGGCGCGGGCGTCGAAGTAGACACGGTCCTGGCCGGCAGCGGTGTACGGCCCGGTGAGACGTTACGCGGAGTGGTGAACTTCCGCGGCGGCGGCGCCGACTACAAGGTCGAGGGCATCTACCTCGACCTGACCGCGGTGGTCGAGGTGGAGCGTGGCGACGAAGAGTACAAGACCACCTACGGCTTCCTGCGCCAGCAGGTAGCCGGGACCTTTCAGCTCACCGCCGGCGCGCAGCACAGCCAGCCGTTCGAGATCGTCATCCCCTGGGAGACGCCGATCAGCGCCATCGGCGGTCATCCGCTGCACGGCATGCGGCTGGGCGTGCAGACGGAGCTGGCGCTGGCCGGCGCGATGGACAAGGGCGACCTCGACCCGCTGTTCGTCAACCCGCTGCCCGCGCAGGAGCACGTCATCGCCGCGCTCGACCGTCTGGGCTTCGGCTTCAAGAAGGCCGACCTCGAACGCGGCACGCTGCGCGGCTCGACGATGCCGTTCTTCCAGGAGATCGAGTACTACGCGGGCGGGGAGTGGCGGCGGCACTTCAACGAGCTGGAGCTGACGTTCATCGCCGGGCCGCGGCAGATGGACGTCATCCTGGAGGCCGACAAGCGCGGCGGCTTCCTGACCTCCAGCCACGACGCCTACAACCGGTTCACGGTCCGCTACGACGACCCGGGCGGGGCCGACCAGGCGCTCCGGCACGCTCTGGAGCAGATGGCGCGCCGCCGCGGCTGGCTCTGAGCCCCAAGGGCGGCGTGGAGCGACAGCTCCACGCCGCCCTTGGCGTCAGTGGCGATGGCCTGTGACCTTGTACATCCGGTCGTACCAGGCCCGGTAGTGCCAGCCGGACCTGGCCCGGTAGTCGTAGCGCCGGTAAACGTGGAAGATCTCTCGCTTGAGCTCCCGCATCCGCTGCGGCACGTTGGGCGCCCAGGTCGTCATCGGGTAGCCGCGGTAGGCCACCAGGCGTACCCGCCGATCCGCGGCAGCGGCGGCGGCGAAGCGGGCCGAGGCCACGTGGTCGGGGTGGTCGCAGAGGCGGCAGCGCGGCGGCGGGTCGGGGTCCAGGGTGCGGATCACGTTCGCCTGGTATCTGGCGTAGATGGCACGCAGCATCGCCACCACGTTCTCCCGGCTCACGCACCGCCGCTCGGCGGGGTCGAAGACGCGTACACAGCCCCGGCCGGCCCACAGCCGGGTCAGCGCGTCACGACCACCGTCGGCGCGCGGGTCGCCGCCGTCCGGCAGCCCGGCATAGATCAGGACCACCTTTGGCCGCTCGACCAGGGAGTCCACCTTGACGGGCAGTCCCCCGGCGGTGATCACCGTGCTGTGCCAGGCATCGCGCACCCCGGCCAGATGGGCGTACGCGGCGCGCAGGCCCTCTACGCGGTCCCGTGCGTACACGTACGGATCGTGATGGTCGTCCAGCCCCGCGGTGCCCTCGCCCGCGGTGAGGTAGACGGTCACGCTCGGCCGCTCCCCCAGCACCCCGCCGTAGAGGTCGGGGCTCATGAACAGCAGATCGTCGTCCGGATGGGCGACGACATGCACGAACCGCTCCCCCAGGACCAGCTCGTCGGACACCGTGGCGGCGATGGCCGGCGGCACGGGACACACCGTGTAGACGACCAGCGCCATCGCCAGAGAACCCGAGCGCAAGCTCGGTATTAACCCCTTCATCCCCACCCCCGTCCAGTAAGCGTAAAGATCTCGCGATCTCCACGCCCTACCTTTAAGGGGGATATGTCAGGTCATACTCAGGGAGGAGGTCTGCTCTTTCCGCGCACTTGGCGGGGTCGTTACCATGATTTCGGGAACTGACTGATCGTCGGATGCGGGGCAATGCGATGGCACGGTTCACGGCGGCGCTGAAGCGGATCGCCCCATGGGCGGCGCAGAACGCCGACGGCGCGATCGCACTCGGTCTGGCCATTGTAGTCGGCGTGCTCGGGATCATGCCGGACGGCATCTTCGGCAAGGAAGGCGACAAGGTCCAGGATCAGCTGGTCAGCGCGGCGACCCTGGTGATCCTGGCGCTGGTGGCCACCGCGCTGCTGCGCGACCGGGTGCGTCAGGCGCCGTTGGAGGAGACCGTCACCTCCGGCGCGCTCGCCCAGCTGCCCGTGCGGCTGGCCCGGCTCGAGGCGATCGAGGACCTGGTCACCGGCACGCGGCGGGCTCTCGACTCGCTCCAGCTGGTCAGGGTGCTCGGCAGCAGGCAGGAGATCGCGCAAGCGCACGCCGACGCCCGCAAGGACACCACGCGGTGGAGCTTCAAGGGCGGCACCGGCACCTACCTGCGCGCGATCACGCTGCCCGAGTGCGTGGCGGCGGCCAGGAAGGTCAAGCGCCACCTCACGGTCAGGGTCGAGATCATCGACCCGGCCAACGTCGAGGTGTGCGAGACCTACGCCCACTACCGCCGCTCCCTGTCCGACGCGCCCGACGGCACCGGAGAGACCTGGACGGCCGACCGGGTCAGGAAGGAGTCGTACGCGACCATCCTGGCCGCCTTCTGGCACCGCCAGCGCTACGGGCTGCTCGACATCGGCATCGGCCTGTCCTCCACGATGACGACCTTCCGCTGGGACCTGTCGGCCACCCGCCTGATCATGACGGTCGAGGACCCCAACCGGGCGATGACCGCGCTGGCCGACACCTTCTACTACGAGAACTGCGACACCGAGCTGCGGCTCAGCTTCGAGCAGGCCCGGCTGGTGCCGCTGGAGATGTACAAGAAGGTGCCGTTGAGCGACGAGCCCACGGTCGAGGAGGTGCAGGAGCTGTTCACCCGGATCTCGATCCCCTTGCCCAGGTCCTACGACGACCGCGACGTCGTCGACATCGCCCGCAAGGCGCTGCGCGCCAGGAATCCGTACGACGCATGAGCCGTAACGGTGTCTACCAGCAGCTCGCCCGGGGACAGGCGCGGCCGTGGGCGCTGGCGGCGCTGTCGAGCACCGGCATCAGGGCCGTACGCCACCCGCTCGGCTTCGTCTGCCTGCCGCTGGAGCGTGACGGCGGCGAGGGGGTATGTCTTCATCTGTGGTCGGCCAGGTTCACGCACGCGCAGAGCACCACGTCGGGCATCCACTGCCACAGCTGGGACCTGCTCAGCCATGTGCTCTACGGGCAGGTGCGCAACGTGCACGCGGTGGTCACCGACGCGGTACGCGACCCGACCCACCGGGTGTTCGAGGTGGTCAGCGGCGCCGACGGCGACCGCATCACGCCCACCCGCCGGACCGTACGACAGGAGACGGGGCTGGTGGAGGAGTTCGGCCCCGGCGACACCTACACGCTGGCGGCCGGCCGCTTCCACAGCAGCGTCGTGCCGGCGGGCGGCGAGGCGGCCACGATCGCGCTCGGCCGCGGCCGGCCGGGCAGCCGCGACCTGTCGCTGGGCCCGCTCGGCACCGGCGACCACCACGTGTCCAGGCAACCGCTCGACGACGAGGAGACGGCGCTCGCCGTCCGCCTGATAGCCGCCCACCTGAGCTGAGGGGCCCCGAATGGATCTGGATCACGCTCGCGCGGTCGCCGTCACCGCCGCCGAGGCCGCGGGCGAACTACTCGTGTCCGGCACCCGCGGCGTGCTCGGCACCCGGCCCAAGGGCGGTTCGGGCGACGTCGTCACCGAGCTCGACCTGGCCTCGGAGAAGCTGCTGGTCGAACACATCCTCACCGCATTCCCGGCGCACTCCGTCATCGCCGAGGAGTCGGGCCTGCTCGGCGCCGCCGACGGCGAGTGGACGTGGCTGATCGACCCGCTCGACGGCACCAACAACGTGGTGATCGGCCTGCCCGCCTATGTCGTCGGCCTGGCCCTGTGCCGCTCGGGACGTCCCCTGCTGGGCGTGGTGCACGACCCGGTCTCGGCCCAGACCTGGTCGGCGATCCGCGGCCGCGGCGCGATCACGTCCTCCGGCGTACGGCTGGCGCCGCCGCACAACCCCTCACCGCACGGCCCGCTGCTGGCGTGGACCCAGGGCTACTCGGTGTCCAGGGGTGACGCGACCGTACGGGCCATCAAGTACGCCCTGGAGCTGAGTGCCCGTCGGATGCTGCAGCTGTGGGCCCCGCTGCTGGCGTGGGCGATGCTGGCCAGGGGCGACATCGACGGCATCGTCGGTTACCGGGCCGAGGCGGTGGACCTGCCCGCGGGCGCGCTCCTCGCGCAGGAGGCGGGCATCGAGATCCGGGCACTCGACGGCGGGCCGTTCGAGGAGGGGATCGACGGCACGCCCGACGACCGCAGCTTCGTCGCCACCCACCCGAGCGCCATGCCCGGCCTCCTCGAGGTGCTCCGCACCCGCGCCGCTACTTGACCTTGTACTTGCACAGGCCCGTACCGGAGGCGACCTTCTTCCCATCCACAATGATGCGGCAGGGAGCCGGCTTGAGCTGACCGCTCGCGTCCTTGACCGAGCCCGACACGACGGACACCAGGCGGCCCACGCGCTGCTCGGCGCCGGTGAGCTCGATCGTGGCGGTCCGCGACCAGGGCAGGGTGGCGTTGTTCTCCGTGCCGTCCTCGTCGGCCATGTACATGATCGGCTGCATGGTCTTGCCCTTGCCCAGCACCTCCAGCTTGATCGTGCGCGTCGCGGCGGCGGGCGGCGCGGCACCGGGCGACTCGGCGGGCGGCGCGACGGTGGCGGACGGGGGCGTCGAGGGCTGGGCCTGTGGGGACTCCTGGGCGCCGCAACCGGCGAGCACCGCAGCAAGACCGAAATATGCCAACAAACGGTAGATAGCCATGAACCGTATTGTCCCCGATCCTGACGAGCGGTCAGCCGAATGTGACAAGGGCCCACACGCTGGCGAGCAGGCCGACGATCGCCAGCCCCGTGCCGGTGGCCAGGAAGCGGCGCATCGGTACGGGCACGTCGTGACGGCGGCACGACTCGAACCAGAGCAGCGTCGCCAGTGACGCCCACGGCGTGACGACCGGCCCCACGTTGGTGCCGACCAGCAGGGCCAGCAACCGGTCCTGGTCGCTCGACGGGATGACCTCGGCGATGGCCTGGAAGGCGGGCAGGTTGTTGATCAGGTTGGACAGCCCGGCACCCACCGCCGCCGTCCGGTAGGGGTCGCCTTCGGCGCCGATCATCCAGCGCATCAGGTCGGCCAGGCCGTAGCGGCTGAGGGTGGGCACCACCAGGAACAGGCCCGTCACGAAGATGAGCAGCTGCCAGGGGATCAGGCTCCAGGTCAGCCGGGCGCGGTCGCGTACGACGAAGGCCACCACGACGACCAGCGCCGCCACCGAGGCGGCCACGCCGACCTGGACCTTGACCAGCAGCGCGCCGATGAACAGTAAGCAGCCCGCGGCCGCGGCGGCGAACAGCACGCGGTCGGCGACCGGCTCCAGCAAGGGCGGCGTGTAGCGCAGGTCGCGACGCTGGCCCCGGCGCCAGAAGAAGACCCACAGGAAGGCCATCGTCACGGCGATCGAGACGATCTGCGGTACCCACATCCGCCCGGCGAACTGCTGCGTGTCGAGCGCGATCTTGTTGATGCCGAGCAGGTTCGTCAGGTTGGAGACGGGAAGCAGGAGGCTGGCGGTATTGGCCAGCCAGATCGTGGTCATCGCCAGGGGCAGGGCGGCGATGCGCGCCCTGGGAGCCAGCGCCAGCATGACCGGCGTGAGCAGCACCGCCGTGGTATCGAGATTCAGAAATATCGTAATAAATGAGGCAAAGGCTGTGCACAGGAAGAAGAGCGCGACGTAGTTGCCCCGTCCCAAGACCGCCATCCGCGCCGCGATGGCGTCGAAGACCTGGGCCTCCTTGGTCAGCTCCGCCAGCACGATGATGCCCACCAGGAAGACGAGCAACGGCCCGATCTCATCCAGGCTGTCCACGGCTTCGCGCCACGGCAGCAGCCCGGTCGCCACGAAGACGAGGCCGAGCCCGAGCAACCCGACCCTGATCCAGTCGAGCACACCAAGACGTAGCCACACCCGTCGATGATCGCACAGCTGAAAATCGCCGGTCCCACAGGGGATACTGAGGGAATGGCACGTGACGGCAGGCCGACAGAGATCTTCGTCAGCTACTCCCCAGCCGACACGGCTTGGGCGACCTGGATCGCCTGGGAGTTGGAGGCGGCGGGCTACCGGACCATGATCCAGGCGTGGGATTTCGTGCCTGGCACGAACTTCATCGACTTCATGGACCGCGGCGTCAGCGAGGCGCAGGTGGTGGTGGCCGTGCTCTCGCGCAACTACCTGACCTCGCGCTACGGCCGCATGGAGTGGCAGGCCGCGCTCCGCGCCGACCCCGACAACCCGTCCAACAAGCTGATCACGATCCGGCTCGAGGACGTACGTCTCGATGGGCTGCTGTCCACGATCACCTGGGTGGACCTGCTCGGCGTCACCGATTCAGGACAGGCCAGGGCGCTGCTGCTGGGCCGGGTCAGGGAGGCCATGGCGGGCCGGGCCAAGCCGGAGGCGGCGCCCGTCTTCCCGACGGGCGCGGGTCTGCCGCTGCCCGCGCCGACCCTGCCGCCGCCGGGTGAGCGCTCGCGGGCCCGGCGCACCCCGGTGTCGGCGCCGAAGTTCCCGCCGTCGGCCACCGCCGACCACGGCCGCGAGTCGCTGACCGTGCTGCACATCGGCGGCCCCCGGTTCGGCCGGGCGTTGCCGGATCCGGGCGAGCCGTTCACGCCCGAGGACATGCAGGCGCGGATCTGGGCGGATCTCACCGAGATGTACGACAGGGGCATGCCGCGCCCCGATCTCATGGTGGTCACCGGCGACCTGACCGAGTCGGGCAGCCTTGGGCAGTTCGGCCAGGCGACCCGCTTCATCACCGACCTGCGGCTGCTGGTCGGCCTGGAGCCGCACCGGCTGGTGATCGTGCCGGGCCCGCGCGACGTCACCAAGGCCGCGGCCAGCGCCTACTTCCTCACCTGCGAGGCCGACGACGTCTCCCCGCAGCCGCCCTACTGGCCGAAGTGGCGGCATTTCGCGGGCCTGTTCGGCGAGGTGTACCAAGGGCTGGACGATCGGGTGTTCGACGGCGGCCAGCCGTGGACGCTGTTCGAGGTGCCCGACCTGAAGGTGGTCGTCGCCGGGCTCAACTCGACGATGGCCATGAGCCACCTCGAACGCGACGCCTATCCCCTGCTCGGCGAGGGGCAGGCCGCCTGGTTCGCCGAGCGGCTGCGCCCCTACGAGGAGAGCGCCTGGCTGCGGCTCGGCGCGATCGGGCACCCGCCGTCCACGCTGCGCGACGCGCCGACCTACGACCGGATCCTCGCCCGGCGGCTCAACCTGCTCTTCCAGGGCGCGGGAGAGGCCGGTGAGGCCGCCGTCGCCGCGCCGCGCTCCGGGCACCACCAGGTCGTCGAGATCACCGCCGGCGGCCTGCGTACCTGGCTGCCCGGCGCCGACCGTCCCGAGCGCGTCTCCCACAGCTGGCGGGCCGCCCAGGCCACCTTCACCGGGGAGGCGCCGGCCGCCCGCGCCCCCGAGCCCGCGCCGGTCGAGCGCGAGCCGGGCCCGGTGGACCTGCTGCTCGATCGGATCACCGAGGTCTGCGAGGCCCGGCACGAGCGGGCCAGGATCCGCCGGTTCACCGCCCACCTGGTCGTCACGCATCCCGAGGACGGGTTCGTCCGGCAGACGATGATCGGTGCGCACGTGGGCGAGCTGACCGCCGCCGAAGCCGATGATTTCGTCCGGCAGGCGCACGCCGCCGACCTCGCCGCCGAGCTCGTCTACCAGGGGCGGCCCCCGGCCAGGTCGCTGCGCGACGAGCTCATGCGCAGAGGCGTGCGGCTGCGCAGCTTCACCGAGTTCCAGGGCCTGCTGGACCTGTCGGGTTATGTCGCCGAGCAGACGGCCCGGCTCACCAACGACCGCCGCTACCCGCCCAGCCTGTACGTCCCCCAGCGCTACCGCGAGCTCGACCGTCCCGGACACCAGGTCAGGGAGGGCCTGACCGACGAGCTGATGCGGCTGCTGGCCGCCGACCACGGCCGGTTCCTGCTGCTGCTGGGCGACTTCGGCCATGGCAAGACGTTCGCGCTGCGCGAGCTGGCCAGGCGCATCCCGGCCGAGCTGCCGCACCTGACGCCGATCCTGATCGAGCTGCGGGCGCTGGACAAGGCGCACTCCGTGGACGCGCTGGTCGCCGCCCATCTGGCCGGCCACGGCGAGGAGTTCATCGACCTCAAGGCGTTCCGTTACCTGCTGCGGCAGGGGCGGATCGTGCTGCTGTTCGACGGGTTCGACGAGCTCGTCACCCGGCTCACCTATGACCGGGCGGCCGATCACCTGTCGACGTTACTCGCCGCGGCCGAGGACAAGGCGAAGATCGTGGTCGCCAGCCGTACCCAGCACTTCAAGTCGCACTCGCAGGTGCTCACCTCGCTCGGCGAGATGGTCGGCGTGCTGCCGCAGCGGCGGGTGCTCAGCGTCGAGGACTTCACGCACGACCAGATCCGCGCCTACCTGGCCAACCGCTTCGACGACGGCGACGCGGCGGCGGCGCGCATGTCGCTGATGGAGAGCATCACGGACCTGCTCGACCTGGCCCAGAACCCGCGGATGCTGAGCTTCATCGCCGACCTCGACGCCGACCGGCTGCGTACGGTGGCCGGCGCCCGCCACACGATCAGCCCGGCGCTGCTGTATGAGGAGATCCTCGGCTCGTGGCTGGCCTTCGAGGAGCGGCGGGCCAGGGTGCCGGGGTCGCCGACTCCCCTGACCACCGACGAGCTGTGGCAGGTCGTGACGGGGCTCGCGCTGCGGCTGTGGGACTCGGGCGAGTCGCTGCTGGGCGTCGACGAGCTGACCGAGTACGCCGAGACGCTGACCGGCCTGGCCGGCGGGCAGCTGTCCGCCGAGCACGCCGCCCACGCGGTGGGCTCGGGGAGCCTGCTGGTACGCACCGAGGAGGGCATGTTCGGGTTCATCCACTCCTCGGTCATGGAGTGGCTGATCGCCCGGCACATCGCCGCCACGATCGAGGCGCCGGTGTGGCTGTCGCGCCGGCCGCTGTCGGCGCTGACCGTCGAGTTCCTGTGCGACCTGGCCGACGTACGGGCGCTGCGGGCGTGGGTGGCCGACCCGCCCGCCGACGACGTGTCGCGGGCGAACGCGGTCAAGATCTCGGCACGGCTGCGCACCCCCGCCAAGGCCGACCTGCGGGGCGCGAACCTCAAGGGCGAGGACCTGTCGGCCAGGGACCTGCAGGAGGTCGACCTGACCGGGGCCGACCTGACCGACGCCACGCTCGTCGGCACGAACCTGTCCCGAGCCGTCCTGCGCGACGCCAAGCTGGCCGGGGCCCGGCTCGACGGCGCCAAGCTGGCGGGCGCCGACCTGACCGGGGCCGACCTGTCGGGCGCGCGACTGGCCCACACGGACCTGAGCGATATCTCCGCCGAGGGCGCCCGGTGGCACCGGGCCACGCTGATCAACGTGACGGGCACGCTGCCGGACCTGCCGGGCGCCTCCGTGGTGCCGGGCCAGCCGGTGGAGATCCAGCTCGCGCCCGCCGCGATCGGCGTGCCGTATGGCTATCACTTCCAGACCAGCCGGCTCCCGGAGCCCATCGCGTACTCCCCCGACGGGTCCACGCTCGCCGTCGGCCACGAGGACGGCGGCGTGCTGCTGTGCGTGGCCGGCGCGCCCGTGCGGACGCTGCAGGGGCACGCGGGTCGTGTGTACGCGGTCTCGTTCGCCGGGGGCCTGCTGGCCACCGGCGCGAGCGACGGCCTGGTCGTGCTCTGGGACGCCCTCACCGGCGCGCACCTGCGCGAGCTGCGCGGCCATGCCGACGGGGTCTGGCCCGTTCGCCTCAACCCGTCGGGCGAGCTCGTCGCGGCGGGCGGCGGCGACGGCGTCATCCGCGTCTGGGACACCGCCACCGGCCGCCTCGTCCACGAGCTCGCGGGCCACCAGGCACCCGTTTACACGGTGTCGTTCGGCGACTCGGTGCTGGTCAGCGGCGACTCGGCAGGCGTGGTACGCCTCTGGGACCTGGCGTCCGGACAGGTGACGGGCACGCTCGACGGCCACCGCGGCTCGGTCTACCGTGCGGTCCACAGCCCGGACGGGTCGCTGCTGGCCACGGGCGACGAGGCGGGGACGGTACGCCTGTGGGACGCGGCCTCATGGGCTCTGCGGCACGAGCTGAAGGGCCATTCCGGCAGCGTCTACTGCCTGACCTTCGCGTCCGACGGCTCCCTGCTGGCCAGCGGCGACACAGCCGGGGCCGTACGCCTGTGGGACCCGGCCGGTCAGGCCCACGGCGTCCACACCAGCCACACCGGGTCCGTCTACCAGGTGGTCTTCTCCCCCGACGGCCGCACGCTGGCCAGCGGCGACTCCAACGGCGTCGTCCGGCTGCAGGAGGTGGGCGGCGGCCGGCGGGTCGAGCTGACCGGGCATCGCAGCTCGGTCTGGCCGTTCGTGTTCCGGCCCGACGGCGAGCAGCTGGCCACCAGCAGCAACGACGGGACGGTACGCCTCTGGGATCCGGCCAGCGGCCAGTGCCAGCGGGTGCTGCGCGGCCACGGCAGGCGGATCTCCTCGGTCAGGTTCAGCGCCGACGGCTCGATGCTGGCCACCAGCGGCAACGACGGCGTCGTCCGCATCTGGGAGCCGCGCACGGGCCGCCGCCTGCGCGAGGTCGCCGGCACCGCCGACCGGCTCATCTCGGCCCTGTTCTCACCTGCCGGGCCGGTCCTGGCCACCTCCAGCAACGACGGCGGCGTACATTTCTGGAACGCCGTCACCGGCGACTACGAGCGCGAGCTCAACGCCGAGACCGACCATGTGTGGGCCGAGGCGTTCAGCCCCGACGGCACGCTGCTGGCCACGGCCAACGACGACGACAGCGTACGCATCTGGTATCGGCCGACCAGCCGCCTGGCGAGCAACCTGGCCGACCACCGGGGCCGCGTCCGCTCGATCGCCTTCAGCCCCGACGGCCGTTACGTGGCCACAGGCTGCGACGACCGGCTCGTACGCATCTGGCACGTCGAGTCCGGGGGCCGGATCGCTACGTTGGAAGGCCATACCGACCGGGTCTACTCGGTCGTGTTCTCGCCCTCGGGCAAGCACCTGGCCAGCGCCGGCAACGACGGCCTCGCCATGATCTGGGAGCTGCGGCCCGGCCAGCCCTGGCAGCCGCGCCTGCGGCACACGCTCGACCGGCACGCCGGGCGGCTGTGGAGCGTCGCGTTCGACGCCACGGGCGAGCGGCTGGCGACCGGCGGCGACGACCTCATGGTCCGTGTCTGGGATACGGCGACGGGGCGGCCGCTGCACACGCTGGCGGGACACGCGCGGCGGGTGTGGTCGGTGGCGTTCAGCCCTTCGGCGGACCTGCTGGCCAGTGCCGGGGACGACGGGGTGGTGATCCTCTGGGCGGGGACGGAGCGGCGGGCCACCCTGCTGGGCCTGCCGGAGGGGTGGGCGGCGCTGTCCCCCGACGGCCGGTACAAGATCCAGGGGGAGGTTTCCGGGCAATTCTGGCACGTCATCGGGATGTCGCGGTTCGAGCTGGGTGAGCTGGACCCGTATCTGCCCGGGGTCCGTCAGGTGCCGCTCGACTCCCCGTTCTGAGCGCTCCTCCTGACTCGCTGGAAACCCGACCGGCCGGTGTCCGGCCGAAGGCGGTCAGCAGGTCCGGCCGAAGGCCGACAGCCGGAAGCCGGTCAGCCGCGGCCGGCTCGGGCCAGCAGGTCGTCCCAGACCTGGGCGACCCTGGCCTCCAGGTCGTCCAGGTCGTCCTCGTTGTCGATCACGATGTCGGCGATCGCCAGCCGGTCCTGGCGGGTCGCCTGCGCCGCGATGCGGGCCTTGGCGTCGTGCTCCGGCATGCCGCGGTGCTCGGCCAGGCGGGCGATGCGCACCTCGTCGGCGGCGTCCACGACGATCACCACGTCGTACATCGGCGCCAGCCGGTTCTCCGCGAGCAGCGGCACGTCGTAGACCATGATCGCGTCGTCGGCCGTCTGCCTCTGCAGGTCGGCGACCCGCTCCCCCACCAGCGGATGCACGATGCCGTTGAGCGTCGCCAGCTTGTCGGGGTCGGCGAAGACGATGGCCCCCAGCTTCTCCCGGTTGAGTGAGCCGTCAGGGTGCAGCACCTCGTCGCCGAACACGGCCACCACGCGAGCCAGGCCCGGAGTGCCGGGCTCCACCACCTCGCGGGCGATCTTGTCGGCGTCGATCACGACGGCGCCCCGCGCCGCGAGGCGCTTGGAGACCTCGCTCTTGCCCGATCCGATGCCGCCGGTGAGGCCGATTTTCAGCACGCGGAAAGCCTAGCCGTGATCGGGAATCAGCGGCGCATGTGGACCAAGGTGAGATGGTCGTCCATGCGCTCCCTGTGGGTCTCGCGGTAGCCCAGGCTGCGGTAGAGGCGCAGGTTGCCGTCGGACAGGTGGCCGGTGAACAGGTCGAAGGCCGTCGCCTCCGGCATCCGCTCGTGCAGCGTCCGTATCAGCGCCCGGCCCAGGCCCTGACGCTGCCGGTCGGGGGCCACCACCAGGCGGCCGACCAGGCAGGTGGTGCCGGCCAGCTGGCCGCGTACGGCTCCCACGATCCGGCCGGCGTCGGTGGCCTTGAGCACGAGGCCGGTCTCGATGGCCTTGCGGACCTGCTCCACGGACTCCAGGAGCGGCGGCAGGAAGGGGTCGCCGTACAGCTGTGCCTCGGTGACGTACGCGGCCCGCTGCAGGGTGAGGATCTCACCGGCGTCCTCCGGCAGCGCACGCTCGATTTCCACGCGAGCACCTTACTGCAGCCTCACCCCAGCGGGACCTACCGCGCCCCATTCAGAGCTCCCTTCAGAAGCTCCTACCGAGCCCCTTCCAGAAGCCGCTACCGCGCCCCTTCCAGAGCTCCTTCCGGTGTCCCTCCCAGCCGCCCGTCCACTCGCCCTTCCAGGGTTTCGAAGAAGGTGCGGATGCTCCGTACCAGCGGCTCAGACGAGTTCATCGCCACCATGTGGCTGTCGCCGTGCTCGCCCGCCCAGTGGACCACCCGATTCCCGCGCTCGGCGATGCGCCGCAGCAGCGGAGAGCCGCCGTGCGACACCCCGCTCGGCACCACGGTCTGGTTGATCGGCATGCCCGCCGCCGCCTCGTAGTACGTCCACGAGGACGAGCCGCCGGTCGCGGTCAGCCAGTAGAGGCTCGCGTTCGTGAGCACCAGGTCACGGTCGATGGGCTCGGCGGCCTCCTCATCGGGCCAGCCGTCGAACTCCTTGAACCGCTCCACCAGGTAGGCCAGCTGCGCCACCGGCGAGTCGGTGAAGCCGAAGCTCAGCGTCTGCGGCCGGTTGGCGAGGTACGGGCCGTAGCCGCTGCCTCCGGCGAACCGCTGGGTCAGGTCCGCGAGCTCGGCCAGCTCCGCCTCGGTGGCGTCGGCGAGCTCGGCCGGGTCGCCAGTGGGGATGCCGAGTCCGGCGGTGATGTGCGAGCCGATCACGTGATCGCTGTCGATGGCCGCCAGTTGTGGGGTGACCAGGGCACCGGCGTCGTTGCCGTGGGCGCCGTACCGCTCGTACCCGAGCCGTTCCATCAGCTCGGCCCAGGTCCGCGCCACCCGTACGATGCTCCAGGGCCGCTCGTCGGCGGGCTCGGGGAATGGCGAGAAGCCGAAGCCGGGCAGCGAGGGGGCCACCACGTGGAAGGCCGTGGCCGGGTCGAGGCCGTGGGCGCGCGGGTCGGTGAGCGGGCCGATGACGTTCAGGAATTCGGCGACGGCGTTCGGCCAGCTGTGCGTGAGGATCAGCGGCAGCGCGCCGGGCTCCGGCGAGCGGACGTGCAGGAAGTGCACGCGCTGCCCGTCGATGTCCGTGGTGAACTGCGGGAAGGCGTTGAGCTTGGCCTCCTGCGCCCGCCAGTCGAACCCGTCGGCCCAGTACGCGGCCAGCTCACGCAGGTAGCCGACCGGGACGCCCCGGCTCCAGCCGCCGCCGGGCAGGGTCCGCGGCCAGCGGGTACGGATGAGCCGGTCCTTCAGGTCGTCAAGGTCGGCTTGCGGAATGGTGATGCGGAAGGGTTCGATCATGCGGCAACCCTAGGAAGCATCGCGGAAAGCGACGTTCCGCATTAACCCAAAAGAAAAACCCCGCACCGGATGGTGCGGGGTCTTTCTCTGTCAGCTAGTCAACCAGGTCAGCTCTGGCCGCCCGCGAGCTTCTCGCGCAGAGCCGCGAGAGCCTCGTCGGAGGCGAGGGCGCCGGCCGCCGGAGCGGACGAGCCCGAGCTGCTGGCCGGAGCCGCGGTCTCACCGGTGTAGGACGAGGGAGCGGCTTCGCCCGCCTCGGCCTCCGCCTTGCGAGCCTCTTCGATCTGCTTCTTGTGCGCCTCGAAGCGGGTCTGGGCCTCGGCGTACTGCCGCTCCCACTCCTCGCGCTGCTTGTCGAAGCCCTCGAGCCACTCACCGGTCTCCGAGTCGAAGCCCTCGGGGTAGATGTAGTTGCCCTGGTCGTCGTAGGTCGCCGCCATGCCGTAGAGCGTCGGGTCGAACTCGACCTCGGCGCCACTGACACCCTCGTTGGCCTGCTTCAGCGACAGGCTGATGCGACGCCGGTCGAGGTCGATGTCGATGATCTTGACGAAGATCTCGTCGCCGACCTGGACGACCTGCTCCGGGATCTCCACGTGGCGCTCGGCCAGCTCGGAGATGTGGACCAGGCCCTCGATGCCCTCCTCGACCCGGACGAACGCGCCGAACGGCACCAGCTTGGTGACGCGACCCGGCACGACCTGGCCGATCTGGTGGGTGCGGGCGAACTGCTGCCACGGGTCTTCCTGAGTGGCCTTGAGCGACAGGGAGACGCGCTCGCGCTCCATGTCGACATCGAGGACCTCGACCGTGACCTCCTGGCCGACCTCGACAACCTCGGAGGGGTGGTCGATGTGCTTCCAGGACAGCTCGGACACGTGGACCAGGCCGTCGACGCCGCCGAGATCCACGAACGCACCGAAGTTGACGATCGAGGAGACGACGCCCTTGCGGACCTGCCCCTTCTGGAGGGTGTTGAGGAACGTCTGGCGAACCTCGGACTGCGTCTGCTCGAGCCAGGCGCGGCGGGACAGGACCACGTTATTGCGGTTCTTGTCCAGCTCGATGATCTTCGCCTCGAGCTCGCGGCCGACGTACGGCTGCAGGTCGCGGACACGGCGCATCTCGACCAGGGACGCCGGCAGGAAGCCACGGAGGCCGATGTCGAGGATGAGTCCACCCTTGACGACCTCGATGACGGTGCCGGTGACGATGCCGTCCTCGTCCTTGATCTTTTCGATCGTGCCCCAGGCGCGCTCGTACTGAGCGCGCTTCTTGGACAGGATCAGGCGGCCCTCTTTGTCCTCCTTCTGGAGAACCAGGGCTTCGACGTGTTCGCCGACCTCCACGACGTCCGCTGGGTCGACATCGTGCTTGATCGAAAGCTCACGCGAGGGGATGACACCCTCGGTCTTGTAGCCGATATCGAGAAGGACCTCGTCTCGATCGACCTTGACGACGGTGCCCTCGACGATGTCGCCGTCGTTGAAGTACTTGATGGTCTCGTCGATCGCTGCGAGGAAGGCTTCCTCGGACCCGATGTCGTTGACCGCTACCTGCGGGGTGCTCGAGGTGGCCTCAGTGCTGGACGTCATGTGTGGAATTGCTCCGAACGCGGACAGGATGTCGATGTGGCGGACGCGCGGCAGGCCCTCTTCCGCATCAAGCCGAGGAAATAACGACATCGACGTGACCGAGCGCGAGCCCGCTCCGTCTGAGGCGCGCGCGAGCCCACAGCGCAGCGATCAGCATATGAGACGTTGAGCGTGGGGTCAATCCAACCGGCCCCGCACTGGTCAGTAAACGATCAGCTGATCTTTCCGCTTCGGGGTGATATTACCCTGAAGACGCTGCGGGATGGAGATCTTCGTGGGATCCCCGTCGGAGACGTAGCGGTCCCCAGGGTGCTTGTTCAGCCACTCCAGCCAGTACTGCGAGCACCATTTGCGGCATTCGCCCTTTTTGCCGTTGCTTTGGATGCGCTGGATGGCCACGGGGTCGAATTTTTTCGCAAAGGGCGAAAGCGACGGCTCGGCCCCGGCCAGGAAGACCCCGGCGAAGTCGTAGGACGTGCCGTCCCACTCACCGTGCCGGGCGATCTTCTTCGGGTGCGGCATCGCCCCGAACGGCAGGGCCATGGTGACGGCCGGCCCGGCGCCGAGCTTCTTCAGCAGCCGTTCGAGCCGGACGATCTGCTCCTTGACCTTCTTCTTCCGCATGGCGGCCAGATTGGGGTGGGACCAGGTGTGGTTGGCCACCTCGAACCCGTGCTCGACCAGCCACCGCACGGCCGCCGCCTGCTGGTCGGGCTGCCGCAGCCCGAACGGGTCGTGGTTGATCCACAGCGTGGCGACCGGCCGGAACTCGGGATAGCGCCGGGCCACGTCGAGGAGCACCCCGACCGCGGTGTCCGGCGCGGGGTTGCCGCTCGCGTCGAGCCTGAAGTGACTCTCGTGCCCGTCGTCGAAGGTCAGCACCACGGGGAACCGGCCGGCGGGCACCCGGATGTCACGGGTGGCGAACTCCTTGGCGGTGATCGGCGCGTAGCCCTGCTTGGCCAGCTTCTCCAGCTCTTTGCGCAGCTGGTCGGGCGTGCGGTCGATGGAGGCGATCCGCTTCTTGAGTATCCGGTGGTACATCAGCACCGGCACCAGCCCGAGCTCGTTGGCCTTGACCTGCTTGGCGAACTCCGGCGTGGACACCACCCCGGGCGGCTCGGCGAACGTCGGCACGGGCTCGGCGGGGGTGGGCTGCGCGGACTGCTCGATCTTGGCCACCGCCGGCGGCCCGGGCACGGACCGGCCGGAGGAGGACTGCAGCATCAGCCCGATGACCGCCACTGACACGACTATGACGTTCGCGAGGGCGATTAACCGGGGGAAGGACGCTGACGATCGCACAAGGCTCCCGTGCCACTCGGGGGAAATTACCCTCAGGGTAGTCCAGAACCCCGTACTGGCCGCTGTTCGCGACCCGCCGGATCACCCTGCTTCACGGCGTGGGACCGCCGCCGCTCAGCGCCGGACGGTCCCACCGGACAAAGATCGACTTGCCCCACCGTACGGGGATAAACGTCCGGTACGACGAGACCGTCCACGCGGCCCCTCACGCTCACCGTCACGAGCGCCAGGGGCCCGGTCAGCCGGATCGGCCTCGCGAGCCCCCACACTCGTCGTCACGAGCATCGGCGGCCGGTTCCCAGGATCGGCCGCGGGAGCCGTCACGAGCGTCGGCGGCCGGTCAGTGGCCCGCGTCCTCCCAGGTGCGGCCGACGCCCACGGAGACCTCCAGCGGGACCCGCAGGTGGTAGGCGGCGTTCATCTGGTCGCACACGAGGGCGCGGAGCCGGTCGAGCTCGCCGGGGGCCACCTCGAACACCAGCTCGTCGTGGACCTGCAGCAGCATCCGCGAGCCCAGCCCTTCCTCCCTCATCGCCTGGGAGACGTTGAGCATGGCCACCTTGATGATGTCGGCCGCCGAGCCCTGGATGGGCGCGTTGAGCGCCATGCGCTCGGCCATCTCGCGGCGCTGCCGGTTGTCGCTGGTCAGGTCGGGCAGGTAGCGGCGGCGGCCCATGATGGTCTCGGTGTAGCCGTCGGTGCGCGCCTGCTGGACGATGGCCTGCAGGAAGTCGCGGACGCCGCCGAACTCCTGGAAGTATTCCTCCTTGAGCGCCCGCGCCTCGGCCACCGGGATGTTGAGCTGCCCGGACAGCCCGAAGTCGGACAGGCCGTAGGCGAGGCCGTAGTTCATCGCCTTGATGCGTGCCCGCAGCTCGCCGTCGATCTGCTCGGGCGGCAGGTCGAAGACCCGGGCCGCGGTCGCCTGGTGGAAGTCGTGGCCGGACTCGAAGGAGGCGATCAGCGCCTCGTCACCCGACAGGTGGGCCATGATGCGCAGCTCGATCTGGCTGTAGTCGGCCGTGAGCAGCGTCTCGTAGCCCGCGCCGACCACGAAGCCCTGCCGGATGCGGCGGCCCTCGGAGGTGCGGATCGGGATGTTCTGGAGATTGGGCTTTTCGGATGACAGGCGGCCCGTGGCCGCGATGATCTGGTTGAACGTGGTGTGGATCCGCCCGTCGTCGGAGACCTCCTTGATCAGGCCCTCGACGGTGGTGCGCAGCTTGGTCTGGTCGCGGTGGCGCAACATGATGACCGGCAGCTCGTGCTCGGTCTGCGTGGCGAGCCAGGCCAGCTGGTCGGCGTCGGTGCTGTAGCCGGTCTTGATCTTCTTCGTCTTGGGCAGGTTGAGCTTGGTGAACAGGATCTCCTGCAGCTGCTTGGGCGAGCCCAGGTTGAACTGCTCGCCGACGGCCGCGTGCGCCTCCTCGACCGCGTGCTTGACCGCGGCGCCGAACTCGGCCTCCAGAGCGGCGAAGTATTCGCTGTCGACGGCGATGCCCGCGCGCTCGATCTCCGCCAGCACGGTCAGCAGCGGGAGCTCCACGTCGGTCAGCAGCTGGGTGCCGCCGCGGCCGGTCAGGAAGGTCTCCAGCGCCTCGGCCAGCTCACGCACGGCATGGGCGCGCAGCGCCAGGTCCTTGGCCGGGGCGTCCTCGTCGTCGCCGAACAGCGCGGCCTGCCCGCTGGACTCCTCCTCGGCGCGCAGGTCGCGGTTGAGGTAGCGCCGGGCCAGGTCTTCGAGGGCGAAGGTGCGCTGGCCGGGCATCGCCAGATAGGCCGCCAGGGCCGTGTCGCAGGTCAGGCCCTTGAGGCTCATGCCCTGCGACCAGAGCGCGAGGATCGGGCCCTTGGCGTCGTGGACGGCCTTGGGCCGGTCGGTGTCGGCCAGCCAGGCCCGCAGCGCGACCTCGTCGGACTCGGTGAGCTTGACCGGGTCGATGAAGGCGGCCGTGCCGTCGGGCGAGGCGATCGCGAGGGCGTCGATGCGCCCGGTGCCGCTGCCGTAGGCGCCCTTGAAGGCCAGGCCCGCCCGGCCGGCGGGCAGCGCGGACAGCCAGCCCGCGACCCGGTCGGGGCCGAGGATGATGGTCTCCACCTCGAAGCCCTGGTCGGGCTCCTGCTCGCCGGTGCCGAGCACCTTGAAGACGCGCTCGCGCAGCTCGCCGCGGATCTGCAGCGTGTCGAAGAGCTTGTTGACCTCTTCGCGCTCCCAGACGCCCTGCTTGAGCTCGCCCAGCTCGACCTCCATCGGGACGTCGCGGAGCAGCTCGGTGAGCCGGCGGTTCATCAGCACCTGGGCGACGTGCTCGCGCAGCTTGTCGCCGACCTTGCCCTTGACCTCGTCGACCCGGTCGACCAGCGCGGTCAGCGAGCCGAACTCGCGCACCCACTTGGCGGCGGTCTTCTCGCCGACGCTGGGGATGCTGAGCAGGTTGTCGCTGGGGTCGCCGCGCAGCGCCGCGAAGTCAGGGTATTGGACCGGGGTCAGGCCGTATTTCTCCTCGACGGCCTCGGGGGTGAACCTGGTCATGTCGCTGATGCCACGGCGGGTCATCAGGACCGTGACGTGCTCGTCGACCAGCTGGAGCGCGTCGCGGTCGCCGGTGACGATCAGCACGTTCATGCCCTCGGCGCTGGCCCGGGTGGCGAGCGTGGCGATGAGGTCGTCGGCCTCGAACCCGGCCTTGGACATGCGCGGGACGCGCAGCGTGTCGAGGAGCTCGTAGATGAGCTGCATCTGGCCCCGGAAGTCTTCGGGGGTCTCGCTCCTGTTGGCCTTGTAGTCGGCGTACTCCTCGTGCCGGAACGTCGGCTCCGACCGGTCGAACGCGACGGCCACGTGCGACGGCTGCTCGTCGCGCAGGATGTTGGTCAGCATCGAGGTGAACCCGTAGACCGCCTCGGTGTGCTGACCGTCGGTGGTCATGAGGTTGGCGTCCTTGAGCGCGTAGAACGCGCGATAGGCCAGGGAATGCCCGTCGAGCAGCAACAGGCACGGGCGGCTGGGGGTCACTTCACTCTTCGGCACACAAGCAGCCTAGTCTCCATCTCCGACAGAAAACCTGAGCTCGGAAGACTGGAGGACTCCCCTTGACGCGGATCGACCCGGTGGATTTCCAGACGTTGAACGCCGTCCACGAAGGCACGCTCCCCGACCGGATGGGCATCGAGTTCGTCGAGGCCAGCGCGGAGCGGGTCGTGGGCCGGATGCCGGTCGCGGGCAACACCCAGCCGTACGGCCTGCTGCACGGCGGCGCGTCCGTCGTGCTCGCCGAGACGCTGGGGTCGACCGGCGCGGCCATCCACGCGGGAGCGGACCGCATCGCCGTCGGCATCGAGATCAACGCCACCCACCACCGCTCGGCCACCTCCGGCTTCGTCACCGGCGTGGCGACCCGGCTGCACGGCGGCCGCTCGCTGGCCACGTACGAGATCGAGATCACCGACGAGCAGGGGCGGCGCGTGTGCACCTCCCGGCTGACCTGCATGTTGCGCGATCGCTGACCCGCGTGCCATGCGCGTGACACACGTGCTGTGCGATCGACGACGTACACGCGGCATGATCGGCGACCCCCGGGCTGCGTGATCACTGAACGCCACGCGACTTTCCGGCTCTCTTTGCACACGAGCCCCGTGGGTCGCTACGGTTGTCCGAGCGGAGCCCGCGGGGAGGCCGAGTAGATAACGTGTGAGGCCGGGGAAGCCCTACATGGTCCCAAAGGTCCTCTTCCGCGGGCTCGTTCACGTTCTGCAGCGATGGCTATGCATTAGCACCCCTGAAGCGCCAGGCGTCTAGCGGCATTTAGCCCCTGACCTGCCGTCTTGGTTCCTCACGCGAGCGACACGCACGTGTCACTAATTGGTGACGAACGATACTGAACCGGGCGCGACCAGAATAAGCTCCCGCCACAGCATCCAGTTTTGTTGTGCCTGCGATGCCCACGTGTCGAGATGGAGGGGCACAACCCCGCCTTGACCTATTTGAGGGAGCACCATTGCGCAGAGCCGTGATCGCGTTCACGGCCTTCCTGGGTGGACTCATCTTCCTGCTCGCGGTCCCCGCCCAGGCGGCGGCCCCCGATCAGGGTTTGAAGGGAACACTCAAACTCCAAGGCCAACCAGTGAACGGCGTGAAAATCGTCGTGACCACCGAAGGCGGACAACCCGTCAAGGAGGTCACAAGCAACGCCCAGGGCGCGTGGGAGGTCCCGGTCGACAAACCGGGCAAGTACAAGGTCACGCTGGATGTCAAGACGCTTCCTGCCAACGCGGCGATCCGGGGCGGCAACGCCGTCCGCACCCCGACCGTCTTTTCCGGCAACATGTCCACCGTCTTGTTCGCCTTGCAGCCCAAGGGTGCGGCGGGCCAACCGGCCCCGGACGAGGGCGCCGAGACCAGCCCCTTCTTGGACCAGGCGGCACAGCTCACCTTCGAGGGCCTGAACCTCGGCCTGATCATCGCGCTGGCCGCGCTCGGCCTCTCGCTGATCTACGGCACCACGGGCCTGACCAACTTCGCCCACGGTGAGCTCGTCACGATGGGCGCGCTGCTCGCCTACCTGTTCAACGTGGGCTTCGGCCTGCATCTGATCCCCGCGGCCGTGATCGCGGTGATCGCGGGAGGCGCGCTCGGCTACCTTCAGGACCGCTTCTTCTGGGGGCAGCTGCGCAGGCGCGGCACCGGCACCATCGCCATGATGATCATCTCGATCGGCGTGGCGCTCTTCCTGCGCTATGTCTTCCTGATCCTGTTCGGCGGGCAGAACGAGTCGTTCGCCCAATACACCGCGCAGCCGGGCATCGAGATCGGCCCGATCTCCGCGGCTCCGAAGAACTTCGTCGCGATGGGCATCGAGCTGGTCGTCCTCATCATCGTCGGCCTGGCGCTGCTGCGCACCCGCACCGGCAAGGCGGCCCGCGCGGTCGCCGACAACCCGGCGCTGGCCGCCTCCTCGGGCATCAACGTCGACCGGGTCATCCGCATCATCTGGACCACGGGCGGCGCCATCGCCGCGCTGGCCGGCATCATGCTCGGCCTGTCGCAAAACCTGAAATACACCATGGGCCAGGACATCCTGCTGCTCATCTTCGCCGGTGTGACGCTCGGCGGGCTCGGCACCGCGTTCGGCGCCCTGGTGGGCTCGCTCGTGGTCGGCCTGTTCATCCAGGTCTCCACGCTGTGGGTGCCGCCGGAGCTCAAGAGCGTCGGCGCGCTGGCCGTACTCATCATCGTGCTCCTCTTCCGGCCACAGGGCATCCTGGGCCGCCGAGAGCGGATCGGCTGACGGGGGGAGTCACATGGACTGGATCACGATCATCAGCACCACCGTCAAGTCCGCCATCGGCGTCGAGACGGTGCTCTACGCGCTCGCCGCGATCGGCATCAACATCCACTTCGGCTACACGGGCCTGCTCAACTTCGGGCAGGCGGCGTTCATGGGCGTCGCCGGTTACGGCCTGGCCGTCACGGTCACCGTCCTGGGTCTGCCCTTCTGGATCGGCATCGCGGTCGGCCTCATCGCCGCGGTGCTCCTGGCGCTGCTCCTGGGCGCGCCGACGCTGCGCCTGCGGGCCGACTACCTGGCCATCGTCACCATCGCGGCGGCCGAGATCGTCAGGCTCGTCTTCCGTTCGGTGGCGTTCAAGAGCGTGTTCGGCGGCTCCGACGGGCAGCGCGGCTTCTCCGACGGCTTCTACGCGCTCAACCCCTTCCCCGAGGGCGAGTACGGCATCGGCTGGTTCACCTTCAACCACCGGATCCTGTGGATCATGCTCGTCGGCTGGGTGCTGGTCGCCCTCTCCTGCGGCATCGTCTACCTGCTCATGCGCAGCCCGTGGGGCCGCGTGCTCAAGGCCATCCGCGAGGACGAGGACGCCGTACGCAGCCTCGGCAAGAACGTCTTCTCCTACAAGATGCAGTCGCTCATCCTCGGCGGCGTCATCGGCAGCCTGGGCGGCTTCGTGTACGGCCTGGCCTACGCCTCGGTGCAGCCCGACGTCTTCGGCACCGAGACCACCTTCTTCGCCTACACGATCGTGATCCTCGGTGGCGCGGCCCGCGTGCTCGGCCCCGTCGTCGGATCCATGATCTTCTGGGTGCTGCTGGTCCTGGTCAACGGTGTGCTCAGTGAAGCGGTTCAGGCGGGGTACATCCCCTTCATGACCTCGATCCAGGTCGGCCCGGTGCGCTACATCCTGGTTGGTCTCGGGTTGATCCTGTTGCTCATCTTCCGGCCACAGGGCATCTTCGGTGACAAGAGGGAGATAGCTTTCGATGTCCGCTAACCCGTCGTCCGCTGAAACAACCGCCGCAGGCACCATCTCCGAGCGCAAGGCCGCGGCTCTGGCCGCCTTCAAGGACCTGGCTCGCGATCCCGGCGTGCCCAAGCCCGACCCGATCCTCGTGGTCGACGGCGTCGTGCGCCGCTTCGGCGGTCTGACCGCCGTCGAGGTGGACCACGTCGAGATCCAGCGCGGCTCCATCACCGCCCTGATCGGCCCCAACGGCGCCGGCAAGACGACGTTCTTCAACCAGCTCACCGGCTTCGACGCCGCTGACGCCGGCAAGTGGACGTTCAACGGCAACAACATGAGCGGAGTGCCCGCCCACCGGGTGGCCCGCGCCGGCATGGTCCGTACCTTCCAGCTCACCAAGGCCCTGTCCAGGCTGACGGTGATGGAGAACATGCGGCTCGGCGCCCAGCAGCAGCGCGGCGAGAACTTCTGGCGGGCGCTGGTGCCCGGCTCCTGGCGGGCCCAGGAGGAGGCGATCACCGAGCAGGCCGAGGATCTGCTGACCAGGTTCAAGCTCGACGCCAAGCGCGAGGACTTCGCCGGATCGCTGTCCGGCGGCCAGCGCAAGTTGCTGGAGATGGCCCGCGCGCTCATGGTCAAGCCCGAGCTGGTCATGCTCGACGAGCCGATGGCGGGCGTCAACCCGGCGCTGACCCAGTCACTGCTCGGCCACGTCAAGGACCTGCGCGATCAGGGCATGACCGTGCTGTTCGTCGAACACGACATGGACATGGTCCGCGACATCAGCGACTGGGTGATCGTCATGGCCCAGGGCGCCATCATCGCCGAGGGGCCACCGGACACGATCATGTCCGACTCCCGCGTCATCGACGCCTACCTGGGCGCCCACCACGACGCGCCGCTGTCGGACAGCGAGCTCGAAGAGCAGCTGCACCAGGCGGAGGCGGCGCTGGAGGCCGAGATCGAAGAGGAGACGCAGAAGTGAACGCCGTCCCCGAGTCCGCACCGGGCTCCGAGCCCGAGTCGAAGGCGGCCGTCACCGACCGCGGCGCCCACCTGGCGGGTGCCGAGAACGCCGTGCTGCGGTGCGACGAGCTCATCGCCGGCTATCTGCCGGGCGTCAACATCCTCAACGGCTCCGACCTGTACGTCGGCGAGGGTGAGCTGATCGGCATCATCGGCCCCAACGGCGCCGGCAAGTCGACGCTGCTCAAGGCCATGTTCGGGCTCGTCAACATCCGCAGCGGCACGGTGGTGCTGAAGGGTGAGGACATCACGAACATGAAGGCGCACTCGCTGGTCTCCCGCGGGGTCGGCTACGTCCCGCAGACCAACAACGTCTTCCCCAGCCTCACCATCGAGGAGAACCTCGAGATGGGCGCCTTCCAGGTGCCCGGCAAGTTCAAGGAGCGCTTCGAGTTCGTCGCCGAGCTGTTTCCAGCGCTCAAGGAGCGGCGCAAGCAGCGGGCCGGCTCGCTGTCGGGCGGCGAGCGGCAGATGGTGGCGATGGCCAGGGCGCTCATGACCGAGCCGTCGGTGCTGCTGCTGGACGAGCCGTCGGCGGGCCTGTCGCCCATGCTGCAGGACCTGGTGTTCATCCAGGCCCAGCAGATCAACAAGGCGGGCGTGACGGTCATCATGGTCGAGCAGAACGCCCGGCGCTGCCTGCAGATCTGCCACCGCGGCTACGTGCTGGACCAGGGCCGCAACGCCTACACCGGCACCGGCCGCCAGCTGGCCAACGACCCCAAGGTGATCGAGCTGTACCTCGGCACCTTGGCCAAGGCCTAAAAGATCTCAAAACGGCGAAGGGGCTCCCCAGGGGCCCCTTCGCCGTTTTTAATGAGCGCTGTGAGACGAATTGCGACAATCGCGCTCCTGCTGCCCATCCTCGTCGCCTGTCAGAACGGCGCCGCCTCGGCCGGCAAGTACAGCACCGGCGGCGACCCCACCGACGACCCCTGCGCGCGCGTGGTCTCCGCGATCGGCTACGTCGGCCTCATGCTGAAGCCGAAGGGCCAGGAGAACACCCAGAACTTCGAGGACGCGCTGCTCGGCCGCCTCGCTGAGGCGCGCGGCATCACGCTGCAGTTCGGCCCGCGCCTGCCCGAGTCGCTGGGTACGGCCGTGCGCACGGTCGAGTCCACGACGGCGGGCCTGTCCAGGGCCGACGTTCCGCGTGAGCGGCAGGTGGCGCTGCTCGCCCAGTACCGGATCGCCGCCGACGAGATCGTGGCGGGCTGCGGCCAATAGGCCAATAGGCCGATAGCCGGGGAACGGCTCGCGGCGAACAGCCCTGGAACAGCCGAAAGGCCCGATCCAGCGGACCGGGCCTTTCAGGGTGTGCGGCGTACGGACTAGCCGGCGATGTTGCCGGTGCGGTACTCGAGCGCCTTGGTCGGGTACTTGTTGTCGGCGCCGTACTCGTAGATGCCGATCGTGGCGACCGCCGGGTCACCGGCCTCGTTGAACTCGACCGGACCGCTCACGCCGTCGTAGTCGATGTCCTTGCCGGCCTTGAGCAGGTCGACGCACGACTTGAAGTTGTTGCACTTCTCGCCGCCCTTGCTGACCTCGGCCAGCTTGGCGCCGATGTCGACACCCGCGTCGCTCTTGGCGGCCTCGGCGGCCAGCGCGATCAGGTTCATGGCGTCGTAGGACTCAGGCGCGTAGCTGAAGTCCTCCAGCTTGGGGTTGACCGCCATGAGCTTGGCCTTGAAGTCATCCGGAGCGGCGGCACCGGGGATCGTGCCCTTGACGCCCTTGAGCGTGTTCTTGGGCATCTTGGCGTAGTTGGTGTTGGAGGTGTTGCCGTCCACCATGTACCACTTGTGCTTGCTGGCCGGCAGACCCTGCTTGACCAGCTCCTGGATGACCTTGGCGGTCTCCTCGAAGCCGATCAGCACGATGGCCTTGGGGGCCTTCGCCTTGATCTTCGCGACGTCGGCGGAGAAGTCGGCGGCCTTCGGGTCGTAGTCCACGCGCTCGACGACCTCGGCGCCACCGTCGGTGACGGTCTTGGCCACCTGGTCGGCCAGGCCGGTGCCGTAGGAGTCCTGCATGGCCAGGATGCCGACCGTGTCGCTGCCGTCGGCGATGATCAGGTCGCCCAGCACGCGGCCCTGCAGCTTGTCCGGCGGAGCCGTACGGAAGTAGAGGCCGTTGTCCTTGATCGTGGTGAACTTGTCGGAGGTGTTGGCGGGCGAGAAGTGAACCACGCCGGCACCCGTGATCTTGTCGATCACCGACTCCGACACCGAGGAGGACGCGGCGCCGATGATGGCGTCGGCCTTCTGCGTGATCAGCTTGTCCACCGACTGCGAAGCGATGTTCGTGGTGGTGTCACCGGAGTCGGTGTCATATTTGGTCACCGGCTTGCCAAGCACGCCACCGGCTTCGTTGATCTCCTTGATCGCGGCGTCCACACCGGCGAACTCGGGCGGGCCGAGGAAGGCAAGCGAACCGGTCTGCGGCAGCAGCGTGCCAACAGTCAAGGTCCCGTCGCCCTTGGCAGCCGGGGCAGCCGCACTGGATGGCGCGGCCGAGGACGAGGCCGGCGCAGCGGTGTTACCGCCACCACCGCAGGCTGTCAGGGCCAGGCTCGTGGCAGCCACGACAGCCAGCGCCCGTCCCGCGGGAGCAATGCGGATCATGAAGTGTCTCCTTCATCTCCAGGCCGGGTGAGGTCAGCACCGCCGACGTTCCCGAATCGAATGACGGAAAGCTATAGAACGTAAGGCCAGTTCAACAGATGAAAGGGAGAACTGTCGGTACTTGGATGCGGAGTCGTAATCACTCCTCAACTTACGGGAGCCTGAGGATCACGCCTAATGTTCGACTGGTGAAGCGCACAGCGGCCTTCCTCGCCATGGCGATCCTGCCCATTGCTCTTCTGGCGGGCTGTGGTGCCCCTGAGGCGCCCGCCGCGCCCTCTGCCGACCCTCCCAAAGGGGTGTCGGTCTCGCTGGCCCAGTGGCGCTCTGACGAGCCTGTACACGCCATCGAAGTGGCCGTGACCAATGTGACGGACACACCGGTCTATTTCTCCGACGTTCAGCTTGTCACACCGTCGTTCAAGACACTGCCTCCCGAACGCGCCGACGCGCTCCTGAAGCGGACGCCTCGCACAGACCTGCGCATCCCGTACGGCGCGGCCAACTGCTCGCCCAAGGGGCTGCCGTCGCTGCAGCCGGCCACGGTCGTGGCCCACCTGCGCACCGGGTCCGAGCCGCTGCGCAGGGTGGTCTTCAAGGTGCCGCACCCGGACTCGCTGCTGACCCGGCTGCTGCGCGACGAGTGCTCCGCGTTCCTGATCACGGAGGCGGCCGACATCGAGTTCGGCGACGACTGGACGCAGGTCGGCAAGGTGATGCGCGGCAGTCTCGTCCTGACCCGCCGCAGCACCGGCGTGGTGGCCGTCCAGGACGTGGGCGGCACCACCCACTACATCGCCACCCCCGTCGAGAAGAGCAGGCCGCTGGCGACCCTGGACGCCGGGGCGCAGCGGGCGCGACTCGCCCTCGAGCTCACCCCCGGCCGCTGCGACCCGCACGCGTTCGCCGAGGGCAAGAAGGCGTTCCTGTTCCCCGTGCGGGCCACCATCGACGGCGGCGAGGAACGCGTGGTCATCGTCGTACCGCCCAAACCGCTCCAGGAACGGCTGACCGCCTACGCCCTCAAGACGTGCGGGCTGGGCGGCTGAGTCTCAGCCCGCGATCTTGCCGGTGCGGTATTCCAGCGCCTTCGTGGCGTCGTACTCGTTGTTCTCGCCGTACTGGTAGACGCCGATCGTCGCGACCGACGGGTCACCGGCGGCGTTGAACTCGACCGGGCCGCTCACGCCGTCGTAGTCGATGTCCTTGCCGGTCTTGAGCAGTTCGTCGCAGGACTTGAAGGTCTTGCACTTCTCGCCGCCCTCGCTCACCTCGGGCAGCTTGGCGGCGATCGACCGGCCGCTGTCGTCCTTGGCCGCCTCGGCGGCCAGCGCGATGAGGATCGTGGCGTCGTACGACTCCGCGGCGTAGGTGTAGCTGGTCAGCTTGGGATTGATCGCCAGCAGTTTCTTCCGGAAGTCGGTGGGCGCCGCGGCGCCGGGGATGGTGCCCTTGACGCCCGCCAGCGTGCCCTTGGGCATCTTCAGGTAGTTGCTGTTGGACATGTTGCCGTCGACCATGTACCACTTGACCTTGTCGGCCGTCAGACCCTGCTTGACGAGCTCCGCCACCACCTTGGCGCTCTCCTCGAAGCCGATCAGCACGACCGCCTTCGGGTTCGCCGCCTTGATCTTGGCCACGTCGGCGGAGAAGTCGGCGGCCTTCGGGTCGTAGTCCACCCGCTGCACCACCGAGGCCCCGGCGTCCTGCGCGGTCTTCGTGACCTGGTCGGCCAGGCCCGAGCCGTAGGAGTCCTGCATGGCCAGGATGCCGATCGTGTCGTTGCCGTCGGCCACGATCAGATCGCCCAGTACCCGGCCCTGCAGCTTGTCCGGCGGCGCCGTACGGAAGTACAGGCCGTTGTCCTTGATCGTGGTGAACTTGTCGGAGGTGTTGGCCGGCGAGAACTGGACCACCCCAGCACCCGTGATCTTGTCGATCACCGACTCCGACACCGAGCTCGACGCGGCGCCGATGATGGCGTCGGCCTTCTGCGCGAGCAGCTTGTCCACCGACTGCGAGGCGATGTTCGTCGTCGTGTCGCCCGAGTCCGTATCGATCTTGACAACCGGCTTGCCGAGCACCCCGCCCGCGTCGTTGATCTCCTTCACGGCGGCGTCGACCCCCGCGAACTCGGGCGGCCCGAGGAAGGCCAGCGACCCCGTCTGCGGCAGCAGGGTGCCGATCGTCAACGTGCCGTCGCCCTTGGCCTCGGCTGCGGCCGAGGTCGGAGCGGCCGACGTCGCGCCCTTGGCTCCCGTGTCACCGCCACCGCCACAGGCCGTCAATGCCAGGCTCGAGACCGCCGCGGCCGCCAGCAGGCGTTTGCGCATCATGTGACTCCCCCTCTGTGTCAGCGAAGGGAACGATCTACCTCGCCGCGTTTCCCAAGCTCAGCATGCACGCCTGGGGAGGAGGCGTGGAGTTCTGACAGCCTTTTTATACCCATTTGTAATGTCTTAGTCAGTGGAGATGGTCCGTGATCCTCGATTCGGGGCCGTCCGCTGCGGAGGGCGTTCGTAATGTCTCTGTCAGTCGCCGCGGGACCGTCGTTGCGGGAGGCGTTCGCGACGTCCCCGTCAGTCGCGGACGGCCCCGATCCGAGGATCGGGGCCGTCGTCGCTGCGGGAGGCGTCAGCCGGAGATGTCGCCCTTGCGATATTCGAGCGCCTTGGCGGCGTTGTACTTGTTGTCGGCGCCGTACTGATAGACCCCGATCGTCGCGACGGATGGATCGCCCGCGTCGTTGAAGTCGACCGGCCCGCTCACGCCGTCGTAGTCGATGTCCTTGCCCGCCTTGAGCAGCTCGTCGCAGGACTTGAAGTCCTTGCACTTCTCGCCGCCCTTGCTGACGTCCACGAGCTTGGCCGCGATGGCCGCGCCCGTGTCGTCCTTGGCCGCCTCGGCGGCCAGCGCGATGAGGTTCGCCGCGTCGTACGACTCCGCGGCGTAGGTGTAGTTGGTCAGCTTCGGATCGGTGGTCAGGAGCCGCTTCTGGAACGCCTCGGGCGCCGCCGCGCCGGGAATGGTGCCCTTGACGCCCGCCAGCGTGCCCTTTGGCATCTTCAGGTAGTTGGTGTTCGACATGTTGCCGTCGACCATGTACCACTTGTGCTTGTCGGCCGTGAGGCCCTGTTTGACCAGCTCCGCGACGACCTTGGCGCTCTCCTCGAAGCCGATGAGCACGATGCCCTTCGGGTTCGCCGCCTTGATCTTCGCCACGTCGGCGGAGAAGTCGGCGGCTTTCGGGTCGTAGTCCACCCGCTCGACCACCTTGGCGCCCCCCGCCTCGGCGATCTGCGCGACCTGGTCGGCCAGGCCGGTGCCGTAGGCGTCCTGCATGGCCAGGATGCCGACCGTGTCGTTTCCGTCGGACACGATCAGATCGCCCAGCACCCGGCCCTGCAGCTTGTCCGGCGGCGCCGTACGGAAGTAGAACCCGTTGTCCTTGATCGTGGTGAACTCGTCGGAGGTGTTGGCCGGCGAGAACTGCACCACGCCCGCCCGAGTGATCTTGTCGATGATCATCTTCGACACCCCACTCGCCGCGGCGCCGATGATGGCGTCCGCCTTCTGCGCGAGCAGTTTGTCCACCGCCTGCGAGGCGATGTTCGTGGTGGTGTCGCCCGAGTCCGTGTGGATCTTCTTCACCGGCTTGCCGAGCACCCCGCCGGCGTCGTTGATCTCCTTGACGGCCAGGTCGACGCCGGCGTACTCGGGCGGGCCGAGATAGGCCAGCGAACCCGTCTGCGGCAGCACCGAGCCGATGGTCAAGGTGCCGTCGCCCTTGGCCCCACTCCCTGTCGCCTGCGCGGTGGCCGTGCCCGAGGAGGTCGGCGCGGTGGTGGTGCCCCCAGTGGTGGTGCCCCCGGTGGAACAGGCCGCCAGTGCCATGGCCGCTGCGGTGGCGACGGCCATGGCCCGGGAAATGCGGATCATCGAAGCGTCTCCGTCCAGGTGAGCGGATCTTCTGTCCGCCCATCAGCATGCGACCGGGACGCCTCAGGCGAAGGAAACCGAGGCCGGTTGGATGCCCACTCGTAATCGCGCCACAACCCGAGGGGACAAATCCGGTGATATACGGCCCCTCAGGCGCGCTCCGCCGTGTCATCTATAACGATCTGGGCAACCTCGCGCATGCTCAGCCGGCGATCCATCGACGCCTTCTGGATCCACCGGAACGCCTGCGGCTCGCTCCAGCCGTGCGCGGACATCAGCTGCCCCTTCGCCCGCTCCACCAGCTTCCTGGTCTCCAGCCTGTCGGACAGGCTCGACACCTCGGCGGCCAGCGCCACCATCTCCTCGTGCCTGCTGACCGCCATCTCGATCGCGGGCACCAGATCGGCCTTGGTGAACGGCTTGACCAGATAGGCCATGGCCCCCGCGTCCCTGGCCCGCTCGACCAGGTCACGCTGGGAGAAGGCGGTCAAGATGAGGCACGGAGCGATCCGCTCCGCCACGATCCGCTCGGCCGCCGAGATGCCGTCGAGGACGGGCATCTTGACGTCGAGAATCACCAGGTCCGGCCTCAGCTCGGTGGCCAGCTGGATCGCCCGCTCGCCGTCACCGGCCTCGCCCGCGACGATGTAACCGTCTTCCTCGAGCATCTCCTTGAGATCGAGGCGGATCAGGGCCTCGTCTTCCGCGATCACCACTCGCCGCTGCGTACTCACGAGCAAGAGAGTACCGATGTCCGCTAGATTAGAGCGACGCCGGTGGTGGGTGGCTGCGAGTTTCGGCTACCCTTTCGCCGTGCGATAAGGACGGATCCGGATATTTCCGGATCCTCGCCTCGGTATCCCAATTGGCAGAGGAAGCGGATTCAAAACCCGCACAGTGTGGGTTCGAGTCCCACCCGGGGCACTTCGATCAGTCGCCCGGCCACTTCGGCCGGGCGCTGTTCCTTGTCTGGGCACCGTTTCCAGGACGGGTGCAATCTCCGGGACAGGTGCTGTCGCCGGAACAGGCGTCTGCTTTCGGAACGGGCACTGTCGCCGGGACAGGCGCTGTTTCGGGACGGGCCGTGGGGCCTCGTGTTCGAGTCCTCAGGACCGCGAGGACGTTGCCGCGAGGGCTGGGTCGGCCAGGGAGAGCCGAGCGACGAGCCGTTCCCCATGCCGGAGGCGTCCGCCGTGATGACCTTCGACGGGGCGCGGTCCTGACCTCGGCCGACATTTCAGACGCGCGGCCACCAACCCCGACGATGCGCTTTGGCGTGCCCACCAGGCTGGCGGCGCACTTTGGTGTGCCCACCAGGCTGGCGGTGCGCTTCAGCCCGCCGACCAGCCTGACGAGCCGTCTTGGCCACCGGCCAACTCGACGAGCCGATTCAGCTCGCCGACCAGCCCGGCGAGCGGCCGAGTAGCGCCACCACCCGGTCCAGAGCCGGGGCGTCGTCCGCCACCGGCACCCCCGCCACGAACGCCCTGCCCTGCCCACGCGTCTCCGGTGTGTCGGGCACCTTGGCCGCCACCGGCAGCGCGGCCTCGGCCAGATCCTCGTCCACGTTCGCGGGGACGCCCAGCGCCTTGGCGAAATCCCAGTCGTGGACCACGCAGTCGACGAAGTGAAACCCGATCGCCATGTGCGCGGGGAAGGGACCTCCGTCGCGGATCTCCGGCAGGTAGAACCCCCGATCAAGTACGCCGTCCGCGGCGAAGGCGTCCATCACCGCCCGCGCCGACGCCGCGTACTCCTCCACCGGGTCGTCACCCACCGTACTCGGCTCCCACCTCGCCAGATCGGACCGCGCACCGGAGGCGGCGAAGGCGAAGCCGTGGTTCTGCACGATCTGGTGGGCGAGCAGGTCGCGCACCGCCCAGCCGGCGCACGGGGTCGGCCGGTCCAGGTCGCCCGGCTTGATGGTCGCCACCAGGTCGACGGTCGCCTGCACAGACCGGCGGTTGAGCTCAATGATGTCTACCAAGGCACTGTCCCGTCATCGTCGAAGAATCCGCCCGTCGGCCCGTCGGGGCCGAGGGTGGCCAATCTGACGATAACGGCCGCTCCGTCGGCCGCTGTGCGGGTGATGGGCAGCCCGAGGTCCTTGGTGAAGTCCGTGGCACAGGCTCCGGGCGCTGCGGCGTTGACCAAGATGCCGTCTGCACGCAGCTCCTTGGCGTACTGGATCGTCAACGCGTTGAGCGCCGTCTTGGACGGCGGATACACCGCCGACGCCGGAATTCCCGACATGTAGTGATCCGAGGTCGTGTGATGGCTCAGGGAGCCCACGCCGCTGGAGACGTTCACGATGCGGGCGGCGGGCGCGCGCCTGAGCAGGGGCAGGAACACGTTCGTCACCATGAGCACGCCGACGACGTTCGTCTCGAACACCTGGCGCACCAGCTCGGGCCGGGTGGTGCTGGGTGCCTCGCCTGCGTGGTGGCCGGAGATGCCGGCGTTGTTCACGAGTACGTCCAGACGGCCATAGCGGTCGGCGACGTGGGCGGCGGCTGCCTGGATAGTGGCGGCGTCGGTGACGTCGAGCACGATCGGATGGATGTCGACGCCAACGGCCCTGTCCACTCCGCCGAACCCTGATCTGTCCGCTTCCCCGGATCCTGGCCCTTCCGCTCCCCCGGGGTCTAGCTGATCCATGGTGGCGGAGTCTGGCGTGTCCATGTCTGTGGCGGTCGCGCGTAGCCTGGCGGCTGCCGCCTCACCTCGGCGTGCGTCGCGGGCAGCCAGCAGCACCGTCATGCCCCTGGCGGCCAACTGGGCGGCGACCTCGAAACCTATGCCCTTGTTCGCCCCGGTCACCAGGGCGATCTTCGATGTGGTCATTCCCCGAGCACACCACCGTCGATCGTGGACCGGCCAACACCAGCTGGGTCAGGATCGATACCCTGCGGGTATGGAGACGCGTGAGCTGGCCTACTTCGCCGCCGTCGCCGATGAGCTGCACTTCGGCCGAGCGGCCGCGCGGCTGGGGATCGCGCAGCCGCCGCTGTCGAGGGCGATCCAGAAGCTCGAACGGCGGCTCGGGGTGACCCTCTTCGACCGCTCGGGCCGCAGGGTGGCGCTCACCCCGGCGGGCGAGGTACTGGCCAGGGAGGCCGCCAAGGCCCTGGACGCGGTGGCGGCGGCCGAACACCGTACTCGCAGGGCGGGGCGGACCGAGCCGCGGCTCGTGGTGGCCCTGAAGCCGGGCGGCGACGGCGCGCTGCTCCCGGACATCCTGGCCGCCTACCAGTCGTGCCCGGACGCCCTGCCGGTGGAGGTGGTGCTGTGCGGGGTGGCCGAGCGGGCCCGGCTGTTGCGTGACGGTACGGCGGACGTGGCGTTCCTGCACCACCCTTGGGAGGACATGACGGGGTTCGACACGGAGCCGCTGCTGGTGGAGGGCGGTGTGGCCGTCGTACCTGCCCGGCACCCGTTGGCCGGACGGCCGTTCGTCCACCTCGCCGACCTGGACGCCGACCCGACCCCGCGCTGGCCCGATCCCCGCACTCCCAATCCTGGCGCCTCCGGACGGCATGCCTCCGGGCCGCACGTCTCCGGGCCGCACGTCCCCGGGCCGCAGGTCTCTGGACGGCAGGTCGCGTCCAAGTCGCTGGGCGGGTCCGAGCCGCATGTCGCGGCCGGGCTGCGGGCGGGCGATGCCGCTCAGATCATGCAGTTGGTCGCCCTCGGCAGGCTGATCGCCGTCGTCCCCGAATCGGCCAAGGAGCAGGTACGGCGCGATCTGGTCTGCATACCGGTCGTGGACGCCGCCCCCACCACGGTCGTCCTGGCCTGGCCCGAGCAGACCCGCTCCCCCGCCCTGGCCGCCTTCGTCCGCACCGCCGCGGACATCGCGAACATCGGCGCGACTGCGGGTGTCGCAGCCGGGGACGTCGCCGGTATGGACGTGGCGGGTGCGGACGTGGCGGGTGTCGCAGGTGCAGGGGTTGCGGATACGGACGTCGCGACTGCCGCCGTCGCGGCCGGAGACATGGCACGCCGGCCCGCGACTGAGCCAGGTGACCGGGTGATCAACCATGGGCGCGCGTGACTCGTGGAATGCCGTCCGGTGGACCGCGAGGTGATGACACGGACGACTCCGGGCTCTGGGGTCGGACCGGATGACGATAGTTTGTGCCAGTGACAGCTATCGATCCCACCGTGACCGGCGCGTACGCCATCGGGCTCGCAACCATCGCCGCTGACGGCACCGTACTTGACACCTGGTTCCCCGCTCCTCAGCTGGGCGACCCGCCCGTTACGGGCACCGAGCGGCTCTCCGCCGAGGAGGCCGGCGAGCTGGCCTCGCTGGTGGGTCCCGACCCGGCCAGGGGCGTCGAGGTGGTGGCCGTGCGCACCGGCATCGCCAAGCTCTCCGAGCCGCCGGCGGACACCCACGACGCCTACCTCAGGCTCCACCTGCTCTCCAGCCGCCTGGTCCAGCCGCATGGGCTGAGTCTCGACAACCTGTTCTCCTTGCTGGCGAACGTCGTGTGGACCAACTTCGGGCCGTGTCCGGTGGAGGGGTTCGAGCAGACCCGGCTGCGGTTGCGGGCCCGGGGAGCGGTGTCGGTGTATGGGGTGGACAAGTTCCCGCGGATGGTCGACTACGTGCTGCCGGCGGGTGTCCGGATCGCCGACGCCGACCGAGTACGCCTCGGCGCGCACCTGGCCACCGGCACCACGGTGATGCACGAGGGCTTCGTGAACTTCAACGCGGGCACGCTGGGCGCCTCGATGGTCGAGGGCCGCATCTCGGCGGGCGTGATCGTCGGCGACGGCTCCGACGTGGGCGGCGGCTCCTCGATCATGGGTACGCTCTCGGGCGGCGGCAAGGAGGTCATCTCCATCGGCGAACGCTGCCTGCTGGGCGCGAACGCGGGCATCGGCATCTCGCTGGGCGACGACTGCGTGGTGGAGGCGGGCCTCTACGTCACGGCCGGCACCAAGGTCGCCCTCCCGGACGGCCGCGTCGTCAAGGCCAAGTCACTGTCCGGCACGAACGGCCTCCTGTTCCGCCGCAACTCCCAAACCGGCGCCGTGGAAGCCGCCCCTCGCGCCGGCGGTCCCGTCGAGCTCAACGCCTCGCTCCACGCCAACTGACTCTGCGAGATCCACAAGCTCAAGATCTGTTACGGCCGGCCAGCCCGGTGGGGCACCACAACCGCCACACGTGGCCGGCACCTGGCCTCGTGATTCCACAAGGGGCCCCCGCGAGAGGTTTCCGCGAGGGGCCTCCACGAGAGGTTTCCGCAGGGAGCTCCGCGAGGGATTTCCGTGAAGGGCCTCCGTGAGGGGTTGCCGTGAAGGGCACCCACGATGGGCCTCCGCGACGACGCCCGAGCCGCCCTCGTCGAGCTCACCGACCACACGCCCTTCCCGACTGCTCCCGCCATCGACATGCCCGGCTGGCTCGGCCGGCTCGGCTTCCGCGCCTGCCGCGCGCACAGCTGCTCCCCACGCGTCGCGGGCAGCCCGCATCTTGAACGAGGACTTGTGCCGGCGCGGGGCGACCTTCGCCACGTCTGTGACATGTACGGCCTGACCATAAATGGAGCGCTTCGTCACCCCACCACCCTCCGCCATCCAGCCGTGGGTCGGCAGGAGTCGTGCAATCGGGATGTAAGAAACCCTTCCATCGGACCACATGCTTCTGAACGACGTGCTCCCGACCGAAGGAACCGGCTTGCCCAACCCACACGAGCGCTTCACCGTGCTCTACAACACCTACCAAGCGCGGGTGTACGGCTATGCGGCCAGCCGAGCCGGACACCAGCTCGCCGAGGAAGTGGTCAGCGAGACCTTCCTGGTCGCCTGGCGGCGTCTCGACGACATCCCGGATCAAGCACAGCTGCAATGGCTCTTCCGCGTCGCCCGCAACATCCTGCGCGACAACTTCCGGCAGGCCGCTCGAAGGGAATCTCTGGAGGCCGAGCTGAGAACGTGGATCAAAGAGGCCGTCGCCGACGTGGGCGAACACGCCACCGAGCGGCTTGCCGTGCTCCGCGCGCTGGCCACCCTGTCCGACGACGACAAAGAGATCCTGACCCTGACCACCTGGCATGGGCTGACAACCAGCGAAGCGGCCGAGGTGCTGGGCTGTACCAAGGCGGCCTTCTTCGTCCGATTACATCGAGCGCGCCGGCGACTGCAATCGGCGATCGACGCCACAGACACCATCACCAACCAAAAGCCGGTGATCGTTCCAGGGGGAGAACTCCGATGAGCCGCAAGCCCGACGCGATGTATCTCCTCACCATGGCGCGCCCTGCTTCGCTGGACCGCGGATCGCGCATCTCCACCGATGACATCCTGATCAAGGCGGCCGCCGAGACACCGGGAGAGCCCAATCGCAGGCCGCCGCACCCGAGACGGCACCTCTTGACCGCCCTTCGACTCACCGCCGTCGCGACGGCCTTCGCGGTCGCAGCCGTCCTCCTTGTGCGAAGCGCGAATGTCGAGCGCGCCGTGCCTTCCCCAGAGCCCGCCCGTACCGTGCTGCTGGCCGCTGCGGAACGGGTCGAGGCCGAGAACCCGGCAACCGGCCGATACTGGCACACAACCGGCCAGAGCATGGCCGTTGGGGAAGGAGGCGAAGCGCCTGTCGGCATGGAACGCAAACTGGTCCGTTACCAAGTCACGTGCACCCATGAGGTCTGGATAGCGAAGTCAGATCGGGATCCCAGCTGGCTCGTGGTCACCGCCCAATCGGGCAAGCCGCTCACCAAGACTGACGAGGAGACCTGGCGCCAGCAGGGCGCGTACAGAATCGGCGGTTGCGAAGGGGTCGGCGTTCCGAGTGTGGGCGGCACACTGCCCGCACCGCCGTTCGCCATGCGACTCGACGACAAGCGCGCTCCTGAAGTTTCCTATCCCCAGGCGGGAGCCACACACGTCACCACCAAGGAGGTCATGAACCTACCCACCGATGTGATGAAGCTCAGGAAAGTGCTTCAGGAGTGGGCTCGGAGAGGTGGCTATCCAGCCGACGAGGAGTCCCTGTACGCGCAGACCACCAGCCTGCTCTCCCAGCTTCCGACCGCTCCCGCCCAACGGGCCGCGCTCTACCGCCTGCTGGCGGGCCTTTCGAGGGTGAAGAACATCGGGGCGACCACCGACCCGATCGGACGCGCCGGGACGGGGATCGAGCTGTCAGGCAGCGGACGACAGATCATCATCGACGAAACCTCCGGTCGGCTGCTGGCCGCGCAAGAACGATCCACCGACGGAGCGGGGGCACTGACCTCATGGACCGCACTGACCGCGTCCGGCTGGACAGAAGCAAGACCAGCACTTCCCAGCACGATCCTGTTCAACGGTCGATGAGGATGAAGCCGGCGACCGGCTGAGTGCCGTGATGTGCGCGCCGTCCGGTCGGCCATGGCTTTCGTGTGGCGTGGCGCGCCCACACTCGGCCTGCCCGTCCCCACCCACCAACCGTGCCCCACCCGCCAGCCGTGACCCACCATCCACCGGCACCGCACTGCCCACGGAGACGACCAAGAATGCGCACGTTACGGCGGCGAGCCGGGGAAGCGGAGGAGCGTTCCCCTGGAGGGCCGTCAGCCGACCATCCAGGGTGGGTCCTCCCGTGCTTGCCGTAAAAAATAGATCTGAAAGGTTTTGCCGGAACTTAGCTGTGGGAGACCGCCGAGCCGATGGTGTGGACGCGGAGGGCGTTGGTGGAGCCCGGCGTGCCGGGAGGGGAGCCGGCCACGATGACCACCTTGTCGCCCTTCTCCAGGCGGCCCAGCGTCAGCAGTGACGCCTCCACCTGACGCACCATGTCGTCCGTGTGGTGGACGAACGGCACATGGAACGTCTCCACGCCCCACGTCAGCGACAGCTGCCCCCGCACGTGCGGGGCCGAGGTGAAGGCCAGCAGCGGGATCGGCGAGCGGTAGCGGGCCAGGCGGCGGGCCGTCTCCCCCGACATCGTGAACGCGATCAGCGCCTTCGCGCCGACGATCGCGCCGACCTCGGCGGCGGCGCGGGCGATGGCGCCGCCCGTCGTCTCCGGCAGGCGCTCCAGGGAGTGGGTGGCGTGCAGCGAGTGCTCCTCCGCCGCCCGCGCGATGCGGTCCATGGTGGAGACCGACTCGATGGGATAGTTGCCCACCGAGGTCTCGCCCGAGAGCATGACCGCGTCGGCGCCGTCCATGACCGCGTAGGCGACGTCGGACGCCTCGGCGCGGGTGGGGCGGGGCGCGCTCATCATCGAGTCGAGCATCTGGGTGGCGACGATGACCGGGCGGGCCTTTTCACGGCAGAGCTCGATGATGCGCCGCTGGACGATCGGCACCTGCTCCAGGGGCAGCTCGACACCGAGGTCACCACGGGCGACCATGATGCCGTCGAACGCCTCGACGATCTCGGGCAGGCGGTCGACCGCCTGCGGCTTCTCGATCTTGGCGAGCAGCGGGAGGCGGACGGCCTCCTGCTCCATGATGTTGCGCACCACGTCGGCGTCGGACGGGCGGCGGACGAAGGACAGGGCGATCATGTCGAAGCCGGTGCGCAGCGCCCAGCGCAGGTCGGCCTCGTCCTTGTCGGTGAGCGCGGGCGCGCTGACGTTGATGCCCGGCAGGTTGAGGCCCTTGTTGTCGGAGATCATGCCGCCGATGACGACGCGCGTGATGACGCGGTCGCCATCGACGCTGGTGGCCTCCAGGACGAGGCGGCCGTCGTCGACCAGGATGGTGTCACCGGGGCGTACGTCGCCCGGCAGGCCCTTGTAGGTCGTGGAGACCTGCTCGCGGTCTCCCGGCACGTCTTCGGTGGTGATCGTGAAGACGTCGCCGAAGCCGAGCCGGACCGGGCCTTCCTCGAACCTGCCGACACGGATCTTGGGGCCCTGCAGGTCGGCGAGCACGCCTACACCGCGGCCGAGGTCGGCCGCCACCTCTCTGACCCGGTCGTAGACCTCACGGTGCATGTCATGGTCGCCATGACTGAGGTTGAACCGGGCCACGTCCATGCCGGCGGCGATCAGCTCGCGCAGGCGTTCAGGAGAGGACGTGGCGGGACCTAGAGTGCAGACTATTTTCGCGCGACGAGTCACGAGTCCTACCTTAATTGGTACAGACCACTTGGCTGTCATTGACGACGCAGAACGTACCCGGCGTAGGAGAACAACACGAGAATGGCGACCCCCAGACGGGCCAAGTTCGCGTATTCCTCGGGGTAGATCACGCCTTCGATGTAGTGGTCGATGAAGCCGGTGGGCGGGAGGCCCTGGAGTCCGGCGTTGCGGCGCCCCCAATCCTCCACCACCGTGAGCGGGCATTCGACGCCGGTGGCCAGCGAGATCAGGCCCCAAGTCGTGACCGCGAGATGGACCCAGATCGTGCGCCGCCAGCGCCATGCGACATACCCGCCCACGGCCATGTAGGCCAGGAAGGCGAAGTGCACCACCATCGCGGTGTCCGCGATGAGGCGATACATCATGCTCTGACGGTAGCGCCATTCCAGGACATCATGGTGGCGTGGCGGTTGCGGCCTTCCGGGGAGATCATCGTGCGACGGTCGCGGCCTTCCAGGCGTCGACGATGCCGCGGCCGTAGAAGCCGTTCTTGGATTTGCCGCCCTCGCAGGTCTGCTTGTCGCTCTCGCCGGCGCTCTCGTAGGTGTACGTACGCGGCGACGGGCACGCCTTGCGATCGGCGGTCTTGTACAGGAGCTTCTCAACGGTGGCTGGAGAGAGCGCCAGACCACCCTTGCCGGGCTTGCCGAAGCGGCTGATCAGGATCGCGGCGACGCCGGTCGCGTGCGGGGCCGCCATCGAGGTGCCGTCCAGATACTGGTAGTAGGAGCAAGGGCTGCTGCTGCAGTCACGGACGACCGCGGAGGTCTTCGGCTTGCCCGACTTGTCCAGCAGGCCGGTACGACGCAGCACAGCCTCGGGGGCGGCCGCCAGGATCGACCTGGTGGTCGAGGCGCCCTTGCCCTCCGTCACGTCGCCGCCGGGCGCGGACAGGTCTGCCTGCTCGATCCCGTAGTCGCTGTAGCTGGCCTTGCGGCCGGAGGGGCCCACCGCGGCGACCGAGATGACGCCCTTGGACTCGGCCGGCACGTTGATGCAGGAGTTGTCGACCTTGCGGGTCTTCTCGCTGCCGCGCGGGTAGCCGGGACTGGACGTGTCGACCTTGGGCCTGCCGAGGTCGGTGGAGCCGTTGCCGAGCGCGGAGATGAGCGTGACGCCCTTCTTACGCGCGTAGTCGAGTGCCCGCTGCATGCCGGTGATGATCGCGCGCTGCTGCAGCTGCTGCTTCTTGCTGTCGGCCTTGTTGTGGGCGCAGTTGAACAGCCACGGGTCGACGTAGTAGCTCATGTTCACCACGTCCACGCCGATGTCGGCGGCGTAGGTGAGCGCGTCGAGGCTGGGCTTGAGGAAGAAGAACCCGGAGTCCTGCCCCGCCCTGATGTTGACGAGCTGCACGCCCGGCGCCACGCCCGCGATGCCGATGTGGTTCAGCGGCGAGCCGATCGTGCTGGCCACGTGGGTGCCGTGGCCCTCGTCGTCCTGGTCGACCGGGTCCTTGCAGCTCGACACCTCGCAGGGGCCGTCGAGCGTGTCGCCGTTCTCGTCGTTCGGCTTGTCGGTGACGAAGTTGCGGCTGAGGGCGCGGTTGAAGTTCGGGGCGATGTCGGGGTGCTTGCCGTCGATGCCGGTGTCGATGACGCCGACGAGCACCTTCTTGCTGCCGGGCACCTTCTTGTTGGCGCGGTCGGCGCCGATCATCCTCATGTCCCACTGACGGGGCGCGAGGGGCTCGCCCGCCCTGGTCGTGAGGGCCGACGCGTCGGGGAACGCCCGCGGCTCCAGCGCACCCCGAGCACCGGATGCGAGCGTGCCCCCAGCCGTCGTGCTCAGGGCACCGGACGCGAGCGCGGCCGTCGAGCCTTGGGCGCGAGGGGTGAGCCCTGGCGCGAAGCCGATCTCGCGGTCGGTCGTGACGCCGACGACGGCCTGGTCCGCGCCGAGGGCGTCGACGAACGCGTCGCCGCCGCCCTTGGCCACGACGTAGCCGAGCTTGGTGTCGGTGCTGACGAGGCGGCCACCGGCGCGCTCGACGGCGGAGAGCGCCGCTCCCGCCCGGCCGTCGGCATAGAAGACGAGGTACTCCTGGTCCGGCCCCGCTTTGGGCGCCGCAGGGGTCGCGCAGGCCGCCAGCGAACCGGCCACAGCCAAGGCCATCAGGCCGGCGGCGAATCGCCTCATACTTCCCCCATCCACGGCGTCACACAGAAACTGCATCTTCCCGACCCCAGTCCCGCGATGCAACTTTGTCGTAAAATTTCGGACTTTAGAGGGCAAAACGGGATCAGGTTGTCCAGCCCTGGTCATGCAAAAGGGCGGCCCTGGTCAAGAGTACGCACGTCACGGCGGCCAGCCCGGGAACCGGAGGAGCGTTCCCCTGGATGGAGCCCAGCCCCGTGCAGAGGGTGGGGCTGGCCACTGCCGGCCGTAAAGAAAAACAAAGCGCCCGCCCGGGGGGACCGGGCGGGCGCCTCGAAACAGCAAGGCCGTCAGACGAGTGGACCGTCAGACGAGCAGACGGTCAGCGCGTCAAACCAGATCGCGGCCGTCGGACCAGCAGACACGTCACGGGCATCAAACCAGCGGACGAGCGGTGGGCAGGATCGGGTACGGCAGCGAGGTGTCGCCGGACAGGAACCGGTCCACGCCCGAGGCGGCCGCGCGGCCCTCGGCGATCGCCCAGACGATGAGCGACTGCCCGCGACCCATGTCGCCCGCCACGAAGACCCCGTCCACCTTGGACATGTACGACTTGTCGCGGGAGACGTTCCCACGCGCGTCGTAGAACCCGTCCCCACCGACGTCAGCGAGGTCCTGGAGCAGGGCACCCTTCTCCGGGCCGAGGAAGCCCATCGAGAGCGTGACCAGCTCGGCCGGGATCTCCCGCTCGGTGCCGGGGATCGGCTTGAAGCCGTTCTGCGGGCCCTCGACCTCGACCAGCCGCAACGCGCGGATGTTTCCGGCGTCGTCGCCGACGAACTCCGTCGTCGAGACCGCGTACACCCGCGCGCCCCCGCCCTCCGCGAGCTCCTCGTGCGCGCTCTCCATCTTGAACAGGATGGGGAACGTCGGCCACGGCTGGCTGCCGGGCCGCGCGGCGGGTGGCTGCGGCATGATCTCCAGCTGGGTGACCGACTTGGCCCCCTGCCTGATCGCCGTGCCGATGCAGTCGGCTCCGGTGTCGCCGCCGCCGATGACCACGACGTGCTTGTCCTTGGCCGAGATGGGGGGCTCGCTGAGGTCGCCCTCCTGCACCTTGTTCGACAGGGGCAGGTATTCCATCGCCTGGTGGACGCCACCGAGCTCGCGCCCGGTCACCGGCAGGTCGCGCCACAGGGTGGCACCGCCCGCCAGCACCACCGCGTCGAACTCCGCGCGCAGCTGGGCCGCCGTGACGTCGACGCCGACGTTCACGCCGGTGCGGAACTCGGTGCCCTCGGCCCGCATCTGGTCCAGACGCCGCTCGATGTGGCGCTTCTCCATCTTGAACTCGGGGATGCCGTACCGCAGCAGGCCGCCGATACGGTCCGCGCGCTCGAACACCACCACGTCGTGGCCCGCCCGGGTGAGCTGCTGGGCTGCGGCCAGCCCGGCGGGACCCGAGCCGACGACCGCGACCTTCTTGCCCGTCTTCACCGGCGGGGGCTGCGGGGTCACCCAGCCCTCGGCGAACGCGCGGTCGATGATCTCGACCTCGACCCGCTTGATCGCCACCGGGTCGGAGTTGATGCCGAGCACGCACGCCGCCTCGCACGGAGCCGGGCAGAGCCTGCCGGTGAACTCCGGGAAGTTGTTCGTGGCGTGCAGCCGCTCGATCGCCTCCCGCCAGTCGGTGCGGTGGACCAGGTCGTTCCACTCGGGGATGAGGTTCCCGAGCGGGCAGCCGTTGTGGCAGAACGGGATGCCGCAGTCCATGCAACGTGATGCCTGCTTGATCAGCTTGTCCTGGGAGAAGTCCTGATAGACCTCCCGCCAGTCGCCGATGCGGACGTCGATGGGGCGGCGCGCGGGCAGCTCCCGGTCGTGCGTGAGAAAACCCTTGGGGTCAGCCATCGGTTACGCCTCCCTTAACCCTTGACCGCGGCGGCCATGACCGCCTCGTCGATGTCCCTGCCTTCGATGCGAGCCGCCTCGGCCGCCTCCATGACCCGCTTGTAGTCGGTCGGCATGATCTTGCCGAACCGGGCGAGCGCCGCGTGCCAGTCGGCCAGCAGTTCCTTGGCGACCGGGGAGCCGGTCTCCGCGAAGTGCTTCTCGACCGTCTCGCGCAGGAACTCGCCGTCCTCCTCGGTGAGCTCCTCGATGGCGACCATCTCGCGGTTGACCCGCCCGAGGTTGAGGTCGAGCAGGTAGGCGACGCCGCCGGACATGCCGGCCGCGAAGTTGCGCCCGGTCGGGCCGAGGACGACCGCCTTGCCGCCGGTCATGTACTCGCAGCCGTGGTCGCCGACGCCTTCGACGACCGCGGTGGCGCCGGAGTTGCGGACGCAGAAGCGCTCGCCGACGACGCCGCGGATGAACGCCTCCCCGGACGTGGCGCCGTAGAGGGCGACGTTGCCGGAGATGATGTGACCGTCGAGCGGGGCCTCCTCGTGCGGCCGCAGGGTGATGCGCCCGCCCGACAGGCCCTTGCCCAGGTAGTCGTTGGCGTCACCGGTCAGCCGCAGCGTGATGCCGCGCGGCAGGAACGCGCCGAACGAGTTGCCCGCCGAGCCGGTGAAACCGATGTCGATCGTGTTCTCCGGCAGGCCGGCGCCACCGTAACGCTTGGTGACCTGGTAGCCGAGCATGGTGCCGACGGTCCTGTTCACGTTGCGGATCGGCAGCTCCAGCGTGACCGGGGTGCCGTTGTTCAGGGCGCCCTCGGCCAGCTGGATCAGCGTGTTGTCGAGCGCGTGCTGCAGCCCGTGGTCCTGCTCGACCGTGCGGCGCAGCGGGGTCCCCGCGGGCAACTCCGGCTGGTGCAGGATCGGCGACAGGTCGAGGCCGTTGGCCTTCCAGTGGTCCTCGGCGGCCGTCATGTCGAGCAGCTCGACGTGCCCGATCGCCTCGTCGAGCGAGCGGAAGCCCAGCTCGGCGAGGTATTCGCGGATCTCCTCGGCGATGAACTCGAAGAAGTTCACCACGAACTCGGGCTTGCCGGTGAAGCGCTTGCGCAGCTCGGGGTTCTGCGTGGCCACGCCCACCGGGCAGGTGTCGAGGTGGCAGACCCGCATCATCACGCAGCCGGACACGACCAGCGGAGCGGTGGCGAAGCCGTACTCCTCCGCGCCGAGCAGCGCGGCGATGACCACGTCGCGGCCGGTCTTGAGCTGGCCGTCCACCTGCACCACGATGCGGTCGCGCAGCCCGTTGAGCAGCAGTGTCTGCTGCGTCTCGGCCAGGCCGAGCTCCCACGGCGCGCCCGCGTGCTTGAGCGAGGTGAGCGGCGAGGCGCCGGTGCCGCCGTCGTGCCCGGAGATGAGCACCACGTCGGCGTGCGCCTTGGACACGCCCGCCGCGACCGTGCCGACCCCGACCTCGGCCACGAGCTTGACGTGCACGCGCGACTCGGGGTTGGAGTTCTTCAGGTCGTGGATGAGCTGGGCGAGGTCCTCGATCGAGTAGATGTCGTGGTGCGGCGGCGGCGAGATGAGGCCGACGCCGGGCGTGGAGTGCCGGGTCTTGGCGATCCACGGGTAGACCTTGTGGCCGGGCAGCTGGCCGCCCTCACCGGGCTTGGCGCCCTGGGCCATCTTGATCTGCAGGTCCGCCGCGTTGACCAGGTATTCGCTCGTCACGCCGAACCGGCCCGACGCCACCTGCTTGATGGCGCTGCGCCGCGTCGCGTCGTACAGGCGCTCCGGGTCCTCGCCGCCCTCGCCGGTGTTGGACTTGCCGCCCAGCTGGTTCATCGCGATGGCGAGCGTCTCGTGCGCCTCCATCGAGATCGAGCCGTACGACATGGCGCCGGTGGAGAACCGCTTGACGATCTCGGAGACCGGCTCGACCTCGTCGATCGGGATCGGGGTCCGGCCCGCCTTCAGCTTGAACAGCCCGCGCAGCGTCATGAGCCGCTCGGCCTGGGAGTCCACCATGCCGGTGTACTCCTTGAAGATCTCGTAGCGGCGCGTGCGGGTGGCATGCTGCAGCTTGAAGACCGTCTCGGGGTTGAACAGGTGCGGCTCGCCCTCGCGCCGCCACTGGTACTCGCCGCCGATCTGGAGCCCGCGGTGCGCGTTCGCCACCCTCGGGTAGGCGTGCGCGTGCCTGCGGGCGGCCTCTTCGGCCAGCACGTCGAAGCCGACGCCGCCGAGCCGCGAGGTGGTGCCGGTGAAGCAGGCGTCGATGACCTCCTGGCTCAGGCCGAGCGCCTCGAAGATCTGCGCGCCGGTGTAGGAGGCCACGGTGGAGACGCCCATCTTCGACATCACCTTGATGACGCCCTTGCCGTAGGCCTTGATCAGGTTCCGTACGGCCTTGTGCTTGTCGATCTGGAGCGCACCGGTGTCGACCAGGTCCTCGACGGTCTCGATGGCCAGGTACGGGTTGACCGCGCCCGCGCCGTAGCCGATGAGCAGCGCCATGTGGTGGCACTCCCGCGCCTCACCGGTCTCGACGACGAGACCGATCTTGGTGCGGGTCTTCTCCTGGATCAGGTGGTGGTGGACCGCCCCGGTCAGCAGCAGCGCCGGGATCGGCGCCAGCGTGTCGGACGAGCCGCGGTCCGACAGCACGATGATGCGCGCGCCGTTGGCGATCGCCTGCGACGCCTCGGCGCGGATCTCCTCCAGGCGGTGCAGCAGCGCCGCGCCACCGCCCGACACCTCATAGAGGCCGGAGATCACGTGCGGGTGGAAGCCTGGCAGGTCGTGCTCGTCGTTGATATGGATGATCTTGGCGATCTCATCGTTGTCGATCACCGGGTACGGCAGGACCAGCTGACGGCAGGAGGAGGGCCCGGGGTCGAGCAGGTTGCCCTCCGGCCCGAGCACGCTGGCCAGCGAGGTCACCAGCTCCTCGCGGATGGCGTCCAGCGGCGGGTTCGTGACCTGCGCGAACAGCTGGGTGAAGTAGTCGAACAGCAGCCTGGGCTTCTCGCTGAGCACCGCGACAGGCGTGTCGGTGCCCATGGAGCCGATCGGCTCGGCGCCGGTCCTGGCCATCGGCGACAGGATGATCCGCAGCTCTTCCCCGGTGTAACCGAAGGTCTGCTGCCGCTTGACGAGCGCCTCGTGCGTGGGGATCTCCCGCTGCCGGGCCGGCAGCTCCTCGAAGCGGACCAGGCCGGCGTGCAGCCAGTCCTCGTACGGCAGCGCGGCCGCGAGCTCGGCCTTGATCTCGTCGTCCTCGATGATCTTGCCACGGGCGGTGTCGATGAGGAACATCCGGCCGGGCTGCAGGCGGCCCTTGCGCACCACGTCTTCGGGCTTGAAGTCGAGCACGCCCGCCTCGGATGCCAGCACGACCAGCCCGTCGGCGGTCACCCAGAATCGGCCCGGGCGCAGGCCGTTGCGGTCGAGCACGGCTCCGGCCAGCGTGCCGTCGGTGAAGGTGATCGACGCGGGGCCGTCCCACGCCTCCATCATCGAGGAGTGGAACTCGTAGAAGGCCCGCCGCGCGGGGTCCATCTCGGTGTGGTTCTCCCACGCCTCGGGGATCATCATCAGGACGGCGTGGGGCAGGCTCCGGCCGCCGATGTGGAGCAGCTCCAGAGCCTCGTCGAAGGATGCGGTGTCGCTGCCGTCTGGATCGCAGATCGGGAAAAGTCGCGACATGTCGCCCGGTATCTGGGCGGATTCGAGCATCGCCTCGCGGGCCCGCATCCAGTTGCGGTTGCCCTTGACCGTGTTGATCTCGCCGTTGTGGGCGATGTAACGGTAGGGGTGGGCCAGCGGCCAGCTCGGGAAGGTGTTGGTGGAGAAGCGCGAGTGCACCAGCGCGATCGCGGTCTCGTAGCGCTCGTCCGACAGGTCGGGGAAGAACGGCTCGACCTGGTCGGGGGTGAGCATGCCCTTGTACACGATCGTACGGGCGCTCAGCGAGGGGAAGTAGACGTCCACCTCGTGCTCGGCCCGCTTGCGCAGGCAGAACGCCAGCCGGTCCAGCGCCAGCCCCGACTCTCCGTTGGGGCTCGCCACGAACAGCTGCGTGAAGTGCGGCATGACGGCTCTGGCGCTCGGTCCGGGCAGCGCCCGGTCGACCGGCACCTCGCGCCAGCCCAGGACGTTCAGGCCTTCCTCGGCGGCGATCTCCTCGATCATGCGGAAGGCGATGTCGCGCGCCTCACCGTCGAACGGCAGGAAGGCCATGCCGACGGCGTAGTGGCCGGGCTCGGGCAGCGCGAAACTCACGTTCGTACGGAAGAAAGTGTCCGGGATCTGGGTGAGGATCCCGGCTCCGTCGCCTGTGTCAGGCTCGCTACCCTTGGCCCCCCGGTGATCGAGATTGCACAGCGCCGTCAGCGCCTTCACCACGATCCCGTGCCCGCGGCGCCCGGCGACGTCGGCCACCATGGCGACTCCGCAGGCATCATGCTCGTTGGCGGGGTGGTAGAGGCCCTGGGGCTCGGGGAACCCGAGGTGGGCAGCAGGCATTGAATCCCTCCCGTCGTCATCGTCTGTCAAGAACTGCTCTACAGGCGGGGACGACGTTGGCCCTGCTGCGTGTGCGTAGAGGTTACAACACCCTGCCGGAATAGTTCCCGCCTGGTCCACATCGCGAACATTGGCGACAATCCCGACATACGAGCTGCTATGTCCCAAACACCGGACTGGAGGCCCGGAATTCCCTCGATAGGGTTGGACCATGGACCGTGACGGGGTGGAACGCCTGCTCGACGAGGCCGGAGTCGACGGCAGACGGCTCAGGCACGCCCTGACCCTCCTCTGCGACGGCCAGTGGTGGACCCTGTCCGACCTGGTCAGGGAGTCGGCAACGGCCCGGCGGACGATCGAGGCACTGCTGCGCGAGGTCCCGCTGGAGCACTCCGGCGACAGGTTCCGGGTGCCGCTCACGCATTCGCCGGATTTCCAGGACCTGCTGGCCGTGGCCCCGCCCCCGGCCGACCCGGTCGCCTATCTGCTCCCCCACTACACGCACGTGCTCGACCGGCTGCGCCGCCTCATCGACGAGGCGCCGCGCTCCCGCCACGCGCTGGACCACGTGGCCGCCACCCCCGACACCGTGCTGCGCAGGGCGCTGCTGCTCGGCGCCCGCTTCTGGCTGCGGGGCGCGAAGCTGCTGTTCGTGGGCGACCACGACCTCACCTCGCTGGCCGTCAAACTGGTCCACCCCGAGGCCGAGGTCACCGTGGTCGACATAGACGAGCGCATCCTGGCCTATCTGGACGCCCAGGATCTCGGCGTACGGACCCGGTGGGCCGATCTGCGGCTGTCGCTGCCGCCGTCGGCCCGCGACCACGACCTGGCCGTCACCGACCCGCCGTACACACCGGAGGGCGTCGGGCTGTTCGTGGCGCGCGCGATCGAGGGGCTCAAGGACGATGGGCGGGTGCTGCTGGCGTACGGGGCGAGCGAGCGCACTCCGATGCTCGCCCTGAAGGTGCAGAACTCCCTCTCCGCCCTCAACCTCGCATATGACGCTATTTACCCAGATTTCAACAGATATTTCGGGGCGGAAGCCATCGGCTCCGCCGCCGACCTCTATGTCCTGCGTCCCACCACCAAGACCCGTCCCGCCGTCACCGCCCGCCTCGACCGCCTGACCACCGCCATCTACACCCAGGGCCCCCAGTCGATCGAGTCCACCGGCTCCTCGGCGGCCGACAGCTCCTCGGCGGCCGACGCCGACCTGCTGGTGGGTGACTGGCCGAAGGAGCTGCCGCAGCCCCGGGTGAAGCTGTCCACGTGGCTGGCCAAGCCCTACGCCGCCGCCGTGGAGCGGGTGGCGATCGCGCTGCCCGCCGGCCTGGAGGCCGCGCTCCCGCGCCTCCTGCTGGCCACGCGAGCCGCCCATGTGCGGGTCCTGCTGTCCGCGCCGGCCCCTCTCCCGGATGTCCTGGGGTCCGTCTACGAGCTGACGTCCGACGGCGGCGTCCTGGAGGCCGTACGACTCCCGCAGCCGATCGGTGACGAGGCCGGGGTGCTGCGGCGGATCCTCGACAACGGGCACGGCAAACTGGCCAACACCTGGCGCGAGGGGCTCATCGCGGTGGCCCGCTCACAGGGCACCACCCTCACCAAGAACGACGCCCGCGCCCTCATCCGGCAGGCGGCGCCCTGGGCCGAGGCCGTCACGCCGCTGGAGACGCCCCTCCACCGCCTCGCCGACCTCCCCACCACGGTCTCCGCCACGGTCACGGCCCTGTCCAAGACCACCTGACCGGCCGGAACGGTGGGCGCGTCAGGTCGCGTCGACCACGCGCTTCTGGATGATGTGCCCGAGCCCGTCGAGGGCGACCAGCTGCGACACCAGGTCCCCCGTTTCCCCTGGCCGCACCGGCCCCACCCACGCGACGGTGACGTAATGGCCGAGCGCCCTGGCCTGCGCGCGGCTGCGTACGGCGTCGAAGGGGACCGCCTGCCGGACGAACCCGTCCTTGGACAGCGCCTTCACCAGCGCGTCGGCGGCCCGCCCGTCGGTGAGGTTGAAGATGACGAACTGCCCCGCTCCCGAGTCGCCCGTGTACGTGGCCCGCAGCGCCTGCGTGCAGCCCGCCGCCGAGGCGCCCCAGAGGGCGTCGTCGCAGTCCGCGAGCTGCTCGGCCGAGACGCGGCGCAATCCGCCGAGCGTCGCCGTGTCGGGGGTGAACACCTCGTCCACGGTCAGCGGAGCCGCGTCGCGCTGCCGGGAGTCGATGAGGGAGTAGAGCGCCGAGGTCGGCTCGCCCCGGAAGGTGGACGGCCGGGCCTCGGGCCGCAGGAACAACAGCCAGCCCGCGACGGCGAGCACCGCCACCAGGGCCACGCCCAGCGGGATCATGACGCGGGCGCGCATCATGACGTCGGCCCGGTGACCGAGACGACCCGGCGGTAGACGGCCTTCTCGGCCCCCCGGAGCGTCAGCGAGAGCGAGACGAAGTCGTCCTTGGGCGTCGGGGCGGCGCCGTCGGCCCGGCCGATCCAGACCAGCCCGACGTAGTGGCCCAAGGCGTAGCCCCCTCCCTCGGTGTGAGCTCCCGGCGGGAAGGCGGTCTTGCCGGAGCCGACCGGGCTCGTCCAGCCGCCCCGGTAGAGCGTCTTGAGCGATTCGACCAGCTCACTGGCGGCCTTGCCGTCGCGCAGGTTGAGCAGGGTGTACTGGCCCACGTAGCGGCCGTCCGGGGTGGTGTAGACACCGCGGGCCGCCTGGCTGCACTCGGCGCCGGCGACCACGTCGAGGAGTTCGGGGCCCCAGACGGCGGCCGAGCAGTCGGCGTCGAGCTTGCTGCCGGCCAGCTTGAGAGTGAGTTTCTTCTCACCGGTGAGCGTCTTCTGCCCGAAGACCTCCTTCTCGGTGAGCGGCGTGCGGTCCTTGGCCCGGTCGGCGATCGGATCGAACAGCTTGGGCGAGGCCCAGCTGTGATAGGTCTCCGGCAGCGCCGCGTCGGCCTGCACGATGGCGGCGCCGCGGCGTTGTTCGGGGGTGTACTGGCCCAGCGAGTTGACGAAGGCGACCAGGGCGAACGCCGCGGCCAGCACCCCCACCGCCGACACGATGATCACCAGGAGCTTCTGCTTCTTGGGATCCATCCCCAGGTCGGTGAGCAGGGGGAACTGCCAGTCGGAGCGGGCGGGGCGCCGGCGCTTGCGGGTCGCCGTTCTGGAGGCCATCACAGCCCACCCGCCCCGATCAGGTTGCCCAGCCCGAACGTGAGCCCGGCCGCCACCACGCCGACGATCAGCTGCCGCAGCCCGGAGTACAGCCAGGAACGCGCGGTCACCGTGGAGACCAGCGCCCCCGCCCCGAACAGCGCCAGGCACGAGATGACCGCCGACACCCACAGGCTCGTCACGCCGATCAGGTACGGCACGAGCGGCAGGAGCGCGCCCACGCTGAAGGACAGGAACGACGAGCCCGCGGCCACCTTGGGCGAGGGCAGGTCGTGCAGGTCGACGCCGAGCTCGCTCTGGGCGTGGACCTCCAGGGCCTCGGCGGGGTTCTCGGAGATCTGCCTGGCCACCTCGGCGGCCAGGTCCGGCGCCACGCCTCTGGCGATGAATACCTGGGCGAGCTCTTCCTGCTCGGCCTCGGGGTGGCGTTCGAGCTCGCGGCGCTCGACGGCGATCTCGGCCAGGGCCAGCTCGCGCTGGCTGGCCACCGAGACGTATTCGCCACCGGCCATCGAGAAGGCACCCGCCGCCAGGCCCGCGATGCCCGCCAGGGCGATGACCTTGGTGTCACCGGTGCCGCCCGCGACACCGGCGATGAGCGCGAAGTTGGACACCAGGCCGTCCATCGCGCCGAACACCGACGGCCGCAGCCAGCCGCCGGTGACGTCACGGTGCTGGTGGTGCTGCTCCGCGCCCCCGCTCATCTGGAGTTCTTCTCCTGCTGAACGACCTCGGGGGTCTCCCCCTGCTTCGCGGTCGCGTCACCCTCGCGGGCGTCGTCCTCGCGGGCGTCGTCCTCGCGGGCGTCGTCCTCGCTGGCGGACTCCTCAGGTACGGACTCCTCGCGTACGGACTCCTCCTTCGGCGCGACGTCCTCAGCGACCACCGCGGGGTCCGGAGCATCCGCACGTACGACCTCAGGATCCGGGGCGTCTTCCGGCGCCTTGTCCGCTTGCCCGGCCTCCGCAGCGGCGTCTGAATCAGCAGCGGTGTCGCCCGCCGAGTCGGCCTGGTCGACCCCGTGGGCCGGATCCGGGCCGCTCGCAGCGGCCTCCCGCACCTCGGCCGGGAGGATGAACTCCTCGCTGTCCTTGTTGCGGGTCAGCCAGAAGTAGGCCAGCGCCCCGATGAACACCACGATCGACGTCCACTGGTTCAGCCGAAGTCCCAGGAGTGTCACCGCGTGGTCCACCCCACCGACGGGGTCGATTCGCAGCCCCTCGATCCAGAACCGTCCCAGTGTGTAGCCGGCGACATAGAGGGCGAACAGCCGCCCATGATGCAGCGCGAACCGCTTGCCCGCCCAGAGCAGGACGAAGCCCAGCAGGACATCCCAGATCGACTCGTACAGGAACGTCGGGTGGTAGAGCACCCCCGGCTCGCCCCCGTGCAACTGGTCGATCTCGAGCCCCCACGGCAGCGTCGTCGGCCCGCCGTACAGCTCCTGGTTGAACCAGTTGCCCCAGCGGCCGATCGCCTGCGCGAAGATGATGCCGGGCGCCACCGTGTCGGCCACCGCGCTGAGGGACAGGCCGCGCCTCCGGCAGGCCAGCCAGACGCCGACGCCGCCGAGCGCGACCGCGCCCCAGATGCCCAGCCCGCCTTCCCAGATGAACAGGGCCTGGTAGGGCTTCTTGATCGCGCGGTCGCCGAAGTAGGTCTGCCAGTCGGTGATGACGTGGTAGAGGCGTCCGCCGATGAGGCCGAAGATCACCGCGGGCACGGAGATATCGATGATCGTGCCCGCCTGGCCGCCGCGAGCGCGCCAGCGGCGCTCGCTCAGCCAGACGGCGAAGATGACGCCGAGCACGATGCACAGGGCATAGGCCCGGATCGGCACGAATCCGAGATACCAGACCCCTTGAGAAGGGCTGGGAATCGAGGCAAGGGGCATGTCAGGTGAGGGTAGCGGAAGCGGGACTACTTGGCCGCCTTCGTGACCGCATCGCGAAGATCCTTTGGTGCGAAGACGACCTTGTTGTCCAGGGCCGTACCGTTGAGCTTGACGGTCGGCGTGCCGCTCAGCTTCTGCTCCTTCATGACCTTGGCGCTGTAGTCGAGCTGGGCCTGCACGTTCTTCTGGCCGGTGATGCAGGTGTCGATGCCCGCCCCCGTGGCCCCGGCCTGCTTGGCCCAGTCCACCATCTGGTCGGTCTTGAAGCCCTCGACCGTCTCACTGGGCTGGTTCTTGTAGAGCAGGTCGTGGAAGGCGATCCATTGCTTGCCGTCGGACAGGCAGCGGGCGGCGGCGCCGGCCCGCAGGGAGTTGGATTTCGTCGGATCGGTACTGAAGATCGTGATGGGGTGGTAGACGACCTTGGCCTTGCCCTCGGCCGCGAGGTTCCTGAACGTGCTGCCGCTCACCTCCTCCATCTGCTTGCAGGCGGGACACTGGAAGTCTTCGAAGATGTCGACGACGGGCTTGGTGACGCCGCTCTGGGCCATGGTGACCGAGCCGTCGGGGTTCACCGTGGTCGGCGGAAGCTGGCCGCCGGCCTGCTCCGCCTGCGACGTGCTGGCGGCGTACCAGACGCCGAGCCCGACCGCCGCCACCGCGACCGCGCTCACGGTCGCGTAGGTGACGGCTTTTCTGCGCCGCTCCCGCACGCGGTCGGCGGCCTGCTGCGCCTTGATCTTCTCCCGCGCGGACTTCGCACGGTCCCCCTTGCTCATTGGTCGATCCCCTCTTGTTCATCATGTCCGCGCTCGCCGCCCGCCAACCCGAGCGCCGAGTCGAGCGCGAAACGTCCCGGTGGGAAGCGCACGATCCAGGCGCCGAGCACCACGAGACCGAAGTCGCGCAGAATGTCGAGCAGGTAGGCCGGCTGCTCCCCCGCCCCGAGCTGTCCGCCTCCCCCGAAGCAGCCGCAGTCGATCCGCAGGCCGTGCGCCCACGCCCAGGCGATGCCGAAGACGAAGGCGAACATGAGCAGCCCACCGATCACCCCGGCCACCCTGGTCAGCAGCCCGACGACCAGCAGCACACCGATCACGATCTCCAGGATCGGCAGGCCGTAGCCCACGGTCGTGGCGAGCGAGTCGGGCAGCAGCTCGTAAGCCTTGACCGCCACGACGGAGTCGGACGGATTGCCGATCTTCAGCCACCCGGCCACGATCAGCACCCCGCCCAGGACAAGCCGGGCAACGGTCGTCACCCAGAGTACCGCCGTCCGAGCGTTAAGTGACTGTTTCGACGCGACCACGGCTAGGGCTCCTCTTTCTCTGCGCTGGAAAGCGCACAGTATCGGGAACCCATCTGACCACGCCCGGGATAAGACTCGGTTAAGAGGGTTTTCCCGCGCAGGGGCCATACGCGCTGCTCACGGCGTCGCGGCGAGCAGCCGCGACGCACCGAGCGCCCATGGCGAACGAACCCGACCGACCGCTAACGGCAAAAGCGGCAGAGACCGCAGAGACCGCAGAGGCCGCAGAGGCCGCAGACGAGCCTGACCGACCGCTAACCGCAGAGACCGGCGACTAACCCGTGAGACCGCTAGCCGCAGGCGAACTTGGCGGCGCCCCAGTCCGCGTGGTCGTTGCCGTTGCCGTCGCCGCCGTCGCCCGCCACGAGGTCCACGTATCGGGCACCGGTGAGGTCGGCGGTCAGCTCGTAGGCCGGATCGGCGGCTCGCAGCACCGGGCTGTGTGCCTTGACCACCCCGTCGGCGACCACGCTGTACTCCACAGACCCCCTGGTGGCCTGGACGTCGTCCACGCCGACGGAGGCTGTGAAGGCCGTACACCGGCCGCCGAGGTAGAAACGGACGTCGGCGGGCGCGTGCGTGCCCAGCCCCTTGGCGAACGTCTGGCCGCCGATCACGATCGGCGTGCCGTCGGCCGCGCCGAGGTCGCCGTTGGACCGGTCGCGCTCGACCGGCCCCCAGCCGTTGACCGCGCTGACCCACTCCAGGTCGCTCGCCCAGGCCTCCGCGGTGGGTGGCGGCGGCAGCGTCCGTACGGTCGTCACCGCGCCGATCGACTTGGCGGCTCCCGCCGCCGTGTAGGCGGCGTCGGCCTTCAGCTCGTAGGTGTCATAGGGCGCGTTCGCGGGCGGCGTCACCTTCCAGATGGTCACCAGCTTGCCGCCAGGCTCTACGGTGCCGGTCCCGTTCCCGGTGACGGTCCAGCCCTCGGGTACGGTCAGCGTCACCTTGACGTCCTGGGCCGCCACGTCCTCCAGGTTGACGAACGTGGTGGTGACCTCGGAGGCCGCGCCCTGCTCGAACGCGGGCGCAGCGGGCACCACGTCCAGCGACGCGCACGCCTGGGCCTCGGGGTCCTTCCCCAGGTCCTTGACGGCGAAGTCGTCGAGGACGAAATCGGCCCCGGCCTGCTCGGGCAGCAGCGAGCGGAGCCCGACCCAGACGTCGCCGCAGCCCGCGACCACCCGCTCGGCGAACCTGCCGGTGGTCCGCCGCTCCGGCACCGGCGTCCGCCGGGTCTCCACGCTGGAGGTGCCCTTGTCGTAGCCGGTCACCCAGGCGTAGGCGTCCGCCAGGGCACTCTGGTAGCCGAACGACACCTCGTAAGCGTGTCCCGGCTCGAACCGTACGGTCTGCGGCACGGTCCGGTAGACCAGTCCCTGCCGCTCCTCGTGCGCCTTGAGCGACCAGTCGCCGTTGATCACGTCGTCTACGGTCTTGCCGTTCCACCCGGCCTGTGTGTACGGCTCGTGCCGCTCCGACAGATGCGTACGCGCGTCGAACGCGCCACCGGCGTCACCCTTGACGAACGGGCCCCATCCCGGCTCGGCGGACTCGAACGTCTCGGTCCCACCCGCCGGATCGCTCCTGATGAGCCGTACGTCGTCCACCCGCACCTTCGCCGCACCGGCGGCGGCCGTGATCCGCAGCGTGACGGAGTCGCGCGGCGCGGTGAAGGCGACCTTGACGCGCTGGAAGTAGGTGTCGTGCTTCTCGTCGGAGGCGATGTAGTTCTTGGCGGTCGAGCGCTGGATCGTCGCCTTCCGGCCACCGGCCTCCAGCGTGGTCTGTCTTGCCTGCCCGGGTTCGACCTCGACGAACGCCGAGGCGGTGTAGGTGCGGCCGGGCTGGAGGCCGGTCAGCCGCTGTTCCAGCCGGGCCTGCGGACCGCCGCCGAGCAGCGCCATGCGCTGGCCGCGCTCGTTCTTCTGGACGCTCACCGGGCCGGTGACCTGCCAGTCGCGCAGTCCGTCGCCGTTGAAGCCGGGATCGCGGACGCCGCTCCCCTCGCCCCAGCGGGGGTCGGCCTGGGCGGGCGCCTTGCCGGGGTAGAGCACGTACGGCACGCCCGCCTCGGCCCGCAGGGTGATCTTGCCGTCGGCCGGAGTGGCGACGCCCACCCGGACCCGGCCCTGGTCGGTGAGCTTGTAGACGGTCATCGGCCGGGCGGCGTCCCAGGTGGTGGTGCCGCCGGCCGGGTTGTAGTGGTAGTACTTGCCCGCCCACGGCAGCAGGTACGTGGTGCCGTCGAGCACCTTGTGACCGCCCGCGAACAGCTGGCGCCGGCCGTCTGCCACCTTGCCGCGCACGCCTCCGGTGAAGACGATCTCGTCGGGGTTCCAGTCGGTGATCTGGTAGTGCTGCAGGAACTTGGCCGGCAGGTTGTGTTCCCAGATGTTGCGGTAGAAGGCGGTGAAGTCGTTCTGCGCGGTCCAGCCCTCGAACTCGACGATGCGGGCGTTGCCCAGGATGGGGTGGGCGTTCCAGACGTCCTTCTCGCCGTTGCGGATGAACCGGATGATCTGCGAGTTCAGTCCCTTGTTGGTGGCTCCGCCGTAGTTGAGGTCGTTGGCCCAGTGCGACCACAGCGACGAGCGCTCCAGCTTGTCGGCCCATTCGGTGGCCACCTGCCAGCCCTGTCCGCGCAGCTCGGTGAGCAGGCGGTCGGCCACCCAGCCGTGCGGGCGGTACACGTCCACGTACAGGAGGGCCAGGTTCCTGTCGGTCTCGGCGCGCAGCCGCTGCAGCCGTTTGGCGAGGGTTCCTCTGGTCAGGTCGCCGCGCTGGTCGATCAGGTACGACTGGTCGAGCCAGTTCCAGCCCTTGGTGTCCTTGTTGACGAGCTGCTCGCTGAAGCTCTTCGCCTCGGGGTAGGACTCGGTGGCGTTGACGTGCACGCCGAACGTCGCGTTCCAGTCCTTGCCGGTCTTGAGCAGCGTGTTGAGGTCGGCCAGGCCGCCGGCGCGCTTGTTGTAGTTGCCGCCGTAGTCGGGGTGGGCCGAGTCGTGGCCCTCCGACTGGTACCCCTTGAGCAGGGCCAGCTGGCCCAGGCCGTCGGTGGCCAGCGAGATCCGCTTGACGTCGTCGAGGGTGCGCAGGAACGGGTGGGTGGCCTGGCTGGAGAAGTTGAACGGGATGTGCGCGATCACCCGGTCCTTGGTCTCGTCCGCGCCGGGTGCCTTGACGCCGATGCTCCTGAACGCGACGGCGCCGTCCTGCCAGTCGAGGCCGCCGTCGCCGTTGGCGTCGGGGGTGACCACGACCTTGGCCCACGGCAGGTCCTCGGTGAAGGGCGCGCCGGTGCCCCGGTAGGTCCACTGACCGCTCCACACGCCTACCCTGATCCGGCCGCCGTCCTCCTGCCTGGCCTGGTGCCAGAAGCGGGCCGCGTCCTTGTCGGTGACGCCTGAGGGGCGGTCGTAGGTGGAGTTCGACTCGACCGCGGCGGCCAGGGCGCCGGTGTTGACGATGGCGTACGAGGCGCCGATCGGGGCGGCGTCGGGCGCCGTCCCCGGGGTGACGGCGGCGAAGACGTCGGCCGTACGGGTGGAGTTGGGGTCGAGCCTGGTGAACGCGGTCGCGGCGCCCGGCTGGTCGCTGCTCACCGACACCAGATCGTGTCCTGGCAGGTCGATGGTGTTGACCCGGAACGCCTCGGTGTCGGAGACCGCGTCGATCGCGAAGGTCGTCACCCGGTCCTTGACGCGGATGCTGGCGTCCAGCGTGACGCCCGCCTCGAAGGTCAGCCGGTAGCGGGCGGACGCGCCGTCGGTGCCGCGCAGCGCGACCGTGGCCTCGTACGGCGTGCCGTTCAGCACCACGCCGGGCACGGCGGTGCTGCCGTCGAGTACGGCGCCGCTCGCCTTGTCGGTGTAGCGCAGGATCCTCGGGAAGGCCGGGTCGAGGTCGACGGCCAGTTGCCCGGAGGAGATCCTGACGGGCTCGGCCACGGTGGTGGGCTCGGGGGCCAGGTTCTGCTGCGTGGGAGGCGGGGGCGTGGGACCGGTGGTCGGCTGGTCGGGCGAGGACAGTTCGTAGGTGGGCGTCGGCTCCGGGGTGGGCCCCGCGCCTGGCACGGACGTCGCCGGCACTCGCGTGGCTTGTGCGGGGGCGGCCAGGGCGACGGCCGATAAGGCGAGGACGGCGGCGGCTACGAAGGTACCGGGACTCCGACGCATATATGTCCTTTCACAGGTATGCGTCGTACTGCGTGGGGCCCCGATACCACCAACCCGCCACCGCAACACGCGCTATGGACCGACGCCAGAAATACTGACACTTGTCCAGTTGCGAGTCGCGGGATTTGACAGAAAGGGTTAGGCGCGGGAGCGGACGCCCGCCGCCATCTCCCGGGCCAGCACGCCGATCGACTCACGGCCGGCCGCCTCGTCGGGCGCGTCGAGCATCCGGCGGATGAACGCCGAGCCCACGATGACGCCGTCGGCGTAGCCGGCCACCTCGGCCGCCTGCTTGCCGGTGCCGACGCCCAGTCCCACGCACACGGGCAGCGCGGTGTGCGCGCGGGTGCGCTTGACCAGGTCCTCGGCCGCCACGTTGACGGTCTCCCTGGCGCCCGTGACGCCCATCAGCGAGGCCGCGTAGACGAACCCGGTGCAGCAGTCGACGACGGCCTTGATGCGCGCCTCGGTGGAACTGGGCGCCACCAGGAACACGGTGTCGATGCCCGCCGCGGCCGAGGCCGCCCGCCACGGCTCCGACTCCTCCGGTGTCAGGTCGGGCGTGATCGTGCCGACGCCGCCCGCGGCGGCCAGGTCACGTGCGAACCGTTCGGCGCCGTAGCGGTCGATCGGGTTCCAGTACGTCATGACCAGCGTGGCCGCGCCGGTGGCGGCGACTCCCTCGACCGTGCGCAGGACGTCGGCGATCCGGGTGCCGTTGACCAGCGACCGGTGCACGGCGTCCTGGATGGTCGGCCCGTCCATCAGCGGGTCGGAGTAGGGCAGCCCGATCTCGATCACGTCGCAGCCGGCCTCGACCAGGGCGGCGGCCGCGGTGATGGCGCCTTCCTTGGACGGGAAGCCCGCGGGCAGGTAGCCGACCAGCGCGGCCCGGTTCTCCGCCTTCGCCGTGGCGAAAACCGTCTGAAGAGTAGTCATGATCGTCCGTTCTCAGTGGTCAGGGGCCGCATCGCCGCCGTCCTTGCCATGGTGCCATCGGCCGCCGTGCTCGGGCATCCTCCAGAGCCGGTGCGGCGCGAACCCCGGGCCGTCAGAGGTTGAAGTACTTCATCGCCGTGCCCATGTCCTTGTCGCCGCGCCCCGAGAGGTTGACCAGGATGGTCGCCTCGGGACCCAGCTCACGACCGAGCTCAAGCGCGCCCGCCAGGGCGTGTGACGACTCGATGGCCGGGATGATGCCCTCGGTCCTGGCCAGCAGCGAGAACGCGGCCATCGCCGCGTCGTCGGTCACACCGTGGTAGACCGCCCGCCCGCTGTCCTTGAGCCAGGCGTGCTCGGGCCCGACGCCCGGGTAGTCGAGACCGGCCGAGATCGAGTGCGACTCGATCGTCTGGCCCTCCTCGTCCTGAAGCACGTAGGTCCGTGAGCCGTGCAGCACGCCGACCGAGCCGGCGGTGAGCGTGAGCGCGTGCTCGCCGCTCTCCAAGCCGTGGCCGGCGGCCTCGTAGCCGTGCAGCTGGACGCCCTCGTCGCCGATGAAGGCGTGGAAGATGCCGATCGCGTTGCTGCCGCCACCGACGCAGGCGGCGACCGCGTCGGGCAGCCGGCCGGTCAGTTCCAGCATCTGGCGGCGGGCCTCGACGCCGATGATGCGCGCGAAGTCGCGCACGATCTCGGGGAACGGGTGCGGGCCGGCGATGGTGCCGAACAGGTAGTGGGTCGTGTCGACGTTGGTGACCCAGTCGCGGAACGCCTCGTTGATGGCGTCCTTCAGCGTCTGGGAGCCGTTGGTCACCGGCACCACCGTGGCGCCGAGCAGCTTCATCCTGGCCACGTTGAGCGCCTGGCGCTCACAGTCGACCTGGCCCATGTAGATGACGCACTCCAGGCCGAGCAGGGCCGCCGCGGTGGCGGTGGCCACGCCGTGCTGGCCCGCGCCGGTCTCGGCGATCACTCGCTTCTTGCCGAGCCGCTTGGTCAGCAGCGCCTGGCCGAGCACGTTGTTGATCTTGTGGGCGCCGGTGTGCGTGAGGTCCTCGCGCTTGAGGATGATCCGCGCGCCGCCGGCGTGCTCGGCGAAGCGCGGCACCTCGGTCAGCGTGGTCGGCCTGCCCGCGTACGTACGCAGCAGGTGATCGAACTCGCGCAGGAACTCGGCGTCGTTCTTGGCCTTCTCGTAGACCGCGGCGACCTCGTCGAGGGCCGGGATGAGCGCCTCGGGAACGTAGCGCCCGCCGAAGATGCCGAACTTGCCGTGCACGTCGGGGTCGTTGCCGTAGGCGCCGTTACCTGCCAGGTCGGCGGCGGTGAGAATGGTGCCGTCGTTTGCCACTGCTATCCCTCTGCTCCGTGGTCGGGGCGCGTCGCGGGGTGGGCGCCGGCGGTCACCAGCGCCTCCACGGCCTTGCGTGGATCCTTGCCGGTGACCAGGCTCTCGCCCACCAGGACGGCGTCGGCGCCGACCCGTGCGTAGGCGAGCAGGTCATGCGGACCCCGCACGCCCGACTCCGCGATCTTGATCACATTATCGGGGACCTTCGGCGCCAGCTTGGCGAACACGTCGCGGTCGACCTCGAGTGTCTTCAGATTACGGGCGTTGATCCCGATGATCCGGGCGCCCGCCGCGACCGCCCGCTCCAGCTCCTCCTCGGTGTGCACCTCGACCAACGGGGTGAGCCCGATGGACTCGGCCCGCTCGATCAGCGACACCAGGGCCTCCTGCTCCAGGCAGACCACCATCAGCAGCGCCAGGTCGGCGCCGTGGGCCCTGGCCTCCCACAGCTGGTAGGAGGTGAGGATGAAGTCCTTGCGCAGGATCGGGATGTCGACGCGGGCGCGGACCGCGGCCAGGTCTTCGAGGCTGCCGCCGAACTTGCGCCGTTCGGTCAGCACGCTGATGACGTGGGCGCCGCCCGCCTCGTAGTCGGCGGCCAGCGCGGCCGGGTCGGCGATGGCGGCCAGCGCGCCCTTGGACGGGCTGGATCGCTTGACCTCGGCGATCACCGAGATCCGGTCGCCGCCGAGCGCGGCGAGCGCGTCTTTGGGCCCCGAAGCCCGCTCGGCCCGCTGCTTGAGCTCGTCAAGCGACACGGCCTGCTGACGGGTGGCGAGGTCGGCGCGCACCCCGTCGAGGATGTCGTCGAGGACGCTCGGCCCTTCGGTCCGCTCACTCACGCGCTTGGGGTCCCTCCGGTCGGCAGTTGGGGGCGGCAGAGAGTTCGCATCGCGTCCGCTCCCGGCCTGTCTTGCGATGGTATCGGCCCCGACGTGGTCACCTCACCACAGGCCCCCGACTACGGCGCGAGAAACGCCCCGAATGGCAGGTTTCGGACCACCCAGTACACCAGCACTATGCCGAGAAACGCCCAAAGCCAAGCTGGATGCGCGAGTGTCGTCCGCCGGGGCTTGCCCTGCCAGGCGCGGACCAGCCAGCGACCCCACCAGAACAGCAGAAACGGGATCATCGCCATGGCGAGCGGGTTGAGGCCGAGCGCGGTCACCGGGTCGAGGTGGGCCAGCGCGTGGATGGTGCGCAACGTACCGCAGCCCGGACAGTAGAGGCCGGTGGCCCACAGGAACGGGCAGGTCGGATAGTGGCCCGGCTGGTTGGGGTCGATCGTGCCGACGACCGCGAACACCGCCCCCGCCGCGGCGGCGACGCCGAGCGGCGCGAGCACGGACCGGAGCCGGTCGGTGCCGCGCCGCTCGAAGTTCGCGATGTCCATCAGTATCCGGAGGTCGACGTGTTCGCGGCGACGATCACGAAGAGCAGGATGTAGCCGATGACGATGAGGATGTTGATGATCGCGCCGAAGATCAGCGCGCGCTTCCACCACGTCTTGGCTTCTTCCGAGGACTGCATCGCGCCCTGGTAGTCACCGGCCTGCCACTTCGAGTTCACCTGCGACGACTTGACAATCGACACGATACCGAAGGGAAGGCAGCAGAACAGCGTCGTGAGGATGGCCGCGACCAGGTGGTTGTCCGGCGGGCTCTGCGGCGCGCCGTAGCCGCCGGGCTGACCGTAACCGCCACCGGGGGGCGGGCCGTAACCGGGAGGCTGGGCGCCGTAGCCGCCACCGCTCGGGGGCTGCTGGCCATAGCCACCGCCACTGGGCGGCTGCTGACCGTAACCGCCACCGCCACTCGGGGGCTGCTGACCGTAACCACCGCCACCGCTGGGCGGCTGCTGGCCATAGCCACCGCCACTGGGCGGCTGCTGACCGTAACCGCCACCACCGCTCGGGGGCTGCTGACCGTAACCGCCGCCGGGTGGCTGGGCGCCGTAACCGCCGTCGCCCTGGTTTCCGTAGCTCATGCTGATGACTCCTCAATCTGTGGCGCGTTGCGCGCGGCAGCCTAGCGACAAACCACTATCGACGTGGAATAACGTCCACGTTGCGGACAATTTGTAACCGACTGGATGCCCTGCGGGTCAGTAGTTTCCGGTCGTGGTGGCGGTCGCGAGCCCCACGAAGGTCAGCCAAATACCGCCGAACACGAGCCAGAGAATCGCCCAGAGCACAATCGTGATGTACGAGGTGATCAGGCCGCCCATGGCCATGCCCTGGCCCTCTTCGCCGGTGCGCTTGATGCGGTTGAGGGCGATGTGACCCACGACGGCACCGGGGATGCTGGTCAGGCCGCAGAACAGCAACCCGACGATGCCCAGGACGAGCGAGGCGACGGCCAGGCCGCTGGTGTTCCTCTGCGGGGCCCCGTACGCGCCGTAGCCGGGTGGCCCGTAGGCGCCCGGCGGCTGCTGGCCGTACCCATATTCGCCGGACGGCTGCTGACCGTAGCCGTAGTCGCCGGACGGCTGCTGGCCGTAATAACCACTCGGGGGCTGCTGGCCGTAACCCGGAGACTGGCCATAGCCGGGAGACTGGCCGTAGGCCGGAGGTTGGCTCTGGCCCGGAGGCTGTCCGTAGCCGCCGCCGGGCGGCTGCGCGCCGTAACCCCCGCTGTTGCCCTGATCCCCGTAGCTCATGCCACTGGCACCTCATCCCCTCTTGGCCCGTTGCAGAGGCAGCTTATTGACGAAACGCGCGCCGGTCTGGCAACGGTTCAGACCGTGGACTTTTTGTGATGAGCCCGCGACGGGGAGGGGTCGCGCGCGGCTAGGTCGGGTCGTCGCCGCGGTCCAGGGCGTCCCACATGGAGCGGTCGCCGGTGGTCTCGGGACGCTCGCGGGTGTACTTGGCGGACATTCCGCCCCAAGCGCCACCTCGTACGACGGCCGCAACGCCGCCCGCGACCATCAACACCGCCCCGAGGCCGCACACCACGGGCCAGAGCGGCACCACGTCCCACTGGATCACGCCGGTCGCGCGCATGACGTTCCGCTCGCGCAGCCAGCTCAGCACGCCGCTCCCGCCGGCCGCCTGCCACGCGCCGAGCCCGGCGCCCACACCGCACAGGGCCAGCAGCACTCCGATCACCCGGCGACCGGCTCCCTTGGTGGCCAGCACGGCCACCACCCCGGCCAGCCCGGCCAGCGCCAGGGGCGTCAGAACCGGACTGAGGTCACCACCGCTCGGCACGGCCAAAGCCCCTATGCCGGCGCCGCGCACGTTCGTCACCCACGCCCGACCCGCGGCGACCAGCACCAGCACACAGCCGACCGCCGTCACCACCAGCCAAGCGGTCAACTCCCGCCGCCCCCGCCGAGCCGCGACCTCAGCCGGAGACCCGCCCTGCTCCCCGGCCCTGCTCTGCTCCCCGGCTTCGGACACGTCACCCGTCTGAGACCCCGCCGCCGCCCCGCCTGTCCCAGACGCGACCTCCGACCGAGTCTCGGGCTCCCGGCCGCTCAACTCGGGCATGGCCTCCGGCTGGGACGCGGGCTCCCGGCCATCCGACCGGGACATGGCGCCCGACCGAGACCCGGATTCCGGACCGCCTGATCGAGGCGCGGCGTCTGACTCGGGCCGGGCGTCCGACTCGGGGCGAGTGACCGGCCCGGGTCCAACGCCCAGTTCAGGTCCGGTGACCGACCCGGATCCGGTTACCGACTCGGATCCAGTGTCCGGGTCAGGTCCGGTGGCCGTCATGGTGTGATCGTCACCTCGAGCGTGTCGGCGTCGAAGCAGGTGTGGTCGCCCGTGTGGCAGGCCGCTCCCACCTGGTTCACCTTGAGCAGCACCGTGTCACCGTCGCAGTCGAGCGACACCGCCTTGACGTGCTGCACGTGCCCCGACGTATCCCCCTTCACCCAGTAGGCCCCCCGGCTGCGCGACCAGTAGGTGGCCCGGCCGGTGGTGAGGGTGCGATGCAGCGCCTCGTCGTCCATCCAGGCGAGCATCAGCACTTCGCCCGAGTCGTACTGCTGGACGATCGCGGGCACCAGCCCGTCGCCGTTGCGCGTGAGTCGCGCGGCGATCTTGGGGTCAAGGGACATGTCGTCATTCAACCAGCCGGAGCGGCCGCTCCCCGAATCGACGGTGGCACAGCCGCAGTTCCGGCACTCTGGCCAGGCCGCCGATCACTGGTGCGGCGACCCGGGCGGTTCGTCACACGACCGCCCTGAAATCCCTGTGACGGTCCGGGGCACCGCCCCCGAGGATCTAGTCGAGTGCCTGTGACAGCGTCTCGTAGATCGGGAACAATGGTGCGATGTTGGTCCGGCGCAGGCGCCTCAGGACCTGGCCGTCCGTGGCGATCAGCGCCATGGTGCCGTCGCGATCCCGCAGAGCGGCAAGCTGGCGAACCAGCACCCCCAAGCCCGATGTGTCGATGAAGGTCAGGTTGCTCAGGTCGACGACCAGGCGCGGCCCGTGTGTCGCGACCGCCTCGTCGAAACATTTGCGGACCTTTGACACGTTGTCCGCGTCGACCTCGCCCGCGAGGCTGACGACCACGAGCTCGCCATGTCGGCGCCGCGTCATCTCCAGCACATCCACGCCCATGCTCCTCATGACTCCGCCACTAGCGGCCCCCGCGGAAAAGGTACACCGGGACGCGCCACGTTACCGAGGGTTTTGCGAAGAACGCATTACGTAATGATGCGCGGCGGAGTATTTTCTGTGCGACGCACGGCAGACGCACGGCAGGGGGAGGGACGCTCGTGGTGGACGTCGCGGGTTCCGTCCTCGATCCCGACCTGGGCGATCACGTCTGCCTGCCGTTCCAGGGTGATCGGGAGCGGATGGCCGTGACCAGGGCGTTCACGGCGAACGGGCTGCGCCGCCGGACCAAAGTGGTGATCATCACCCACACTGACACGCCGGAGCGGACGCGGGAGTGGCTGGCGCCGCTCGTGCCGGGGCTGGCCGCGGCGGAGGCGGCGGGGCGGGTCGAGATCACGGCGTGCGCGGGCGCGGACGGGCCCGCGTGGCTGCTGGGCGTGCTGGTCGCGGCCGGCGAGCAGGCCAGGGAGCAGGGGCATCGCGGTGTCTACGCGCTGGTCGACGCGGCGTGGGGGGTGCGGGACGCGGCGGGGCGGGAGGGGTTCGAGGCGGCGGTCAACGCGCTGTTCGGTGAGCGGTGGCTGGCGGCCGTGTGCCAGTACGATCGCGGACTCTACTCGGCCGCGGCCGTCAACCGGGCGGCGGCAATCCATCCGATCGCGCCGGGGCAGGCGCTGCTGCGGTTCGTCAACATGCGCCCGCAGCCGGGGCTGCTGCTGTCGGGTGACATCGACATCACCAACCGGCTGGCGTTCGCCTCGGTACTGACCCAGTTGGAGGCGGTGGCGGCCGAGGTGGTCATCGACGCGACGGGGCTCGACTTCATCGACGCCGGGTCGGCCCAGTTGCTCGCGCTGACAGCGCTGGCACGCGCCGCCGCCCACCACCATCGCACAGTGGTGGTGTGCCGCGGGACGGTCGCGCGCGTGCTGCGGCTGATCAGGGCCGACGAGGTCATCGCCGTCCGCCGGGCCGTCGATGGGTAGACAGGTCCTCTGTACGGGGTTCGCGCAAGGGCGGATCACTGCCCTGCGCAGATTGGTCACCGAGCGCGCGGCCGGGGAGGGTCTGGCGGGCAAGCGGCTGGAGGACTTCGTGCTGGCGGTCAACGAGATCACCACGAACGCCGTGCTGCACGGCGGCGGCAGCGGGCGGCTACGGCTGTGGTGGCACGACGACCGGCTCTGGTGCGAGGTGACCGATGAGGGGCCGGGCCTGCCGCCCGGCTGGACGGGCGCCTCTCACACTCCGCCGGGGTACGAGCCGCGCGGGCGCGGGTTGTGGCTGACCAGGCTGCTGTGCGACCAGGTCACGGTCGTCTCCGGCCCGGGCGGCACCAGCGTACGCTTCGCCGCCGCCCGGGAATGAGCCCGATCGCACCAAAAGAATCGCACCAAAAGAGCAACACGCTACGAGTGGGCGGCCGACACCCAGGAGGCGTGCAGGTCGGCGTAGACGCCCGGCTCGGTCACCAGCTCGGCGTGCGGCCCCCGCTGCACCAGCCGCCCCGCGTCGAAGACGAGCACCTCGTTCGCGTTCTCGGCCGTCGACAGCCGGTGCGCGATCGAGATGGCCGTCCGCCCCCTGGTGACGCCTTCGAGCGCCCGCGCCAGTCGTACCTCCGTCGCCGGGTCGACCGCCGAAGTGGCCTCGTCGAGCAGCAGCAGGTCGGGGTCGGCCAGGTAGGCGCGGGCGAGCGCGACGAGCTGGCGTTCGCCCGCCGAGAGCGACTCGCCGCGCTGGCCCACCGGGGTGTCGAGGCCGGCGGGCAGGCCCTCCAGCCAGTCGGCCAGGCCGAGCTCGGTCAAGGCCAGCAGGATCTCCTCGCGCGTGGCGGCGGGCTTGCCGTAGCGGACGTTCTGCTCCAGGGTGCCGTCGAACAGGAAGCCGTCCTGCGGCACCATCACGATGCGCTCGCGCAGCGAGGAGAAGCGCACGTCGCGCAGGTCGTGGCCGTCGACGGTGACGCGGCCCGCGACCGGGTCCATGAGCCGGGTGAGCAGTTTGGCGAACGTGGTCTTGCCGGAGCCGGTCTCGCCCACGATCGCGATGCGCGAGCGCGGCGGGATGGACAGCGTGACCTCGCGCAGTACGGGGACGCCGCCGGGGTAGTTGAAGTGCACGTCCTCGAAGGCGACGGAGATCGGGCCGCGCGGCAGGTCCACGCCGGAGTCGCCGGGGTCGGCCACGTCCGGCGGGGTGTCGAGGACGCCGAGGATGCGCCGCCAGCCGGCGACCGCGTTCTGGGCCTCGTTCAGCACCTCGGTGGCGGTCTGCAGGGGCGAGACGAACAACGTGACCAGGAACAGGAACGCCACCAGCCGCCCGGCCGTGATCTCGCCCGACAGCCCGAGCCGCACCCCGAGCAGGACGATCCCGGAGATGGCCACCGCGGCCACGATCTCGGTCAGCGGGAAGACGAACCCGACGATCGTCTGCGCCTTGATCTGCGCGGACCTGTTGGCGTCGACGGCGGTGTCGATGCGGTCGGCGGTGCGCCGCTCGGAGGCGTACGCCCTGATGACCGCGGCGCCGACGACGGACTCGCTGACGGCGGCGAGCATGTCGCCGGTCCGCTCGCGGACGGTGGTGTAGGCGCCGGACAGCCAGCGCTGGAAGCGCGGCAGCGCGATCACCAGCGGGATGAAGCAGGCCCAGACCAGCAGTGTGAGCTGCCAGGAGTAGATGAACATCAGCACGCTGGCCACGAGCACCTGGCCGAACGCCACGATGATCATCAGCCCGCCCCACTGCATGAACGTGCTGATCTGGTCGATGTCGTTGGTGACGCGGGAGACGAGGGCGCCGCGGCGCTCGGTGTTCTGGGTGAGGACGGACAGGTCGTGCACGTGGCGGAAGCCGCGGACCCGCAGGGTGGCCAGTGAGGACTCGGTCGCCTTGTAGAGGCGAACGTTCATGACATATCCGGCGAGGGCGGTCAGGATCACGGCGGCGGCGCACAGGGCGACGGCCCGCCAGATGTACGGCAGGTCGGGGGTGCCGCCCTTGAGGCCGGTGTCGATGGTCTGCTGCACCGCGATCGGCACGATGATCTTGCCGCCGGTGGCGATGACGGCCAGCGCCAGCGTCCCGGCCAGGCCGCTGCGGAACTCCGGCGTGAGCGAGAACCCCTGGCGGATCGTGGCCAGCGCCGACCGCTCGGCGTTGCCGCGGATGCCCTGTTCCACGCTCATGCGCTGACTTCCCGCCCGGTGTTGCCGGGGATCCCCTGCCCGACGCTCATGCGCTGACCTCTTCTTCCTCGATGGGCTCAATCTCGATGGCCGCCCGTTCGGCCTCCTCCCGCTCGTAGGCGGTCACCAGGTTCCGGTAGCCCTCGCAGCGCTCCAGCAGCTCCTCGTGACCGCCCCGGTCGACGACCCGCCCCCGGTCCAGGTAGACGATCTCGTCGGCCAGCGCGATCGTGGCCATCCGGTAGGCCACGACCACGACGCTCGACGCCGCGTCGCGCAGGCCGTACAGGATCTTGGCCTCGACCTGCGGATCGACGCTGGAGGTGGCGTCGTCGAGGATGAGCAGGCGCGGGCGGCGGACGACCGCGCGGGCCAGCGCGAGGCGCTGGCGCTGGCCGCCGGACAGCGACGTGCCGCGTTCGCCGACGCGGGTGTCGAGTCCCGAAGCGAGCTTGGCGACGAACCCGTCGGCCTGGGCCACGCGCAGCGCCGCCCACACGTCCGCGTCGTCGGTGTCCAGCCCGAGCGCGATGTTGCCGCGCACGGTGTCGTCGAACAGGAACGTCTGCTGCGGCACCAGCGCGACGGATTCGGCCAGCCCGCCGTAGGCGAGCCGGCGCACGTCGACGCCGTCGAGCAGCACCTGTCCGGAAGCCGGGTCGACCAGCCGTACGAGCAGTTGCACCAGCGTCGACTTGCCGGACCCGGTCGGCCCCACCAGCGCGACGGTGCCGCCGGCCGGCACGTCGAAGGTGACGTCGTGCAGCACCTCGTCGGCGCCGTAGGCGTAGGAGACGTCCGAGACCTCCAGCTTGGCGGGCCGGGCCTCGCTGAGCGCGACCTCGCCGTACTCCATGGACCCCTCGGCCTCCAGTACGGCCTGCACCCTCTCCCAGCCGACGACGCTGCGCGGCAGCTCGGCCAGCACCCAGCCGAGCGCCCGGATGGGGAAGGACAGCAGCGTGAACAGGTAGGCGACCTGCACCAGTTCGCCGGAGTCGATCGAGTTGGTGGACAGCCGCAGCGCGCCGACGCCGAGCACCGCGAGCACGCCGAGCGTGGGCAGGGCCTCCAGCAGGGGGTCGAACAGGCCGCGCACCCGCCCGACGGCGATGTTCGCGTCACGCAGCTCGTGCGCGCGCCGCCGGAAGCGCTCGGTCTCCATCGCCTCCCTGCCGAGCGTCTTGACGACCAGCGCGCCGTCGAAGCTCTCGTGCGCGATCTCGCTGACCTCCGCGCGCAGCTGCTGCGCGCGGGTGGCCAGCGGACTCAGGCGGCGCTGGTAGATCAGGTTCAGTACGGCGATGGCCGGGAAGATCAGGAAGCCCACCAGCGCGAGCACGGGGTCGGTGAGCAGCATCCCGATCGCCGCGGTGAACAGCATGACGATCACGCCGACGGCCATGGGCAGCGGCGCGAGCGGCGCCCAGGCCGCCTCGGCGTCGGCGCTGGCGTTGGACAGCAGCTGCCCGGTCGGGTGCTGGTGGTGCCACGACAGGGGCAGCCGCAGGTACTGCCTGGTGACCGCGCGCCGCGAACGGGCCTGCATGCGGTACTGCATCAGCCCGGCCAGGATGCGGCGGCCCGCGACGCCGATGGATTTGAGCAGCGCCGCGCCCATGATGAGCAGCACACCGATCCAGAGCGCGCCCGCGGCGGTGTCGCCCTTGTCGAAGGCGGGGAGTACGACGTTCTGGGTGGCCCAGCCGAGCGCCCAGGCGGACGCCACGGTCATGCCACCGTAGAGCGCGCTGGCCAGGACGGCCGCGGCGAACACCGCCTTCTCCGTACGGACGGCCACCCCAAGGACGCGCAGCCCTTGACGCATGACAGCCGAGGTGACCTTGGTCGCCACTCGCAAATTTTCCTTTCCCCGCCCATTTCTACATATGTCACTATCACTGGCGATCAACACGTTATTCCCGCGGGTAGGGTTGGCCGGGTGACTCACGCTCGTAGCGAACGCGCCGCGCTGTGCGACCTGCTCGACCGGCTCGGCCCGGACGCGCCGACGCTCTGCACGGGCTGGAACACCTATGACATGGCCGCCCACCTGGTCCTGCGCGAGCGCCGGCCCGACGCCATGGGCGGCATCGCCCTCAAACCGCTGGCCGGCTACACGGCCTCGGTGCAGGAGGGGCTGAAGGCCAAGCACTCCTACCCCGAGCTGGTCGACCTGGTCCGCAAGCCGGGCGGCGTGTACGGCGTGCTCCCCTTCCTCGACAACGCCGTCAACACCCTGGAGTTCTTCGTCCACCACGAGGACGTGCGCCGCGCGCAGCCGGAGTGGGAGCCGCGCGAGCTGCCCGCCGATCTGGAACAGATCATGTGGAAGCGGGTGGCCGGCGGCGGACGGCTGATGCTGCGCCGATCACCCGTGGGCGTGGTGCTGCACCGCCTGGGCGGCGGCGTGACGCTGGGCGGCGCGCAGCAGGGCCCGAAGGTGGAGGTGACGGGCCGGGCGGGCGAGCTGCTGCTGTTCTGCTTCGGGCGTCAGGAGCACGCCAGGGTCGAACTGGCGGGCGATGCCGACGCCGTCGCCCGGCTCAAGAACGCCAAGCTGGGCATGTGATGGCGCACCAACTTCCGGGGTTCCGTAGGGGCCTCGGCGATACCTCTTGGCCTTACCATGGCGTGAGAAACAAGCCCCCCGGTTAGGATCAAGGAACGTCTTCACAGAAGATGCCAAGGATCGCCCAGATCCGGGTATATACGGCTGGGAATGGACTGCAGGAGGCCCCCATGCAGGTCAAGAAGGTGGTCACGTACGTTCTAGTGGCGTTCGTGATTTTCTACCTGTTCACCCGGCCGGCCCAGGCCGCATCCGCGGTTAACGGCGTGTTCGACGGGATCGTTCATGGCGCCAACCAGTTGGCTGTCTTCTTTACCAATGTGCTGACCTGAGGTGTGGTTCTGTCTGCGCTAGACGCTTCCCCACGATGCCAGATCGTGTTACGCAGGCAGAATGAGAGATCGTCCGAGCGTCACCAAACTCAATCAGCCTGATCCCCACGCCCGGCGCGTCCTCGAACGCGCCGAGATCGAGGGGATCGAGCTGGTCCGCTTCCTGTACGCCGACCACGGAGGCGTCATCCGTGGGAAGGCGGCATCCCGGTCGCGACTCGCCGAGCGGCTCAACACCGGGATCGGGCACACGGTGGCGATGATGGCGATGAACATGCTCGACCAGTTGCAGGAGGTCGAGCACCTGGGTCCGGTGGGCGAGGTGCGCATCGTCCCCGATCCCTCTACCTTCGTCTCGCTCCCCCACGCCCCCGGCGCCGCGGCGATGCTCTCAGATCTCCGCGAGCCGGACGGCTCACCCTGGGCGGCCTGCGCACGCACCTTCCTCAAGGACGCGGTCGGCGCGCTGGCGGACGAGGGCTACACCCTGCTGGCCGCCTTCGAGCCGGAGTTCACGCTCGGCCGGCGGTTGCCCGACCCTACGGGCGGCTTCGACCGGCTGGTGCCTCTCGACGACACGCTGTGCTACGCCGCCACCGGCTTCGACACCGCTCACGACTACACGATCAAGCTGATCCGCGCCCTGGAGACGCAGGGCCTGCACGTCGAGCACTACCACCCCGAGCTCGGGCCGGGCCAGCAGGAGCTGTCCGTACGCCACGCGCCCGCCCTGCGGGCCGCCGACAACCACGTCCTCTACCGCGAGACCGTGCGCGGGGTCGCGATGCGCATGTCGATGTGGGCGTCACTGGCCCCCAAGCCGCTGGCCGACCAGGCGGGCAACGGGGCCCACCTGCACCTGTCCCTGTGGAACGACACCCAGAACGTCTTCGCCGACGACGGCGAGCTGCGGGCGGGCTTCATCGGCGGCCTGATCGCCCACCTGCCCGCCCTGACCGCGCTGACCTGCGGCAGCGTCAACGGCTTCCGGCGGCTGGCGCCGCGCACGTGGGCCAGCGCCTACGCCGTCTACGGCCCCGACAACCGGGAGGCCGCGATCCGGGTCTGCTCGCCGCTCGGCGAGAGCGGCGAGCCGAACCTGGAGCTCAAGCCGTCCGACTCCTCGGCCAACCCGTACCTGTCGCTCGGCGCGGTCATCCACGCCGGGCTCGACGGGATCCGGCGCAAGCTGGACCCCGGCGAGGCGGTCGACGTCGACCCCGACACGCGGCCCGGCCGCTACCCGCGCCTGCCCGCCTCACTGGAGGAGGCGCTCGACGCCCTGGAGGCGGACGAGGTGCTCATGGAGGCGCTCGGCCCGCTACGGCGTAGCGCGTATCTGGCCGTGAAGCGGTCCGAGGCCGCCGCGTTCGCGGCCAAGGACGCCTCCTATGAGCTGTTCCACCACATGCGGGTGTTCTAGCCGACCGTCCGCAGGTTCTAGCGGACCGGGTGGCCGGCCATCCGGAGCGTGTCCTTGACCTCGGAGATCTTCAACGTCCCGAAGTGGAACACGCTCGCCGCCAGCACCGCGTCGGCGCCGGCCGCGACCGCCGGAGGGAAGTCCTCCAGCCGCCCGGCGCCGCCGCTGGCGATCACCGGCACCCGGACCGCGGCCCTGACCGCGTGCAGCAGCTCGAGGTCGTAACCGTCGAGCGTGCCGTCGCCGTCCATCGAGTTGAGCAGGATCTCGCCGACGCCGAGCTCTTCACCGCGCGCGGCCCACTCGACCGCGTCGATGCCGGTGCCGCGGCGCCCGCCGTGCGTGGTCACCTCGAAGCCGCTCTCGGTGCCCGGCGCCCGCCGCGCGTCGACCGACAGCACCACACACTGCGCGCCGAAGCGCCGCGACGCCTCGGTGAGCAGCTCGGGCCGGGCGATGGCGGCGGTGTTGAAGGACACCTTGTCGGCTCCCGCGCGCAGCAGCGTGTTGACGTCGTCGACCGAGCGGATGCCACCGCCCACGGTCAGCGGGATGAACACCTGCTCGGCGGTCCTGCGCACCACGTCGAGCATGGTGTCGCGCTCGCCCGACGAGGCGGTGATGTCGAGGAAGGTCAGCTCGTCGGCCCCCTCGGCGTCGTAGCGCCTGGCCAGTTCGACCGGGTCGCCCGCGTCGCGCAGGTTGGCGAAGTTGACGCCCTTGACCACGCGCCCCGCGTCCACGTCCAGGCACGGGATCACCCGTACGGCTACCGTCATGCCCGAAGCGCCTCTATCTCGATCTCGACCAGCATGTGGGGATCGACCAGCCCGGCGACGCGGACGCCGGTGCAGGCGGGACGCACCCGCCCGAACACCTCGCCGATCGCCCGCCCGACCTGGTCGAAGTGGCCGTGCTCGACCACATAGTAGCGGACCATGACGACGTCCTCCCTGCTCAGGCCGCCCATCGCGACCGCTTCGAGGGCGATGTCCATGGCCGTTCTGCTCTGCAGGTAGGCGTCACCGTGGTGACGTACCTCGCCGTCGACGGTGGCGGTGCACCCGGACACGATCACCCGGTCACCGACGACCACCGCCCTCGCGTAGCCGTATCTCTCTTCCCAGATGCCTCCGGAGAACACCCTTGGTCCGGTGCTTTCCATACTCATGCTGCCCATCACGCCCCCTCCCGAGGAACTAAGCGCGTACCGCGATCAGCGCGCTCTCCAGCGTGAAAGCTTGAGCGTAAAGGGCCTTGCCCACGATGGCACCCTCCACGCCGTCGGGCACCAGCGAAGCCAGCGCGACCAGGTCGTCAAGAGAGGAGACGCCGCCGCTGGCCACCACCGGCTTGTCGGTGCGCTCGCAGACCGCGCGAAGCAGGTCCAGGTTGGGTCCCCGCAGGGTGCCGTCCTTGGTGACGTCGGTGACCACGTAGCGGGGGCAGCCGTCCGCCTCCAGGCGTTCGAGCACCTCCCACAGGTCCCCGGCCTCCTCGGTCCAGCCGCGGGCGGCCAGCGTCGTGCCGCGTACGTCCAGCCCGACGGCGATCTTGTCACCGTGCTCGGCGATGACCCGGCGGCACCATTCGGGGTTCTCCAGCGCGGCCGTGCCGATGTTGACCCGGCGGCAGCCGGTGGCCAGCGCCGCGGCCAGCGAGGCGTCGTCGCGAATGCCGCCCGACAGCTCCACGTTCACGTCCAGCCGGCCGATCAGGTCGGTGAGCAGCTCCCGGTTGGAACCCCGGCCGAAGGCGGCATCGAGGTCGACCAGGTGGATCCACTCCGCGCCCGCCTCCTGCCAGGCCAGCGCCGCGGCGAGCGGCTCGCCGTAGCCGGTCTCGGTCCCGGCCGCACCCTGGACGAGGCGTACGGCCTGACCGTCCGCGACGTCCACGGCAGGGAGCAATACGAGCGACATCAGGTCCTCCGGTCGAAAGCGAGAGTCATGACAACAGGTGCCAGCAGCAGGGAAAACACCAACACGGCCAGGCTCAGGAGCGGCGCGCCCCACACCAGCCACGCCACCACCTGGACCAGCACGAACAGCAGGGCCACCACGGCGTTCTGGCCTCGGCGGCGGCGGGCGAGCAGGCCGCCCTGGCGGGCGATCCGGACCGGGCGCGGGACCAGCCGGCCGAGTAAGGCGCGGCGGCGCGCGGACCGCGCCTGCCGTGCCTCGTTGAGCCGGATCGCGCGCGCCCGCTCCGCCTCACGCTCGGCCCGGCGGCGCGCCCGCTCCTTACTCAAGGGTGCCGAGCCAGTTGGACAGCAGCGCGGCTCCGGCGTCGCCGGACTTCTCCGGGTGGAACTGGGTGGCCATCAGCGGGCCGTTCTCCACGGCCGCCACGAACGGCACGCCGTGCTCCGCCCAGGTGACCAGCGGCTCGGCGAAGCCGTCACCCGGGTGCAGCTCCCACTCGCGCACGCCGTAGGAGTGCACGAAGTAGAAGCGCGTCGCCTCGTCGATCCCGTCGAACAGCACACTGCCCGCGGGCGCCTTGACGGTGTTCCAGCCCATGTGCGGCAGGACGGGAGCGTCGAGCCGCTCGACCGTGCCCGGCCACTCGCCGCAGCCCTCGGTCTCGACCCCGTGCTCCACGCCCCTGGCGAACAGGATCTGCATGCCGACGCAGATGCCGAGCACCGGGCGGCCACCGGCCAGGCGCCGGCCGATGATCCGCTCGCCGTACACACTCTTGAGGCCGGTCATGCACGCCTCGAACGCGCCGACGCCCGGCACGACCAGGCCGTCGCACTCGAGCGCGGCGGTGAAGTCGGAGGTGACGGTCACGTTGGCGCCCACCCGGGCCAGGGCCCGCTCGGCCGAACGCAGGTTGCCCGACCCGTAGTCGAGCACGACGATGTTCTTCACCACCACATCACCCCCGCGGTGATCGCCAGCGCGGCGCCGACCGCGCAGGCGGCGGCGCCGAGCTTGAGTCCCTGCCTGAACAGCGAGAACACGCCGCCGATGAGGAACAGCCCGATGAACACCATGACGATGGCGATCGTGTTGTCGGTCACAGCACGCCCTTGGTGCTCGGCACGCCCGTAGCGCGCGGGTCGAACTCCGACGCCTCGCGCAGCGCCCTGGCCAGCGCCTTGAACTGGGCCTCGACGATGTGATGCGCGTTGCGGCCATAGGGCACGCGTACGTGCAGGCAGATCGCCGCCTGGGCGACGAACGACTCCAGGACGTGGCGCGTCATCGTCGTGTCGTACTCGGGCCCGATCATCGGCGCCATGCCCTCGGGCTCGGTGTGCACCAGGTAGGGCCGGCCCGACAGGTCGACGGTCACCTCGGCGAGCGACTCGTCCAGCGGGCACGACGCATTACCGAACCGCCTGATGCCCGACTTGTCGCCCAGTGCCTCGCGGAACGCGGAGCCCAGCGCGAGCGCCGTGTCCTCGATCGTGTGGTGCGAGTCGATGTGCAGGTCGCCCTCGGTCTTGACGGTCAGGTCGAACAGCCCGTGCTTGCCGAGCTGCGCCAGCATGTGGTCGAAGAAGCCGACCCCGGTCGAGACGTCGACCCGGCCCGTGCCGTCGAGACCCACCTCGACCAGGACCGAGGTCTCCTTCGTCGCGCGCTCGACGCGACCGACCCGGCCCACCGGCCCACCTTCGTCGGGGCTGTGAGCCGCAGAAGCGCCGTTTCCGTTGGTTGGCTCGCTCACAGCAGGACTCCCTCCAGGGCGGCGCGGAACGCCGCCATCTCCTCATCGGTGCCGATCGACACCCGCAGCCATTCTGGCGGCCCCACCTCGCGGATGAGCACACCGCTCGCCAGCAGGGCCTCCCACACCTTCCGCCGATCGGCGAAACGCCCGAACAGCACGAAGTTGGCGTCGGAATCGGCGACGGTCAACCCCTTACCGCGCAGCCAGGCCACGATGTCGTCGCGCTCCTGCCTGAGCGCGTCGACCGTGGCGAGCAACTCGGCGCGGTGCCGCAGCGCCACGCGGGCCGCCGTCTGCGTGAGCGTCGACAGGTGGTAGGGCAGCCGCACCAGCAGCAGCGCGTTGATCACGGCAGGGTGGGCGGCCAGATAGCCCAGACGGGTGCCCGCCATGGCGAACGCCTTGGACATGGTCCGCGTCACGATCAGCCTCGGGTGCGCGGGCAGCAGGGTGAGCGCCGAGGGCGTGCCTTCCCGGGCGAACTCCGCGTAGGCCTCGTCGACCACGACCATGCCCTTGGCCGCGTCGAGCACCCGGCTGATCGTCTCCATCGGCAGCGCGGTGCCGGTCGGGTTATTGGGCGAGGTCAGGAACACGATGTCGGGCCGGTGCTCCTCGACCGCGGCGACCGCCTTGTCCGGATCGAGCGAGAAGTCGGCCTCACGGGCCCCGGAGATCCACTCCGTGCTGGTGCCGGTGGTGATGATCGGGTGCATCGAGTAGGACGGCTCGAAGCCCAGCGCGGTGCGCCCGTAGGAGCCGAACGCCTGCAGGATCTGCTGGAGGATCTCGTTGGAGCCGTTGGCCGCCCAGACCTGGTCCTTGGTCAGCCCGTGACCCAGGTAGCCGGCCAGGTCGGTGCGGAGCGCCTCGGCGTCCCTGTCGGGGTAGCGGTTGAGCTCGGCCGCGCTGGCGCGCACCTCCTCCGCCAGGTCGGCGACCAGGGCCGGGGAGGGCGGGTAGGGGTTTTCGTTGGTGTTGAGCCTGACGGGCACGTCGATCTGCGGAGCGCCGTAGGGCGTGCGGCCCCGCAGGTCGTCGCGGATCGGCAGGTCGTCGAGCGTCACGTCAAGATTCACGCGGGGATTCACTGAGCCTCGTTTCGCGATGGGACCTGCCAGTCGAAGCGGGCGCGGATGGCGGCGCCGTGCGCCGGGAGGTCCTCGGCGTCGGCCAGCACCGTCACGTGCCCGGCCGCCTCGGCCAGCGCCTCGCGCGTGTAGTCGACGAGGTGGATGCCGCGCAGGAACGACTGCACCGACAGGCCGCTGGAGTGGCAGGCGCAGCCGCCCGTGGGCAGCACGTGGTTGGAGCCGGCCAGGTAGTCGCCGAGCGACACCGGGGCGTAGGGGCCCACGAAGATCGCGCCCGCGTTGCGGACCCGCGCCGCGACGGCCGCCGCGTCGGCGGTCTGGATCTCCAGGTGCTCGGCGGCGTAGGCGTCGACGACCTTGAGGCCGTCGTCGATGCTGTCGACCAGCACGATGCCGGACTGCCGGCCGCCGAGCGCCTCGGTGATGCGCTGGGCGTGCTTGGTGACGCCGACCTGGCCCGGCAGCTCCTTCTCCACGGCCTCGGCCAGCCGGACGCTGTCGGTGACCAGCACGGCCGCGGCGATCACGTCGTGCTCGGCCTGGCTGATCAGGTCGGACGCCACGTGCACCGGGTCGGCCGTCTCGTCGGCCAGGATCGCGATCTCCGTCGGTCCCGCCTCGGAGTCGATGCCGATGCGGCCCTTGAGCAGGCGCTTGGCGGCGGCCACCCAGATGTTGCCGGGCCCGGTCACCATGCTCGCGGCCGGGCACTCCTCGGTGCCGTAGGCGAACATCGCCACCGCCTGGGCGCCGCCCACGGCGTAGACCTCGTCCACGCCCAGCAGCGCGCAGGCCGCCAGGATCGTGGGGTGCGGCAGCCCGCCGTGGTCGCGCTGGGCCGGGCTCGTCACGGCGAGCGACTCCACGCCCGCCTCCTGGGCCGGGACCACGTTCATGACCACGCTCGACGGGTAGACGGCGCGCCCGCCGGGGACGTAGAGGCCCACGCGGTCGACCGGCACCCACCGCTCGGTCACGGTGCCGCCCGGCACGACGCGGGTCGTGACGTCGGCGCGGCGCTGGTCGCGGTGGACCAGCCTGGTGCGCCGGATCGCCTCCTCCAGCGCGGCCACGACCTCGGGCCGCAGCTCCCGCAGCGCCGCCTGGATCGTCTCCTGGGGAACTCGGGCCTGCTGGATCTCGACACCGTCGAATTTGGCGGTCAGCTCCCGTACGGCTGCCGCCCCGCGATGGCGGACCTCGTCGCAGATGGGCCGCACCTTTTCCAGGGCGGCCTCGACGTCGAGCTCGGCGCGGGGCAGCACGTCGCGCAGGTTCGCCGGGAGGGAACCGCGCATGTCAATACGGGAAATCACCCACCCAGTTTACGGAGTCCCCTCCCTGAATCCGGTTCTGTCCAGCATCCGGGACGGGGGCGGGTCGTCCCGAATGCCCCACTCTGGGAGTTCCCGAGCGCCACACCATGCTCGGCTTTAGGTGCATTTGTCCTGATATTACGAATCTAGTACGCCAGCGGCATAAGGCCCGGACAGCCGTCTCCCGGCTTGACCATCTGCAGACCCCCGCCCCCAGGTGCCGATCTTGCCGCAGGGGTATGCCAGGGGTCATGGCGCGGCTGCCCGTCTATGCGCCGATGCTGGCTCAGCTCGGCTCCCTGCCGTCGGTACGCGGGGACAAGTGGGCCGTCGAGATGAAATGGGACGGCGTACGCGCCCTCGTCTACCTGGAGGACGGCGGCGTCCGCCTGCTGTCGCGCAACGGCAAGGACGTCACCGCGGCCTACCCCGAGCTGCAGCTGATGGCGGGCGCCACCGGCGGGCGGCCGGCGGTCGTCGACGGGGAGATCGTGGCCTTCGACGACGCGGGACGGCCCAGCTTCGGCGCGCTGCAACCCCGCATGCACCAGCGCCACCCGGCCAAGGTCGCCGAGCTGGCCAGGGCGGTACCGGTGACGTTCATGGCCTTCGACCTGCTGCACCTCGGCTCCGGCAGCACCATCGGCCGGCCCTACACCGAACGCCGTGAGCTCCTGGAGCACGTCCTGACGCCCGGCTTCCGCTGGCAGGTGCCGGTGTGGTTCCACGACCACGCGGACGGCGCGCTCGAGTCCTCTCGCCGGCTCGGCCTGGAGGGCGTGGTGTGCAAGCGCCTGTCGTCGCCCTACCGGCCGGGCCGGCGCAGTTCCGAGTGGACGAAGGTCAAAAACCTCACGGCCGTCGAGGTGATCATCGGCGGCTGGAAGGCCGGCGCGGGCCGGCGCGCGGGCACGATCGGCTCCCTGCTGCTCGGCGCGCACGACCGGGACGGGCGGCTGCGGTTCGTCGGCCACGTGGGCACCGGCTTCACCCAGGCGATGCTGGACGACCTGTACGAGCGCCTCACCCCATTGGAGCGGCCCGAGTCACCGTTCGCCGCACCGGTCCCCCGCGAGCCCGCCCGCGACGCGCACTGGGTCGAACCGCGCCTGGTGGGCGAGGTCCGGTACGCCGAGCTGACCGGCGACGGCCGCCTGCGCCACCCCTCGTGGCGCGGCCTGCGCCCCGACCGCGAGCCGGACGAGATACGCCTGGACACCGGCGACTGGGCCGCCGGCTGAGCCGATCGCTACGCGCCGGCAGCGGGCAGCGGCTCCCGTACGGCGGGAGCGGGGTCCTTGAGCGTACGGGCCAGCAGCCAGGCCAGGGCCGGAAAGACGATCAGGCCGGCGAGCGCGACCCGGAGGGAGGTCGCCTCCGCCACCGCCCCGACGAGCGGGCTGGTCAGGCCACCGGCGCTCACCGCCAGGCCGAGCGTGACGCCGCTGGCCGTGCCCAGACGATTGGGCAGGAAGTCCTGGCCCAGCGTCACATGCAGCGAGAACGGCGCGTACAGGGTGATCGACGAGGCCGCGATGAACACGTACGCGAAAGGACCCGGCGCCAGCACCACCCCGGCGATGGCGGGCACGGCGGCCGCGTACGCCAGGCACATGGTGCGCACCCGGCCCCAGCGCCCCGCCAGCCGGCCGCCGAGCAGCGTCCCCACCGCACCCCCGGCGAACAGCACGAACAACGCCACCGCCCCCGCCGCGCCCCCACCCATGTACAGGGCGACGAACGCGCTCAACCCCACGTACGCGATCGACCGGAAGACGATCACCAGGGTGAGCCGGACGAACGACGGCCAGTCGTCCCGCCCGGCGGAACGGGCGCTCGCCCGAGCCGCCTCACCGTGACGGGAGAGCGAGCGGATCACGGTGAGCGTGAGCAGCGCGCCCACCACGGCGGGGATGACCAGCAACGGCGAGGCGCCGAGCCCCCACAGCGACAGCAGCGGCGTGACGACGATCGGCGCGGTGGCGAAGCCGAGCGTGCCGCCCAGCGAGAACCAGCTCATCCGCACGTGACTGCCCTCGCTGGCGATCCTGGCCAGGCGGGCCGACTCCGGATGGTAGGCCGCCACGCCGAGACCCGACAGCGCCACCGCCAGCCAGGTGAGGGCGTACACGTCGGTGACACCGCTGAGCGCCACCCCGAGCCCGGCCGTGAGCATGCTGACCGGGATCAGCCACGGCATCCGCCGGCGGTCGGTGAGCGCGCCGAAGACCGGCTGGACGATCGAGGACAGCAGCGTCGCGGCGAGCACGATGCCCGACGCGGCGACGTACCCGTAGCCGCGCTGCGCCACCAGGAAGGGCACCAACGCCGGCACCGCCCCCTGGTACACGTCCACACCGGCATGGCCGACGGCCAGCATCACGACCTTGTTCGCCTTCACCCTCTGATCGTCGCCCCGGGATGACCTGGCCCGCTTCCGATAAAATGCCAACCCATGATGGAAATCCGCCATCTTCCGGAGGCACCCACCGGGATCCGGCCGCTCGCGCCCGGCACCGGGATCGACGCGCACCGCCACGACACCCACCAGATCACCTACGCCTGCCGGGGCGTCCTGTCGGTGACGACGAGCGCGGGCACCTGGGTGGCTCCGGCCAACCGGGCGATCTGGGTGCCGGCCGGTACCGTCCACGAGCACCGCGCGCACGGCGACACCGACCTGCGGCTCGTCGGCCTGCCCATCACCGACAACCCGCTGCGCCTCGACCGGCCCGCCGTGCTCGCCGTCGGCCCGCTGCTGCGCGAGCTGATCATCGCCTACACCGCGGACCCCGGCGACGGCCGAATCGCCTATACCGCCGACCCCAGCGACGGCGGCGCTGAGCGGCAGCGGCTGCGGGCCGTCCTGCTGGACCAGCTCCGCCGCTCCCCCGAGCAGCCGTTCCACCTGCCCACGGCCCGCGATCCCCGGCTGGCCGCCGTCTGCGCGCTCCTGCACGACGACCCGGCCGACCACCGCACGCTCGCGCAGTTCGGGCGGCTGGCCGGCACCAGCGACCGGACGCTGGCCCGGCTCTGCAGGAGCGAGCTGGGGATGACGTTCCCGCAATGGCGTACGCAGCTGCGCCTGCACCACGCGTTGCTGCTGCTGGCCGACGGGATCGCGGTCACCACGGTCGCGCACCGGTGCGGCTGGGCCACCGCCAGCGCTTTCATCGTCGCCTTCCGGGAAGCTCTCGGGTACACCCCGGGCCGCGCCTTTACAATGTAGATTCGCTACACTGGCGTCCTGTGAGCAGAGCGAAAGCCCAAGGGGGCACTCCGGCCACGGTGGCGCTGACGAAGGCCAAGGCCGAGTTCACCCTTCATCCCTACGAGCACGACACCAACGCGCAGGCCTATGGCGAGGAGGCCGCCGACGCGCTCGGCGTGCCGCACGAGCGGATCTTCAAGACGCTGGTGGCCGAGGTGGAGGGCGCGCTCGCGGTGGCGGTCGTGCCGGTCTCGGGCAAGCTCGACCTCAAGGCGCTGGCGGCGGCGCTCGGCGGCAAGAAGGCGGCCATGGCCGACGCGGCGAAGGTCGAACGCGTCACGGGCTACGTGGTCGGCGGCATCAGCCCGCTCGGCCAGCGCAAGAGGCTGCCGACCGTGGTCGACGCGTCGGCGCTGGAGTTCGGGACGATCTACTTCTCCGCCGGCAAGCGGGGGCTGCAGATCGAGACCGCCCCCGCCAACCTGATCTCGCTGACGGGGGCCGTCACCGCCGCTATCGGAAGTGCCGGTTGATCCTGTCGCGGCGATGACGCGGCTCCAAGAGATCACGGGGACGCCGCGGTCCCATGACGTCGTCGGGACGCCGAGGTTCCATGACGTCCTCGGGACGCCGGGGGTCTCGGGCGCCCTCGGGACGCCGGGGTTCCAGGGCGGCACCGGGACGCCTTTCCAGGGCGTCACGGCGATGCCGTGGCTCCCGGAAGTCCCGGCGGTTCCATCGCTCCATGAACGTGAAGCGTCCGCGGTGGGTGATCTTCCGGCGCCTGTCGCGGGCGAACCGCTCGTGCTCGTGACGGGCCTTCGCCTCCGCCTCCAGCGCCTCCTTCAAGCCCGGGGTGAAACCGCCGCCGAAGCGGGACATGTCGGGACGGGGAAAGCCCGACGGGGCGGTGTCGCTCAGCGCCTCCTGCATCGAGTCGACCCAGATCGGGCCCGGTAGCGAGGCGCCCTGCACGGAGCCGTAGTACTCATCGCCGATCTGGACGTTCTGCAGGGGGTAGCGGTAAGCGCCCCTGATGTCCCCGACGCTGACCGCCGCCGCCAGGTCCGGGGTGTAACCGGCGAACCACGCCGAGGTGTAGCCGTTGTTCGTGCCCGTCTTGCCCGCCGCGGGACGGCCGATGCTCTGGCCGCGCATGGTGCCCTCGGTGAAGACACCGCTCAGCACCCAGTTGACCGCGTCGGCCACCGGCCGGTCGAGGGCCTCCTCGCAGGCGGGCGGCACCTGGGTGCGTTCGCCGGCCCGGCCGGTGATCTCCACGATCGCCAGCGGCCGACAGTACCTCCCCCTGGCCGCGAACGTCGCGAACGCCGCCGCCACCGTCACCGGGTCCATCTCGTTGGCCCCGAGCGTGAACGTGGGCACCTCGCGCAGCGGCGTCCCGTCGGCGCGGGAGATGCCCAGCGCCTTGGCGGTCGTGACCACGTTGCAGAGGCCGACCTTGCGCTCCAGCATCATGTAGAAGATGTTGACCGACTTCCAGGTGCCGGTCTCCAGGCTGTGCGGGCCGCCGGCGCCCTCGCCGGAGGCGTTGTAGATGGTCGTCTTCGGGTCGTTGACGCGCCGGCCCCGGCAGTCGCGATAGCCCTGATCGGGCGTCAGCTCGCCGGGGGTCTGAAACCCGTCCCCGAACCGCCAGCCCTGCTTCAGCGCCGTGGCCAGCGTGAACACCTTGAACGTGGAACCGGCCTGGAACCCCATCCCGCCGCCGTGCGTCATGTCGGCCGGCAGGTTGAAGGTGGTCCTGGCGCCGTTCTTCTTGTTGCCCGGGTTGCGGCCGAAACGCTTGCTCGCCGCCATCGCCATGATCCGCCCGGTGCCCGGCTCGACCATGGCCTCGGCGGCCACCTGGGTGTCGTCGGGGTGCACCCGCTGCCGGATGGCGTGCTCGGCGGCCCGCTGGGCCACCGGGTCGAGACTCGTACGGATCACCAGCCCGCCCGTGCTCATCCTGGCCTGCCGTTTGGCGGCGGTGTTGCCGAAGGCGGGATTGGTCAGGAGCTCCCGCTGAACGTAATAGCAATAGAACGGGTAGCTGCTCTGGGCACAGCCGCCGGGCTCCGGATGGAGCTTGAGACCGAGGCCGGTCCGCTTGGCCGCGGCCGCCTCCTGCTGCGAGATCGCGCCCACCCCGGCCATCCGGTCCAGCACGATGTCGCGCCGCTGCCGCAGCCGGTCCAGGTGCCGGTCACCCAGCGAGGGGTCGGTCGAGTACGGCACGCGCACGGCCCCGGCGAGCGTGGCCGCCTGGGTCAGGGTGAGGCGGGCGGCCGTGGTCGAGAAGAACCGCCTGGCCGCCGCCTCGACGCCATGAGCGCCCGCGCCGAAGTACGCGATGTTCAGATATTTCTCAAGAATCTCGTCCTTGCGGTACTTCTCCTCCATCGCCAGCGCGTACCGCAGCTCGGTGATCTTCCTGGCCAGGTTGGGCGCGCGGGCCCGGTCGCGCTCGGCGTCAGTTCGGGCGCCTTCCACCAGGATGTTCTTCACCAGTTGCTGGGTGAGGGACGAGCCGCCCTGCTTGATCCCGCCCGCCTGCGTGTTGGTGAGCAGTGCCCGGATCGTGCCCTTGACGTCCAGACCGCCGTGTTCGTAGAACCGGGCGTCCTCGATGGCCACGATCGCCTTGCGCATCACCTGCGCCACCTGATCGAGCCGGACCGTCGTCCGGTTGGCCTCGTAGAACTGGGCGAACTGCTTGCCGTTCCGGTCGAGGAGGCGGGTCACCTGGGACAGCGGCTCCTCACGAGGGGCGGGCGGCAGGTCGACGAACGTCATGGCGACGTTCTTGGCGGACAGGCCCGCCCCGGTCACGACCGGGGCTGCCAGCGCCGCCGCCAGGACCCCGCCGATCGCCCCGGCCACGGCGAGCACGCCGACGGATCTGAGCACAGTCACTCAGTTGATCTGCGGCCGGGAAGCCATCGGCAAACACCGGCCTCGCGCGTCTTTACTGTTGTCTGCGGATATTCAGACCAAGTGACGCGAACTGCTCGAACGGCTGGTGATAGCCGCGCTCGATGTGGTTGACGCCGCGCAGCGTCGAGGTCCCGTCCGCCACCGCGGCGGCCAGCACGGCCGAGAACCCGGCCCGGATGTCGGGCAGCGTCACGTCCGCGCCCTTGAGCTGTGACACGCCCCGTACGACGGCCGAGTGCCTGGCGTTCGTGTCGTGGTAGCGGCAGGCCGGGCCGCCCAGGCACTGGTCGAACACCTCGATTTCGCAGCCCATCTTCTGCAGCGCCGGAACGTACACCAGGCGGTTCTCGAAGACGGTCTCATGCAGCACCGACATGCCCTGGCTCTGCGTGAACAGCACCATGAGCGGCGTCTGCCAGTCGGTCATGAACCCGGGATGCGTGTCGGTCTGCACGGCCGCCGCGCGCAGCCCCTCGGGCGGCGCGGTGGCGCACAGGTATTCGTCGTTGATGTCGAACTGGGCGCCCATCCTGGCCAGCGTGGTGATCGCGGTGACCAGCCGGTCCTGCGGGCAGCCGTGCACCCGCACCTCGCCGCCGGTGATCAGGCCCGCCGCGAGATAGGAGAACGCCTCGATGCGGTCGCCCGCGAGCCAGATGGAGGCGCCGTGCAGCCGCTCCACGCCCTCGATGACGATTCTGCGATCGGGCGAGAGCTCGATCCTGGCACCCATCCGCTGCAGGAACAGCGCCAGCTCCACGACCTCGGGCTCCATCGCCGCGTTCTTCACCACGGTCTTGCCCTCGGCCAGCACCGCGGACATGAGGATCGTCTCGGTCGCACCGACACTCGGATACGGCAGCTCCAGCCGGGTTCCGTTCAGCCGCTTGGCCTTGGCGAAGATCCCGGTGTCGCCCACCTCGACCTCGGCGCCCATCGCGCGCAGCGCCTCGACGTGGAAGTTCACCGGCCGCCGGCCGATGGGGTCGCCGCCGACCAGTGGCACGAACGCCTCCCCCGCCAGGTGCAGCAGCGGGCCCAGCATGAGGATCGGGATGCGGTTGAGCCCGGTGAACGCGTCGGGCACCCGCGGCCTGATCTCCGGACCCTGACCGATGCGGATCTCCGTCCGAGTGATCTCCACGTTGATGCCCAGCGCGTCGAGCATCGCCGCCGTGATGCCGACCTCGCCGACCTCGGGGACGTTGTGGATGGTGCTCTCCCCGGTGCCCAGCATGGCGGCGACCATGTGCTTGGACACCGCGTTCTTGGAGCCGCGTACTTCGACGTCACCCCTGAGGGGACCGGAAGGTTCGATCAGCCAGACCTTGTCTTCAATCACGAAGCGAGCCTAGCCGGGAGATACGATCGAGCTGATTAAGACGTAAATGTGAGGGGGAGCGGCGTGGCGAGGCATGTTCGCGCATTTGCGGTTACTGTCCTCATCCTCGCCGCTCTGGCAGTGCTGGCCGGGCTGCTGTGGTCCCACCTGTCCCCCCGCGCGCCGTACCAGGTCACGGCGCAGGGGCCGGTGTTGGCGGACCCCACCACGCAGGCGCTGATCGCCGCCGACGGATGGTACGCGGTGATCACCGGCGGGCTCGGGCTGGCCTGCGGAGCGCTCGCGTGGTTCCTCGGCCGGCGGCACCAGCTCGCCGTGCTGCTGGGGCTCGGCGTCGGCGGGGTGCTGGCAGCGTTCCTCACGCTCTGGGTGGGTTCGACGTTCACGTTCGGCGTGGTGGCCGTGGAGGCCGCGGCCGAGCCCGGGGTGAAGGTCGTCCCCGGGTCGCTGGCACTGACCGCCACGGGCGTGATCGTGTCCTGGCCGCTGGTCGCGGTGGGCTTCTTCGGGCTGCTGGAGGGCATGCACGGGTATCGCGAGTCGCCGCTGCGCAAGCCGTACGGGATCGGCTGACGGCGCCCCTCAAGGGGCCGCTGGTCAGAGGGGCCAGGTCGGCGGACGGACAGGTCCTCGGACGAGCCGGCCGTCGGAAGGGCCGGCCGTCGAAAGGGCTGGTCAGAGGGGCGGGCGGCGCAGGCCGTGCTCGGTGGCCCGCTCGAAGGCGCAGGCCACGCGCAGCACCGTGGCGTCGGCGAACGGCCGGCCGATGATCTGCACGCCGACCGGCAGCCCTGACGGCGTGAATCCGGCCGGGACCGACGCGGCGGGCGCGTGCAGGACGCTGATCCAGTACGCGGAGCGCATCCACGCCAGGTAGTCGGGCAGCTTGACCCCGTTGATCTCGCTCACGTAGGGGTGCTCGACGGGGAACGGCGGCACCTGGCTGACCGGGGCGATCAGCACGTCATAGGTGTCGAAGAAGGCCGCCATGCGGTGGTAGAGGCCGCTGCGCAGGCGTTCGGCCCTGGCCAGGTCGGCGCCGGTGAGCTTGCGGCCCTGCTCGACATTCCAGGCGGTGTTGGCGCCCAGCCCGTCGAGCTCACCGAAGGCGAGCGTGTAGTACCACGCCCGGTAGATGCGAAAGGCGTCGTCGGCGTCCGACAGGTCCAGCTCGACCTGCTCGACGCGCGCGCCCAGTCGCTCGAACACATCGGGCGCCGTCGCGGTGACCGCCGCCGTCTCGGGGTCCACCGGCAGCCCGCCCAGATCGGGGCTCCAGGCCACGCGCAGCCCGGCGACGTCGCGCTCGTCGGGGGTGAAGCCCTCGGTGATCGAGTACGGAGAACGAGCATCGAATCCCGAAATAACCGACATCATCAGGGTCAGGTCGTCGACCGTCCTGGCCATCGGCCCCTGAACGGAGAGCGTGTACCAGGCGGCCTGGTCCGACAGGGCGGGCACCCGGCCCGGCGTCGGCCGTAGCCCCACCACGTTGCAGAACGAGGCCGGATTGCGCAGCGACCCGCCCATGTCGGAACCGTCGGCGAGCGGCACCATCCCGGACGCCAGCGCCGCCGCCGCCCCGCCGCTGCTGCCCCCGGCGGACCTGGACAGGTCGTAGGGGTTGCGGGTGGCCCCGAACACCTCGTTGACCGTGTGGGAGCCGGTGCCGAACTCCGGTGTGTTGGTCTTGCCCACGAGGATCGCCCCGGCCGACCTGAGCCGCTCCACGATCACGTCGTCCTTGTCGGGGACATGATCGGCGTAGATCGGCGACCCGTAGGTGGTGCGGATGCCCTTGGTGTCGACGAGGTCCTTGTGCGCCACCGGCACCCCGTGCAACGGCCCGGTCGCCTCACCGGCGTCGGCGGCCTTGGCCGCGTCGAGCGCCTGCTCGGCGACCAGCGTCACGATGGCGTTGACCTGGGGGTTGACCTGCTCGATGCGGTCGAGGTGGGCCTGGAGCAGCTCGACGGCGCTCACCTGGCGGGTCCTGACCAGGTGGGCCATCTCGGTCGCGGTCAGGTAGTGCGGTGCGGTCACGATCCGATTGTCGCTCACACCCCCCGGCGGTCACGATCCGGTCGTCGATCCCGCGCCCAGGCGGTCACCGTTCCGGTCGTCGCTCACGCGCCCAGGCAGGCGGGACCGAGGAGCTGTTTGAGGTCGCCCATCAGTGCCGCCGACGGCGCCACCCGGAACCCGTCGCCGACCCGCATGACCGTCGCCCTGGACCCGTCGTACACCCGCAGATGCACCTCCGACGTGCCGGGATGCGCGGCCAGGATCTCCTTCAGTCGCCCCACCACCGACGGCGTGCAGCGGGTCAGCGGCAGGCTCACCAGCAGCGGCCCGCGCGGCTCCCGCGATAAGTCGGGCACGGTGACCTCCATCGCGATGATCTTGGCCACGTCCTCCCGCTTGTCGAGACGCCCCTTGACGAAGACGAGCGCGTCCTCGGCCAGGATCGTCGAGCTCAGCTGGTAGGCCGACGGGAAGATCAGCACCTCGATCGCGCCTTCGAGATCCTCGAGCTGGGTGAGCACCCAGGTGTCGCCCTTCTTGGTGCGCTTGCGCTGCAGGCCGCTCAGGATGCCGCCGACCGTGACGATCTGTCCGTCGGCGCGGCTGTCGTCCTGGAGCGCGGCAATGGAGCAGTCGGCACCCGAGGCGAGGATGTGCTCCAGGCCGAACAGCGGGTGGTCGGAGACGTACAGGCCGAGCATCTCCCGCTCGAACTGCAGCAGCGTGCGCTTGTCCCACTCCCCCACCGGGATCCGCACCTCGAACGTCTGGTCCTCGACGGCGCCGAACAGGGAGTCCTGGCCGATGGCCTCGTGCTTCTTGATGTCGACGATCGCCTCGACGGCCTGCTCATGCACCAGGACCAGCCCCTTGCGCTCATGGCCGAGCGAGTCGAAGGCCCCGGCCTTGATCAGCGACTCGATCACGCGCTTGTTGCAGACGGGCGTCGGGACCTTGCGCAGGAAGTCCGTGAAGTCGGTGAAGCGGCCTTTCTGCCTGCGCGCGGCGATGATGCCGTCGACGACGTTGCCGCCCACGTTGCGGATCGCCGACAGGCCGAAGCGGATGTCGGCGCCGCGCGGGGTGAAGTCGAAGTCGGAGTCGTTGACGTCGGGCGGGAGCACCTTGATGCCCATCCGGCGGCACTCGTGGAGGTAGAGGGCTGACTTGTCCTTGTCGTCCTTGACGCTCGACAGCAGCGCGGCCATGTAGGCGGCCGGGTGGTTGGCCTTGAGGTAGGCGGTCCAATAGGCGATGAGGCCGTAAGCGGCGGAGTGGGCCTTGTTGAAGGCGTAGTCGGAGAAGGGCAGCAGGATGTCCCACAGCGTCGTGATCGCCGCAGTGGAGTAGCCGTTGGCCCGCATGCCGCTCTCGAAGGAGGCGAACTGCTCGGCCAGCTCGGACTTCTTCTTCTTGCTCATCGCCCGCCGCAGCAGGTCGGCCTTGCCGAGCGAGAACCCGGCGACCCGCTGCGCGATGGCCATGACCTGCTCCTGATAGATGATCAGGCCGTAGGTCGTGTCGAGGATGTCGGCCAGCGACTCCTCGAACTCGGCGTGGATCGGCGCGATCTCCTGCTGGCCGGTCTTGCGCAGCGCGTAGTTGGTGTGCGAGTTGGCGCCCATCGGGCCGGGCCGGTAGAGCGCGATGAGCGCGGAGCAGTCGTCGAAACTGTCGGGCTTCATCAGCCGCAGCAGCGAGCGCATGCCGCCGCCGTCGAGCTGGAACACGCCCAGCGTGTCGCCCCGGCCGAGCAGGTCGTAGGTCTTGCGGTCGTCGAGCGGCAGCGTCAGCGGGTCGATCCGCTCACCGGACGTCGCCTCGATCATCTTGAGGCAGTCGTCCATGATCGTGAGGTTGCGCAAGCCCAGGAAGTCCATCTTCAGCAGGCCGAGCGCCTCGCAGGCCGGGTAGTCGAACTGCGTGATGATCGCGCCGTCGGACTCGCGGCGCATGACCGGGAGGTAGTCGGTGATCACCTCGGCCGACATGATCACGCCCGCTGCGTGCACGCCGGTCTGCCTGATCAGGCCCTCCAGGCCCCTGCCGAGGTCCATCGCCGCCTTGACGTCGGCCTCTTCGGCGTAGAGCCGGCGCAGCTCGCCCGCCTCGGCGAAGCGGGGGTGACCCTCGTCGAAGATGCCCGCCAGCGGGATGTCCTTGCCCATCACCGCGGGCGGGAACGCCTTGGACACCCGGTCGCCGAGCGCGTAGGGGAAGCCGAGCACGCGGCCGGCGTCCTTGATGGCGGCCTTGGCCTTGATGGTGCCGAACGTGACGATCATGGCGACCTTGTCGGCGCCCCACTTCTCCGTCACGTAACGGATCACCTCGGCCCGCCTCCGCTCGTCGAAGTCGATGTCGACGTCGGGCATGGAGACCCGGTCGGGGTTGAGGAATCGCTCGAAGATCAGGCCGTGCGGCAGCGGGTCGAGGTCGGTGATGCCCATCGCGTAGGCCACCAGCGAGCCCGCCGCCGACCCTCGCCCCGGACCGACCCGGATGCCGTTCTCCTTGGCCCACATGATGAAGTCGGCGACCACGAGGAAGTAGCTCGGGAAGCCCATCTGCTCGATGACGCCCATCTCGTACGCGGCCCGACGGCGATGCTCGTCGTCGAAGCCTTCCGGCCAGCGCCGGTCCATGCCCTCCCAGACCGTCTTACGGAAGAACTCCCGCTCGGTCATCCCCTCGGGGACCGGGTAGACCGGCATCAGATTCTTGAACGCGAAGAACCCGGTCGGATCGACCCTCTCGGCCACCAGCAGCGTGTTGCGGCAGCCCTCGGCCCACAGGTCGGAGGAGTCGACCGCGCGCATCTCGGCGGCGCTCTTGAGGTAATAGCCGCTGCCGTCGAAGCGCAGCCGGTCGGGATCGGACAGCTGCCTGCCGGTCTGGACGCACAGCAGGGCGTCGTGGGAGGCGGCGTCGGAGGCGTAGGTGTAGTGCGAGTCGTTGGTGACCAGCGGCGGCAGGCCGAGGTCGCGACCGATCGCGCTCAGCCCATCGCGGACCCGGCGCTCGATGTCGAGGCCGTGGTCCATGATCTCCAGGAAGAAGTTGTCCCTGCCGAAGATCTCCTGATATTTCGCGGCGGCGGCGCGCGCCTCGTCGTACTGGCCGAGCCGCAGCCTGGTCTGGACCTCGCCCGACGGGCAGCCGGTGGTGGCCATCAGCCCATCGGCGTGCTCGGCGAGGATCTCGGCGTCCATCCTTGGCCATTTGCGGACGAAACCCTCGGTGTAGGCGCGCGAGGACAGCCGCATCAGGTTGTGCAGGCCGACCTTGTCGCGCGCCCAGATCGTCAGGTGGGTGTAGTGGCCACCGGCGGAGACGTCGTCGCGCCGCTGGTGCGGCTCGCCCCACAGCACCGGCTGCTTGGTGTGGCGCGACTCCGGCGCCAGGTATGCCTCGGTCCCGATCACCGGCTTGACGCCCGCCGCGGTGGCCCGCCGGTAGAAGTCGTAGGCGCCGTGCAGGTTGCCGTGATCGGTGATCGCGATCGCCGGCATCCCCAGGTCGCCGGCCCGGCCGACCAACTGCTCCAGGCGCGCGGCCCCGTCGAGCATCGAGTATTCGGTATGGACATGCAGATGCACGAACGAGTCGCTGGCCGACATGGAGCGGCGCCTCCCCTCTGCATCGTGGCGTGCGCTCCGACTTTAGTAGCCGCCACCGACAGTCCTGGAGTCGTACAGAACGGGCGTCCTCACCGTGAAGGCAGGTCGCGGCGATCACCGGTCGATTAGGGTACGAACTGTTGCCGGCGTTCGCCATGCGAGGCGGTTAGAACTGTTGTTGGATTTCTTCGACTCGCTTGGTTGCGACGGATGGTAATCGTGGGGCAATTTTCTGTCACAGCCGGGCGCCTGACTGGCGCTCGGTCCCCGCCCCTGTTGGTGTCCGTATCAACGGGACAGCGTCCGGCGGGGCGGTGGCCCAAGAGGCGCACTTCCTCCAGCAGTGCGCAGTCAGGCCCTGACAACGCGGTTCTCACCCACGGTCCGCCCGGCTTGCCGGACGGACGCGGCTTCGGCTTCCACCGGATCACTGCCCGGCCTCGGCTGAGTGCGACGAGACTACGCCGACGTCCGTTTTACTGAGGTAAACACAGGGAACCGAAGACGCTTCCTGGCGGAGTTGTCACCACTTGGGGGAGGCCACGCTGAACGGGACGAAAGGGAAGATCGTCCAGATCGCCGCGGCCGCTCTGCTCGGCGCCACGCTCGCTCTCGCAGGCGCTCCCCTGGGTCTGTACACCTCGCTCGCCTGCGCCACCATCGGCGCGGGCTGCCCCGCCGGAGGGCCGTCGCCCGGCCGGCTCCCGGTCCTGACCCGCCTGTCTCCGGTGCAGGCCGCGCAGAGCGGCACGTACGTGGCGCTCGGCGACTCTTACTCCTCCGGCGAGGGCGTCTACGATCGCGCCGCGCGGCCGATCAACAGCGGCGCCGACCGCTGCCACCGCTCGCCGGGCTCCTACGTCCCGCTCGTCGCGGGCGCCCACCGCTTCGGCGGCGGCAGCGCCTTCTGGGCCTGCAGCGGCGCCACCACCCGCCAGCTCTTCTCCGGCCAGTACGGCCAGCAGCCGCAGATCGAGCGCGTGGGCGCGGCCGCCAGTCTGGTGACGCTCAGCATCGGCGGCAACGACGCCGGGTTCACCAGCGTGCTCACCGGCTGCATCGTCAAGCTGCCCTGGTCCTCGGCGTGCGTCGACCAGCAGTCGGAGGTGGCCAAGCGGATCGCGGGGCTGCGGCCCAGCATGACGAAGGTGCTGCGGGAGCTCAGGAGCCGGGCGCCGAACGCGCGCATCATCGTGCTCGGCTATCCCCGGCCGTTTCCCGCCGCGCCCCCGGACGGGGTCGACAACCTGACCGTGGAGGACCAGCGGTGGCTCAACGGCATGACGCGGCAGCTGAACGACGTCGTGGCGCGGGTGGCCGGGGAGTTCGACCGGGAGATCGTGGCGTTCGGGGGGACGGGGAGCATCGAGTACGTGGACGCCTATGACGCGTTCGCCGGGCACGAGGTCGGGCAGCCCGACCCGTACGTGAACGGGCTGGCGCTGAACCTGGACGAGTTCGTCGTCAACAGCCGCAGCTTCCATCCGACGGGCGCGGGCTACCGGCGGTTCGCCGAACTGATCAACGCCCGGATCGCCGCCGGGCCTGGGCGCCCGATGAACAACTTCCGCCTCACGACCCCGAGCACCGGCGACGGCCGCTTCTAGCCTCGCAGAGGGAATCCCCCAAAAGGACACCAGCCACAACGGACCGCCTTCTCCCCTCCCCCGCAGGGGGCATCCCTCAAGGGACATCAGCCGCGACGGATCGGCACAGGGATCGAGGCGGTCATGTGACGAAACACCCGGGGCCCCTTCGGACGGCCCTCCAGGAGGGCGCAAGCAACGTGGCAGAGGCCCCTTCGGGGGTGTATGAACACCCAGCGAGCCTTCGTCGCCCCTACGCCGTCGTTTCCGGCCGGTGGCTCCGGCCGTTGGCCGATCGTTCCTCGGCCAGGCTCAGGCCCGCCTCTATGACGGCGTTCATGATGGGGACCAGCCGGGCCTCGCCCAACTCGGGGGCGTGCTCGGCCATCCGGGCGACGAGCGCCCGCTCGCGCGCCATGTCGCGGCCCGCGAAGCCGCCCACCGGCTTGAGGGTCTGTACGATCCCGGCGAGCGCGGCGCGGCGCTCCAGGAGCGTGGCCAGCGCCGCGTCCACCCGGTCGATCGCCTGCCTGCACTCGGGCAGCGTGGCGGGCGCCTCGGGACGGACCAGCGCTCCGACGAGCGCCACCGCTTCCTCGGCCAGCCGTACATCGGCCTCCCCGTGCTCTTCCGTCCGGCGGGCGTCACCCGTACCCCCGACGGGGCCGCCCACGATCAGGCCGTCCGCGCCCGCCGCCACCGCCGCCGCCGACAGCCCGAGGTCCGCGCTCACGTCGGCGAGCACCGGCCGCCCCGACGCCGCCCGCGCGGCCCGCAGCAGCCCCAGGTCCAGCCGTCCCGTCTCGCACAGGATCACCCGGTCGTCGCACTCCAGGGCGCAGTAGTCGGCCAGCCCCAGCCACTCCTCCAGCGTCGCCGACGCCCGGCGTTCGACCACCACCGGCAGGCCCAGCCCGGCCACGGCCCGCACCAGCGGGATGTCGCGCGTCCACGCCGCCCCGATGACCACGCCGTCGGCCGCCCCGGCGATCGCCGACAGGTCGGCCGCCGAGCCCGGCTCGACCAGCGTCACCCCGTCACGCCGGGCTTCCACCCGGTCCCACCCGGTCGCCCCGCCCGGCCCGGTCGCCCCGCCCGGCCCGACCGGCCCGGTCGCGCCGCCCAGCCCGGTCGCGCCGTTGCCCGGCCCGCGCAGGCTGATCCGGCGGTCGATCACCACCGCCGGGCCGTCGCCCACCCGCAGGCCGCCCACGGTCACCACGTGCCGTTCCAAGGTCGATGACATCTCGGCTCCCCACATCGGCCGGCTCCCCTGGAACCGGCAGGAAATCAAAAAAGGCAGAGACGATGGCGTCTCTGCCTGTTGCCGACTCCGGGTGGTCGCTAGCCGACGACCGGCCCTCCCGGAGCCGGCTCGGTAAACGCGTAGCGACAAGTCATGTCTAGACTTTACACCGGCCCTCCACCTGCTGGACTCCCCCTCTCACATAGCGGACTAGCCTCCAGGCGAGTCGCCGTTGATCCCTCGCTATGGGAGTATTTCCTGGCCTAGAGGAGGGTACGAGGCCGTTGATGTCGGATCGCAAGCGGGACGGACGCCGCATCGCCGGTCGTTACCAGCTGCAGGAACCCATCGGCAGAGGTGGCATGGGCATCGTCTGGCGAGCCCATGACGAGCTTCTCGACCGCACGGTCGCGGTCAAGGAGGTCAGGTACGCCGCCGCGCTGGGTGACGAGGTGCAGCTGCTGAACCGGCGCACGATGCGTGAGGCGAGGGCAGCGGCCAGGTTCGAGCACCCGAACGTGATCGTCGTACACGACGTGATCGAGGAGGACGGCCGGCCCTGGATCGTCATGCAGCTCGTCCAGTCACGCTCCCTGGGAGCAGTGATCAAGCAGGATGGGCCATTGCCGCCCAAGCGGGTGGCCGAGATCGGCCTGGCCGTGCTCGACGCGCTGCATCGCGCGCACGAGTCCGGCGTCCTGCACCGGGATGTCAAGCCGGAGAACGTACTGCTCGCCGATGACGGCCGGGTGGTGCTCACCGACTTCGGCATCGCGACGCTGGAGACGGAGACGCAGCTCACGGTGACGGGGCTGGCGGGCACTCCGGCGTTCATCGCGCCCGAGCGGCTCAAGGGGCTGCCCGCGCGGCGCGAGTCGGACCTGTGGTCGCTCGGCGCGACCCTTTACACGGCGGTGGAAGGCCGCTCGCCACACGAGCGCGGCATGGCGCTCGCGACCATGCACGCCGTATTAACCGACGAACCGGACCCGGCTCCCCACGCCGGGCCGCTCAGCGGCGTGATCAGCGGCCTGCTGACCAAGGAGCCGGTGCAGCGCCTCGGCTACGAGGAGACCGGGGAGTTGCTGCGGGCCGTCATCACGCAGCAACGGTCACGGAAGTCCTCGGCGTCCGCGCCCGCGCCGACCGCGGTGATCCCGCCGGCCGTGGACGAGACCCCGACCGACCCCAACCTGCTGGCGGCGGCCGCCGACGCCCCGCCCGAGACCGGTGCGCGGCTCACCCCGGCGACCGGCGCGCATTCCGAGGAGCCTCCCCAGTCCACCCAGAACGCCGTCCGGCCCGACGGCCGACGGTGGGGCCCGATCGTCGGCGTGATCGTCGCGGTCGTGCTCGTGGCGGGCCTGGGCGGCTATCTCGGCCTGCGCTCGGCCAAGGACAGCCCGGAGGACGGGACGAAGTCCGCGTCCGTCACGCCTCCTGTCAAGGACTCGGCCAAGCCGACCGCGGCGACCGCCGACCCGCCGAAGACCACGCCGAGCAGCGCGGCTCCATCCGCCACGCCGACCGTCAGCCCGTCCGCCGCGCCGACGCCAACGCCAACGCCGAAGCCCACCGAGACGGCCGCCGCGGTGCCCGACGGCTGGAGGATGTACACGAACAAGAAGCTGAAGTTCTCCGTCGCGCTGCCGAAGGGCTGGACGAGGTACCGGCACAACAGCAACCAGATCGCCTTCCATGGCAAGGGGGCGGGCAGCAACGCGTACATCATGTTCGAGATGACGACGAACCCCGGCAAGGACCCGCTCAAGGACTGGAAGAGGCAGGAGAAGACCGCCAAATACGGGTTCGGCGGCTACGACAAGATCAGCATCAAGGCGGTCGACTTCCGCGGCTGGCCGGCCGCCGACTGGGACTTCACCTGGAACACGAACACCGGCCCGACCAAGGTGCGCAACCGCGGCTTCGTCGCCAACGGCCGCGGCTACGCGATCTACTGGCACAACCTCGAGAGCCGGTGGAAGAAGGACAAACACTTCTTCGACACCTTCGCCGCGACCTTCACCCCGGCCAAGTAGGCTTCCCTGCGTGGAAAGGCAGGTCAGCAACCGATATAGGCTCATCGAACCGCTTGGCGAGGGCGGGATGGGCGTGGTATGGCGTGCCTACGACGAGCTGCTCGACCGTACGGTAGCGATCAAGGAGGTCCGCTACACCGGCGTCGGTGAGGACAAGCGGGCCGAGCTCAACCGCAGGACCATCAGGGAGGCCAGGGCGGCGGGCCGCCTCGACCACCCCTCGGTGATCGTCATCCACGACGTCGTCGAGGAGGACGGCCGCCCGTGGATCGTCATGCAGCTGATCCGCTCGCGGTCGCTGGCCGAGGTGATCCGCGAGCACGGCCCGCTGCCGGTCGCGCAGGCCGCGGCGATCGGCGGCAGGGTGCTCGACGCGCTGCGGGCCGCGCACGCGACCGGGGTGCTGCACCGCGATGTGAAGCCCGAGAACGTGCTGCTCGCCGATGACGGCCGGGTGGTGCTCACCGACTTCGGTATCGCCTCGCTGGAGGCCGAGGCCGGTCTGACCGCCACCGGTGGCCTGGTGGGCACGCCCGCCTACATGCCGCCCGAACGCCTCAACGGCGAGCCCGCCCGGCCCGAGTCCGATCTGTGGTCGCTGGGCGCGACGCTGTACGCGGCCGTCGAGGGCGCGCCGCCGTTCAAGCGCGACTCGTGGGCGGCGACGGTCGCGGCGGTGCTGCGCGACCTGCCCGGGCAGCCGGTCAGGGCAGGCGTGCTCGGCCCGGTGATCATGGGCCTGCTGCAGCGGGACCCGGCCGCGAGGATGCCCGCCGACGAGGCCGCCCACCTGCTCCGGACCGCCGCCGCCGAACCCATGGTGTACGGATATGCCGGACCTCAGACCCCGCAACCCGGCGGCCCGGTAGCCGGGGGGTTCGGGCCCGCGGGAGCCCAGGTACCCGGCGGATTCGGGCCTGCGGGAACCCAGGTACCCGGCGGGTTCGCGTCCGCGGGAACCCAGGTACCCGGCGGATTCGGGCCCGCGGGGACCATGCCCGTACGGACCCGTCGGCGCGGGTGGCTCATGGCCGTCCCCGCGGTCGTGATCGCCGTCGCGGCGCTGGGCACGGGCGGCTGGTACGTCGTCACCTCCCAGCAGTCCCCCACCGGCATGCCCACCCCCACCCCCAGCGCCACTCCGACCCCCACCTCCAGCGGGACGACGACGCCATCCCCCACCCGCACCGCCGAGCCGACCGCGACGCCCAGCCCGCCGCGGCTGCCCGCCGGTTGGCGCCGGCTCGTCAACTCCGCCGGGGACTTCTCGATCGGCCTCCCCAAGGACTGGCAGGCCAAGAAGAACCCCGACAGGGACAGCATCACCATCACCGGCCCCGGCACACCGGGCCAGATGATCGTCGAGTGGACCGTCCCCGAGAAGCCTTCGGCCGACCCCGAGCGCCGCTGGGTGGAGCTGGAGAAGGAGATCCAGGCCAAGGGGGAGTTCGACGGCTACAAGCGGATCGGCATCCGGGCCACGTCCTACCTCGGCCGGCCGGCCGCCGACTGGGAGTTCACCAGGAAGCGCGGCAGCATGCTGATCCACGTGATCAACCGCGGCTTCCGCACCGCCGACGGCCGCCACTTCGCCCTCTACTGGGACACGGCCGACTCATGGTGGGACCAGGACCGGCACTACTTCGACGAGTTCGTCAAGACATTCAGGCCCCAGTGAATGACCCAGTGAACGACCCGGTGAACGAGGCGGCGAAGGAGCGGGCGCGCTTCTGGCGCCACCCGGCGCTGCCCCAGCTGGACCTGCTCAAGGCCCACTACGTCACCCACCGCTTCACCCGGCACGTGCACGACGGCTACGCGATCGGACTCATCCTCGACGGCGTGGAGGAGTTCGAGTATCGCGGCGACCTGCACCGGGCGGGCGCGGGCGAGGTGGTGCTGGTCAACCCGGAGGCGGTGCACACCGGCCAGGCGGGCACGGCGGACGGCTGGTCGTACCGGATGCTCTACCCATCGGTGGAGGCGCTCTCGGGGCTCGCGGCCGAGCTCGGCCTGCCGTACACGACGCCGTACTTCCCCGAGCAGGTGGTGCGGGACCAAGCGGTCGCGGCGCTGCTCGGCCGGGCGCACCTGGCCGCCGAGCGGGGCGACGCGCTGGCCGCCTCGTCGCTGATGCGCGGCTTCTTCTCCCGCCTGCTGATCCGGCACGCCACGCCGCGCCCGTCCGCCGTCCTGCCCGCCGAAGGCGGACGAGCGGTCGCCGAGGCGCTGGAGGTCCTGCACGAGAGCCTGGTGGACCCGCCGTCCCTGGACGATCTCGCGCAGGCCGTCGGGGCGCGGCCGTTCCCGCTGCTGCGCGCGTTCAAGGCCGCGACCGGCCTGCCGCCCCACGCCTACCTGATCTCCATGCGGATCCAGCGGGCCCGCCGGCTCCTGGACTCGGGCGTAAGGCCGGCGCAGGTGGCCGCCGAACTGGGCTTCACCGACCAAGCCCACCTGAACCGGCACTTCAAACGCATCGTGGGCGTGCCACCCGCGGCCTACCAACGGTCAGCAGGAACGTACAAGACCGGCGATTTCCTCTTCACCTAGCCTCACATCTCATGGGACAGACAACACACCGTTCCGCCGCGATACGGGACGGTCTTGGCGTGGGCCTGGCCGTAGGGCTGTCCGGGCTCGCCTTCGGCGCCGCGGCGATCACCGCGGGCCTCAGCGTGGCGCAGGCGTGCGTACTGAGCCTGCTGGCCTTCACCGGCGCCTCGCAGTTCGCGCTGGCCGGAGCGGTGGGCGCGGGCGGCGACCTGGTGGCGGCCGCCGCGGGCGCGCTGCTGCTGGGCGGCCGCAACACCCTGTACGGGCTGCGCCTGGCCGACCTGCTCCGGGTACGCGGCCCGCGCCGGCTGCTCGCCGCGCAGGGCGTGATCGACGAGACCACCGCCGTCACGCTCGCCCAGCCCTCGCCCGAGGCGGCACGCACCGCGTTCGCGACCACCTTCGCCAGCCTGTACGTCACCTGGAACCTCACCACGCTGGCCGGGGCGCTCGGCACGTCGTTCCTGGGCGATCCGGGCGCGCTGGGGCTGGACGCGGTCGGCCCGGCGACCTTCCTGGCCATCCTGTGGCCGCGCCTGACGGGCAGCGCCCAGATCAGGTGGCTGGCGGTGGCCGGCGCGGCGGTCGCGCTCTGCGCGACGCCGTTCTTCCCGCCGGGCGTGCCCGTGCTGCTGTCGGCGGTCGTCGTTCTGGCGGTGCTGCTCCGATGACGCTGTGGTGGGCGATCGCGGCGGTGTGCGCCGGGTGTTACGCCCTCAAGCTGGCCGGGCTGGCGGCACCGCGCCGGGTGCTCGACCATCCCCGGGTCCGCCGCTTCGCCGAACTCGTGCCCGTGGCGCTGCTGGCCGCCCTGATCGCGGTGCAGATGTTCACCGAGCACGGCGAGCTCCACTTCGACGCCGCCCGCACGGCCGGGCTGGGCGCGGCCGTCGTCGCGCTCCTGCTGCGCGCCCCATTCCTGGTGATTCTGGCGACAGCAGCAATAGTGACCGCGCTTGTCCGGGTTTTTATCGGGTAGACGGCGGAGCATGTCCGATTCTGCGCTGCTGGTCGGCGGACGTTACCGACTGATCAGAACCATCGGCCAGGGTGGGATGGGAACCGTCTGGCAGGCCCACGACGAAGTACTCGGCCGAGACGTGGCGGTCAAAGAGATCCATCCCCCTCCTGACCTGACCGACCCCGAGCGAGACGTCTTCTCGGTGCGTACCTTCCGCGAGGCCAGAGCCGCGGGACGGGTGGCGCACCCCGGCGTCGCCACCGTCTACGACGTGCTCGAAGAGCACGGCCACCCGTGGATCGTCATGCAGCTCGTCCACTCGCGCACCCTCGGCGATCTGGTGCGCGAGGACGGCCCGATGGCACCGGCCGAGGCCGCCGACATCGGGCTGCAGTTACTGGAGGCGCTGCGGGCCGCGCACGCCGCCGGGGTCCTGCACCGCGACGTCAAACCGGACAACGTGCTGCTCACCCCGGACGGCCGGGCCGTTCTCACCGACTTCGGCATCGCCACCACCGAGGGCGAGGCGCCTGTCACGAGGACCGGGGTGCTGGTCGGCACGCCCGCGTTCATGGCGCCGGAGCGGGCGGCCGGCGGTGGGGCCCAGATCGCCTCGGACCTGTGGGCGCTGGGCGCGACGTTGTACTACGCCGTCGAGGGCGAGTCGCCATTCCAACGCCCTCACGCGCTGGCCACGCTGGGCGCGGTGCTGCACTCCGAGCCCGCCCCGATGGCCCGCGCGGGCATGCTGGCCCCGGTCATCCTCGGGCTGCTGCGCAAGGACCCGGCCGAGCGGATGACGCTGGACGAGGCCGAGCAGCGGATCCACCGGCTGCTGATCGGCAGCTCACCGGAGGAGACCGCGCCGGTGAACGTCCCGGCGCCGCCCACGGTGCCCAAACGGGACCCGATGCCGCAAACAGGAGCCATAGCCGCGCCCGTCGCGGCAGCCGGATCCGACGCGGGCCCGGCGCCATCCGGGTGGCGTCGCAGACCGCCGCTCACCGCGGTCGCGGCCGGCACGCTCGCCCTCGTCGTCCTGACCGCGGGCGCGGCGTGGTGGACGAACCGGCAGTCCCAGGCCCGCCAGCCGGTGACGACGGTCCCGGCCGTGGTGCGTACGACCAGCGTCCAGCCTTCGGGCCCGACCCCCTCGGCGACGCCCACGCAGACCGAGACGCACGAGCCGACCACCGACCAGAACCAGGTACGGCAGAGCGCCCCGCCCTCCAGCGACCGGACCGGCGAGCCCACCCCGGCCCCGACCGGAACGCCGACGAAGAAGGAGCCCACGAAGGAGCCAACGAAAAAGAAGGAGCCGACGAAGAAGCCCTCGGCCACGCCCGCCAAGAGCAAGACCCCCAAGAAGAGCACCAAGACCTCGGCGAAGGCCAGCGAAGAGCCCGACGAGCCCGTCGACGTCCCTCCGGCCGACAACGCCGACTAGGGCGCCGTCCCACACCGGGGAAGGGCGCCGGTCAGGACTCGTCGCGTACGGCGTCCAGGGCCCGCTGGAGGTCGGCGGGGTAGTCGGTGGTGAACGTCAGCCACTCGCCCGAGCCAGGGTGCTCGAACCCGAGCGACACCGCGTGCAGCCACTGCCGGGTGATGCCCAGCCGGGCGGCGAGCGTCGGGTCGGCGCCGTACATCAGGTCGCCCACGCACGGGTGACGCAGCGCGGACATGTGCACCCGGATCTGGTGCGTACGGCCGGTCTCCAGCTTGATGTCCAGCAACGAGGCCGCCCGGAACGCCTCGATGGTGTCGTAATGGGTGACCGACGGCTTGCCCCCGGCGACCACGGCGAACCGGCCGTCGCCCGACGGGTGCCGGTCGATGGGCGCGTCGACAGTGCCCCTGAACGGGTCGGGATGTCCCTGTACGAGCGCGTGGTAGCGCTTGTCGACCGTGCGTTCCTTGAAGGCGCGCTTGAGGTGGGAGTAGGCGTGCTCGCTCTTGGCCACGACCATGGCGCCGGTCGTGTTGGCGTCGAGGCGGTGCACGATGCCCTGACGTTCGGCCGCGCCGCTGGTGGCGATCGTGTGGCCGGCGCCGAGCAGGCCGCCGATCACGGTCGGGCCGGTCCAGCCGACGGTCGGGTGGGCGGCCACCCCGATCGGCTTGTTGACCACGACGATGTCGTCGTCCTCGTACACGATCGACATGCCGGGCACCGGCTCGGCGACCGGCATGGGCGTACTGACCGGCGGAGGGAGGGTCACGTCGAGCCAGGCGCCCGCGTGCACCCGGTCGGACTTGGCGGGCGCGTGCCCGTCCACGAGCACCTCGCCCGCGACGATCAGCTCGGCGGCGCGGGTGCGGGAGAAGCCGAACAGGCGGGAGATCGCGGCGTCCAGCCGCTCGCCCTCCAGCCCGTCGGGCACCGGGAGGCTACGCTGGTCAGCCACGCTTGCCGCCCTCCCTGGTGCCGTCGATCTGGTAGCCCCGCCAGGCCAGGATCACCGCGAGGATCCCGCCGCAGACGATCGCCGAGTCGGCCACGTTGAACACCGGGAAGTAGTCGATCACCGGGAAGTGTCCGGGCAGCACCTCGATCCAGTCGACCACGTGCCCCTGGAACTGCACGGACCTGCCGATCCCGGACGGGTAGCGCAGCAGCCGGTCGGTCAGGTTGCCCAGCGCCCCGCCGAGCAGCAGCCCCAGCGTGATCGCCCACGGCAGGCTGCGCATCTTGCGGGCCGTGCGGAGGATGGCCACCACCACACCCGCCGCGATGAACGTGAAGATGATCGTCATTCCGGTGCCGATACTGAAGGCGGCACCGGAATTGAAGATCACCCGGAACTGCAGGACGTCCTGGATGACCACCATGGGCGCCTTGCCCTCAAGCGTCCGCAGGACAAGCGTCTTGGTGATCAGATCGGTCGCGTAGATCACGACCGCCAGCACGACGAGGACCGCGAAGAGGCGGCCGCGTCGCCCCCCTACCGGCGCTCCTCCTTCTGCTTGCAGGCCACGCACAGCGTCGCCCTCGGGAACGCCTGCAGACGTTCCTTGCCGATCGGCTTGTGGCACGATTCGCACACTCCATAGGTCCCTGCGTCGATCCGGGCGATCGCACGTTCGTTCTGCGCGACGAGGTCGCGCGCATTCAGGGTAAGGGCGATCTCGCGTTCGCGCTCATACGTCTTGGCACCCGCGTCGGCCTGGTCGTCACCGGCCCCCTGGGTGACGTCACCCGAGGCGATCTCGGACTCATGGCGAAGAATGTCGGTGTTGAGCTCGTCGATCTCGCTCTGCAGCCGGCCGCGGACGTCGGCGAGCTCCTCCTCAGACCACATCGACGGTGTAGCGGTCTGCGTGACTGGCGCCATGGCTACCTCCCCATGCTGGAACAAGGCCGTAAATGGTGCGGGCAGCTTAGGTCCCCCATAACAGAACAGCAAACGACCCGCCGGACGATTTACCTCTCCCGTAATATCCCGCCCCGCTCGTTCAACTCCTCCTCAGAGGCGCCCATTCCCACAACTTTGTCGGGGTTTACGAGTTCACTACCTGCCGACCGCGAACCCGGAAGCTTTGCGGTCCACTCTGCGTTATGGTGTGAAGCTGCAAGGCGTTGATGGGGCCCGTCTGTGACGGACATCACCCCGGAGCCGCCGGAAGAACGGCTCTCGCGAGCTCACTAGACCCGGCCGCAGACCAAACGAAGAGGGCCTCACCTGAGGTCAAGAAGGGTGGTACCGCGGGGCCGCACGGCTTCGTCCCTTCACGCTCACCTGTCAGCCAGTGATCGCGTGGAGGCCCGCCCGAGATGTCTTCCCCTTCTTTCCGCCCTCTTCCCGCGCAGGTCGACCTGCCCGCGCTCGAGCGCGAGGTCCTCGACCGCTGGCGGGACGGGAAGATCTTCGAGCGCTCCGTCGAGCAGAACGACGGCAACCCCTCCTGGACCTTCTACGAGGGCCCGCCCACCGCCAACGGCCTGCCCGGCGTCCACCACGTCGAGGCCCGGGTGTTCAAGGACCTGTTCCCCCGCTACAAGTCGATGCGGGGCTTCAGCGTGCCGCGCAAGGCGGGCTGGGACTGCCACGGCCTGCCGGTCGAGGTCGGCATCGAGCGGGAGCTCGGCCTGAGCGGCAAGAAGGACATCGAGGCGTACGGCATCGCGGAATTCAACGCCAAATGCCGCGAGTCGGTGCTGCGCCACGTCGACGCCTTCGAGCAGATGACCGAGCGGATGGGTTATTGGATCGACCTGTCCACCGCCTACCGGACCATGGACCCGTCCTATATCGAGTCGGTCTGGTGGTCGCTCAAGGTCATCTTCGACAAGGGCCTGCTGTTCCGCGACTTCCGCATCACCCCTTACTGCCCGCGCTGCGGCACCGGCCTGTCCGACCATGAGCTGGGCCAGCCCGGCGGCTACGAGACCGTCTCCAGCCCGTCGGTCTACGTGCGCATGCCCGTCACCTCCGGCCCGCTGAGCGAGCTCGGCGCCGCCCTGCTGGTGTGGACGACGACGCCGTGGACGCTGGTCTCCAACACCGCCGTGGCCGTACACCCCGAGGTCACCTACGTCGCGGCCCGTACGACGGACGGCGAGGTGCTGGTCGTCGCCGAGCCGCTGCTGTCAGTGCTCGGCGAGGGCGCCACCGAGGTCGCCCGCTTCACCGGCCGCGACCTGGAGCACACCTCCTACACGCGGCCGTTCGAGCTGGTCGACATCCCCGGCGCCCACTACGTGGTGCTCGGCGACTATGTGACGGTCGAGGACGGCACCGGGCTGGTCCACCAGGCTCCGGCGTTCGGCGCCGACGACCTTGCGGTGACCAAGCGCTACGACATGCCGGTCGTCAACCCGATCGGCCCCGACGGCCGCTTCCTCGACGACGTGCCGATGGTCGGCGGCCAGTTCTTCAAGGACGCCGACGAGGGCCTCACCGAGGACCTGCGGGCCCGCGGCCTGCTGTTCCGCGGCACTCACTTCGAGCACAGCTACCCGCACTGCTGGCGCTGCCACACGGCGCTGCTCTACTACGCGCTCCCCTCCTGGTACATCCGGACCACCTCGGTCAAGGACCAGATGCTGGCCGAGAACGCCAAGACCAACTGGTACCCCGACACCATCAAGTGGGGCCGGTTCGGCGAGTGGCTGCGCAACAACGTCGACTGGTCGCTGTCGCGCTCGCGCTACTGGGGGACCCCGCTGCCGCTGTGGGTCTGCTCCGCCGACGAGTCCCACGTGACGTGTGTCGGGTCGATGGAGGAGCTGGGCACGCTGGCCGGCCGCGACGTGTCCGCGCTCGACCCGCACCGCCCGTACGTCGACGACGTCACCTTCCCCTGCCCGACCTGCTCGGCCGAGGCCCGCCGCGTGCCCGACGTCATCGACGCCTGGTACGACTCCGGGTCCATGCCGTTCGCCCAGTGGGGCGAGCGGGGCAAGCCGGAGGGCCTCTACCCGGCGCAGTTCATCTGCGAGGCCACCGACCAGACGCGTGGCTGGTTCTACTCGCTGATGGCCGTGGGCACGCTGGTGTTCGGCCAGTCGTCCTACGAGAACGTGCTCTGCCTCGGGCTCATCCTGGCCGAGGACGGCCGCAAGATGAGCAAGCACCTGGGCAACATCCTGGAGCCCATGCCGCTGATGGACGAGCACGGCGCCGACGCGCTGCGCTGGTTCATGGCCTGCTCCGGCTCGCCGTGGGCGGCCCGCCGCGTGGGGCACAACGCCCTTGAGGAGATCGTCCGCAAGGTCCTGCTGACGTACTGGAACACGGCCTCGTTCTTCACCCTCTACGCCAACGCCGAGTCGTGGACGCCCGAGCGGCTGGCGCAGGCGACCCCCGCGGCCGAGCGGCCGCTGCTCGACCGCTGGGCGCTGGCCGAGCTGCACCGCACGGTGGCCGAGGTCACGGGCGCGCTGGACGAGTACGACACCCAGCGGGCCGGGCGCCGGCTGGCCGAGTTCCTGGACGACCTGTCCAACTGGTACGTGCGCCGCTCGCGCCGCCGCTTTTGGCAGGGGTCGGCGGACGCGTTCGCGACGCTGTACGAGTGCCTGGAGACGGTCACGCGGCTGATGGCGCCCATCGCGCCGTTCGTCACCGACTACCTGTGGGACGTGCTGCGCGGCGAGGGCGCGCCCTCCTCCGTACACCTGACCTCCTGGCCCGCCGTACGCGAGGACCTGCTCGACCCCACGCTGTCGGAGCGGATGGCGCTGGTACGACGGCTGGTCGAGCTGGGCCGCTCGGCCCGTGCCTCCTCCGGCGTCAAGACCCGGCAGCCGCTCGGCCGGGCCCTGGTCGGAGCGCACGGCTGGCCCTCGCTCCCGTCCGAACTGCGGGATCTGATCGCCGACGAGCTGAACGTCCAGGCTCTCGAGGACATGTCCGGCTTCAGCGCCGATCTCGTGTCCTACACCGTCAAGCCCAACTTCCGGGCCCTCGGTAAGCGGTTCGGCTCGCAGACCAAGCTGGTGGCGGCGGCCGTCGGCGCGGCGGAGGCCGCCTCCCTGGCGCCCACCCTCCGCTCCGGCGCCTCTGTCACGGTGGACGTACCGGAGCTCGGCGCGGTGTCGCTCGGCCCCGATGACGTGATCGTCACCGAGCAGCCGCGCTCGGGCTGGGCCGTCGAGACCGGCGCCGTCGACACGGGCACCGGCGAGACGGTGGCGCTCGACCTGGAGCTGACGGACGAGCTGCGCCGGGCCGGTCTGCTGCGCGAGGTCATCCGGCTGGTCCAGGAGGCCCGCAAGTCGACGGGCCTGACCATCACGGACCGGATCTCCCTGTGGTGGTCGGCCGCCGACCCGGACCTGGCGCAGGCGCTGCGGTCGGGGTGGCAGGCGGTGGCGGAGGAAGTACTCGCCACGACCGTCACGGAGGGGACCGAGGATGGGCTGCCGTCGCACTCGGAGACGGACCTGGGGCTGACGTTCCAGCTGCGCCGCGCCTGACGAGCCGTATGGGGTGGGACGTGTCTCTTGGACGCGTCCCACTCGGCTGACGGGCTACCCGCCTGGCCGCGTCCCACTCGGCTTCGCGCCTGGTGGCCCCTCTGGGCCGATCGACCATCGGGCTCACCCGAGGCCGAAGCTCGGATCGAGGCCGGTCAGGTCGGCGCTGGCGGTCCACACGCGCGCCGCGAGATCGGCGTCGGCCAGGTGGCCTCGCAGGGGTTCGAGGGTGGGCAAGCCGCGGATCCCGAACACCCGCGGCCCCCACAGCTGGCCGCCGCGCACGGACGGGTCGAGGACGGCCCGGACGGCGGGCCAGGCGGCGGCCTCCTTGCCCTGGAGGAGGAGGCCGGCCGGCAGACCACGCAGCCGTTCACCGGTGGTCCTCAGGTGCACCGGCGGGCGTGATGGGGTGAGGGAGTCGAGCGCGCCGCCAGGGTGGGTGAGCACGCTCAGCATCGTACTGCCGGCGGCGCGCAGGCGGCGGTCGAGTTCGAGCCCGAAGAGCATCTGCGCGAGTTTCGATCGCGCGTACGTTCGTTTCGGCCGATAATCGCGCGTGCTCTGGAGATCGTCGAGATCCAGGCTCTCGGACTTGGCCGTGAAGCTGCCGGTGGTGACCACCCGGCTCGCGGACGCGGCCGTCAGCAGGGGCGCCAGCCACCAGGTCAGGGCGAAGTGCCCCAGGTGATTGGTGGCGAACATCAACTCGTTGCCGTCCTTGGTCTCGCGCCGCGGCGGCTGATCGAGCAGCACTCCGGCGTTGCAGACGACCGCGTCGAGTCTCTCCAGCTCCAGCGCGTCCACGGAGGCTTTGAGCGAGGAGAGATCGGCGAGGTCCAGCGGGATGTGACGGACGCGCGCGCCGGGGACGCGGGCACGGATCGAGACCTGAGCCGCTTCGGCCTTGGCGGTGTCCCGGCTGCCGAGGATGACGGTGGCACCGGTGCCGGCGAGTTGTTCCGCGACGAAGTATCCGATGCCCGCGTTGCCACCGGTGACCAGGAAGTTCTTACCGTCGGCGCGCGGCAGGCGGCGCACGTCCCAGGGGTCTGGGCTGTGGGGGTTGGTCATGTCCGGCTCCTTACATGGGGAGGTCGTCGTGTCGGCTGGCACGGCCAGGCGCGTACCGACCCTGGCACGGCCAGGCGCGTACCGACCAAGAAACTATAATCACTATAGTTTCAGATTCATTCTAGTTTTGGGATACAGTGGAGGCATGGCGACGACGATGGGGCGCCGCGAGCGCAAGAAGGCACAGACCCGCCGGGCGTTGTCGGACGCGGCGTTGCGGCTGTTCTCCGAGCATGGCTACGACGGCGTCACCGTCGCTCAGATCGCCGACGAGGCGGACGTCTCGATCGCCACGCTGTTCGCGCACGTACCGGACGGCAAGGAAGCGCTGATCTTCGACGACGGCGCCGAACGACACGTGTGGCTGGTCGCCGCGATCCACGACCGTCCCGCCGGTCAGTCGGTGCTGGAAGCCCTGCGCCGCTGCCTGGCCGGCCGGGGACCCTTCACCGAAGACCTCCCGCCCGACCTTCGGCGCAAACGCGACCTGATCGTGAGCACGCCCGCCCTGCGGGAATACTCACGCAAGCTCTGGATAGCGAGCGAGGGCGCCCTGGCCGAGGCGATCGCCACGGAGAGCGGCCGCGACCCCGCCGACATGACGGTCCGCGCGCTCGCCCGCTACGTCCTGGAGATCCCGGAGCTCGCAGGCACGGAAGCAGACCCCTTGGCCGCGATGCACGCCATCTTCGACCTCCTCCAATCCGGCTGGCCCGAATCACCCACGGACACCTGACCGGACCCCGCCCGACCGGGCCTCACCTGACCGGGCCTCACCCGGTCCGCTCGCACCGCACCCCGCCTAACCGGGCCTCACCCGGTCCGCTCGCACCGCAACTCGACCCGGTCCGTTCGCTCTGCCGCTGAACCCGGCCGCTCGCTCCCCCGCTCGGCCTGGGCCGTGCGATCCTCAAGGGCTGCCGGGATGATCTCCCAGGCGAAGGGCCTCGGTGGCCAGCCCGGCCCGCCGACGCTCTCGCTGGCCAGCCCGCCTGCGATCTACTTGCCCGCCGGTCCGGCCTCCACGACCGGCGGCCCGACAAACCGCAGTGCCCAGCACCCGGACAACCTCTGCGTTGGCCGCTGAACCAACGTCGAGGCTTACGCCCGGCCTCACCTAGCTGACGGACTCGCGATCGTTCTGGCAGACCGAGCAGCTCGTCAGACCGGCCGACTCGGCCTGCGAAATCGTCATGGTCTCCACACCCGTTTCACCCGCGCCCCGGATGAGGGGGCAGGCGGTGCTGTGGTAGCGGCGGGTGCCGACGATGACCTTCACCGTGGCCGACCGCCCGCTCTTCCCCGCGCCTTCACTGTCGGGTTTGCCGCCCTTGGCTGTCGCTTCTTTGGCGGGGTCGGCGTCTCCCCCGCCAGAGGACCCCTTGGCAGACGCGGCGCTGTCCGACTTAGTGGACGAGGCGCTATCCGGCTTGGCGGATGCGGGCTCGGACGCTTTGGCCACTGTCTTGGCGCTCTCGGCCGCCTTGGCGCTCTCCGCAGGTCTGCTCGTCGCAGGCGTCGTACCGGCAGCGGGTCTCCCACTGGCCGGGCGCGACCCACTCGCCGGCCCAGCGCTCTCTGCCTTGGACGCAGCCTCGGAAGCGGCTCCGGACTGCACCGGCATGATCACGGTCCCGCCCACCGACTCGGACCGCTCTCCCTTGGCCCCGGACGTCTCTCCCTTGGCCCCGAACGTCTCTCCCTTGGCCCCGGACCGCTCTCCCTCCGAGCCGGACGTCTCCCCTCCGGATCCGGGCCGCCCCGGCTTACCGGACGCGGCCGGCCCCGTCGGCAGGGGGCCCTTGGGCTTGGCCGCGGACTCGGCCGACGAGGCGGGACGCTCGGGCGCCACGGCCGGGCGCTCAGGCCGGTCCGACGAGGGACTCCAGCCGGCCTTGCCGGGGCCGGGACGCTGCGGCGCGGGATCTCCCGCCTGTACGGCACGCTGAGGCGCCGTCGCGGGCCCAGAGTCGTCGAGGTCCGGCGCGGCACCACGGCCCTGAGCATCACGGCCCTGAGCACCACCGCTCTGAGCATCACGGCCCTGACCGCCACGCTCCTGACCGCCAAGGCCTTGACCGCCACGCTCGGAGGCCCCTTGGGCCTGACCACTACGCTCGGCGGTCCCCCGGGGTTGGCCACCACGCTCGGTGGCCCCTTGGGCCGGTCCGCCGCGCTCGGGCGCACCTCGGTCCGGTCCGCCACGGCTCTGACCGGCGGCCTCTGCCGCGACGGACGAGGGGCGCTCTCCGGGCCGACCTGCTCCCGACTTTCCGGGCGTCTCTGGCTTGTCGGTCCCCCCAGGCTGGCGACTTCCGGGCTTGCCGGTCTCGGTACGGCCGATTCCGGACGGGCCGGACGACGGCTGACCGGACCCAGGCTTGCCGGACGCTGACTGACCGGATCCAGGCTTGCCCGACGCTGACTGGCTGCTCCCAGGCTTGCCCGACGACGGCTGCCCGCTCCTGGTCTGCCCGGACAACGGCTGCCCGGACGACGGCTGGCCCGACGACGGCATGGTGGTGATGTACGGGGCCAGCCTCGGGCCGGCGGAAGGGTCGGGCGACGGGGGTTCCGTGCGGTCCTTGCCGGGCCCTGAGGCGGCCGGCTTGGTCGTGGCGCTGGACGACGGCGCGGGCTCCGCGGGGCGGGCGAACCAGCCGGTCGGCTCGGCCGGGGCATCGGCGGGGTCCGGGGCGGGGGTGGCGGCCTTCGAGTCGGGCTTCGGCTTCGCCGGGCCGCCGGACACCGGGGGGCGCAGGTCGCGCGTGGCGCCGGGCGCCTCGGCCCGGAGGTCCGCGGGGACCTTGGGAGTCTGCGAAGGCTCGGGGCCACGCTTGGGAGCCGATGAAGGGCCGGAACCAGGCTTGGGGGCCGATGAAGGCGCGGATCCGGGCTTGGGACCGCCGACCGGCGCGGGGCCCATGGGGGACACGGAGCCGGTAACGGGGCCGGAAGCGGACGCGGCGCCGGTAGCAGAACCGGGGCCAGAAGCGCCGGCCAAGGGGGTGACGGCGGGCTCAACGCCGCCGGGCTTGGAGGCGGCAGCGGGCTCGGGGCCGGCGGCAGGCGGCAGCTGCCGTCCGCCGAGCGCTGCATCCGGCAGGCACGCCGTACAGGGCGTGAAGCCCTCCTCGCGCGCCTCCTCGTACGTGAGCTCCTCTTGATCCCGTCCGATCAGCTGGCGGCAACCCGGGACGTGATAGCGCTTGCGTCCGGGGATCACCAGGACGAGCGCGTCCGGGGAGATCCCGCGCACCGCGGGACGGCGTTGCGTCGGCGCGGTGGCCGTCTGCTGGAGCGTCTGTGGACGCGGCGACGGCGGCGCTCCCATCGGGGCCCCCAGGGGACCCGGCTGGGTCTGGCCATGCGGCAGGCCGGCCGGCGCGTGCCCCACCGGCGGGGTGGCCGGCGCAGCGGCCCGCCCACCACCGGGAAACAGCTCGTGACGCCGCAGCAGCGCCCCGATCACCAGGAACAGCGCGGACAGCACGCTGACCACGATGGACCACATGATCAGGAACGGCTTTGCCAGAACGAAGCCCGCGATCAGCAAGACAACCGCCGCGAGCACCAAACCAGCACTGATTAGGATCACAAAGGGCTCTTTCGAGTGACGGGTCCTTGATGACCCGCTACTTTACCGGCGGTCGTTGTGCGGACCGTCACCGCCGGGGAAAGCGCCCTGCGGGGAGTCACCGCCGAACGGGTTGGGACCACCGGGGAGAGGCTGCTGACCACCCTGAGGCACCGCGTGCGACATGGCCGGAGCCGCCGCCGAGGGACCGCCGCCGGTCATGACCGGGAAGCCACCGCTGCCTTCCGCGGAGACGTTCAGCTCGGCGAGCTGGTTCTCCAGGTAGAGCTTGAGACGGCTGCGGTATTCGCGTTCGAAGCTGCGCAGCTCCTCGACCTTGCGCTCCAGCTCGTCACGGGTCTGGACGAGGGAACCCATGGCCTGACGGTGACGCTCCTGCGCGTCGCGCTCGAGCGTCTCGGCGCGGGCACGGGCGTCGCCGATGACCTGCTCGGCCTGGCGGCGAGCCTTGGTGAGGATCTCGTCGGCCTCGCGGCGGGCGCGGGTGACCGTCTCGTCCGCCTCGCGGCGGGCGTCGGAGATCGCCTGGTCGGCGGTCTGCTGGGCCAGCGCGAGCACGCGGGCCGCGGTGTCCATGTTGTCCTCGGCCGGAGGCATGTTCATGACGGGGACCGGCTGAGGCTGCTGCTGCGGCTCGGGAACCTTCATCGGCTCCGGCTGCGGCGGCATCATCATCTCGGGCTTCGGCTGCTCCTGCACCGGAGCGGAGGCCATGGGCATGCTCATGCCCCCGGGCACCTTACCGCGCAGGCACTCGGCCAGCTTGGCGCGGAGCTCCTCGTTCTCTTGGATCAGGCGGTCGAGCTCAGCCTCGACTTCGTCGAGGAAGGCGTCGACCTCTTCCTCGTCGTAGCCCGGCCGTAGCCGAGTGGTACTGAACTGCTTGTTCCGCACATCAGCGGGCGTCAGCGGCATCTTTTGGTCTCCTTGGCGCGCTTGGAGTCTGTCCGGAGGGACGGTTAACCCGAATCACTTCAGCGCGGACACGAGTTGGATCACGACCGGTGCACCACGGCCTCCATCACCGCGGGCCCAGTGATCCGGCGATCTGGATCAAGAGCAGAACGATGATGAAGAGGACTGTGAAGCTTAGGTCAAAGGCCACCGTACCCAACCGGAGCGGGGGAATGAAACGGCGGAGGAACTTGAGAGGTGGGTCGGTTGCGGTGTAGGTGGCCTCGGCGAGCACGAGCACGACGCCCGAAGGGCGCCACTGACGGGCGAACGCCTGGACCGTCTCAAAGATCATCCTGCCGATGAGCAGCACCAAATAGAGAGACAGGACTACGACCAAGATCTGGCTTACGATCCCCACGGTCTGGCCGCGCCTCCACTTCTGATGTGCCCGCCGGGCCTCGGTGAGGCCTGGTTGGGTGCGATAGACATACAGAGACTCTAACTCTGGTTGAAGAACCCGCGTTCCGCGATTCGAGCCTTGTCCTCGGCGGTCACCTCGACATTGGCTGGGGACAACAGGAACACCTTGTTGGTAACACGTTCAATGCTGCCATGTAGGCCAAAGACCAGACCTGCCGCGAAATCGACCAGGCGTTTTGCGTCGCTGTCAACCATCTCGGTCAGGTTCATGATGACCGGGGTGCCGTCGCGGAAGTGCTCGCCGATCGTCCGGGCCTCGTTGTAGGTCCGGGGGTGGAGGGTGGTGATGCGCGCCAGATCGGTCGTACGGCGCTCCAGGACGGTCGTGGATGGCCTCGGCGCGGGGACCCCGGAGTCTGCCTCGTCGTCGCGTTCCTGGACCGCTACGGCCCGCTCCTCGCCGGTCCGCGGGGGCTCGTCCTCGTAGGCGTACTCGTCCGGGTAGGTCTCATACCTCTCGTAGCGGTCGTCCTCCACGAGACCGAGGTAGACCGCCATCTTGCGCATCGCGCCGGCCATCGCTACGTCGTCCTCCTGCTCATGGTCGCACTCGCTCGGGCCTGTCGCCGGGTCCGAGGCGGCAGCCGTACCCCCTTGGAGCTCACCGCTGATCGACCTCTACTGGTGGTGTGAGCCTGTAAGACCCACTTGACGGGACATTACCTGACGAAGGGCTTGCGACGACCGAGCAACGCCGTACCGACCCGAACGTGTGTCGCGCCGTGCGCGACGGCCGCGCCGAGGTCATCGCTCATGCCCGCCGACAGCATCGTGGCACGGGGGTGGCGCTCGCGTACGGCGGCGGCCAACTCTCGCAGCCGGGCGAACGCCTTGCCCGGGTCCTCCCCCAGCGGCGCCACGGCCATCACCCCGCCCAGCCACAGGTGCGCGGCCGCGGCGATCAGGTCGGCGATCTCCGGCACGTCGGCGGGCCTGGCGCCGCCCCTGGCCGGGTCGTCGTCGAGCGCCACCTGTACGAGGCAGCCGACCTGGCGCCCCTGCTTCCCGGCCTCCCGGCTGATCACCTCGACCAGCCTGGGCCGGTCGACGGAGTGGATCACATCGGCGTAGGAGACCACTGAACGGACCTTGTTGGTCTGCAACTGGCCGACGAAGTGCCAGGTCAGGGGGAGATCCCGGCATTCGCGCGCCTTGGGGGCGGCCTCCTGGTCGCGGTTCTCGCCGACCTCGCGGACACCGAGCTCGCACAGCAGGCGGACGTCGGAGGCGGGATAGGTCTTGGTCACGGCGATCAGGGTCACCTCACTCCGATCACGCCCGGCCGCCCGGCACGCCTCGGAGATCCGCCGCTCCACCTCCGCCAGCCCCGCCGCGATCTCATCCCGCCGCGCCCGATCGGTCTCGTCTCGCCGCGCCGGGTCACTCTCGTCTCGCCGTGTCCGATCACTCTCGTCTCGCCGTGTCCGGTCGGCCTCGTCACGGCGCGCTCTGTCCGTCTCGTCACGGCGCGTCCCATCACTTGCGGCTTGCCGCGTCCGGCCGGTCTCGTCCGTACTCACGCTCACGTCCACCTCTTCGCTCCGCTCGGGTATCTCTCTGCCGCAGGGCGCGCCTCCCATGTGGTGCGGCACTGTTTTTCTGGTACGGCAAGCCCGGTGGGCCCCACCCGCCGCACGGGGCCGGGGCCTCCAGGAAGACGGCCGCTGATCCCGCACGGGGCCGGCCGCCGTGACGAGGCACGTGAGTCCGGTCACCCCAGCTCTACACGACTCCCGGCCACCACTGCCACCTGAGTCCGACCACCCCGGCTCCATGCGAGTCCAACCACCCCGGCTACGGAAGGGCCCGGCCCCCGGCCGCGCGACTCCTACCACCCCGGCCGCGTGAGTCCGATCACTTCCGCTACGTGAGTCCGGCCACCCCCGACCGGATGAGTCCGGCCGCCCCCGCCACGTGGGTCCGGCCACCCTCGCCACGCGAGTCCAGCCACCCCCGCTACGTGGGTCCAGCCGCCCCGGCCGCATGTGTCTCGGCCACCCCCGCCACGTGGGTTCGGCCATCCCGGTTACGTGAGTGAGATCACCCCGGCCCGGCGAGCCAGATCACCCGGCTGGAGGAACCGGCCCCGAACGCGGCTGCGCCGCTCCATTCCCCCGGTGAAGGGCCGTCGAGGCCCGGTGAGGAAGGAGCGGCGGAGAGTCGGGCTACTTGAGGAAGTCGGGGACGTCGAGTTCCTCCTCCTGCTCCTCGAAAACCACCGGACGGCGTTTGGCGGGCTCCGACATGCGGGAGGTGATGGGCGTGGGCGGATTGGCGGGCTCGGGCGTGGGCCGCGGGATCGAGACGGGGCCTGAGGGCTCGTCGGCGATCGGCTCGTGGGCCGCCGGCTCGGGCGCGCTCTCCACCGGACGCACCGGCTCGGGCCGATGGTCGGAGCGGAAGTCGGACCGCTGGTCCGGGCGCGGCGGTTCGGGACGGAGGTCGGCGCGCGGCTCGGGCAGGGGCTCAGGGCGAGGCTCGGGCCTGAAGTCGGAGCGCGGCTCAGGGCGAGGCTCCGGCCTGAAGTCGGAGCGCGGCTCGGGACGCAGTTCGGGCCGGGGCTCGGGGCGCTGGTCGAAACGCTGCGGCGCGGGCTCGGCCTTCACGCTGGGCGCCGAGACGCTGGGGCGTACCGGCGACGACGCGGGCGGAGCCGTGGACGCGGCGGCGGGACGGCTCTGCGGGCGCGGGAGCGGCTTCTCCGCCGGCGGCGGCACGTCGTCGAACCCGGCGGCGATCACGGTGACGCGGACCTCGTCGCCGAGCGCGTCGTCGATGACCGTACCGAAGATGATGTTGGCGTCCAGCGCGGCCGCCATCGATACGAGCTGGGCGGCCTCGTTGATCTCGAACAGGCCGAGGTCGGAGCCGCCGGCGATCGACAGCAGCACGCCGTGGGCGCCGTCGATGCTGGCCTCCAGCAGCGGGCTGGAGACCGCCATCTCGGCCGCGGCGACCGAGCGGTCGTCACCGCGCGCGTGGCCGATGCCCATCAGCGCCGAACCGGCGCCCGACATGACCGACTTGACGTCGGCGAAGTCGAGGTTGATCAGGCCGGGCGTGGTGATCAGGTCGGTGATGCCCTGCACACCCGACAGCAGCACCTGGTCGGCCGCCTTGAACGCGTCGAGCACGCTCACCTGCCGGTCGGAGATCGACAGCAGCCGGTCGTTGGGGATCACGATCAGCGTGTCGACCTCGTCGCGCAGGGTCTCGATGCCGGCCTCGGCCTGCGAGGCCCTGCGACGGCCCTCGAAGCTGAACGGCCGGGTCACGACACCGATCGTGAGCGCGCCGAGCGATCGGGCGATGTTCGCCACGACGGGCGCGCCGCCGGTGCCGGTGCCGCCTCCCTCGCCCGCGGTCACGAAGACCATGTCGGCCCCCTTGAGGACCTCCTCGATCTCCTCACGATGGTCTTCGGCCGCCTTGCGCCCCACATCGGGGTTGGCGCCGGCTCCCAGCCCGCGGGTGAGCTCGCGGCCCACGTCGAGTTTGACGTCGGCGTCACTCATCAGCAGCGCCTGGGCGTCGGTGTTTATCGCGATGAACTCGACGCCCTTGAGTCCCTCCTCGATCATCCGGTTGACGGCGTTCACTCCGCCGCCGCCAATGCCGACGACCTTGATGACCGCGAGGTAGTTCTGCGGTGCTGCCACGACGAGGGGCCTTTCCGCTCGTTGACTTGCCATTTCGGTGCGGATCGTCTCCGCGTTCTCTGCTTCGTTAACTCTCAACCTCAAGTTGAGATTCAGATTTATGTCAACCTGAGGATTGATACGGACAGTAGGAGTTACGCTCCGGGCGGGTCAACTAACCGCGCCGCAAGCACGTCCGGCGTGTCGCGGGCTGTCCGTTTCGCTCCGTCGTCCCGCCAGGTCGGAACCCTCCTCTGCCACGCGCCGTGTTACAGGCTCTCACGCCGGAAGCCCCATCCCGGACAGACTCGGCCATCGGCGGGCGGCGTGATCGGCGCGCTCTGACGGGTGCGCCGCCCTTTATGCGACGCGTATCCCATAGGACGCGCCAGCCCCACCCCCGGATCACGCCATACGACGGCTCTGTTGGCGGCACGGTGGAATCCGGGCGCTTGACCGTCACCACGTCGGTGGGGTCCAGCTCCGGCACTTGGCGGCCACCACCTCGGTGGGGTCCAGCTCCAACGCTTGAGCGTCACCACGTCGGTGGGTGCGGGACTCGAGCGTCACCACATAGGGAATCCGGCTCACTTGAGCGTCACCACGTCGGGTGAGCTCACGTCGTAGACGCTGGCCTTGCGGCGCAGGAGGGTCTTCAGGATGCGAGCCTTGTCCGCGCCCCGGTCGGCCCCGCCCCAGACGACGCTGCGGCCGTCGGAGAGCTCCAGCGACACGCCCTCGGGCGAGGAGGCCCGGACCCCCCGTACCTTGGCCGCGAGATCGTCGGGCAGCGACTGGATCACCCGCAGCGCGGCCATGGTCGTGGGGTCGCCGGCGGCCGGGCGGTCCACCTTGAGCGTGGGCAGGCCGGGCGGGACCGTGTCCTGGATCTCGATGACGACGCCCCCCTTGTCGATCAGCGCCGCCTTGCCCCCGGCCGTGATCGCGGCGATCGGCTCGCGCTCGACCACCTCGATCTTCAGCGTGCCCGGCCAGACCCGGTCGACCTTGGCCGAGGCGAGCTGCCTGATCTGCATCACCCGGGCCTCGACGCCGGCCAGATCGACGGTGGCCAGTGGGTGCAACTCGGGCACTCCGGCCTGTTGCTCGATGCGCTCAGCAGGCACTGTGACATTTCCCACGATGTCGATCGATCGTACGCCGAGCACGGGCGAGAAGAAGATCAGCCAGACGGCGCAGCCCACCACTCCGGCGGTCAGCAGTACCAGAAAAGCGTTGCGCGCCTTCATCGCCCTCCCAGGGTCGCCCACCTTGCGCAACCGGCACGCCGTGCGCCATCGAACCAACGCCGCAAGAGTCACCGCCACACACGCCGCGCGCCACTGAACCTACGCCGCGTCCGGCCACCGCCCACGGCGCCACGCCAGAGTCCCACCGCCAGAACCCCCGCCGCCCGGCCGCCTGTGGCCGCCGGGCGTGAGGGACTGCGGGGTCATACGGCGAAGAACCACGCCACGCGTAGCGGACCACGGCGTCGTCCCGCGCGAAGCCACGCCACGCAGAACCGACCGAAGAGCCGTCCCGCGCGAAGCAACACCAGGCGCAGCGGACCGCGGAGTCGACCCGCAAAGAGCCGCGCCACACATAGCCGACCGCAGAACCATCCCGCACCGAGCCACACCCGATGTGGCCGGCCGCCGAATCAGCCCGCGGAGAGCTGCTCAAGGATCTGCGGTCCGAGCTCCGTCACGTCGCCCGCGCCCATCGTCAGCACGATGTCGCCGCCACGGGCCCGAGCCGCCACCAGGGCCGGCACCGAGGCCCGGTCCGGGGCGTAGACCACCTGCTCGGCGGGCAGTCGCACGCGGCCCGCCACCATGGCCCCCGACACGCCGGGCTCGGGGTCCTCGCGGGCGCCGTAGACGTCGAGCACGATCGCCTCGTCGGCCAGCCCGAGCGCCGTCCCGAACTCCTCGGCGAAGAACCTGGTGCGCGAGTAGAGGTGCGGCTGGAAGATCGCGATGACCCGCCCGTCGCCCGAGTAGGAGGCCACCACGTCACGCGCGGCCCTCAGGTCGGCGGCCAGCTCGGTCGGATGGTGGGCGTAGCTGTCGAACACCGCGACCCCGCCCGCCTCGCCCTTGGCCTCGAAGCGCCGCTTGGCCCCGGTGAAGGTCGCCAGCCCGTCTCTGATCTCCTCGAACGGCAGCCCCAGCGCCACGGCCACGGCGACCACGGCGGTGGCGTTGAGTGCGTTGTGCGCCCCGGGGACGGCCAGCCGGACCTCACCCATGCCTTCGATGCCCGGGCCCTCGACGGTGAACGTGGTGCCGAACCCATCGGGCCTGACATCGCGCACGCGGTAGTCGCCTGTCTCCCCGTACGTGATGACCTTGATGCCGCGCGCCCGCGCCACCTCGGCCAGCTCCGCCGCTCCGGGGTCGTCGGCGCAGGCGATCAGCAGCGACCCGACGCGGTCGGCGAAGCGGGCGAAGCTGTCGTGCACGGCCCGCGGATCGCCGTAGTTGTCGAGATGGTCGGCCTCGACGTTCGTCACCACGGCGATGTCGGGGGCGAGCATGAGGAAGGACCCGTCGCTCTCGTCGGCCTCGGCGACGAACACCTCCCCCGACCCCTCGTCGGCCCCCAGCCCGGTGGTGACGAGCTGGCCGCCCACGCAGTAGGACGGGTCGGCCCCGCACTTCTGCAGCGCGACGGTCATCATCGAGGCGGTGGTGGTCTTGCCGTGGGTGCCCGCGACGGCGACGCCGTTGCGCCCGGCCATCACGGAGGCGAGCGCGGCGGCCCGCGGGATGACCCGCAGCCCCTGCTTGAGCGCCTCGCCCAGCTCGGGGTTGGAGTCGCGGATCGCGGTGGACACCACCACGGTGTCGACGTCCCTGATGTGGGAGGCGGCGTGGCCGATGTGCACGATCGCGCCGAGCTCGCGCAGCTCGTTGACCTGATCGGTGCTGCGCGCGTCGCTGCCGGACACCCGCACGCCGCGCTTGAGCAGGATGCGCGCGATCCCGGACATCCCCGCGCCGCCGATGCCGATGAAGTGCACGCGCCCCAGCTCTTCTGCGGCGACGGGATCGACCAGCTTGACGAGACTCATCGGGCTATCTCCAACACTTTCCTGGCCAGAATGATATCGGCGTCCTTCCGTCCCAGTCTGGAGGCGGCCTCCGACAGGGCCACGACCCGCTCGGGACTGTGGAGCACGGGAAGGACGTTTTTGACGATCCAATCAGATGACAGGTCGGCGTCGCCGACCACGAACCCGCCACCGCCCGCCGCGATGCGCTCGGCGTTGATCCGCTGCTCGCCGTTGCCGTGCGGCAGCGGCACGTAGGCGGCGGGCAGCCCGACCGCGGTGAGCTCGGCGCAGGTCAGCGCGCCGCTGCGGCACAGCGCGAAGTCGGCGGCGGCGTACGCGAGATCCATGCGGTCGACGTAGGGCAGCAGGACGTATTGGGGGTCGCCGGGCGGCGGCTCGCGCTCGACGGTGTTCTTGGGGCCGAGCACGTGCAGCACCTGCACGCCGGCCGAGCGCAGGACCGGCGCGGCGGCCAGCGCGGCCTCGTTGAGCGACCTGGCCCCCTGCGAGCCGCCGAACACCAGCAGCGTGGGCCGGTCGGTCTGCAGCCCGAACCAGGAACGGGCCTTGTCGCCCATCGACAGCCGGTCCAGCGAGACGATCTCCCGGCGCAGCGGGGTGCCGATGTATTCGGCCTTGCCCAGCACGTGGTCGGGGAAGCCGGTGAAGACGTGCTCGGTGAGCCGGGCGCCCAGCCGGTTGGCCAGGCCAGGCCGCGGGTTGGCCTCGTGCACCACGATCGGCAGGCCGCGCCGCTTGGCCGCCAGGTAGGCCGGCGTCGCCACGTAGCCGCCGAAGCCCACCAGGACGTCGGCCTGGACGCGGTCGAGTATCGCCGCCACCGCGTTGACCGCCCCGGCCAGCCGTCCGGGCACGGTCAGCAGCCGGGGCGTGATCGCCCTCGGCAGCGGCACCGCCGGCACCAGCTCCAGCTCGTATCCCCTGGCCGGGACCAGGCGGGTTTCGAGGCCGCGTTCGGTGCCCACGCAGGTTATGCCGATGCGCTGGTCATAATGGCGCAGCGCGTCCGCAAGGGCGAGAGCCGGCTCGATGTGCCCGGCCGTCCCGCCGCCGGCGAGGACCACCCTCATCTAGGTCACTCCCTAACGTCTCACTCGGCCTTTGGTCGTTCCCCCCAGGCCAAGCCAGCTTAGGGCCCGTACGGCCGGTCCGGGGCCACGAGCGGCCAGAGCCTCGCGCGCGCCCGGCTCACGTTTCGCGAACGACAACAGCATCCCCAGGGCGGCGAGGGTCGGCAGGAGGGCCGAGCCCCCGTAGGAGACCAGGGGCAGCGGGATGCCGGTGATGGGCACCACGCCGAGCACCGCGCCCATGTTGATGATGGCCTGGCCGACGATCCAGGCCACGATGGCCGCGGCGGCCAGCCGTACGAAGGAGTCCTTGACCCGGGCGGCGACCCGCAGGCCCGCGTAGCCGAGCAGCCCGAAGAGCACCACCACGGTCAGGGTCCCCATCAGCCCGAGCTCCTCGCCCAGGATGGCGAAGATGAAGTCGCTCTCGCCGTGGGGCAGCCAGCTCCACTTGGCCCGGCTGCTGCCCAGGCCGAGCCCGAACCAGCTGCCGGAGCCCATCGCGATCTGCCCTTGTACGGCCTGGTAGCCGTCGCCCTGGGCGTCGGCCCACGGGTTGAGGAAGGCGCCGATGCGCGCCATGCGGTACGGCTCCACCTTGATCATGATCAGCGTGGCCAGCACGGCGAGCGCCAGGATGCCGCCGAACAGCTTCACCGGCGCGCCCACCACCCACAGCAGCGACAGGAAGACCATGAACAGCACCAACGTGGTGCCCAGGTCCCGGCCGAACATGACCATGACGGCCAGGAGCGCGGTGCCCGGCATGAGCGGGATGAGCAGCTGCCGCCACTCGATGCGGCCCTGCCGCGCCCTGCGGGCCAGCAGGTCGGCCCCCCAAAGCGCCAGAGCCAGCTTGGCGGGCTCCGACGGCTGGATGCTGTAGGAGCCGACGTCGATCCACCGCTGCGCGCCCAGCTGGGACGAGCCGATGAACAGCACCATGACCAGGCCGATGAACGACAGCGCCATCAGCGGGTAGCCCGCCCAGCGGAAGAACTTGTGCGGCAACCGGGAGCAGACCCACATGAGCGTCAGGCCCAGACCGGCCGACAGCGACTGCTTGATGAACCAGGTGAACGGGTTGTCGAACTTCTGCAGCGCCTCGATGCTGGAGGCCGACAGCACCATCATCAGCCCGAGCGCGAGCAGCAGCCCGCTGCAGCCGATGATGAGGTAGTAGGTCGCCAGCGGCTTGTCCAGCAGCTCCTTGAGCACGGCGAGCTGGTCGCGGATCCAGCCGGTCGGCCCTTCGACCGCGCTCTGCCGTGAGCGCTCCGGAGCCTGTGGAGAGGTGGTCGTGCTCACGTGGCCGCCTCCAGGCCGCGTACGGCTCGCGCGAAGGCCTCCCCTCGGGCCGGGTAGTTGGCGAACATGTCCAGCGACGCGCCGGCCGGCGACAGCAACACGGTGTCTCCGGGGGAGGCGAGCCTGGCGGCTTCGGTGACGACACGATCCATCGCACCAGTGTCTTGGCCGGAGATGTCCACGACGGGGACATTCGGCGCGTGTCGCGCCAGAGCTTCGGCGATCCGGGCGCGGTCCACGCCGAGCAGCACCGCGCCGCGCAGCCTGGGCGCTGCCTGGCGTACCAGGTCGTCCACGTCGGCGCCCTTGAGCTGGCCGCCCGCGATCCACACGATCGACGGGTAGGACGACAGCGCCGCGGCGGCGGCGTGCGGGTTGGTGGCCTTGGAGTCGTCGACGTAGTCGACCTCGCCGACCCGCTCGACGTGCGCCATGCGGTGCGGGTCGGGCACGAAGTCGCGCAGGCCCTGGCGTACGGCGTCGGGGGTGACGCCGAGCGTGCGGGCCAGCGCGGCGGCGGCGAGCGCGTTGGCCACGTTGTGCGGCGCCAGGGGGCGCACATCGGCGAGGGTCGCGAGCTCCTCGGCGGCCTCGGCGGGGTCGGCCACGAACGCCCGGTCCACCAGCAGGTCCTCCACCACGCCCAGCTGGCCGGGCCGGGGCACGCGCAGCGTGAAGCCGACCTTGTCCGGGTAAGGGGCGGCGAGCCGCGACGCCTCGGGGTCGTCGGCGTTGTAGACCACGGTGCCCGCGCGCTCGAAGATGCGGCCCTTGGCCTCGGCGTACGCCTCCATCGAGCCGTGCCAGTCGAGGTGGTCGGGCGCCACGTTGAGTATCGCGGCGGCGTGCGGGGCGAGCGTGCTCGACCAGTGCAGCTGGAAGCTCGACAGCTCGACGGCCAGGGCGTCGTACGGCTCTCCCACCGCCTCGACCACGGGCAGGCCCACGTTGCCCACGGCCAGCGCCTTGCGCCCGGCGGCCAGCAGGATGGAGGTGAGCATGCGGACCACGGTCGTCTTGCCGTTGGTGCCGGTCAGCGCGAGCCAGGGGGCCGCCTGGGCGGGGCGCAGCCGCCAGGCCAGCTCCACCTCCCCGACCACCTCCACGCCCGCCTCCAGGGCCGCGGCTATCAGCGGGTGGTGCGGCGCCCAGCCGGTGGTGACGAGCCGGGTGACGCCCGCCGGCAGCTCCATCGGGCCGAAGCGCACCTCGACGCCGAGCCCGGCGAGCTCGGCCGCCACGGCGCGCCGGCGGTCGTCCTCGGCGGCCTCGACCACGACGACGGGCTCACCCCGCGCGGCCAGCACCCGCGCCACGGCGGTGCCGGAGACGCCGAGCCCGGCCACGCAGGTGAGGGCCATTACTTGGGCATCCATTCGACGTAGAACAGCCCCAGCCCGAGTGCCGCGCAGAGACCGGCGATGAGCCAGAAGCGGACCACGATCGTGGTCTCAGCCCAGCCCTTGAGCTCGAAGTGGTGCTGCAGCGGCGCCATCCTGAACACCCGTTTACCGGTCATCTTGAAGAAGCCGACCTGGATGATCACCGACATCGTGATGATCACGCACAGCCCGGCCAGGATGATGAGCAGCAGCTGGGTGCGGGTGGCGATGGCCAGCCCGGCCAGCACGCCGCCCAGGGCCAGCGAGCCGGTGTCGCCCATGAAGATCTTCGCGGGCGGGGCGTTCCACCACAGGAACCCGATCAGCGCCCCGAGCACGGCCGCGGCCACCACCGCCAGGTCGAGCGGGTCCCGCACCCAGTAGCAGTTGGGACCGAGCTGGTCGATGCAGTTGTTGCGCAGCTGCCAGTTGCCGATCAGCACGTACGCCCCGAGCACCACCCCGGTCGCGCCACTGGCCAGGCCGTCGAGGCCGTCGGTGAGGTTCACCGCGTTGGAGAACCCGACGATCATGATGAGGACCCAGATGGTGAAGCCCACGATGCCGAGCGAGGGCCCGAAGTCGCGCAGGAACGACAGCCTGGGCTCGGCGGGGGTGATGCCGTAGACGTTGGCCTGCTGGGTCACCAGCACCGCGAAGACCGCGCCGATGACGAGCTGGCCGAGCGCCTTGGCGCCGCTGCGCAGGCCGAGGCTGCGCTGCTTGTAGATCTTGATGAAGTCGTCGAGGAAACCGACCGCGCCGAGTCCGGTCATCAGGAACAGCACCAGCATCCCCGAGACGGTCGGCGCCGACAGCGTCGCCAGGCGGGAGGCGCCGTAGGCGAGCAGCGAGGCCAGCACGATCACGGTGCCGCCCATGGTGGGCGTGCCCCGCTTGCCGTGGTGTCCGGACGGGCCCTCCTCGCGGATCTCTTGGCCGTAACCGCGCCTGGAGAACAGCCGGATGGCCAGGGGCGTCCCGAGCATCGACAGGATCAGCCCCACCGCACCGGCGATGATGATGTCGGTCACTGCGTGGCCCCCCCGAGCAACTGCTCGGCCGTGCGCTCCAGACCCATCGCCCGGGGCCCCTTGACCAGCACCGCGTCACCCGGCCGCAGCCAACCGGCCAGCTCGGCGGCCGCGGCGGCGGCGTCGGGCACGTGCAGGATGAGCATCTGGGGCGGCTGCGCGGGTGCTCCCGCCATCGGCGGGCCTCCCGCGAGCGCGAGCGGCGGACCCGCGGCGGAGGCCGCCTGAGCGGCCGCGTAGGCGCCCTGAAGCACCGGCTGGGCGTCGGGGCCGGCGACGATGAGGCCCGCCAGTCCGGAACCGCCCGCCAGGCGGCCCAGCTCCTCGTTGAGCGCTGCGCTGTCCTCGCCCAGCTCGCGCAGGGCGGCGATCACGGCGAAGCGGCGGCGGCCCTTGCCGAGCACGCCGAACGCCTCGAACGCGGCCCGCATCGAGTCTGGGTTGGCGTTGTAGGCGTCGTTGACGATCGTGACCCCGTCGGGGCGGTCGGTGACCTCCATCCGCCACCGGCTGCGCGGCGTGGCCTCCGACAGCTCCGCGGCGATGGTGGCGACGGGCAGCCCGAGCTCGTAACCGGCCGCGGCGGCGGCCAGGGCGTTCTCCACGGCGTGCGCGCCGTACAGCTTGAGGCGGACCTGACCGGAGCCCGAGGGGGTGCTCAGCGTGAACGAGGCGCGCCCGCGCTCGTCGACGACGACGTCCTCGGCGCGGATGGCGGCGGCCTCGGAGCGGCCGAACAGCGTGACCCTGGCGTCGGTGCGCGAGGCCATCTCGAGGACCAGCGGGTCGTCGGCGTTGAGCACGGCCACGCCGGTGCGCGGCAGCGCCTCGACGAGCTCGCCCTTGGCCTTGGCGATGGCCTCCTTGCCGCCGAACACGCCGATGTGGGCGGTGCCGACGTTCAGCACCACACCGATCCGCGGCGGCGCAATGCGGGCCAGGGCCTGGATGTGGCCGATGTTGCGGGCGCTGAGCTCCAGCACCAGGTAGCGGGTGTCGGCGTCGGCCCTGAGCACGGTCAGCGGGTGGCCGAGCTCGTTGTTGAACGAGCCGACGGGCGCGATGGTCGGCCCGATCCGTCCGGTCAGCCGGGCCAGGAGGTCCTTGGTGGAGGTCTTTCCGGCCGAGCCGGTCACGCCGATCACGGTGGCCTGGGGCAGCGCGGCGGCGTGGGCCGTGGCCAGGTCGGCCAGCGCGGCGGCGGCGTCGGGGACGATCACCGTGGGGGCCTCGACCGGCCTGGTGGCCAGCACGGCGACGGCGCCGGCCCGGATGGCCTGGGCGGCGTAGTCGTGGCCGTCGACCCGCGCGCCCTTCAGGGCGACGAACAGGGATCCCGGTTCTACGCCCCGTGAGTCGATCACGACGGGACCGCGCACCACGGCGCGAGGGTCGGCCATGCCCGACAGGGCGCCCGAGGTTATCTCGGCGATCCTGGCCAGAGGCAACGGGATCATGCGTGCTTCCTGCTTTCCTTGCGTGCGTCGATCGCTCCGGCGACCACTTCGCGATCGTCGAAGGGGATCACCTCACCTGAAACGTACTGGCCCTGCTCGTGACCCTTGCCTGCCACGACGATCACGTCGCCACGTCCGGCCCGGCCGATCGCCAGGTCGATCGCGGACGCGCGGTCGGGCTCAATGATCACATGAGCGCGGTCGTGCTGCGGAACGCGCAGCGCTCCTTCCATCATCGCGGCCAGAATGTCCAGAGGATCCTCGGAACGAGGATTGTCGCTCGTGAATATGGCCACATCGGCCAACCTCGCCGCGGACTCGCCCATGACGGGCCGCTTGCCCGCGTCGCGCTCGCCGCCGCAGCCGAGCACGACGACCAGCCGGCCCGCGGTGACCTCGCGCAGCGAGCGCAGCACCGACTCGACCGCGGCGGGTTTGTGCGAGTAGTCGACGATCGCCTGGAACTCGTCGCCCGCCTGCGTGATGCGCTGCATGCGGCCGGGGACGCCGACGAGCGTGCCGACGCCGTGGACGGCGGTCTGCAGCGGCACCCCGGCCTCGACCAGCGTGACGATCGCGCCGAGCGCGTTGGCGACGTTGAACGGGCCGGGCAGCGAGATCTGCGCGTCGGCCTCGACGCCACCGGGACCGGTCACCCGGAACGTGCTGCCGTCGGCGCCCAGCCGCACGTCGAGCGCCCGCCAGAGGGCCTCGGGCGCGCCCAGCGCGGAGAACGTGGTCATCGGCACCTTCGCCACCGACAGCAGCTCGCGGCCATAGGGGTCGTCGATGTTCGTCACGCCCACGCGGGCCAGCTCGGGCTGGAAGAGCCGGGTCTTGGCGGCGAAGTAGTCGTCGAAGTCCTTGTGGAAGTCGAGGTGGTCCTGCGACAGGTTGGTGAACAGGGCCACGTCGTAGTGGAGGCCGTCGACCCGGCCGAGCGCCAGGGCGTGGCTGGAGACCTCCATGGCCGCCGCGGTGACCCCCGCCTCGCGCATGAGCGCGAACAGGCCGTGCAGCTCGGTCGCCTCGGGAGTGGTCAGCCTGGGCTCGAAGCGCAGGTCGCCGGCGCGGATCTCGACGCCGCCCACCAGCCCGGTGGTGTGGCCCGCGGCCCGCAGGCCGGCTTCGAGCAGGAACGAGGTGGTGGACTTGCCGCTGGTGCCGGTGACGCCGAGCAACTGGATGTCGTCGGCCGGCCGGCCGTAGACCCAGGAGGCGACCTGCCCGAGCACGGCTCGGACGTCGGGCACGACGAGGACGGGCAGGCCCGTGGCGGCGGCGGCCGCGCGGCCGCCGGGATCGGTGAGGACGGCCACGGCGCCTAGCGCCATGGCCTCGGCGGCGAAATCGGCGCCGTGGGACCGGTTGCCCGGCAAGGCCACGTAAAGATCTCCGCGCCGCACGTGGCGGGAGTCGATCGTGACACCGGTGAGCGGGGCGTACGGCGACCGCGACGTGCCGGAATCGGCGTCGAGCATGGTCGCCAGCCCGGTCAGCGGGCGGGGCGGACTGGTCGTTGGACGCATAGACGACGGGGGACGCACGGCCGCAGCGTACCTTCCCTGGTCACTGTCCCGCGCGCGTCGGCACCGTGGGCGCGGCCGAGCCGGAGGGCGGAATCTTCTTGCTCTTGATGGCGAACGTCATCACGTCCTTGAAAACAGGGGCCGCCACCTGGCCCCCGAAGTGGTCCTTCGTGGGATTCTGCAGCACGGACAGCACGACCAGCCGCGGCGCGTCGGCGGGGGCGAATCCGGCGAACGACGCCGTGTAGCCGTCATAGCGGCCCAGCTGCGCGTCGTAGCGGTTGGCGGTGCCGGTCTTGCCCGCCACCCGGTATCCCGGGATGGCGGCCAGCTCGCCGGTGCCCTCGGCGCTCACCGCGGTCTCCAGCATGGTGGTGATCTCCTTGGCGGTCTTGTCGCTGACCACCCTGGTCTCCTTACCAGGAGCGGACGGTACGAACCTGCCCGACTCATCCGTCGTGCCCGCGACGATCTGCGGCTCGATCTTGACGCCGCCGTTGGCGATGGTCTGGTAGACGCTGGCCATCTGCAGCGCGGTCACGGACACGCCCTGCCCGTAGGCGATCGTGCAGCTCTGGCTGCCCGACCAGTTCTTGTAGTCGGGCAGCAGGCCGGCCTCCGCGTTGGGCACGCCGCCGCCCGGCCGCGCGCCGAAGCCGAAGCTCTTCAGCATCTCGTAGAGGCGCTGGCTGCCGACCTTGCGCGCGGCCATGATGGTGGCCACGTTGCTGGACTCGGCCACGGCCTGGCGGTAGGTCATCGGCTCCGGCTTGTGCGGGTGCGCGTCGTGCAGCACCCGGTCCGCGCACCTGATGTTGTCCTTGACCTGGAAGACCGTGTCGGGCGAGACCACGCCGGCCTCCAGGGTGGCGGCGGCGGTGATCACCTTGTTGGTGCTGCCTGGCTCGAAGACCTCGGAGGCGGCCCGGTTGACGTAGAGGGACGCGGGGCCCTTGCGCCAGTTGTTCAGGTCGAGCTCGGGGGCGTTGGCCATGGCGATGATCTGCCCGTTGCGCACGTCCATGACGATGACCGTGCCGCTGCTCGCGCCGGAGTCGCTCACCTGCTTGGCCACCGCCTGCTGGGCGGCCCACTGGATGTCGCGGTCGATGGTCAGCCGCACGTCGCGGCCGTCGACCGGGACCGTGCGCTGGCTGCTGGTCATGGGGATGCGCTGGCCGTCGCGGCCGGTCTCGACGCGCTGCTGGCCGTCTCGCCCCTTCAGCAGGGTGTCCCGCGCCTGCTCCATGCCGCCCAGCCCGCTCTGCTCGTCGCCGACGAACCCGATCAGGCTGCCCGCCAGGTCACCGCCCGGGTAGACGCGGCGGTAGGTCTTCTTCGTGGTCATCGCGGGCACTTCCGCCTTGAGCAGGCGGCTGGCCACGAGCGGGTCGGCGTCCCTGGCCAGGAGCTGGTACTGGGTGTCCTTCTTGGCCAGCTTGGCGGCTATCTCCTCCTGGGGCCGGCCGAGCTGCGCGGCGAGCACGGCGGTGATCTTCGGCCGCACCTCATCCTTGATCTTGCTGGGGTCGATGGCGATCTCGCGGGCCTCGACGGTGACGGCCAGCGCGTGGCCGTTGACGTCGGTGATGGACCCGCGCTTGGCCGGGATCTCTTCAGTCTGCGTGCGCTGGCCCACGGCCCGCGCCTCGTAGACCTTGGAGTCGAGGCCCTGCATCTGGACGAGCCGCCCGCCGAAGATCGACAGGATGAACGTCATGCCGATCAGGCCGATGTTGATGCGCCGGCGCGGGTTGCCCAGGCGCAGCACAGGCGACGGCTTGGGCGGGCGCGGGGGGGCCGGGGGCCTGCGGGGCGGCCCCTCGCCGCTGCGCCGCCCGGGCTGCACGCGCGTGTGCTCGTCATCGCGGGTACGGCGAAGCCTGCCGCCGTCGCCGGGACCCTCGTCGCGGGCCCGGCGCACGTCACGGGGGACCTCTTCGCGGGTACGGCGGAGCGGCCCGTCGTCCTGGCGGGCCCGGGAGCGCTCGTCCCTGGCCGGGGGGATGCGATCCCTGGGGCGGCCGGCCTCCGGGCGCGGACGCACGGAACGCTGGCGGGCACGCTCCTTGGCGGCGTCGTCCCCGTCCTGCCGGGAACGCCCCCTCGGCCCGTCACCACCCTGCCGAGGCCGGGCACGCGGGCCGTCGCGGTCGTCCTCTCGGGATCTACCGCGCGGACCGTCACGCTCGTCCTCGCGAGAGCGGCCGCGGGGCCCGTCAGCCGGGTCCTGCGGGCGCCGGGCCCCGCGGTCGTCCCCGTCGTCGCGGCCTTCGTCCCTGACGAACGGCCCGAACGGGAGGTCGAGCGGGTCCGGCCGCTTTCTCGGCTCCTTGGGTGGATCGTCGGGCCGGCCCGCCCCCTCCGAGCGAGCCGACCCCGCTTGCCGCCCCTGCCGCCCCGGCCCGCCGGGGGTACGGCGAGAGGCGCCGGGCCCTCCCTGGGAACCGGCGCCGCCGCGGCCGGGACCCTGCCCCCTGCCGCCTGTGTCTCTCACCGTCCCTGGTCCACCTGGCTGGTGTCGGCGCCCGCCTCGGTCAGCACGTTGGGCTTGCCCCAGTCACGGTGCTGACCCTGCATCTCGGCCTGGTCGGCGACCGGGCCGGGACCCATGTTCGTCTCGTTGACGAGCTTGGCGTCCTCGTTGGCCTGCCGTGCCACCTCGATCTCTTTGCGCAGGTTGGCCGCGGTGTTGGAGTCCTGCGCCAGAACGACGTTGAGCAGCAGCAGGCTCATCAGGCCGCCGCACATCAGCCCGACGACCAGCAGCACGAACGGGGCCCGCTGGCGCCCCCGCGACGGACGTCGCTTGAGTGCCGGGCGCGCCCGCTCCTGGCTCGCCGAAGTCCCGCCGGGACCGGTCGTCTCGGGACCGTCGGGGCGCGAACGCGGGATGGGCTTGGACTGGTGAGGCACGCCGGGCCTGCGCGGGCCGGGCTTGGGCGCCGTCTTCTGCGGGACGCCGCGGACGGCCGCGCCCCGCCTGCTCTCCTGCTCAGTCCTGGTGGTCAACACGGATCCTCTCTGCCGCCCGTAGCCGGGCCGAGGTCGCCCGCGGGTTGCGGGCCAACTCTTCTTCACTTGGGAGCTCGGCTCCCCTCGTCAACAGGCGGAACCGCGGCTGATGAGCCGGCAGCGGGACGGGCAACCCAGGGGGGCCGGTGTCCTTGGTTCGCGCCGCGAGGACCTGCTTGGTGAGCCGGTCCTCCAGGGAGTGGTAGGAGAGCACGACGACTCGCCCACCGAGCACCAGCGCGTCGAGGGCCGCGGGCAGCGCCGCCTCCAGGGCGGCGAGCTCCGCGTTGACCTCGATGCGCAGCGCCTGGAAAGTTCTCTTGGCGGGGTTGCCCCCAGTGCGCCGAGTAGCGGCTGGAATCGCCTGACGAACGATCTCGGCCAACCGCTTAGTCGACGTTATGGGGTCCTTGGCCCTTTCCTGGATAATTAGGCGCGCGACACGCGGTGCGAACCGTTCCTCTCCGTAATCGCGGAGGATGCGGGTTAGCTCCGCGGCCGAGTAGGTATTGACCACCTTCTCCGCTGTGAGCTCTTGATCCGTATCCATCCGCATGTCGAGCGGAGCGTCATAGGAATAGGCGAACCCGCGTTCGGCCTCGTCCAGTTGCGGCGAGGACACCCCGAGGTCGAACAGCACCCCGTCGACGGTGGCGCGGCCCGTACGGGCGAGCACGTCGGCCAGTTCGTCGGACGAGGCGTGGACCAGCGTGGTCCGGTCGGCGTAGGGGGCGAGCCTGCGCGTGGAGAACTCGATCGCGAACGGGTCGCGGTCGATGCCGATCAGGTGCAGAGACGGATGAGCGGCGAGCAGGGCCTCCGAGTGGCCACCGAGGCCGAGGTTGGCGTCGACGACGACGGGCTCCTGGCCGGTCAGCGCCGGAGCCAAGAGCTCCAGAACGCGGTCGAGCATGACCGGAACGTGACCGCCCGTGCCTGCGTTGTCGTACATCTCCAACCCCCCTCTCGCGTCCTTGCTCGCGGATGACGCGTCCGGACGATCATCGGCCCACCTGGCCCCCACCCGGCGCCGTCCGGCCAGGTCCCCATCCGCACCCTCTTCGTGGACGCCCGCCATCTGACACCGGGGAAGGTGCATCAGCTGGCCGGCAGTGGTTGCGGGTGGAGACCTCGCCGAACGACATCTCCGACGGATCGACCGTGGCTCTACAGAATCCCTGGCAGCACCTCCTCCGACAGATCGGCGAATGCCTGCTCCTGCGCGTCGAGATAGGTGTCCCAGGCTTGGGCGTCCCAGATCTCCAACCGGGTGTTGGCCCCGATGACCGCGCAGTCACGCACGAGGCCCGCGTATTGGCGCAGGCTCTGCGGGATCGTGATGCGCCCCTGCTTGTCAGGCGTCTCGTCGGACGCGCTGGCGAAGAAGACGCGGCTGTAGTCGCGCACCGCCTTGGCGGTGACCGGGGCGGTGCTGAGAGCCTCGGTAATGCGCTGGAACTCCTCTACGGGAAAGACGTAGAGGCATCGCTCCTGGCCTTTGGTGATCACAAGACCCTCCGCCAGCTCCTCACGGTACTTAGCCGGCAGGAACAGCCGTCCCTTGTCGTCCAGACGCGGCTGATGGGTGCCGAGGAACATCGGCCCCACCTCCCGTGCCTAGCGAAGCGCTCAGCGCTGGCGCACCGGGCCCTCCACTGCGCACCACCATACTCCACTTCTCCCCACCGTCAACTGATTCCCAGCCGCTTCGTCACTAGATCGCCGCGCGTTAGTGCAGGTCAGAGCCATGCCGCCGGGTGGGGGGCGGTGGGGCGCGGTCCAACCCTCATGGGCGTGTCGAGGGTTGGAATGACCATGGAATTAGCGGATCAAGCGCTTCACGAAGCGCCGCGTGGTGGAAAGTGGAGCGCATCGCGGTGGCCACTGTCACGGGATTCGCACCCGTATGGCACAAGAACCGCAACTGGGGGCAGGTTCTCTGGAATATCGGTAAAAGTCGCCCAAGAACCCCCAGCGTCGTAGGGTCGTACACACAATGGAAAAGGAATGGCATGGCTCCCGCAATCACGCCCTGGCACGCGGGACTGCCGTAGCACTTCTCATGGAGGCCTGGTGGCAGTAACCCATGACGTCCCTAGCCGGCTCGACGAGCTGGTCTCCACCGCGCACCGGATTCGGCAGGCGATCGAGTCGGTGATCGAGGGCAAAGGGGACGCCGTCCGCCTCACCCTGACTGTCCTGCTGGCCGAGGGCCATCTGCTGATCGAGGACGTGCCGGGAGTCGGAAAAACCATGCTGGCCAAGGCACTGGCCAGGTCCATCGACTGCCCGGTCCGGCGCATCCAGTTCACGCCGGACCTGCTGCCCAGCGACATCACCGGTGTGAGCGCCTACAACCAGCAGACCCGGGAGTTCGAGTTCAAGCCGGGGCCGGTGTTCGCCAACATCGTGGTGGGCGACGAGATCAACCGGGCCTCGCCCAAGACGCAGTCGGCGCTGCTGGAGTGCATGGAGGAGCGCCAGGTCACGGTCGACGGAGTGACCTACCCGCTCGACGCGCCCTTCATGGTGATCGCCACGCAGAACCCGATCGAGATGGAGGGCACCTATCCCCTCCCAGAGGCGCAGCGCGACCGTTTCACCGCCCGGGTCGCGATGGGCTACCCGGAGCCCTCGGCCGAGCTGGAGATGCTCGACGTGCACGGCGGCACCCCGCCGCTGGACAAGCTGCAGCCGGTCGCCACGACCGCCGAGGTGCGCGCGCTGATCGAGGCGGTCCGCGGCGTGTACGTCTCGCAGCCGGTCAAGAAGTACGCCATCGACCTCGCCGTCGCCACCCGCCACTCCCCCGACCTGCGGCTGGGCGCCTCGCCGCGCTCGACGCTGCAGCTGGTCAGGGCGGCCAGGGCCAACGCGGCGCTGTCCGGGCGCGACTACGTCATCCCCGACGACCTGCAGGAACTGGCCGTGCCGGTGCTCGCGCACCGGCTGCTGCCCAGCGTCGAGGCCCAGGGACAGCGCCGCCTGCCCGAGCAGGTGGTGACCGAGCTGGTCAGGCGCGTGCCCGTGCCGGAGACGCGAGCGTCGTGAGAGACGGGCTGCGGGCGCTGACTTCCCGGGGACGCTCGTTCCTGGCCTCCGGGGTGGCCGCCATGTTGATGGCCTTCCTCCTGGGTGAGAACGACCTGTTCAGGATCGGGGTCCTGGTGACGGCGCTGCCGCTGCTCGCCGCGATGGTGGTGGCGCGCACCCGCTACCGGCTGAGCTGCGCGCGGCGCCTCGACCCGGCCAGGGCGGAGGTGGGCGGCGAGGCGACCGTGACGCTGCGCCTGGAGAACGTCACCCGGCTGCCCACCGGGCTGCTGCTCATCGAGGACACCGTTCCGTACGCGCTGGGCGTGCGGCCCCGGTTCGTGCTGGACCGGGTGGAGTCGCGCGGGATCCGGGAGATCGACTACCGGGTCCGCTCCGACCTGCGCGGCCGCTACACGATCGGCCCGCTGTCCGTGCGCATCACCGACCCGTTCGGACTGGTGGAGCTCACCCGGGGGTTCACCATCAGCGACACGCTGGTGGTGACGCCGCAGGTGGTGGCGCTGCCCCACGTACGGCTGTCGGGTGAGTGGACCGGGGGCGGCGACAGCCGCACCAGGAGTGTGGCGGCGGCCGGCGACGACGACGTGGCGCCGCGCGAGTACCGGCAGGGCGACGACCTGCGGCGGGTGCACTGGCGCTCCACCGCCCGCCACGGCGAGCTGATGGTGCGGCGCGAGGAGCAGCAGTGGCAGAGCCGCGGCGCGCTGCTGCTCGACACGCGCCGCTACGCCCACCGCGGCGAGGGCCCGCGCTCCTCCTTCGAGGTGGCGGTCTCGGCCGCGGCCTCGATCGGCGTGCATCTCGCCCACGAGGGCCTCGGCCTGCGCCTGGTGACCGATCAGGGCGCCGAACATCTGACCGACACCGGGTTGAGCTGGTCGCTGCTCGACACCCTCGCGGTGGTACGGAACAGCCCCGCCCGCTCGCTGGAGCTGGGCGTGTCCGCGCTGCGTCAGGGCGGCGGCGACGGGCTGATCGTGGCCGTGCTCGGCTCGCTGGACCCGGAGGAGGCCAGGGAGCTGGCCAGGCTCAGGCACAGCGGCATCACCGGCGTGGCCGTACTCCTCGACGTGGGCACGTGGGACGGCGGCGAGCCGGGCTCCACGGAGAACTACCAGGCGGTGCAGGCGGTCCTCGCCGGTTACGGGTGGCGCATCGTGCGGCTGCCCGCCGGCGTCCCGATCGCCTCGGTCTGGCAGGACGCCGCCAACCGCGGCAGGTACGCGCTCAACTCGGCGGGAGGTGCGGCATGAGGTTGTCGATCGCCTCCGCGGTGGCCACGTTCTGCGCGGCCGTCCTGCTCTATCCGCTCTTCCAGGGCGGCTCCTGGTTCTGGGGGTCGCTGGGCGCGGTGCTCGCGGTGATGTGCGGTGGCCTGGTGAGCGGGCGGCTGTCGCTGCCCGCGTGGGCGGCGGCCCTGGTGAACGTGGCCGCGCTGTGGATCTATCTGACCATGGCCTTCGCCTCGGACAAGGCGTGGGCCTGGGTGGTGCCGACCAAGGGGTCGGTGGTGGAGCTGGCCAAGCTGCTGGGCACCGGCTGGGCCGACATCCAGCGCTTCGCCGCGCCGGTGCCCGCCACCGAGGGCATCGCGCTGCTGACGACCGGCGGCGTGGGGCTCATCGCGCTCGTGGTGGACCTGTTCGCCGCGCGGTTGCGGCGGGCGGCGCTGGCGGGGCTGCCGATGCTGGCGCTGGCCACGGTGCCGGCCACGATCCTGGCGGATCCGATCAGCTGGCCCGCGTTCATCATCGCCGCCCTCGGCTTCACCGGTCTGCTGATCGCCGACGGCCGTGAACGCGTCGGCCACTGGGGACGCGCGGTGCTGGTCAGGCGGACCCGCGTCGCCACCTCACCGGTGCCGGGCGCCGAGCGCGAGACGGCCGACACCCGGGGGCTGCGCCTGTCGGGCAAGCGCATCGGGTTCGCCGCGATCGCGCTGGCGGTCCTGGTGCCCGCGGCGCTGCCGGCGATGGAGCCGGTGTCGTTCTTCACCTTCGGGGTGGGCGGCAACGGGTCGGGCAGGGGCAATTCGATCAGCATCCCGAACCCCATCGCCGGCCTGAAGGGCCAGCTGGAGCTGCCGGAGCGGCGCGTCGTCCTGTCCTACACCAACACCGACGACAAGCCCCGCTACCTGCGGATCTACTCACTCGACACCTTCGACGGCGAGCAGTTCGGCATGACCGAGCCCAAAGGCTCGCCGGACAACAGGACGGAGAACGGCCCGCTGCCCACTCCGCCCGGCCTGTCACCGGCGACCAAGGTCTCGAACGTGACGACCAAGATCCAGCTCAGTGACGAGATCGAGCGGCTGTCGTTCCTGCCCCTGCCGTACCCGCCGCGGCAGATCAACATCGACGGCGACTGGCGCGCGGACACCACCACCCTGATGGTCTTCTCCACCAGGGACGAGGCCGCCGGACTCGGCTACGAGGTCTTCACCACCGAGCCCGCGGTGACCAGCGACCTGCTCGAGGCGCTGCCGCAGGCCAGGGCCTCGGCGAGCGACCCGCGTTACCTCAAGCTGCCCGACAACCTGCCCCCGGAGATCAGGGACCTGGCGGCCAAGGTGACGGCGAACGCCCGGACGAGCTACGAGGCCGCGGTGAAGATCCAGGAGTTCTTCACCAAGACCGGTGACTTCACCTACAGCCTCAAGACGCAGGGCTCCGGCAACTCCGCGCTGAAGGACTTCCTGCTGCGCAGCAGGGCCGGTTACTGCGAGCAGTTCGCCGCGTCGATGGCGGTGCTGGCCAGGCTGAGGGGCATCCCCGCCAGGGTGGCGATCGGCTACACGGGCGGCACGAAGGAGGGCGACAGGTGGACGGTCGGCACGAACGACTCCCACTCGTGGCCGGAGCTGTACTTCGACGGCGTGGGCTGGCTGCCGTTCGAGCCCACTCCGACGGGCTCGCTCGGCCAGGGCAGCGCCCGGGTGCCCGCCTACACGCAGCCGCTCCCCCGTTCCACGAGTGACGGCTCGACGCCGACGCCCGGGGCGACCAGCACGACCGACGACTCGCCGCTCGGCCCGCAGAACCGGGACAACCCCCGCGCGCTCGACCGCGAGGCCACCATCGCCGACAGCGGGCTGCCGGTGGACGACTCGATGCCGCTGATCGGCAAGATCGGCATCGGCGTGGGGGTGCTCCTGCTCATCCTGCTGATCCCGGCGGGGATCCGGCTGATCACCAGGAGCAGGCGGGTCCGCGCGCTGGGCTGGAAGGTGTCCGAGCCGTCGGACGATATGACGGCCAGGGTCGTGGCGGGCAGCCACCCGGCCGTGGCGGCCGCCTGGGCGGAGCTGGACGACGTGCTGTTCGACTACGGAATGGCCCGCGAGCCCAGCGAGACGCCCCGGGCGCTGGCGCGGCGGCTGACCGAGCGCTATGAGTTCGGGGCCGAGCCGGCCGCGTCCATCGCGACGATCGCCTCGGCGGTCGAGCGGGCGTTGTTCGCGCGGGACGCCGGAGAGATCGCGCCGATGAGGAAGGACCTTCGCAAGGTACGGCAGGCGCTGGCGGCCACGGTGTCGCGCTGGAGGCGGGTGCGGGCCCTGCTGCTGCCCCCGTCGACGCTACGGCGGCTGCGTCGGATGGGCGAGGGAGTGCTCGACGGCTTCGACCGGCTGGAGAACATCAGGTGGCGGCGGACGGCGGCCCACAAGGGCTCGTGAACGTCCGAATCGACCGTGCGGTCGTCCCCTTTCCGGGGGCGGCCGCACGGTCGTCTGGAGGTCGTCCGGCGCTCAGCGCTCGTCGTGACGACGGCGCCAGCGCTCCTCCATGCGCTCCATGAAGCTGCCTCGGTTGCCCCGGCGGGCCGGCTTGCCCGAGACGGAGGCACCAGAGGCGGGCGCGGCGTCGCCGAACCCGTTCATGCGTTTCCAGCTGGACAGACCCCACAGACACGCGGCGAGCATGACCACGAAACCGCCGACGCCGAGGGGAATCAAATTGATCACTACGCCGACCATCAGCAGAACGACGCCGAGCGCAAAGCCAATGGAGGCCTTGATGAGGCGACGTTTGTAATGGCTGCGCGGATCACTGATCCTTACGGTGTTGGCCCACTTCGGGTCCTCGGCGTAGAGGGCCTGCTCGATCTGGTCGAGCAAGCGCTGCTCGTGGTCAGAGAGCGGCACGGCGCCTCCCAAGGACGGCCCCAGGACGGGGAAGACGGCAACGGACGACACGGGGTGTCCGAACCTCGCGGTCGGTTATCCCCAGAATACGAGGCCGGAGACGTAGGCGAAAGCGAACGCCCAACGCAGACCAAACCGGAGGTGACGTCATGACTCCATTGTGGGTCATCCAGCGCCCCTCCTCAGAAATCGTGACATCGACGTCATGCCTCCATTTCATCAAGTCTGCCGCGTACAAGCGACGCCGGGAGCACCGCATCGGGACCAAATCTCCGGATTGCTCGATCCATCGCCTGTTCGGCCTCTCGCCAGCCGGTCTCCCGCTCGCCCAGACCGAGCTGGCGGGAGGATGAATCGGCGGGGCGCAGGTTTTCCATCCTGACCCCGACCAGGCGCAGCCGCACCCGCTCGAGCCCGGCGGCCTCGAAGAGCTCGCAGGCGGTCGCGTAGATCTCCTGGGCCACGTCGGTCGGCTCTCTGAGGGTCTTGGACCGGTTGATCGTGGAGAAGTCGGCTCGGCGCAGCTTCACGCTCACTGTCCTGCCCACGTGACCGGCCTTACGCATCCGGGCGGCCACTCGCTCGGACAGGCGCAGCAATTCGCGTTTGATCACTTCGGGATCGTCGATGTCGGCCGCGAAGGTCTCCTCGTTGCCGATGCTCTTGTCGGGCACGTGCGCGGTCACCGGGCGCTCGTCGCGCCCCCATGCCAGCGCCGCCAGATGACCTCCCACGGCCTGGCCCAGCTCGCGCCGCAGGGTGTTGACGGGGACCTTGGCCAGATCGCCGACCGTGCGGATGCCGAGGCGCGTCAGGGACTGCTCCGTGCGCTCGCCAACGCCCCACAGGGCCGAGACGGGCAGCGGGTGGAGGAAATCCACCACCTCGCCCTCGGGGACCACCAGGAGGCCGTCTGGCTTGCACTGCTTCGAGGCGAGCTTGGCCACGAACTTGCTGCTCGCCACCCCCACCGAACACGTGATGCCGTAGCGCTCCAGCACCTGGGCCCTGATCATCGCGGCGATCACGGCGGGCGGGCCCAGCCGGCGCCGCGCGCCGCCGACGTCGAGGAACGCCTCGTCGGAGGCGATCGGCTCGACCATCGGGGTGATCGCGTGGAAGATCTCCATGACGCCCTTGGAGACCTCGGAGTATTTGCCGTGGCTGGGCGGGATGATGGTGGCCTGAGGACATATCCGGCGGGCCCTGCTCATGGGCATCGCCGAGTGCACGCCGTGAGCCCTGGCCTCGTAGGTGGCGCTGAGCACCACGCCGCGCCCGGCCGGCGAGCCGACGATCACCGGGCGCCCTCGCAGCTCCGGGCGGTCGAGCAGCTCGACGCTGGCGAAGAAGGCGTCCATGTCGACGTGCAGGATCGGGCAGCCGCCGTCATCGGCCCCGGTCTGAGGAGCGGGGCCGATGCCCGTGATCTGCTTGCGAGACACGCCACCATTCTATCCGAACACGTGTTCCATGGTAGGGGCAGGTCAGCCGCGATGGCCCAGGACATGGAGCTGCGTGGCGATGTCACGCAGCACGGGATGGACGGCGGCGGCCTGTTCGAGCGCCACGAGGGCCTCGGCGGCGCCCGGCTCGCCGTCGACCAGCCTGCTGGGCACCAGGTCGGCGAACACCCGCACGCCGTGCACCTCGCCGACCGTGAACCCGGTCGCGGCCAGCAGCTGGGCGAGCGTCTCCGCGGTGTAGCGGCGCGGGGTGGGGTCACGGTCGCCCCAGCTGCCCCTCGGGTCGCTCAGCACGGCCCTGGCCTCGTCGAACTGGCCCGCGAGCGCCCGGTGGATGGCGCTGGAGACCGGGTTGGCGGCCAGCACGCTGACCGCGCCGCCCGCGCGCAGCACTCCGGCGACGGCCGTGAGGGCGCTGATCGGGTCTTCGACGTATTCGAGCACGCTGTGGCAGATGACCAGGTCGGCGCTGTCGTGGTCGAGCAGGTCGCCCAAGTCGGCGGCGTCGCCCTGCAGGGCGCGCACGCCCACGCCCTTCTCCTTGGCCCGGCGCTCCAGCGCGGCCAGCGAGTCGGGACTCGGGTCGACCACGGTGACCGTGTGGCCAAGCTCGGCCAGCGGCACCGCGAACCCGCCGGTCCCGCCGCCGGCGTCGACGATGTCGAGAGCGTCGCGCCCCGTGGCGGCCGCCCGCTCGGACAGCACCGCCCGCAGCGCCGCCCAGACCACGGCGGTCCGCACCGCCGGAGTCCTCGTCACGCCCGCGGTACGCCCTTCAGAACGCAACCTCGGCTCGCCTCCCTCTGCTCCACGAACCCATGTCGCCCGACCATGCCCCTAAAGCTCCGTCCCCTAAAGCTCCCGCCCCAGCCTACGCGGTGTGGGAGATCGCCCGCTCCGCCTCCTCGCTTCCAGGATCGTCGAAGCGCGCCCACGGGTGCCACCTGCTGCGATGGACTTGCCGCCGACGATCTATACACAGAGGGACGTATGAGGATTTTTCGGTATATTGCGCTGGCAGTGGTGGCCCTGGGGCTCCTGCCGTCCGTACCGGCTCAGGCGGAGACGGCGGGCGAGGTCTACGGGGCGTACTCGCGCATGATGTCCCGCAGCGCCGGCCAGTTCTGGGCCGACGGCAAGGCCGCCGGGCAGTGGGCCTGGAAGCCGCTGTCGGACACCACGTCGGAGATCAGCTGGGGCGATCCCGCCAAGTGGCCGCCGAACTACGCGGAGAAGTTCGTCCACGACGGCGACTGGGTCATGCTCGACGGCTGGCGCGACAACGGCACCTACTACCGCGTGCGGGTCACCAAGGAGCAGATCGGCGACGCCAAGTGCGACGACCTGCGCACGCTGGCCACCAGCGGCCGGCAGCACTACGTGAAGTGGGACATCCCCGGCCAGGCGTACTGCCTCAAGGCCTGGGGCACCATCACCGAGGAGTCCTCGGGCAAGGTGGTCGACTTCGGCCACACGCAGATCTGGTCGCCGCCCGCGCCCTGCTCCAACGCGAAGTACGGCCGGAAGACCTGCGTCAAGCAGTGGGAGTCCTGGTGGGACAACCAGGGCGCGCCCGGCAAGCCGATCACCAGGAAGCTGGAGCGCGACCAGTTCATCGCCCGGGGCATCGGCATGGCCTTCGCCATCCAGCAGTATTTCCCCAAGACGTGGCGGGCCGAGGCGCACTCCGACTGGACCTGGTAGGACACTGGTGCCCCGCCGGCTGGGATGGTCCGGCGGGGCCTTTTGTGGGGCGTCGGCGCCCATGGCCGGCGCTGTCTTCCTGGCTCGGGACGGGACCGGGGCGGGTGGGCTCCTGGCCGAGCCGCACGGTCAACCATGCGCCCGGCGGGCGTCGAACGGTTGACCGTGCGGCATACACGTCCCTCGCCTAGCGCAAGCCGTGCAGGCCGCGTATGTGGAACGTACCTCGCGAATATGGACGGACTTCGGATCAGAAGTAGGAACTTCTTCTACTCGGTGGGGCCGGTATCCGCCGGAGGTAGAACCCGATGCATCCGAAGAGGCTGTCTAAAGAGTGATACTTGGCTTCAGCTGCTTGAAGCGGGCCAGCAGCCCGTTCACGAACTGGGGCGACTCATCCGTCGACAGCTCGCCCGCCAGGTGCACCCACTCGCTGATGACCACGCCCTCGGGGACGCCGGGCATCCACAGGAGCTCATAGGTGCCGCCCCGCAGCAGGTTGCGATCGACGGCGGGCATGCGGTCGAGGGTCCAGCCCTCGGAGTAGGTGGTGATCAGCTCGTCGATGCGGGCCTGGTGACGGGCCACGCCCTCGACGATGGTCGAGGTGTATTCGTTGACCGGGGGCTCCTGCCGTTCGACCCGCTCGGCGAGGATCCGCAGTGGATCCTCGCCGCGCAGTTCGGACTCGAAGAGGATGTCGAGCGCACGCCTGCGTGCTTTGCCTCGCGCCGACACCTCAGGCCCGGCCGAGGTATTCGCCGCTGCGGGTGTCGACCTTGATCTTCTCGCCGGTGGTGATGAAGAGCGGAACCTTGACCTCGGCGCCGGTCTCCAGGGTGGCGGGCTTGGTGCCGCCGGTGGAGCGGTCGCCCTGCAGGCCGGGCTCGGTGTTGGAGATGATCAGCTCGACCGCCGCGGGCAGGTCGATGTAGAGCGCGGAGCCCTCGTTGAAGGCGATCGTGGCCAGGGTGTTCTCGAGCATGTAGTTGGCGGCGGTGCCGACCGTCCCGGAGGGCACGTTGACCATGTCGTAGGTCTCGGTGTCCATGAAGACGAAGTCGTCGCCGTCCTTGTAGGAATATTGCATCTCGCGCTTGTCGACGTTGGCCACGTCGACCTTCACGCCGGCGTTGAAGGTCTTGTCGACGACCTTGCCCGAGAGCACGTTCTTGAGTTTGGTGCGGACGAACGCGCCGCCCTTGCCCGGCTTGACGTGCTGGAACTCCACAACGGCCCACAGCTCACCGCCGTCGAGCTTCAACACCATGCCGTTCTTGAGGTCGTTGGTCGTCGCCACTCGTATTCTCCCGCGTGTGGCCGCTCAAAGGACGAGCAGCTCCTTGGTCGTCTTCGTGAGGAGTTCCGGCCCGCCCGTGCGTGTCACAAGGGTGTCCTCGATGCGAACACCGCCCCGGCCCGGGAGATAGATCCCCGGCTCGACGGTGACAGGAACTCGATCCTCAAGTCTACCGGTCCTCAACGGGCCCAGGAACGGGTCCTCGTGGATCTCCAGCCCGACGCCGTGACCGAGGCCGTGTCTGAAGTGGCCGCCGTGACCCGCCGCCTCGATGACCGAGCGGGCGGCCGCGTCCACTTCCTTGGCCGTCGCGCCCGGCGCCAGCGCCCGGCTGCCCGCGCGCTGCGCCTCGGCGACCAGGTCGTAGATCTCCCGCTGCCAGGCGGCCGGGCCGCCCAGGGCGACCGTACGCGTCATGTCGGCGTGGTAGCCCTGGTAGCAGGCGCCGAAGTCGACGGTGACCAGGTCGCCCGTGCGCAGCTCCCTGCCGGTGGGCGCGTGGTGCGGGATGGCGCCGTTCTCGCCCGCCGCGACGATGGTGGCGAAGGCCGGACCGTCGGCGCCCAGTTCGATCATCCGGGCCTCGAGCAGCCGGGCGACGTCGCGCTCGGTGACGCCGGGGCCGATGTTGCCCATCACGTCGGCGAGTGCCTGGTCGCTGATCGCGCAGGCCGTACGGAGGAGTTCGAGCTCGTCGTCGTCCTTGACCGCCCGCAGCACCTCCACGAGCGGCTCCAGCGGCACGGGCCCGCTCTCCAGCAGGCTGCTCAGCCGGTTGAACGTCGCCACGCTCATGCTGGCCGCCTCGATCCCGATGCCGGGCGCGGCCAGCCGGGCCGCCACGTCGGACGCCTCGACGGCCGCCACGTCCAGCCCGCGCGTCTTCTCGATGTAGCGGTTGTCGGTCACCAGCAGCGCGGAGCCGTCGGCCTTGACGAGCACCGCGGCGTTCGAGCTCTCCAGCCCGGTGAGGTAGCGCACGTTGACGCCCGAGGTGACGAGGATCGCGTCGACCTCGCGCGCGGGCAGCATTTCCGCGACCCGCGCCCGGCGTTCCGGATAATTGACGGTCATTTCGTCAATGTACGTGTATTAACCCTCGCGCCACTATTGACCTCCCCTGTCACACGCGAATACCGTGCCGAACGCTGTTCTCATAATTCCATGGAGCGCCCCATGATGCGGTACGCCTTAGCTGTCGCCTTGACCGTTCTGACCATGGGGAGTGTCCCGGCCGCCGCCGCGCCGCCGCCACCCGGTCACATCCGGGTCGATCAAGTGGGCTTCGCCCCCGCGGAGTCCAAGCACGCCTTCCTGATGACCCGCGCGCGGTCCGCGGGCGCCCGCTTCAGCGTCGTCCGCGACGACGGGCGCGAGGTGCTCAAGGGTACGGCGGGCCGCGACCTGGGCTCCTGGAACGGCACGTACGGGCACGTGTACGGCCTGGACCTCACGTCGCTGAAGGACCCGGGCCGCTACCGGATCAAGTCCGGCACGATCACCTCCCCCGCCTTCCGGATCGCCCCGGCCTCGCCCACCTCGAAGATCCTCACCTTCTTCGAGGGGCAGCGCGACGGCGGCCGCAGGCATGCCAACGACAAAGCCGCCTCGGTCTACGACTGGCCCGTGTTCACCGGGCCGGACACCGACGAGATCAAGGGCGGGCTGCGGAAAATCGGCGGGCCGGTGAACGTCGAGGGTGGCTGGTTCGACGCGGGCGACTATCTCAAGTTCACCCACATCCTGGCTTATGTCGACACACTGCTCTGGGCCTCGGTCCGGGACGGCGGACCCGACCAGAGTCTCAATCGCGAAGCCACCCATGGCCTGAAATATCTGGACAAAATGTGGGACGGCGCTTCCAAGACCCTCTACATCCAGGTCGGCATCGGCGCGGGCGACAAGGCGGCCACCTACGTCGGAGACCACGACGTCTGGCGGCTGCCCGAGTCCGACGACACCTCCAAGCACCGCTACCTGCGCCACCGGCCGGTCTTCCGCGCGGCCGCCCCCGGCAAGCCGATCAGCCCGAACCTGGCCGGCCGTACCGCGGCGGCCTTCGCGCTGGCCGCGCAGCTGGAACCCTCCCGGGAGCGGGCGACGGCACTGCTGGGCAAGGCGGCGGCGGTCTACGCGATGGCCAAGACGGAGAAGGTGGGGCAGCTCGTCACGTCGCTGCCGCACGCCTTCTACCCGGAGAGCGCCTGGCGCGACGACATGGAGCTGGGCGGCGCCGAGCTGGCGCTGGCGGCGCTGCGGCTCGGCGACGACCGGGCCGTGGGCTGGCTGGAGCAGGCCACGCGCTGGGCCGGCCAGTACCTGGAGCACGAGACCGGGGACGACACCCTCAACCTGTACGACGTGAGCGCGCTCGCCCACACCGACCTGGTCAAGGCGATCCGGCAGGCGGACGCGTCCAGCCCGGTGCAGGCCGACCAGGTGATGGGCCCGGACGGGCAGCCGGCGCTGGTCGGCTCGGGGGGTCAGCAGAAGATCTCCGACGGGCTGGCGGTCTCCGAGCAGCAGCTGGTTGACGATCTGCGGGCCCAGCTGGAGATCGGTTCCGCGCGGGCGGCCAAGGATCCGTTCCGGGCGGGGGCCGCGTACGCCGAGTTCGACGCGGTGCCGCACGCGTTCGGGCTGGCGGCGACGTCGCGACTGTACGCGTCGGTGAGCGGGGACCGGGCCTACGACGCCTTCGGGACGCGGCAGCGCGGCTGGGTGTTCGGCGCCAACGCCTGGGGCGTGTCGTTCGTCGCCGGGGCGGGCGAGAACGCGATCCGGTGCCCGCACTACCAGATCTCCGACATCACCCGGAAGCCCGCCACGGGGGCCGTGGTGAACGGGCCGAACGACGCGTCACTGTTCCACGACGGGCTGGGTGGCCACCTGGAAGGGATGGTGCCCTGCCCGTCGGACGGCGTGGACCGCTACGCGCCGTTCACCGGGCGGGGCAGCCGGTTCGTGGACGACGTGCGGTCCTGGCAGGCGTCGGAACCGGCGGACGACTTCGCGGCCATCGGCGTCTACGCGCTCTCGCTGATGTCGCGCTGAGGGCGGTGGTTCGTCACACGACCGCCTGTCTTCTTCCGCCCCCGAAGGGGGGATCCTCCCAAAGGCCTCAGCCACCACGGGCCGTCACGGATCCACGGTCCGTCACGGCAGGCGTCCCTTCGGAGAGACGTCCCCTTCAGGGAAGCTACCGAGCATTCGGGCGATCCCGGGGCGCCCGGTCCGAGGGATCCTCGGACCGGGCGTCGGGGTCAGGGCTTCCAGTTGTCGAGGAAGTCGTTGAGGGGTCCGGAGGTGGGTACGTCGCCCTTCTCCTGGCCCTTGCGCAGGTCGCGCATGATGCCCGTGACCTGGTCGAGTGCCGAGTCGTCGTGGTTCTCCAGGAACTTCCGGCCGGCCTTCCTGATCTTCTCGTGGGCCTTCCTGGCGGCGCGGGGCTCGATGTCGCCGATGGTCTCCTGAGCCGTCAAGGACGCGTCGAATTCACCCAGCCACTTCACCCACCCTCCGGGCGGAACGCTGTTGGCCAGCGTGCCCTTGGGTTTCGGGGTAGGGCCCGCATCGGTCGGGAGGGGCGCGATGGACGTGGACGGCTCGGGGGTCTCCGTCGGCGTCGGCTCCGGGGCCGGCGTGGTGACGATGGGCGTCGCCGAGGGCGTCGGCCCGGCCTCGGGTCTGCCGCGCGAGCCCGCCCACAGGACCAGGCCCACGGTGACGACCGCGATCACGGCCAAGGCCGCGCCCAGCTGCACGAACAGGCGGCGGTTGGACGACGGCGGAGGTGGCGGCGCGTCATAGATCGCCGTATCCCCCTTACGCGGGCCACCGCCGTCGTGAAACACCCCGGCGGGCATGGCGCGAGTGTCACCGGCACCCGCCCGGGCCGCATCCACCCCACGCCCCGCAGACCCACCCGCGCCCGGCTGGGCGAAGATCTGGCCGGTCTGCGGAACGCCGCCCGGGTGGGATGTGGCCTGACCGGGCTGAGGCGCACCGCCCTGGTTCGGGCCCGCCTGAGCACCCTGGGATGCTCCGCCCTGGGGCGCCATGGGGGACGTGGCTTGACCGGGGTGGGGTCCCGTGGCCGGGGCGGGCTGGCTGCGGGGTGGGCGGGCGATGGCGGCCAGCGCTCGGCGTACCGTCTCACCGCCGGCCGGGCGTGCGGCGGGATCCTTGGCGAGCATGGCCAGCACCAGCCGGTCCAGCTCGCCCGGCACCTCCGCCCGGTGGCGGCTCGGCGGCTCGGGCTCGGCGTGCAGGTGCCGCTCGCCGACCTCGTCCGGCGAGCCTTCGAACGGCGGGCGGCCGCACAGCGCCTCATAACAGACGCACCCGAGCGCGTACAGGTCCGCGGCGGCCTCCCCGCCGCGTCCGTCGATCATCTCGGGCGCCCGATACAGTACGCCGTCGTCCGAGGACACCTGGTCGGCCAGCCCGAACCCCACGACCTTGAGCACCCCGCTCCCGGCCCGCCGGAAGCTGTCGGGTCCGATCTGGCCGTGCACCACCCCGGCCCGGTGCGCCGCCTCCAGTCCCGCGGCCGCCTGCCCGATGAGGTCGCAGACCTCGGTGATGGGCAGTGGTCCCTGCCCGGCCACCTCCTCGCCGATGCTCTCCCCGGTGAGGAACTCCATCACCAGGAACGGCGCCCCCTCGTGGTCACCCACGTCGAGCACCATGGCCACGTTCGGATGGATCACCCGGGCCACGGCCTGGGCATGCTGCCGGAGCACCTCGGGCGTGGCCGCCCCGGCGTCCAGCATCTTCACGGCCACGGTCCAGTCGGCGCGCTGGTCGTAGCCGCGCCACACCTCGCCCGTCGGCCCGCTGCCGATGAGCTCATCAAGCCGATACCGGCCGGCGACCAAAGACGGCGTCGCGTCGGACATTATTTCCGCCAATAACTACAGAAACGGCAATTTCGACCCACCCTAGGCCCCCACGGGCCTCTGCCGCCCCACAAGGAGCGATCAGGGCAGGACGCCGCCACTGTCAACCCGCTGGGGTACCCAGACGTCTAATGACGGACGAGCGCGTCACGCCCGGGGCGCATCGTCCTCGGGCCAGTCCTCGGCGTAGATCAGCGCGAGTTCTTGCCACACCTCGTCCACGGGTCGTCCCTGCACCCGCGCGAGGTGCCGTACGAGCAGGAGGATGAGATGCAGGGAGGCCATCGCGGCGACCTCCCGCGGAACCTCGTTGATGACCCGGCCGATCACCTGCAGGCCGATGGGGTCGCTGGTGTCGCCGCTCTCCCGTGCTTCCAGAGCGACGGTGACCATCGCCAGCACGGCGTTCATGTGCTCTTTGAGGAAAGCGCCCCGCTGAGGGCTGCCTGTCATGACTAGTGCACCTTCCGGCATGGAGGGATTGGCGCCCTGGGGCACCCGAACCAGCATGCCGTCTCAGCCGGTGCGATGCGCATCGATTCGCCCAGGAGACCGCTTACCGTCCTGGGCAGTCTTTCGCAACCCGCACTCACCACGCGAACTTCTGTATGCCCGGATTCGGTGACGCGCCGACGACCAACGCATCCGAAGCCAGCCCGACATGAAGAACGTCCGCCCTCCTGGAGAAGAGCTGGACGCATTGAGGCCCGGGCCGAACACGAACCTCGACTTCTGGGTAAGCGCACCAGGCGAAGCCCTTTGCGCGCCGGCACGGCGCCCCCAGAAGCACAGCCCGAGCGAAGCGAGGCATTGTGGCTGGACGCGCGAAAAGGCCCTCCAGGATTATCCTGAAGGGCCTTTTACCTTGGTAGCGGGGGCAGGATTTGAACCTACGACCTCTGGGTTATGAGCCCAGCGAGCTACCGAACTGCTCCACCCCGCGTCGCAAGAGAAAGACTATCGGATCCGGGGAGTGCTTCGGTCGCCCGGCGGAAATCAGGAGGCGATTTCCTTGATCCGCTCGATCAGCTTCACCCGCTCCTCGTGCGTCGCCCCGAACGGCGCGATGTTGAGCGTCGTCACCCCGGACTCCTTCATCGCCGCCACCCGGTCCCGGACGAACCCGTCGCTCCCGATGAGCGACATGCTCTCCAGCAACTCATGCGGCACCAGCGCCGCCGCCTCCTCCTTCTTCCCGTCGAGGTACAGCTCCTGGATCGCCTCGGCCTCCTTCTCGTAGCCGTAGCGCCGCGCGAGGTCGTTGTAGAAGTTGCGGCCCTTGGCGCCCATGCCGCCGATGTACAGCGCCGCCATCGGCCGCCCGAACTCCAGCAGCCCCGCCACGTCGTCGCCGATCGCCAGCGACGCCTGCGCGATCACGTCCAGCTCGCCCAGCTCGTCCTGCCGCTTGGCCCGCCCGGCGGCCAGCGACGGGCCCCACACGTCGGCGGCCTTCTCGGGTACGTAGAAGATCGGCTCCCAGCCCTCGGCGAGCTCGGCGGCCAGCTCGACGTTCTTGGGGCCGATGGCCGCGATCACGATGGGGATGCGGGGGCGTACCGGATGGTTGATGATCTTCAGCGGCTTGCCGAGCCCGGTCCCCTGGCCGGGCGGCAGCGGCAGCGTGTAGTGCTTGCCCTCGTACTCCAGGCGCTCGCGCCGCCACACCTGGCGGCAGATCTCGATGATCTCCCTCGTACGGGCCAGCGGCGCGGTGTACGGCACGCCGTGGAAGCCCTCGATCACCTGCGGCCCCGAGGCGCCGAGACCCAGCGTGAAGCGCCCGTCGGAGACGTAGTCCAGGCCCGCGGCGGTCATCGCCAGCAGCGCCGGGGTGCGCGAGTAGATCGGCAGGATCCCGGAGGCGATCTCCAGCCGCTCGGTCTTGGCCGCGATGTAGCCCATCTGGCTGACGGCGTCGAAGCTGTAGGCCTCGGCGACGAAGACGATGTCGAGACCCGCCTTCTCGTAGTCGGCCAACTCGGCGACCGACTCCTTGAAGCCGCCCGAGTAGTTCAGTGCCATACCGATGCGCATGCCGGGCTCCCGATGAACCGAATGTTGTTCCGTTGCGACGGCAACAGGTTAGCGCGCCGCGTCACCGGCAGCGAGCGGCTAGCCTGGGTCGAATGCTGAAGCGCGTCGTCATCGCCGTGTCCGCCGTGCTCGCCGTGGGACTGGCGGGGCATCAGCTGATCCCGGTGCTCGGCGGGTTCACCCCGGTGATGGAGAGCCTGCTGCCCTGGTTCGGACTGATCGTGCCGATGCTGCTCGTGGCGGCCGTCGTGGCACGCTCCAAGCTGGCCACGGCCGCGGCGCTCGTGCCCGGCGTGGTGTGGGCGTCCATGTTCGGCTCCACGCTGATGCGCACCCCGCCCGGTGGCCAGAGCGACCTGGCGGTCGGCACGGTCAACGTGGGCGTCACCAACAGCGCCTCGGGCGAGGCGGTGCGTCGCATCGCCGAAGACCTCGACCTGCTGGCGGCCCAGGAGCTGACCAGCGGCGGCCCGGCCGCCAAGCAGCTCAACAAGATGTTCAAGTACCACTATCCGGTGAGCACGGTCGGCCTGTGGAGCCGCTACCCGATCACCGAGACCAAGCCGCTCGACGTCGGCATGGGCTGGCCGCGCGCGCTGCGGGCCGTGGTGGCCACGCCCAAGGGCAAGGTCACCGTGTACGTCATGCACCTGGCCTCCGCCCGCCCCGGCCACACCGCCTCGCGCGATGAGTCCCTGGCCCACGCCCGCAAGCTCATCGACGCCGACCCGAGCAAGCGGATCCTGCTGCTCGGCGACCTCAACACCGCCACCACCGACCGGGGCATGCAGGGACTCACTCCGCCGCTGACGGACGCGCAGCTCACGGCGGGCGACGGCTTCGGGTTCACCTGGCCGTCGGAGTTCCCGATCACCAGGCCGGACCACATCCTGTTCAAGGGGATGACGGCGACCAAGGCGGGGGTGGCCCCGGCGACGGGCAGCGACCACCGCGCCGCGATCGCGTCACTGCGCCTCTAGCGCGCAAGTGCGGTGACCGTCCCCGGGTGGTCCGTCCACACGACCGTCTCGATCCCTGTGACGGTCCCGTCGTGGCTGGGGTCCTTTTAGCGGGGTACCCCCTTCGGGGGAGAGGAAGAACGGATGCCCGGCGAACGTTCGCGGTCAGGTCTCCAGCAGCGACAGGTCCTCAGGGGTGTCGATGTCGGCCGGGTCGCCCAGCCCGTCGCACGGCACCTCCGTGACCAGCTCGGGATGCGCCTTCAGAAACGGTCTCGCCCCCACATCCCCCACGGCCAGTGCGGCGACGGCGGCGAAGTGGCGGCGGGCGATCAGCACGGGGTTGCGGCGCCGGCCGCCATAGGTCGCCACGGCCACCTCGGCACCGGCGTCCACCAGGGCGCGTACCGCCGCGGGCCCGATGAACGGCTGATCCACCAGCGCGATGACCACCGACTCGGCCTCCTCGGGCAGCGCGGCCAGCCCCACCCTCAGGGACGAGCCCATGCCCGTCGCCCAGTCCGGGTTGCGGACGGTCACCGCCCGGCGCACCTGTACGGTCGCCGCCCCGAGCACGACCACCACCGGATGGCAGCCGCCGTCCTCCAGCAGCCGCACGCCCCGGTCCACGAGCCGTTCGCCCTCGTACTCGACCAGCGCCTTCGGTGTGCCCAACCGGGCGCCCTGCCCGGCGGCGAGCAGCAGCCCGGCCACCCGGGAGCCTTTCATGGCGTCTCCTGGTGGATGCGCCCCTCGGTGTGGGTCAGCGGCCGCCCCGAACCGCCCCAGCGCAGCTGGATCAGCTCGGCGGCGATCGACACCGCCGTCTCCTCGGGGGTCCGGGCGCCCAGGTCGAGGCCGATGGGCGACCTCAGCCGGGCCAGCTCGTCCTCGGTCAGGCCCGCCTCGCGCAGCCGGGCCAGCCGGTCGTCGTGGGTGCGGCGCGAGCCCATGGCGCCGACGTAGCCCGCGCCGGTACGCAGCGCCACCTCCAGCAGCGGCACGTCGAACTTGGGGTCATGGGTGAGCACGCAGATGACCGTGCGCTCGTCCACCTGTACCGAGGCCAGGTAGTCGTGCGGCCACTTGACCACCACCTCGTCCGCGTCCGGGAAGCGCTTGGGGGTGGCGAAGACGGGCCGCGCGTCGCAGACGGTCACGTGATAGCCCAGGAACTTGCCCACCCGCGCCACCGCCGCGGCGAAGTCGATCGCCCCGAACACCAGCATCCGCGGCGGCGGCGCGAACGACTGCACGAACACCGCCAGGTCGTCCAGCCGCCGCTCGCCCTGCCCGCCGTAGTGCCTGATGCCCGTCGCGCCCTGGGCCAGCATGCCGCGGGCGTCATCGTCGACGGCCTCGTCGAGCCGGTCCAGGCCGAGCGTGCCCGAGGAGCGGTCCGGCCAGATGACGCGCCGGGCGCCCATCCGCCCGGGTCCGGAGACGATCGTGGCGACCGCCACGGGCTCGTGCGCGTTCACGGACGCCGCGATGTCGCCCAGCTGGGGAAAGGTCTCGGCCGAGATGGGTTCGACGAGGATGTCGATGATGCCGCCGCAGGTCAGCCCGACGGCGAACGCGTCGTCGTCGCTCACGCCGTACCTCTGGAGGATGGGTGTGTCGATCTCGGTGGCCAGCTCGAACACCGCGCCCTCGACGCACCCGCCGGACACGCTGCCGACCACTTCGTCGCCGCGCACCGCCATGGCCGCGCCCGGCGCGCGGGGCGCGCTGCTGAACGTGCTCACCACTGTGGCGAGCCCGAACTTGTGCCCCGATCTCCACCAGCGCATGATCTCCGGCAGCACGTCACGCATGGGCGAGCCTCTCACTGAGTTCTTCGAAGGCGGCCAGGCTGTGCCCGGCCACCAGATCGTCCAGGTACGGCAGAGCGGCCCGCATGCCGCCGGTCAGCGGCTGGTAGTCCGCGTACCCCTTGTGCGGGTTGACCCAGATGACCCGGTGCGCCTGCCTGGCCAGGCGGGCCATCTGTGTGCCGAGGAGTTCCGGGTCGCCCCGTTCCCAGCCGTCCGAGGCGATCACCGCGATCGCCCCTCTCGCGCTGGCGCGGGTGAGGTATTCCCTCAGCTCCTCGCCCAGCCTGGTCCCGCCACTCCAGTCGGGCACGGCCTTGGACACCTCGTTCAGCGCCGTGCCGGGGTCGCGGTGGCGCAGCTCGGCGGTGATCGGGGTGAGCCTGGTGCCGATGGAGTAGACCCTGGTGGCCCGCGGCTCGCTCCTGACCAGGGCGTGCGCGAAGCGCAGCAGCGTCTCGGCGTAGGGAGCCATGGAGCCGCTGACGTCCACGAGCAGCACGACGCGGCGCGGCCTGGTGGTGTGCCGCCGGCGGCGCAACCGCGCGACCTCGCCCTTCGTGAGCGCGTCCCGGATCGTCCGCCGCTGGTCCAGAACGCCCCGGTGCGCGGCCTCGAACCGCCGCGAGCGCCGCTGCGCGCGCCGGCCGCGCAGCATGGACAGCATCCGGTGCACCTCCGCCCGTTCGGCCTCGGTCAGCCGGGCCACGTCCCGGTTGCGCAGGATCTCGGTACGGCTGGCGGTGCCGGGCACGGCCTCGGCCTCGCCCTCCTGCTCCTCCTGCTCGGTGGCGGCGGTGTGGCGGGTGACGGTCGTGGTGCTGGTACGGCTGACCTTGGCGGTCCTGCCGCCGAAGTAGGCGGCGAAGCAGCGGTCGTACCTGGGCAGGTCGTCGGGTGTGGCGCAGAGGGTGAAGCGGCCGGCCCAGTAGACGTCGGCCGGAGCGGCCACGTCGAGGTGGTCGAGGGCCAGCAGCAGGTTGCGGGTGCGCTCGTGGTCGGCGGCGACGCCCGCGGCGCGCAGTGTCCTGGCGAAGCCCGTCATGGTGGCGGCCAGCTCACGCATGGAGGAGCCCGTTGCCCAGGACGTTCTCGACGTCCTCGCGGTATTTCAGCGCGGCGCCCAGCGTGGCCGCCGCGCGGCCGGGGTCGAGCTCCTTGGCGCCCAGCGTGAGCAGCGCCTCGGTCCAGTCGAGCGTCTCGGCGACGCCGGGCGGCTTGACCAGCCCGGCCTGCCGCAGCCGCGCCGCCGCCTGAGCAACCTGGGCGGCCAGCGTCTCGGTGCACTCGGGCAGGCGGCGCAGCAGGATCGCCACTTCCCTGTCGAAGTCCGGGTGCTCCAGCCAGTGGTAGAGGCAGCGGCGCTTGAGCGCGTCGTGCACCTCACGGGTCCGGTTGGAGGTGACGACCACGACCGGCGGCGTCTTGGCGCTGACCGTGCCCAGCTCGGGGATGGAGATCGTGAAGTCCGACAGCACTTCCAGCAGGAACGCCTCGAACTCGTCGTCGGCCCGGTCGATCTCGTCCACGAGCAGCACGCTGGGCTGCGTCTCGACGGCCTTGAGCAGCGGCCTGGCGATCAGGAACCGGCGATCGTAGATCTCGCCTTCGAGGCGGCCCACGTCGGTGATCCCGGCGGCCTCGGCGGCTTTGAGGTGGAGCAGCTGGCGGGCGAAGTCCCAGTCGTACAGCGCCTGAGCGGCGTCGAGCCCCTCGTAGCACTGCAGCCGGATCAGCGGCGCCTCCAGCAGCGCGGCCAGGGTCTTGGCCAGCTCGGTCTTGCCCACCCCCGCCTCCCCTTCGAGGAAGAGCGGCCGGCCCATCCTGAGCGCCAGGAACGCGGCCGTGGCCAGGCCCTCGTCGGCCAGGTAGGCGTGCCGGTCGAGCAGCTCGATGAGGTTGTCCGGAGACTGGATGTCCATTGCCGTGATTGTCCGCCGCAGCACGCCTTCAGGCTACGCGCCACTTGGTCCACGCGAGAATCCCGCGCTCAGCGCTCCTCCGCGTCCTCTCCGCCCTTCGCCTCTCCGCGCTCGTGGATCAGGGCGGCCAGCTCGGCCGTGGCGCGGTGGGCGCGGGCCTTCTCCGAGCCCTGGATGCCCATCGCGCCGATGGTGCGGCCGTCGGAGAAGTCCAGCTTGGGCCAGGGCTCGCCGACCAGCAGGGTCACGTCCAGGACCTCCGGCCAGCTGTAGCGGTGGGTACGGATGGCGTTGACGATCGTCAGGCCCGTCTCGTCGGCCTCGACCCGCACCCGGCCCAGCAGGTGCAGGACGAAGGCCACCAGGCAGCCGAACAGCACGAGCCCGATCCGGTCCACCAGCTGGAACGGCTCGGCGATGAGGACGGCCATCACCACCGAGCCGAGGACGATCACCGTCGCGGAGCCGTACGCGACGAATCTCCCCCGGCGGGGACGCCAGGTGATGGGCAGCGGCGGGGGAGTCATCGGCTCGGACACGAACGGAAACCTATCGCAGGTCAGTGGAGGGTCTTCAGGAGGAGGGCGGTCTCCAGCGCGGCGATGGCCGACTCATAGCCCTTGTCCTCCTTGCTGCCCGGCAGGCCCGAGCGGTCGAGTGCCTGGTCGAGCGTCTCGCAGGTGAGCACGCCGTTGCCGACCGGGGTCTCCTCGTCGAGTGAGATCCGGGTCAGGCCGGCGGTCACCGAGTCGCAGACGTACGCGAAATGCGCGGTCTCGCCCTTGATGACCGCGCCCAGCGCCACCACCGCGTCGCAGCGGCGGGCCAGCGCCTGGGCGATGACCGGGATCTCCAGCGAGCCGGGCACCCGTACGACGGTGGCCGTGGCGCCGCTGTCCTCGCACGCCTGGAGGGCGCGGGCGAGGAGCTGGTCGGTGATCTTGGCGTGCCAGCCGGCGGCGACCACGCCCACCGTCAGTCCCGCGGCGTCCGGTGCCGCGGCTGCCGCTGGACGTCCTTCCCCGCTCATGAAGCCTCCGAGATGTCGTGGCCGAGGCGGTCGCGCTTGGCCTTGAGGTAGCGCTCGTTGTAGGGGTTCATCGCCACCGGCATGGGCTCGCGGCCGAGCACCTTGATGCCGTAGCCGTCCATGCCCTTGAGCTTGGCCGGGTTGTTGGTGAGCAGGCGTACGGACTTGACGCCGAGGTCGGCCAGGATCTGCGCGGCGTTGGAGAACTCGCGGGCGTCGACCGGCAGGCCCAGCTCGATGTTCGCGTCGACGGTGTCGCTGCCGGCGTCCTGGAGGCTGTACGCCCTGAGCTTGGCCAGCAGGCCGATGCCCCGGCCCTCGTGACCGCGCAGGTAGACCACGACGCCGCGGCCCTCCTGCGCGATGGCGGACATGGCGTGGTCGAGCTGCACGCCGCAGTCGCAGCGCAGCGAGCCGAACACGTCGCCGGTCAGGCATTCGGAGTGGGCGCGGACCAGGATGTTCTCGCCGGCCGAGTCGCCGGACAGGTCGCCGTAGACGAGCGCGATGTGCTCGCCGCCGTCGAGCGCGCTGGCGTAGCCGTAGGCCCGCCACATCCCGTACGCGTTGGGCACGTTCGTCTCGGCGACCCTGGTGACCATGCTCTCGGTCCTGCGCCGGTAGTCGACCAGCTGCTCGATGGAGATGAGCGCCAGATCGTGCTCGTCGGCGAAGGTCCGCAGCTCGGGCAGCCGGGCCATGGTGCCGTCGTCGTTGACGATCTCGGCCAGGACGCCCGCGGGGCTGAGCCCGGCGAGCCTGGCCAGGTCGACGGCCGCCTCGGTGTGGCCGCGCCGGCTCAGCACGCCGCCCTCGTGGTAGCGCAGCGGGAAGATGTGGCCCGGCCGGACCAGCTCGTAGGGCTCGGTGGCGGAGTCGGCGAGTGTACGGATCGTCCTGGCGCGGTCGGCGGCGGAGATGCCGGTGGTCACGCCGTCGCGGGCGTCGACGCTGATCGTGTACGCGGTGCGCAGCCGCTCCCGGTTCTGGAACACCATGAGGGGCAGGCCCAGCCGGTCCAGCTCCTTGCCCTCCATGGGCACGCAGATGACGCCGCTGGTGTGCCGGATGGTGAACGTGAGCAGCTCGGGAGTGGCCTTGGAGGCGGCGAAGATGATGTCGCCCTCGTTCTCCCGGTTCTCGTCGTCGACGACCAGGACGGGCTTGCCGTTACGGATGTCGTCGATCGCCCGTTCGACCGGGTCGAGGATGGTCTCGGTCATGATGCCACCGCCAGTTCCGCGGGAGCGCTCTGGTACTCCCTGAGCCATTTCACGAAGCCGTACAGCACGAGCACGAAGAAGACCCCGTAGACGGCGCCGGAGACGACCAGGCCCGAGCTGAACGCCAGCGGCACGCCGACCAGGTCGACGGCCACCCAGATGATCCAGAAGTCGACCAGCGCCCGGCCCTGCGCCCAGGTGGCGACCGCGCTGCCGACGAAAATGTAGGCGTCGGCGGCCACCAGGAACGCGCCCTTCGGCAGCGGCACGCTGGCCCCCCACGACAGGTGGGTGAAGAAGAACAACACGCCGACGAGGACGGTGCCCAGCGCCATCACGCCGATGTAGGCGGTCCGCTCGCGCGCCGTGGCCGGGCGTACGGTCAGCTGCTTGCCGCCTTCCGTGCCGCGCCGCCACGCCCACCAGCCGTAGACGGCCAGCGCCCCGAACATCGCCTGCTTGAGCGCGTTGCCGGTGATGCCCGCGTTGATCGAGGCGATGAACAGCAGCACCGAGCCGGTGAGCTGCACCGGCCACGTCCACACCGACTTGCGTATCGCCAGCAGGACGGTGCTCAGCGCGGCGATGTTGCCGACCAGGTCCGTCCAGAGGACATGCGTACCGAATACCTCGAATCCGGCGTTGGCCCAGTTCACTGCTTGCCCACCAGCCTTTCCACGTACTTCGCGATCACGTCGACCTCGATGTTCACCATGTCGCCCACTTCGCGCTCGCCCATCGTGGTCAGCTTCAGCGTGGTGGGGATGAGACTCACGCCGAAGCCGTCGTCGTCAACCGTGGTGACCGTCAAGCTGATTCCGTCGATGGCGATCGAACCCTTCTCCGCCACGTAACGGGCGAGGGATTCGGGGAGGGAGAAGCGGAGGTTGTCCCAGTTCGCCCCGGGTTCCCGGGATCGCAGAACGGCCGTGCCGTCGACATGGCCCTGCACGATGTGGCCGCCGAGACGCTGGTCGGCCCGTACGGCCCGCTCCAGGTTCACCGCGGACCCCACGTCCAGGGCGCCGAGCGAACTGCGGTCGAGCGACTCCTTGATCACGTCCACGGTGAACACGTCGTCCTGGACGTCCACGACCGTCAGGCAGACGCCGTTGACGGCGATCGAGTCACCGTGGCGCGCGTCGGAGGTGACGATCGGGCCGCGGACGGACAGCCGCGCCGAGTCGCCCACCGCCTCGACGGCCACGACGTCACCTTTTTCCTCGATGATTCCGGTGAACATCAACTCTCCTTGCGTGGTGGTGCGAGCACCGGCCGCGCGGTCAGCCGCAGGTCCGGTCCAATGGGGGAAACGTCGTCGAAGGCCAGCCGGTGGGTGGCGGCGATGGTCGCCACGCCCGCCTCGCCGAGCGCGGCCGGTCCGGCGCCCAGGAGGGCCGGGGCGAGGTAGGCGATGACGCGGTCGATCAGGCCCTGGCGCAGGAACGCGCCCGCGAGCGTCGGGCCGCCTTCCAGGAACACGCTGACGACCTCGCGCGCGGCCAGTTCGCGGAGGAGGGCGTGCAGGTCGAGGCCGCCGTCCTGGCGCGGCAGCCGGATCAGGTCGGCCTTGAGGCGGGTCTCGACGTCGTCGGCGACCGCGACGAGCGTGGGCGCCGCGCCGTCCAGCACCCTGGCGCCGGAGGGGGTACGCGCCTCGGAGTCGACCACGACGCGCAGCGGCACGCGTACGGCGGGCCGGGCTTCGCCGTCCGGGCTCGTCGGACGGCTCGCGTCGGCCGGGCTGGTCGGATCGCTCGCGTCGGCCGGGTGGCTCGGGCGGGCGGTGAGGTGGGGGTCGTCGGCGAGGACCGTGCCGATGCCGGCGATGATCGCATCGGACTCGGCGCGCAGCCGGTGGACGTCGGCTCGGGCCTCGGGGGAAGTGATCCACTGGCTGGTGCCGTCGGGGGCGGCCGACCGGCCGTCGAGGGTGGCGGCGAACTTCCAGGTCACGTACGGCCTGCCGAGCCGGGCGTACGTGAGCCACTCGGCGTTGACCCGCTCAGCCTCCTCGGCGAGCAGCCCGGACTCCACGGCTACCCCGTGCGCGCGCAGCCGCGCGGCGCCTCCGGCGGCCTTGGGCGTGGGATCGGCGACCGCCACCACCACCCGCGCGACGCCCGCGTCGAGCAGCGCCAGGCTGCACGGCCCGGTCCTGCCGGTGTGGTCGCAGGGTTCGAGCGTCACGTACGCGGTGCCGCCGCGGGCCCGCTCCCCCGCCGCGCGCAGCGCGACGACCTCGGCGTGCGGGCCACCGGCGTAGGCGTGGAAGCCCTCGCCGGCGACGTTCCCCGAGGCGTCGAGGACGACGCAGCCGACGACGGGGTTCGGGCTGGTGGCGCCCCGCCCGCACGCGGCCAGCTCGACGGCCCGCGCCATGTGCGCGGTGTCTTCAGCGGGTGTCTCCACCCCGGGCCTCCTACTCGCCAGTAGCTCCAAGCCACGGCGGGCCCCGGGGGGTATGGCGGTGCGCGTACGCACCGCAGTGGCGCCCGGCTCAAGGCCGGACACCCGCGCGCTTCCTCCCATCCGGACTTTAACCGTCGGTCCCGGAATTTCACCGAGTCAACCGGCCGATGGCATCGGCCGGGTCGCGGACTGTAACCGCCGGTTCGGAATTTCACCGACCCCGGAGCACGCTAGCTCTCTTCTCACACCAGTCTGCCATGCCGACAAAAGCGGATGCGACCGCCCCCTACTATGCCAAACAAGCGCTCGCTTGGTCAACGCGCGCCGCGGGACGACTGACAGTGGGTAATGGAAGGGCAGAAGGTCAGGCAGTGGGACAGCCGAAGGTCAGACGGTGGAACGGCGGGAGACCAGGTGCCAAGACAGCCGCAGGTCAGGCGGCCATGAGACGGCGGGCGAGACGGGCGGCCGGGCTGTAACGGACCTGCGCCGGGATCAGCCCCAGCCCGGTGTGCAGCGCCTTCAGCGTGGTCGTCGCCCACAGGTCACCGACCGGGGTGGCGGGCAGGCCGTACAGCCGCCTGGCCCAGCGCGGGAGCGTCGCGAACGCCAGCAGCGTCACCCCCGGCAGGACCGGCTTGAGCGGGGTGAGCAGCAGCGGGAGCGGCGCGGTGAGCGACAGGCGGAGCGGGTGCGCCGCCTCGGGGACGAATCGCAGACCGGGACGTTCCCCCTCGATGTAGTCCCGCAACTCGCCCACGGTGCCGGGGACGGAGGCCGGGTCGAGACCGACGACCTCGGCGGCCCGTCGCCATTCGGCCACGAAGGTGTCCGCCTCGGCGTCCGTCAGCTTGACGCCGCCCCGGCGCGCCACTGACAGGTAGGAGTCGACCTCCCCCACGTGCACCCAGCGCAGCGCATTCGGATCGTCGAGGTGGAAGCGCTCGCCCGTGTCCGGATCCCACGCGGTCAGCTTGGCGTGGATCCTGCGGACCCGGCGGCCGGCCCGCTCTACCTCCTCGTGCGTCCCGTACGTACGGACCCGGACGAATTCCGTCGTCCGCGTGAAACGCGACCACGCCTCGTTCGGGTCCATCAGAGAGGAGTTCTGCAGCACGCCGCGCATCGCCTTGGGGTGCAGCCCCTGCATCAGCAGCGCCCGCAATCCGCCGACCAGCAGGATCGGCTCGCCCATCACCCGCCAGGTCACCGAATCGGGCCCGAAGAGCCCATGGTCCTCCATAAGCGGACAGTTACCCAGGTAACGCCTGCTTCATGTCACAGCATCATCTTGTTTATGCATTGATTCCGTGATTAAGAAAACATCACCTCAGCAGATCATGACATCGCATACATGACCAGGTCAACGGCATAGAAGGCACGACCGCATCGATATTTCACAACAAAACAATCAAACCCTGGCGAAGCATTGCCTCCAGCTGATCAGGCCTGCAAATCTGCCATATGGCCTGAAACTTCCCGTTCTGGCATGTTCCTTGGGAGTCCTGTTAGATGACCACACCGACGTCCACCGCACCAGAGATCGACGCGACGTCCGTGACCGAAGCACCGGATGCGGTGGGCCGATCGCCCGGCCAGCTCATGTGGCTGCGCTTCCGGCGGGACCGCACCGGGGTCATCTCCGCCGCGATCGTGATCTTCTTCTTCCTGGTCGCCATCCTCGCGCCGGTCATCTCCTTGGTGTACGGCAAGGACCCGTACACCCTGTACGGCCAGGACCGGCCCGGACTGCTCAACGACTTCGGCTACGCGATGGCGCCCAACGGCGGGATCAGCTCGGAGTTCTGGTTCGGCATCGAGCCCAACCTGGGCCGTGACGTGTTCACGCAGCTCATCTACGGGATCAGGACCTCGCTGCTGATCGCGGTGGTGGCGACCATCCTCACCACCCTGATCGGCATCGTGGTCGGCATCATCGCCGGGTACGCCGGCGGCAAGACCGACTTCTTCATCGGCCGGATCATCGACCTGATGCTGTCGTTCCCGCAGGTGCTGTTCATCATCGCGTTCACGCCGGTGGTGGACCAGCTGCTGGTGCCCTCCAACGAGGAGACCCCGGTGTGGCTGCGGGCGGTCACGCTGACCATCCTGCTCACCGTCTTCGGCTGGGCCGGGCTGGCCAGGCTGCTGCGCGGCCAGGTGCTGTCGATGCGCGAGCGCGAGTTCGTGGAGGCCGCCAAGGTCACCGGCGCCTCCCCCGCCAGGATCGTGTTCAAGGAGCTGCTGCCCAACCTCTGGACCCCGATCCTCATCCAGTCGACGCTGCTGCTGCCCGCCCTGGTCACGGCCGAGGCGGCGCTGTCCTTCCTGGGGGTCGGGATGGGCGAGCAGGTCCCCGACTGGGGCCGGATGTTCCTGCGGGCCACGCAGGTCTACCAGAACGACATCACCTATCTCATCTTCCCCGGCGTCGCACTGCTGATCTTCGTCATCGCCTTCAACCTGCTCGGTGACTCGGTCCGCGACGCCTTCGACCCCAAGATCAAGCGCTAGAGGAGAGAAATGAATCACCGCAAACGGTCGGCTCTCGCGGTTGTCGCGGCGGCCTCGCTGGCGTTGGTCGGCGCCTGCGCGCCGGGCAACGCGGGCGCTCCGTCGAGCGCCCCCGCGAGCGCGGGCGCCTCGTCTGCGCCGGCGGCGGCCTACAAGCCCCCGACGATCACCCTGGGCACCGCGGAGGACTCCAAAGGCCCCGCCATCCCGCCGGAGGGCGTCGTCAAGGGCGGCACCGTCACCATGATCGACCGGGACGACTTCGCCCACTTCGACCCGGCCCAGATCTACGTGAACACCGACGCGAACTTCGGCCTGCTCATCAGCCGCGGCCTGACCGGTTACAAGCGGATCGCCAAGGGCGAGTACAAGCTGGTCGGCGACCTGGCCGTTGACGCGGGCACGCCGTCCGACGGCGGCAAGACCTGGACGTTCACCCTGAAGGACGGGGTGAAGTGGCAAGACGGCAGCCCGATCACCTCAGCCGACGTGAAGTGGTCCGTCGAGCGGATGTTCGCCCCCTTCGTCACGTTCGGGCCGAACTACATTCAGACGTGGCTCACCTCCGAGGACTACAAGAAGGCCTACCCCGGCCCGTACGGCGGCAAGGAACTCGACAACATCGAGACCCCTGACGACAAGACGGTCGTCTTCAAGTTCAAGTCGCCGCACGCCGACGCCAACTACGCCTTCGCCATGGCGGGCTACAACATCGTGCCCAAGGCCAAGGACACCAAGGAGAAGTACGACAAGGAGCCCGTCTCCTCCGGTCCGTACATCATCAAGTCGCACGTCGTCGACAAGTCCCTCGAGCTGGCCCGCAACCCCAACTGGGACGCCGCCACCGACCCGATCCGCGGCGCGTACCCGGACGTGTGGAAGATGGAGTTCGGCCAGGAGGCCACTCAGGTGACCGACCGGTTCGTGGCCGACTCAGGACCCGACCAGACGGCGTTCACGTTCTACTCCAACACCCCGGCGGAGCGGCTGCAGCAGGTGCTGGGCGACGCCAGCCTGGCCGACCGCCGCATGATCAGCCCGTCGCCGTACGGCAACTACTACTACTTCAACCTCGACCGGGTGAAGGACCAGAAGATCCGTCAGGCGATCAACTACGCCTGGCCGGCCAAGCAGATCCAGCAGGCCCTGGGCGGCCCGCAGGCCGTGGCGCTGCCGACGACGATCCTCAACGAGAACACCACGGTCGGCTACAAGCCGTACGACCTGTTCGGGAAGCTGGCCAAGCCCGAGGGCGACATCGAGAAGGCCAAGCAGCTGCTGGCCGAGTCGAGCAACCCGCACCCGACCATCGTCTACGCCTACAACAACCTGCCCACCCAGGAGCCGGTCACCCTGGTGATCAAGAACGCCCTGGAGAAGGCCGGGATCAAGGTCGTGGCCAAGTCGCTGGACCGTAAGACGTACTACGACTCGATCAGCCAGACGAAGAACGAGTTCGACCTGTACTGGGGCGGCTGGGGCGCCGACTGGCCGTCCGGCTCCACCGTGATGCCGATCATCTTCGGCCCGGTCTCCGACGGCGGGCAGAACATGAGCCACCTCAACGACCCGACGGTCAAGGCCGAGATGAAGAAGATCTCGGAGAACCCGGACATCAACGCGGCCAACGAGGCCTGGATGAACCTCGACAAGCAGATCCAGGAGACCATCACCCCGCTGGTCGTGGCCGAGAACCGGATCGGCACCTTCCTGCACGGCTCCAAGGTGGGCGGCGCCGAGATCGATCCGCAGCAGTGGATCGTCTCGCCGAACACCATCTTCGTGAAGCAGTAGCACCGCCGCTCCGGGCGCCGTCGCGGCGCCCGGAGCGCCCTTTTGGAGATCTCGTGCTTCGATTCCTGACCCGCCGCGTCATCGGCGCCGCGGTCATCCTCGTGATCATCTCGGGGGTGACCTTCTTCCTGTTCTTCGTGATCCCCGCCGACCCGGCTCGGCTGGCGTGCGGCAAGGTCTGCCCGCCGGAGACGCTGGCGCAGGCCAGGCACAACCTGGGCCTCGACCAGCCGGTCGTGGTGCAGTTCGTGTCGTGGCTCGGGGGGATCTTCTTCGGCCGGAACTTCGAGGGCCTCGGCAACTGCCCCGCGCCCTGTCTCGGCTACTCCTTCGTCAACCGCGCCCCGGTCTTCGAGACCATCATCGACCGGCTGCCCGTCACCATCGCGCTGACGATCGGCGCCTCGGTGATCTTCCTGACGTTCGGCGTGGCGACCGGCATCCTCGCCGCGCTGCGCCAGGGCAAGCCGCTCGACAAGATCGCCAGCATCTCGTCGCTGGTCGGCGCCTCGATGCAGATCTACTTCGTCGGCACGCTGGCCATGTACTTCTTCGTCTACCAGGCGCACATCTTCCCGCAACCCAAGTACATCCCGATCACCGAGGATCCGCTCGGCTGGTTCGGAGGGCTGCTGCTGCCCTGGATCGTGCTGGCGATCATCTTCACCGCCAACTACACCAGGATGACCCGCTCCACGATGGTGGAGAACCTGGCCGAGGACTACGTACGAACCGCCAGGGCCAAGGGCATGTCCGGCAGGAGCGTGGTGCTGCGCTTCGCCCTGCGCGGCACGCTGACCCCGATCATCACCATCTTCGGCGTGGACCTGGGCATGCTCATCGGCGGCGCGATCATCACCGAGACCACGTTCGGGCTGCAGGGGATCGGCCGCCTGTCGGTCCGCGCGGTCGACAACTCCGACCTGCCCACACTGATGGCCACCGTCCTGGTGGCAGCGGGCGCGATCGTGGTGATGAACATCGTCGTCGACGCCCTGTACGCCGTCATCGATCCCCGCGTGAGGCTGAGCTGATGTTCCTTGAGGTCAACGAGCTCACCGTCGACTTCCACACCGAGGACGGCGTGGTCCACGCGGTGGACCGGCTCTCCTTCCAGGTGGAGCAGGGGACCACGCTCGGCATCGTGGGAGAGTCGGGCTCGGGCAAGTCGGTGACGAACCTGGCCGTGCTCGGCCTGCACAACCCGGAGACGGCGAAGATCTCCGGCAGCATCACCTTCGACGGCCAGGAGCTGATCGGCGCGTCCAGGTCCACGATGGAGAAGCTGCGCGGCGACCGGATCGCGATGATCTTCCAGGACCCGCTGACGTCGCTGTCGCCGTTCCACACGATCGGCGCGCAGATCGCCGAGGTGTACCGCAAGCACAAGGGCGTCTCGCGGTCGTCCGCTCGGGACCGGGCGATCGAGATGCTGGACCGGGTCGGCATCCCGCAGCCGAAGGTCCGCGTCGACGACTACCCGCACCAGTTCTCCGGGGGCATGCGCCAGCGCGCGATGATCGCCATGGCGCTGGTCTGCGACCCCGGTCTGCTGATCGCCGACGAGCCGACGACCGCGCTCGACGTCACCGTACAGGCGCAGATCCTCGACCTGCTGAGCGAGCTGCAGGAGCAGTCGGGCACGGCGATCGTGCTGATCACCCACGACCTGGGCGTGGTGGCCAACACCGCGCACAACGTGCTGGTCATGTACGCCGGGCGGGCCGTGGAGCGGGGCACGATGCACGAGGTGCTGCGCGAGCCGCGCCATCCGTACACCTGGGGGCTGCTGGGCTCGATGCCCAGCCTGCGCCGCCCGGTGGACCTGCCGCTGGAGCCGGTGCGCGGCACCCCGCCCAGCCTGATCAACCTGCCGTCCGGCTGCGCGTTCCACCCGCGCTGCGACTACATGAAGCTGCTGGGCAAGGAGGTGTGCGCCGGTGACCGGCCCGAGCTGTCGCCCGAACACGGCCACGGCGACGCCTGCTTCCTGACGCTCAAACAGAAGGCGGAGCAGCTCAGGCGACCAGTTGAGGAGACGAAGTGACGGAGAAGCTGCTGGAGCTGTCCGGGGTGGTGAAGCACTTCCCCGTCAGAGGCGGCTTCCTGGTCAAGCACCAGGTCGGCGTGGTGCACGCGGTGGACGGCATCGACCTGACCGTGCACGCGGGCGAGACGCTCGGCCTGGTCGGCGAGTCGGGCTGCGGCAAGTCGACGACCGGACGGCTGGCGGCCCGGCTGCTGGAGCCGACCGGCGGCCGCATCACCTATGACGGCCGCGACATCACCCACGCGGGCCGCCGCGAGCTCAAGCCGATCAGGCCCGAGATCCAGATGGTCTTCCAGGACCCGTACTCCTCGCTGAACCCACGGCACACGGTCGGCTCGATCATCCGCGGCCCGATGGACATCAACGACATCAACCCGCCCGGCGGCCGGGAGGCCCGCGCCAGGGAGCTGCTGGAGATCGTCGGCCTGAACCCCGAGCACTACAACCGCTTCCCGCACGAGTTCTCCGGCGGCCAGCGGCAGCGCATCGGCGTCGCCAGGGCCCTGGCCCTGGAGCCCCGGCTGATCGTGGCCGACGAGCCGGTGTCCGCGCTGGACGTGTCGATCCAGGCCCAGGTGATCAACCTGCTGCAGCAGTTGCAGCGGGACATGGGGATCGCGTTCCTGTTCATCGCGCACGACCTGGCGGTGGTCCGGCACTTCTCGCAGCGGGTCGCGGTGATGTACCTGGGGAAGATCGTCGAGATCGCGGACCGGGAGTCGCTCTATGAGCGGCCGCGCCATCCGTACACGCACGCGCTCTTGTCGGCGGTGCCGGACGCGGACGTGGAGGGGCCGGCGCGGCAGCGGATCCGGTTGGCGGGGGACGTCCCGTCGCCGCTCAATCCGCCGTCGGGGTGCCGCTTCCGTACGCGGTGCTGGAAGGCGCAGGAGAAGTGCGCGGTGGAGGAGCCGCCGCTGACGCGACTGTCGGGCAACCACGAGGGCCACCTGACCGCCTGCCACTTCCCCGAGGCCCCCACCACGCAGGGCGAGGACGTGGTGCTGGACCCGGCGCTGGCGTGATCACGCCGTTCTGATCGACCGTCCGGCCCGCCGTGCTTCTCGCGGCGGGCCGGACGTCTTTCACAACCGTTTTTCTGGTACGGCCTGAGCTTGTTCGGCCTGGAATCGGAGGGCGTCGACCGCCGCCGCCGGGTCCGAGGCGCCATAGACGGCGCTGCCCGCCACGAAGACGTCCGCGCCGGCCACCACGCAGCGCTCGATGGTGTCCGCGTCCACGCCCCCGTCCACCTGGAGCCAGATCTGCCCGCCGTGCCGCTCGATCAGGGCGCGGGCCCGGCGGATCTTGGGCAGCACCATGTCGAGGAACTTCTGCCCCCCGAACCCCGGCTCGACCGTCATCAGCAGGAGCATGTCGACCTCACCCAGCAGATCCTCGTAGGGTTCGATCGCCGTGGCCGGGTTGAACGCGATGGCCGCCCGCGCGCCCAGCGACCGGATCTCGCGCAGCGTGCGCACCGGCGACTTCGCCGCCTCCACGTGGATCGTGACGCTGCCCGCGCCCGCCTCGGCGTAGGGCGGGGCCCAGCGGTCGGGGTCCTCGATCATGAGGTGACAGTCGAGCGGCATCGAGGTCGCCTTGCGCAGCGCCTCGACCACGGGCAGCCCGAGGGTCAGGTTGGGCACGAAGTGGTTGTCCATGACATCCACGTGCAGCCAGTCGGCATTGGTGACGGCCGCGGCCTCGTCGGCGAGCCTGGCGAAGTCGGCGGACAGGATGCTGGGCGAGATCTGTAGGGCCATGATGGTCAGAGTCTATTGAACGGCGCTCACACCCGCAGCGGTGCGGGGCCTTCACCGGTTCCCGCGCCGCCTTCATGGGGCGTTCGCCGCTTCACGGACGGTTTCACAGGTGGGTTTCACTGACGGTCCCGCAGCCAGCGCAGCGAGGCCAGCCCCAGCGCGACCATCATGTCCACCAAGTGGCGATCGGCCCCCGCTCCCGCCGAGGCGGCGATCCGGAGCAGAAACCCGGAGTGCATCGCCAGCACCGCATCGATCTGAGCCGGATCGAGGTCGCGGGTCAGCGGATGCTCCTCGGCGAGCGACTGCGGATCCATCCCGCTGAGCGACACGCTTGCCAGCAGCGTCACCACGTCGCAGTGACCGGCCCCGACCCATGCGTGCGGCCAGTCGACGACGAAGACGCGCTCCGCGCTCAGCATGATGTTGAACGGATACAGGTCCCCATGCAGCAGCGTCTGACCAGCCAGAGCAGGTGCGGCGCCCTCCTCCATCGCGGCGAGTTCGTCGAGATGGCCGGCCGCCCACGGCGAAAGCGCACCGATCCTCCGCACGACGGCGCTCTCGACGCCGGCGGCGCCCTTCGCCAGTGCCACCCAGCCACCCAGCCGCGGCCCACCCAGGAACGCCCCGTCCACCGGTGACGGAGTCAAGGCCCGCACCAGATCGGTGACAGCCGCCAGAACCCGCTCGAGTTCCGCACGCCGCCACGGCTGGGCGGGCAGCCGTCCCGGAATCTCCTCGAATATCAGCGCGACCCAGTCACCGTCGTCATAGGCGTCCAGCAACCGTGGCACCGGCACCGTCCGGGGAAGCCGCCGCGAGATCGCGATCTCCCTACGGTGGAAGGCCGCCACCGAGGGCGCCGTCAACGTACTCGCCGCCTTCACGAACGCGCCCCCGCCACCCGCCAGACGCACACGCGCGGCCAAGCCCTCGGAGAACCCGCCCGGCTGACTGACCGCGCCGACCACCCCGTCACCGAGCAGCCGCTCGATCCCCGCCGCCACCTCCTCGGGCACGGCCGCCCAGGCGATCCTCCTGCCGCCCGTAGCCCGCGGGAGCACACCCCACTCGCGCGCCATCGTGCTCCTTCCCGCTCTGGCCACCAGGGATCAGCGGTCGAGCAGCAGCCTCACAGCGGGCCGCTGTCGGGCGACTCGGCCGCGGCGAGGCGCAGGATCGGGTCGAGCAGGCCCGGGAAGCGGTCGCGTAGATCGTCGGAGCGCAGCCGGATCCGCCGGTGCCGGCCGTCGACGGTCATGCTGATCAGACCGGCCTCGCGCAGGATCCGCCAGTGGTTGGACAGCGTCGATATCGGCACATCCAACCCGTCGGCCAGAACGGCACAGGTCGACTCGGGATTGCCCCTGGCCCGCCGTACCAACTCCAGGCGTACCGGATCGCTGAGCGCGTGCAGCACCGGCGCGAGCGTCAGCGCCTCGCGCGCGGGCTGGGGTAGCGGTCGCATGCCTCGACGATACCCGACCGTTCGATAGTTCGGAATTATGGAACTATGGTGTGCGGGAGCATCCACCTCACGAGAGGAAACAGCGTTGACCGCACACGAAGACGCGACGACGGCTGGATCGAGCCGAGCGGCCTTGCTCACGGTGACCTGCCTGGGCCAGTTCATGGTGCTGCTCGACAGCACGATCGTCGGTGCGGCACTGCCCGACATGCAGCACCGGTTACACATCCAGTTGAGCGGCCTGCAATGGATCGTCGACGCCTACGTCCTGCTGGTCGCCATGCTGTTGCTGTCCGGCGGCGTCTTCGCCGACCGCTTCGGCCGCAAGCGGGTGTTCTTGGCCGGCGTCGCGGTGTTCACCGTCGCGTCCTTGCTGTGCGCCGTCGCGCCCTCGATCGGCTGGCTGATCACCGGCCGGGTGGTGCAGGGCATCGGGGCCGCGGCGCTGAGCCCCGCCTCGCTGGCCCTGCTCGCCGCCGCGTACCCCGTTCCGCAGGAACGCGTCAAAGCGATCGGGCTGTGGGCCGGATACAGCGGAATCGGCCTGGCCGCCGGTCCGCTGGCCGGTGGCATTCTGGTGGACTCCTTCGGCTGGCCCGCCATATTCCTCGTCAATCTGCCCATCGGCGCGGTCCTGCTGCTGGCCGGTCTGCGCATCCTGGGCGAGTCCCGCAATCCCGGCGCGCCGGCGATCGACATCCCGGGGACGGTCCTGTCCGTCCTGGGCGTGGGGGCGCTGACCTATGGGCTGATCGAGGGCGGTTCGCGTGGCTGGACCTCGCCGGTGATCCTGGGGAGCTTCGCCGCCGCGATGGTGCTGCTCGCCGTCTTCGTCGTCGTCGAAGGACGTGGTTCGACGCCGATGCTGCCGCTGCGGCTGTTCCGGCAGCGGCTGTTCACGGTGTCCAACACGGCGATGGTCGTGGTGGGGTTCGCGCTCATGGGTTCGGCCTTCTTCTTCTCCCAGTTCTTCGTGTACGTCCAGGGCAGTTCGATTCTGCGTGCCGGCCTGCAGACCCTGCCCGCCTCCCTGGCCATGGTGATCGTCAGCCCGTACGCGGGCCGGCTCGCCGCCAGATACGGCTTCCGGATCGTGGTCACCAGCGGCCTGGCCCTGGCCGGGCTGGGACTGCTGGCGCTGGGCCTCGTACACGCGGACACCGGCTACGGGAACGTGTGGTGGCGGCTGGCGATCGTCGGCATCGGTTTCGCTCTGACCATGTCCCCGCTGACCGGCGCCGCCATCCAGGCGGTCAGCCCGCAGGAGGGCGGCCTCGCCTCGGGCATCAGCAGCACCACCCGGCAGATCGGCGCGGTACTCGGCGTGGCGGTGCTCGGAGCCATCGTCCGTACCCGGGAATCCGGTGGCGCCTCCTTCGAGGCCGGCCTCAACAGCGCCTTCATCGCGGCCGGCGCCGTCACCTTGGCCGGCGCCGTGTTCACGGGCCTGTGGCTGGCGAGGTCCAAGCCCGCGGAAGTCTCGGCGCCGCGGGCACAACCCACCGACTCACCCACGGCCACGACACCCTCCTGACCCGCCATCTCGATCGCGCCTGTGTCCACGCCCGGATGGCGGCGGTATGCCTGACGTGCGGCAATCAGTTGAGCATGCAGTTCCCCGAAGCCCTGCGGCACAGGATGAGTCGCGGGCTACGCTCACCGCATGACCGCTCTCCAGCACCGCGCGCAACTTGCCGACCGCGTCCAACGGCTCGAAGCGGCCGCTTTCACGCTCGGTTTCGACCTGGGGGACATCAAGGACGCGGTGGACCAACTCCCGCACACGATCCGCCAGGAGATCCTCGGATACATCGAGCCGGTCTTCGAGAAAATCATGGCGGGCAACGCTTCGCCGGCCGCGAAGGAGCAGTTGGACCAGCTTGAGCGGCGCCTGAAAGACCTGATCGAAGCGCGCTTCGGTCAGGTTGACGCCAAACTGGACCAACTCCTGATGGCTCTACCGCAAACGCCTCCGCGCTAAGCCCAGGCTGGTGGGATGCGGGTCAGCTGTAGCGTTCGCGGCGAATCCGGGCATGAACTTCTGCATCGCACGATCTCAGCTTTTGGCCGGGTTACCGGGGCGGAAGAGAGCGGCCACCAGCGCCGCTACCGCGAGGCTGGTCACGGCGCCTACGAGCACCGCCAGATGCATGCCGTTCAGGACGCCGTCGACGTTCGCCTCGACGCCGGTGACCGTGCCGGCGCCGTAGAGCGCGACGGCGGCCAGCGCGGGAGTGCCGAGGGTCAGGGCGATCTGCTGGCTCATGGTGCTCAAACCGGTGGCCAGGCCCTGCTCCTCGTCAGGCAGGCCGGAGGTGGCGATGACCGTGTAGGAGACCAGGCCCATGGCATGGCCGAAGAACGCGACCGCGACGGCGGCGAGGACGATGTAGATGCCCGCGGCGCCTTCGCCCACGGTCAGCAGCCCCAGGAGGCCCAGCCCCTGGACCGCCAGGGCGATGACGAGGGTCCGCTTGCCGCCGATGGCGCCGATCACCCGGGGGGCGAGGAGCCCGCCCGCGATGGCCGCGATGCTGGACCCGCCGAACGCCAGGCCGGAGGCGAGCGGCTGGTAGTCGAGGACGTCCTGCAGATAGAGCGTCATCTGGAAGACGACCGCGCTGGGCATGCTGATGACGATGATCCCGGCGAAGTTGCCCCAGCGGACAGTGGGCCTCTTGAGCACACTGACCGGTGCCAGCGGGTGCGGGCTGCGTAGTTCGATGAACCAGAACGCGACCAGCAGGAGCGCGGCGAGGATCAGGCAGCCGATGACGACGGGATCGCCCCAGCCGTTCCGCTCGGTCGCGGAGATGCCGTAGACCAGGCTCACCAGGCCGCCGGTGACCGCGACCGCGCCGGGAATGTCGAGGCGGCGGCGAATCCGCTCGCCGGTGTCGCTCAGCACGCGCGGGGCGATGAGCACGATGAGCGCGACGACCGGCAGGTTGATCAGGAAGGCCCAGCGCCAGCTCAGCAGCTCGGTCAGCACGCCGCCGAGCACCGACCCGAGCGCGAAGCCGCCGGTCAGCAGGGTGCCGTTGAGCCCGAGGGCGCGCCGGCGGAGCGGGCCTTCCGGGAAGGACGTGGTGAGCAGCGACATCGCGGCGGGTGTCGCCATCGCGGTGGCCAGCCCCTGCCCGATACGCCCGGCCAGGAGCATGCCCGGCGACTGCGCCAGGCCGCCGACCAGCGATGCCACGCCGAGGAGCAGCATTCCCGCCAGGAAGAGGTTGCGCCGGCCGAACAGGTCGGCGACGCGGCCGAACAGCAGGGTGCAGCCCGCGGCGGGCAGCATGAACCCCGTGACGATCCATTGCAGGTTGCTCAGCTCGAAGCCCAGCTCGGAGCCGATCGTCGGCACGGCGATGTTGAGTACCGAGAAGTCGACCGCGAGCATGAACTGGGCGCCGAGCAGGAGAACCAGGATCAACTTGTGCCGGGACGTCATCTGGTTCTCGATGGGTTCGTCCCGCGCCTGCTTGCCCGGATCGAGCGTGGAGTCGAGCTCCGTCATGCTGTTCCTCTCGCCTGATGCTCTCGTACGTCGGAGTGCTCGATCACGGGTTCGCGAGGGTCGATCGCGGCCCGTGAGCGAGCCAACAGCAAGAGGAACACCGGCGAGCCGCAGCGGGTTGCAGGAATCAGCCGAGCGGGACGTCTGACGAGCGGGAGGGGATGGCGTCGAGTGTGCCGAGCATGTCGCGGTCGAAGGTGATCGTACCGGCGGCGATGTTCTCGTCGAGGTGCTCGATGCTGGCGGTACCGGGGATGAGCAGGACGTGGGGCGCGTGGTGCAGCAGCCAGGCGAGGCCGACCTGTACGGGCGTGCGGCCGAGGGACGTCGCGGCAGCGTGGACGGCCGCTTCGTCGGTCACCTTCGGCATCTGGGGGAAGGCGCCGCCGAGGGGGAAGAACGGCACCCAGGCGATGCCCTCGGTCCGGCACAGTTCGAGCACGGCTTCGTCGTCGCGGGTGACGAGGCTGTAGGCGTTCTGCACACAGGCGATGCCGGCGGGGATCGCTCGGCGCAGCCCGTCGAGGGTGACACTGCCCAGCCCGATCGCGCCGATCTTGCCCTCGTCGCGCATCGCCGTCATCACGGCGAGCTGGTCGTCGATGTCGACCACCTGATCGCCCGTGGCCCGCACTCCGGGACCGGAGTCGGGACGGCGCAGGTTCACGACCGGGATCTGCTCCAGGCCGAGGCTGATGAGGTTGTCCTCGACGCTGGCGCGGAGTTCTTCGGGCCGCTGTGCGAGCCGCAGCGGGATCGGACCGTCGGGGTCGGGGGTGGCGCCGACCTTGCTGACGACCATGACGTCGTCCTCCGGCCGGATCGCCTCGCGGAGGAGCCCGTTGACGAAGCCGTTGCCGTAGAACTGGGCGGTGTCGATGTGGTCGACGCCGGAGTCGATCGCCCGGCGCAGGACCGCCAGGGCCGCGTCACGGTCGTCGTGCAGGCGGCTGAGCTGCATGGCGCCATATCCGATGCGGGACACGGTACGCCCGGCGAACTGAGCGGTGCCGCCGGGCCGAGGAACATTGACCGGCTCATCGGAAAGGGTGTTGCTGGAGGTCATGATAATCCCATCCAGGTAAGATGCCAGAGATAACGGAGGAACCTCCGCTATCTCTGACCGACTATAGAGCAATATCGGAGGTACCTCCACTTTGACTTCGCCCGAACCGGCGTCCGCCGAAACCGCCGCAGGACAGCCGGCCACGACACAGCGCCCGCTCCGCGCCCACGCCCAGCGCAACCGGGACAACCTCATCGCCGTCGCCCGGACCGCCTTCGCGGCCGCCGACGACACCGTCCCGCTCGAAAGCATCGCCCGTGAGGCGGGCGTCGGGATCGGCACCCTCTATCGCCATTTCCCCACCCGCGAAGCACTCGTGGAGGCGGTCTACGCCGCCGAACTCGACAACATCACGACGAGCGCCCCGGCGCTGCTCGAACAACTCCCGCCGCAGCTCGCGCTGCGCGCCTGGCTGGAGCGCTACGCGGCGTTCGCCGCGATGAAACGCGGCATGGCCGACGCACTGCGCGCCGGGCAGGCCTCAGGCCGCATCCCGACAGCCACCACCAGGGAACGCATCACCGCCGCGATCACGGCGATCCTCGCCAAGGGAGCCGACACGGGCTCACTCCGTGCGGACGTCGACCCCGACGACGTCGCCACGATGCTCTTGGGCATCTTTCTCGCCACAGCGGCCCGCGATACCCCCGAGCAGACCGGCCGACTCCTCGACCTGCTCGTTGACGCCCTACTCCCCAATCCAGGCCGCTAGCGGGGGTGCGGGGCAGCCCGAAGGATCATTTCGTGTCCCAGACGCACCAACGCATGACAACTCTCGTCTCCGAAGCCGGCTACCGCAGCGACGAACCGATCGTGGTCGGGATGCGGCAAGGCGGCGCGCCACCCGTACTCCTCGCCCAAGGGCTGTCAGTGACCGCCGCGACGCTCGCCTACGCGGCGTCACTGTCGAAGCAGATGACCGCGGCCTGCGTGGCGCTGCTGGCCCAAGATGGCGTACTGGACATGGAATCGACTCTGTCACGGTGGCTGCCCCAGCTACCGGCGTGGGCCGGCACCATCCGGCTCCGGCACCTCGTCCATCACACAGCCGCCCTTCCCCCCGACTCCGAGATCGATGCCATCATCTCCGGCGACGCCGACCGGACCTCCCCGGGCATCATCCAAGCGCTCGCCCAGTTCCCCGACCTGGACCACCGGCCGGGCACCGAACACCGCTATTCCAACGCCGGATACGTCTGCCTGGCCGCGGTGGTGGAACGAGCGGCGGACACGCCGCTGCCCGACTTCGCCGAGCGCCACCTCTTCGTCCCGCTGGCGATGGCGGGCACCCGGTACTGGCCCGGGCCCGACCCGACACCCCCGGGCGCCGCGCCGCTTGCCCGCCTTCATCCCGCCCCACTGTCCCTGGGTGACGGCGGGGTATGGACGACTCTCAGCGATCTGCTGCGCTGGGGCCATGCGCTCAACGCCGATGAACTCGGCATCTCGGAGCTCATGCAGACTCCTGGACGCCTCGACGACGGAACGCCGATCGACTACGCCTGGGGCATCGGCGTCCGATCCCACGCCGGGCACCGCGTCTATCGGCACGGAGGAGGCTGGACAGGCCTGCGTGCCCTACACGCCCGAGTACCCGACCTGGACCTGAGCCTGGCTCTCCTTGCGCTCAACGACCACACCGAACGCCGAGTCCCGCTCCTCAACGGCCTTCTCGATGCGGTGACCAATCCCAGCTCCCGGTCGAAGGACGAGCAGAGCTGATTCCCGGCGCCCATCACGCCGGGAACGCGAACATGATCCGCTCAGAGCGGGCGCTTGCGGAGGAGGGCGAGGAACATCGCGTCGGTGCCGTGGCGGTGCGGCCAGAACTGCGCGTGCGGGCCGTCGCCCAGCCCGTCGATCTCCGGCAGGTAGTCGCGCGCGTCGAGCTGCTCCACGTCGCCGCGCCGACCGGCGACGTCACCGACGACGACCCGGGTCTCGGCCAGGTGCGGCGAACAGGTGACGTAGGCGACCACCCCGCCGGGCCGTACGGCCTCGAGTGCGGCGTCGAGCAGGCGCCGCTGCAACCGGCCCAGCTCGGCGATGTCCGCGGGATCCCGCCGCCACCTCGCCTCGGGGCGACGGCGCAGCGCTCCGAGCCCGGTGCAGGGCGCGTCCAGCATGATCCGGTCGAACGCACCCGGCCGCCAGGCCGGCTCGGTCCCATCGGCGGTGACCACGGCGGCGTCCCGAGTGGTCTGCCAGACCAGCCGCGCCCGGTGATACTGCACGTCGGCGGCCAGCAGCCGGGCCCCACCCGGATGGGCCACCGCCCGAACCCCGGACCCCACACGATCGGGCCGACCCGACCGGTCATCCCGACCGCCCCAGTCATTCCGGTCCCGGTCTTCCCGGTAGCGGTCGTCGGAGGCCGCGAGGTCGCCGTAGGTGGCGATGGCGTCGAGGAGGCCCGCCTTGCCGCCCGGCCCTGCGCAAATGTCGAGCCACAGCTCGTCGCGCCCGTCGAGCGGCACGCGGGTCAGAGCGAGCGCCACGAGCTGGCTGGCCTCGTCCTGGACTGCCGCGCGGGTCTCGGCGACTGCCGGGATCCTGCCCGGGTCGCCCTCCGGCAGATAGGCGGCGTACGGCGAGTAGCGGCCCGGATCGGCGCCGCTGTCGGTCAGCTCCTCGACCGAGCTGCGGCCGGGCCGGGCGACCAGCGTCACCAGCGGCCGCGCGTTGTCGGCGGCCAGCAGATCGGCGACCTCGTCGGCCCGGCCGCCCAGAGCGTCGCGGAACGCGCTCACGATCCACCGCGGATGGCTGTAGGCCACCGACAGATGCCCGGCCGGGTCGTGGGCCTCGTCGGGGGCCACGATCGGGACCCACTCCTCGATGGTCCGTGACCCGATCTTGCGCAGCACGGCGTTGACGAACTTGGCGGCGCCCGCCCCGATGCGCAGCCGTACGAGATCGACGGTCGTGCCGACGGCGGCGTGCGGGGGAACGCGCATCTTGAGCAGCTGGTGGGCGCCGAGCCGCAGGGCGTCGCGCACGTCGGAGTCGGGCGCCCGGTCGACGCACATCTCGATGATCGCGTCGTACGTCCCGAGCCCGCGCAGCGTCCCGTAGGCCAGCTCGGTCGCCAGCGCCGCGTCACGCCCCTTCACCCCGCGCTCGCGCAGCAGGCGCGGCATCAGCAGGTTGGCGTACGCGTCACGCTCGTCGACGGCCCGCATGACGTCGAAGGCGGCATTGCGCGCTTGGTCACGCGCGGGACCCCGCGACCGGCCCCGGCCACCGCCACGACCCCCGCCCTGACCGCCCCGGCCACTACCTTGACCGGCCTGCCCGCCGCCCTCACCCGCACGACCGTCACCACGCCCGGCCTGACCGCCCCGGCCACCACCACGCCCGGCCTGGCCACCGGTTCGGCTGCCGCCTTGACCGGCCCGGCCGCTGGCCTGACCGCCTTGGCCGCCTTGACCGGCCCGGCCGCCGCTGCCATGTCCGGTCCCGGTCGGCCGTCCGTCGTTCTGGCGGCGCGGGCCCTGTCCCATATCGTTTCTCACTCGAACCTGTCGTCGCTCTCAGGACGCACACCGCGCGCCCACTCCCCCGCGCTCATCAGCCGCTTGCCCTGCGGCTGGAGCTCGCCCAGCTCGACCGGGTGGGTCGCGGTGCCGACCAGCACGGTGTTCTTGTTGGCGGCGATGGCGCCGGGCGGCAGCGGCTCGGCCGTGGGGGCGAGCCGGACCGGGCCGAGCTTCAGCCGGTGGCCGCGGAACTCGCTCCAGGCGCCCGGGTTGGGGGTGCAGGCCCGGATCAGGCGGTCGACGCGCATGGCGGGTGCGGACCAGTCGACCCGGGCGTCGGTCACGTTGATCTTGGGCGCGATGCTGATCCCGTCGGCCGGCTGGGGAACCGCCTGCAGCTTGCCGTCGGCCACCCCGTCGAGCGTGGCCGACAGCAGCTCGGCGCCCGAGACCGACAGGCGTTCGAGCAGGGCGCCGCTGGTGTCGTCGGGGCGGATCTCCTCGGTGACGACGCCGAAGACCGCCCCGGCGTCGAGCTCCTTGACGATCTGGAACGTCGAAGCGCCGGTGATCTCGTCACCGTGCAGGATCGCGCGCTGGACGGGCGCGGCGCCCCGCCAGGCGGGCAGGATCGAGAAGTGCAGGTTGATCCAGCCGAGCGGCGGCACGTCGAGCGCGGACTGCGGCAGCAGCGCCCCGTAAGCGACCACGGGGCAGCAGTCGGGCTCCAGCCCGCGCAGCCGGTCGAGGAACTCCGGGTCGCCGGCCTTGACCGGGCGCAGCACCTCGATGCCCGCCTCCTCGGCCAGCTCGGCCACCGGCGACGGGTGCACCTTGCGACCGCGCCCCGACTGGGCGTCGGGCCGGGTGACGACCGCGACGACTTCGTGCCGCGGCGAGTCGATCAGTGCGCGTAGTGACGGCAGTGCCGTCTCGGGCGTGCCCGCGAAGACCAGGCGCATCGTCAGAGTGCCTTCCCGCCCGTGGTGTGCGGGGAGAACTTGACCATGGGGACGGACAGCCCGCTCCACTCCGCCTCGCGGACGGCCTTCATCGCGAGCTTGCGCTGCTTGGGGTCCATCCGGTCGATGAACAGGATGCCGTCGAGGTGGTCGGTCTCGTGCTGGAAGCAGCGGGCCATCAGGTCGGTGCCCTCCAGCGTGACCGGCTCGCCGTACATGTCGAAACCCTTGGCGACGGCGCGGATGGCCCGCGGCGTCGGGAACGACAGGCCGGGGAAGGACAGGCAGCCCTCCTCGCCCTCCTCGTCGATGTCGGCGGACAGGTCGAGATCGGGGTTGATCAGATGGCCGAGCTGCTCGTCGACGTAGTAGGTGAACACCCGCAACCCGACGCCGATCTGCGGGGCCGCGAGCCCGGCGCCGGGGGCGTCCATCATCGTGTCGGTGAGGTCTTTGACCAGCTTGCGGAGCTCCTTGTCGAAGTCGACGACCGGTGCCGCCGCGGTGGTCAGCACCGGGTCTCCGAACAGGCGGATCGACTGGATCGCCAAAGGGTCACTCCGTTTCGTCAGTGGGTCAGCCCAGTTTAGTGTGCGCCAGCGATCGGGCCTTCATCGCGGCTTTGCGGGCTGCCTTGACCACGGCCTTGTCGTCGTGCGCGGCGGCGAGCATGTCGAGCACCGCGATCGTGTCCGGGTGGCCTACGGCGGGCATCTGGCCGACGAGCCGGATCAGGTCCTCGCCCGGTTCGGGGTCCAGCCGGCCCGCGGCGGGGCCGGACAGGTGCATGAGGGCGGCCAGCGAGTCGACCGCGATCCAGGTGTGGTCGTCGGGGCTGAGCGTGGGGGCGTCGAGGTCCCGGATGTGCAGCCAGGACGCGGCGTAGCGGCGCATCAGCGGCAGCTCGAGCGCCTCGCGGACGGGGGCCTCGGCCTCGGGCCCGAGCTCCTCCAGGATGGCGCCCACGGCGCCGCGCTGCCCCGCGGTGCCCTCCGCCGCGATCTCGATGAGATCGTGCGCGGCCTGCGCGGGCGGGCGGCGCTCCAGCCAGCCGGCCACCGCGCTCTGTGTGGCGGCACCCTTGACCAGGGCCTCGACCAGCTCGGCGGCGGACAGGTCGGCGAACACCTCGACCTCGGCCGTCGTCGGCGCGTCATGCCCCTCGCGCAGCAGGTCCCTGCGTACGGCCCAGACACCGAGCGGGGTGAGCGCGGTGCGGCCGGCCGCGGTCTGCTCGACCAGGCCGCAGTAGGCCAGCAGCGCCAGCGCGTCGAGCAGCTCGGCGGGCAGCGAGGCGGCCAGTCTGCGCATCTCGATGGCGCCGGGCTCGCAGGCGACCTCGTGCGACTGCAGGATGCCCCGGGCGAGGTTGGCGATCGCGACGCCGGAACGTACGGAGTAGACCGTGGCCAGCATCTCCGCCAGGTGCTCGTCGACGACGGCCGAGCCGGTCAGGCCCTCGTCGGCGCGGTCGAGCACGTCCATGACCACGCCGTCCCAGAACTCCAGCGTCGCCTCGACCGAAAGCCGCTCGGGCAGCGGCCCTCGCGAAGCGCGCCCGCCGGCGATCTGGAGCAGCCCGGTGTTGACGGCGACGATCCAGACGAGGCGGAGCCGGGCGGCGTCGAGGCCCAGCTCGGCGGCGGCGGCGTGGGCGTCGGCCGCGACCGGCAGCCCTTCCGGGGTGACCTCGCGGGTGCCGGTCCACTTCATGAGCCGGATGGCGTCGGCGACGAGTGGCACCGTGGGCACGATTCCGGCCAGCTCGGCGTCGGGCGCCAGCAGCACAGGTGGGAACGTCAACGCCTCTTGCTCCGCCACGGGAGTCTCCTCGGGTGGCCGTGGGGGCACGGCGGACTGCTCATCGATCAGCTTACGCAGCTCGGCGAGGTCGAAGACGTTGTTTGCCACCCCACGAAACTTACTGCACACGAGTCACATGAGCGTACTCAACGGATGGCTCGGGAGCGCGCTTTGAAGGCGGCCTTGCGGGCCGCCTTGGCCACCGTACCGTCGGGCAGCGAGCGTCCGAGCAGCTCCAGCACCTCTACGACGTCGGGGTGGTCCACGCGCCACATCTCTTCGATGAGGTGGGCGGGCGGGCCGGAGGCGGCCATGTTCTCGGCGAAGATCTCGGGGGCCTCTTCGGCGGCGGGCAGCGCCAGGGCGAGCATGTCGATGCTGACCCACAGCAGCTCCTCCTGGCTGAGCTGCGGGGCGGCCAGCCCTCGGGCGGTCAGCCAGTGGATGGCGTGCGGGCGCAGCTCCTGGTCCTCCAGGCAGGCGCGTACCTCGGGCTCCGCCTCGGCGCCCAGCCGGTCGACGATGGTCACCGCGATGCCGCGCGCCACGGCGGGGGCGCCGGAGGCGGCGGCGAGCAGCTCGGCCGCCGCCGTGACCGGGCTGCGGCCGGCCAGCCACCGGCTGATGTCCTCTTCGGCCAGCTCGGTGGGCATGCCGTCGAGCAGGCCCTCGATCAGCCCGGTCGCGTCGGCCTCGGCCAGGTCACCGGCCTGCGGGGCGTCGAGGCCGAGCGCCAGGTAGTGCTCGCGCAGCCCCCACACGGCCAGCGGGGTGAGCCCGGCGGCCTCGCCCTCGACCGCGACCATGCCGCACCAGGCCAGCCGGTCGAGCACCGTGCCCAGCTCGGCGCCGCCCGCGTCCGCGACCTCCTCCAGGTAGTCGCCGATCACAGTGATGGGCACGGGCGCCCGCAGCCGGTAGAGCATGTCGAACAGGTCGTAGAGCTCCTCGTCGAGCTCGGCCGAGCCGGTGACCGTGCCGCGGGTGTCGCGTTCGACGATGTGGGCGACGATCTCGGCCCACGCCTGGAGCGGGTCGTCGCCGACGTCGCGCCGCAGCTCCTCTTCCAGATCTTGGTACGGTCCGGCGTTCCCCGCCAGGAGCGGCACGTTCGCCAGCTCGGCCACGAGCGCGTCGGGCTCCGCCAGTCGTACGGCCGGCAGCGGCGCGCACCCCGGGCAGTCGCAGGGCGCCTCCCCCAGGTCGGGCAGCTCGCCCGAGGGGATCGCGACCGACTGCTCCAGCGACTCGGGACCGATGGAGCTGAACAGGCTCTTGGCCATGCCGAAGTTGGCCGTGTCGGCGAGCGCCACGGGCATCTTCGGCTCGATGCCGGCCAGCTCCTCGCGCATCGCCGCCGCGGTCTCCTCGCCGACCGCGCCGGCCTGCTGCAGGAAATCGACGAGGGTACGGGCGGCGGCCACGGTCTCCGGCGCGCTCTCCGGCGGTGCGATGACCTTGCGAGGGTAGATGGACAGCAGCAGCTCGTCGAAGGTCGCGGGAGTGAAGTCGCCCAGCTCGTTGACGTTGAGATAGTCGCTGGCGTAGTCGCAGAGCAAGCGGATTTCGTCCGCGTCCACCACGACGCCCCGCGCGCGCCCCCAGGCACGGAGGTCGTCGATGGCCTGGTTCACCCATTCGATCGACACAGGGGCACGCTAACGGCTGGCTTACAGATGAGCGAATCGGGGAAACCGCTTAAATCAGGTCGAGCGGGTCGACACTCACCCGTACGACATCAGGTGCCTTACGGGCCGCACGTACCCCACTGGCCCCTTTGAGCGCGGCGGCCAGCGCGGCGCCGCCGCCGCGCGGGACGCGGATCATGGCGCGTTCCCTGCCCGCCTCGTCCACCGGCACGGGGCCGAGCACCTGGGCGCCGTCGGGCAGGCGCGTCTCGTCGAGCATCTGCCGGACCGCGGCGGCGCTGCCCGTGAGCGTCGCCATCCGTACGGCGGGCGGGAAGCCCAGCTCGGCGCGTTCGGCCAGCTCACGCTCGGCGTGGGTGATCGGGTCCCAGCGCAGCAGCGCCTGTACGACCGGCAGCGCGGCGTCGCCGAGCACCACCACCTCGGCGCCGGGCCGGAGCAGGGCGGCGGCGTTCGTCCAGCGGCGCAGCGCCTCCTCGGCGGCCCGCAGGTCCGGCCGGCCGAGCAGCGCCCACGCGTCCAGCAGCACGGCCGCCGCGTAGCCGCCCTCCGCCACCGGCTCGGCGCCGGGTGTGGCGACGACCAGGGCCCGGGTGGCGGGCACGGTGGCCAGCACGCCGTCGCGTCCGGAGGTGCGTACCGGGACCGAGGGGAAGGCCCGGCCCAGCTCCTCGGCGGTACGGCGGGCGCCCACGACGACCGCCCGCAGCCGGTGGCCACCGCAGTTCGGGCAGCGCCAGCCGGCGTCCACCCGACCGCACCAGCGGCAGTAGGGGGCGGAGTGACCGCCTCGCAGGCCGAGCGGGCCATGACACGACGAGGGCCCCGCGGAACTGGGCTCACTTTCGAGTCTCAGCCCGCTCTGCTTCGTCCCGCGGCCGGCCGTCGCCGCCATGGCCAGGCCGGGTATGTCGGCATACGGCTCGCTCGCCTCGGCTCCTGGAGCCGCGCTGAGGCGGGTGGGCGGGAGCGCGCAACGGGCGGGGGCGCGGCAGTTCTGGCAGGCCAGTGCGGGCAGGTAGCCGCGCCGGGGCACCTGGACCAGCACCGGACCGGACTCCAGCCCTTGGCGCAGCGCGCGCCAGGCCAGGCTGGGCAGCCGGGCCTGGCGCGCGGCCTGGTCCTTGGCGAGTTCGGCGTCCTCTCCGGCGGGATGTACGCGGGGGGCGAGGCTTCTGATCGTGGCGCGGGCGGCGACGATCGGCCTGGCCCAGCGGCTGGCGATGAGCTGCGTGGCCTCGGCAGTACGCGTGTAACCACCGATCAGCATGGCCGCGCCCGTGCGATGGGCTCGTAGCGCGAGGACTTCGCGGGCGTGCGGGTAGGGGGCCAGCCGTTCGGCGTGAAGGTCGTCACCGTCGTCCCAGATGGCCACCAGACCGAGCGCGGCCACGGGGGCGAACACGGCGGCCCGGGTGCCCACGACCGCCCGTACCTGCCCTCTCAGGACGCGCAGCCAGCGCCGGTAGCGTTCGGCCGGGCCCAGGTCGGCGGTGAGCGCCACGTGCCGCCCGTCACCGAGCACCCGGGTGAGCTCGGCGTCGGCCAGCGCCACGTCCTTGCCGTCGGGCACCACGACGACCGCGCCCCGCCCGCCGTCGAGCGTCGCGCGGACCGCCTCGGCCACCGCCCCGGCCCAGCCCTTGGCCCCCGGCAGGGCCGACCACACGGCCCGGGGCGCCCGGCCGTTGCGCAGCGCGTCGAGGAACGACGGCCCCATCGGGTAGTCGTCCCAGGCCGCGTCACCAGGCGTACCGGGAACCGGTTCGGGCGGCGCGGCGGTCGTTTCGGCGGGACTCGGGGGGGTCGCTTCCGCCCTGGCGTGGCGGGGCGGGATGGCCAGGCGCAGGACGTCGGCGAGCGTGCCCGCGTAGCGGTCGGCGACCGCCCTGGCCAGGCCCGCGATCTCCCCGGTCAGCACCCGCTCGCCCGACACGACCCGTTCGAGGGCGGTGAGCTTGCCCGCGTGCTCGCTCTCCTCGACCCGTTCGAGCACGAACCCGTCCACCAGCTGACCGGCGAACCGCACCCGCACCCGCACCCCCGGCTCGGCCGTCTCGTGCATCGTCGCCGGCACCAGGTAGTCGAACGGCCGGTCGAGGTGCGGCAGCGGATTGTCGACCGCCACCCGGGCCACCGGCCGCGAAGGAGCGGGAACCGGCGCCCCCTTACCGGGCTTGGACGGCTCCACCCTCCGCACGGCGTCGAGCGGCAGGAGGGCGTTGGAGTCGGTCACGCATTACGTCTACCAGACCCGGACCACCCGTAACGCCCGCACGCTTGTCGGACCCCAGCCCCACGCCTGCCCGCCCCCAAGCCTCACGCCTGCCTGGTCCCCAGCCTCACGCCTGCCCGGTCCCCAGCCCCACTGCTGCTCGGTCCCCAAGCCGCGGACGGGGCTCAGCCTTGCTCGCGCTGCCGCCGCCCGATCACCCATGCGGCGACCTGACTCCGCCCGGAGAATCCGAGTTTGGCGAGGATGTTCTCCATGTGAGAGTCCACCGTGCGCCGGGCGACGACCAGCCGCTGCGCGATCAGCCGGTTGGTCAGCCCGGCGGCGACCAGCTCGGCGACGTCCGCCTCGCGCGGGGTGAGCGGCGCCCAGAACGGTACGGCCGGGGCAGGAGGCGTGACGCTCGGGGCGAGCGCGTCGGAGATCACCTCTTCCTCCGACATGGCCCGGCCCTCGGCGACGGCCTTGCCGTGCTGCCGGCCGAGGGTCTCACGTAGTTCCCTGAGGTGGCTGTCGCGCTCGGCGGCGAGGATCGGCGCGCCGAGTAGGGGGCTCACCTCGTACCCCCACAACCGTTGCGCCGCGCTCAGTAACCGGGCGGCGCGGGCGGGCCGGCCCTGGTCGGCGGCGAGCCGGCCGAGGAGCTCGACGCAGAGCGCCCGCCCGAACGTCATGTGCAGCGACACCTGCGTCCGCAGTGCCGTCCTGGCCAGGGTGTCCGCCTCCGCGTACTGTCCGGCCGTCCGCCGCGCCAGGGCGAGCGCGAGCTCCGTCCAGGCGGCGGTGGCGGCGTGGCCCGCTTCCCGGCCGAGCGTGCCGGCCTTGGCGAGAACCTCCTCCGCCTCGCCGGTACGGCCGGCGAGCAGCAGGGTGAGGCCCAGTTCGACGGTGGCATCGAGCGGATGGACGCCACCGTCGGGCGGCAGGCCGTCGACGCACCGGGTCAGGTGGCGTTCGGCCGCGGTCAGGTCGCCCGCGCAGAGGCTCACCGTGCCGCGCGCCTTGGCGAGGTGGAGGGCGCCGCGCGGGCCCAGCTGGGCCGCGGGTGCCTCGGCCTCCTCCAGCGCCTTACGGGCCGCGCCCAGGTCTCCGCTGCCGGCCGCCAGGTGCGCGAGCAGGAGCAGGGCGTCGAGCCGTACCGGATCGGGGCAGGAGGTGATGGGCAGCAGGCGTTCCAGGTAGCGGCGCCCGTACCCGGCCATGCCCCCGAACGTCCACAGCCGGCCCAGCCGCAGACCCATCCGCAGCCCGCGCTCGCGGGCGGCCGGGTCGGCGGCGAAGGACTCGAGCGCGGCCCGCAGATCGGCCCACTCATCCCTGACCCGGACAATCGCCTCACCCCGGTCACGGCCCACCGCTTCGGCGAGCGTGTAGTAGTGCTCGCGGTGGCGTGCCCGCAGGCGTTCCCGCTCGCCGCTGCCCGCCAGGCGAGCCGCGGCGAACTCGCGCACGCTGTCGGGCATGCGGTACGCCGCCCGCCCCTCGTCCTGCTCCCTGGTCACGATCGCCTTCTCGACCAGCACCGCCAGCATGGCGCGGAGCCGCGCGGCGGGCAGCGGACCGCCGGCGCAGACCTTCTCGGCCGCCGCCCGCTCGAACGTCCCCGCGAACACGCTCAGCCGCTCCCACAGCAGGCGCTCCTCGGGCGAGCAGAGCCCGTGGCTCCACGCGATCACGGCCCGCGTGGTCACGTCTCCGCCCCGGTGCGTACCCGCGTCCGGCGAACGTCTCCCCCAAGGGCCGCCCGTCTCCGCTGGATGGCTCCCCTGCGGCCCGCGCACGTCCGCTGAGTCGCTCCCCCGAAACCCCCGGGCGTCCGCTGAGGGCCTGAGCCGTCTGCCCGCATCTGCCACGTTCCTGGCCCGCTGCCCACCCACGTCCACGGGATATGTGGCCCGCCGCCCGTTGTCGTCCGACGCCACCGGCTGCCCGTCCGAGTCCGGGCGGCCGAGCGAGTCCGAGCGGCCGCTCGGGTCAGGGTGCCGGTCCAGGTCCGGGCGGCCGAGCGGGTCCGGGCGGCCGAGCGGGTCGCCGTACGCGTCCATCCGCGCGAGCAGCTCGTCCACGGGCGACCGGCGGACGTGGGCGGCGGCCAGCTCGATCGCCAGCGGAATGCCCTCCAGGCGGCGGCAGAGTTCGGCGACGGAGGCCGCGTTCCGCTCGGTGAGCTCGAAGCCGGGATCAACGCCGGGGTCGACGGCCGCGACCCGGTCGAGGAGGAGCGACACCGACTCGACGCGCGCCACGTCGGCGGGCGCCGACTCGCCACCTGGTACGGCCAGCGGCCGGACGATGACCGCGTGCCCGCCGGGGACGCGCAGCGCCTGCCGGCTCGTGGCCAGCACGTGCAGGCCGGGGGCGGCGCGCAGCAGCGACTGTACGAGGGCGGAGCAGGCGGCGGTCAGGTGTTCGCAGGTGTCGAGCACCAGGAGCAGGCGGCGGCGCGACAGCTGCGCGGTCAGGTCACCGGTGACGTCGAGGCTCTGGGCGATGACCTCCTCGAGGGACTCGGGGTCGGTGTGCCCGGCCAGCTCGACGAACCGGCTGCCGTCGGTGAAGGCCCGCCGCATGAACTGCGCAGCCCGTACGGCCACGCGGGTCTTGCCCACCCCGGCGATGCCGGTGACGGTGACGAGGCGGCTGCGCTGGAGCATCCGCCGGACGTCAGCGACCTCCTGACGGCGACCCACGAAGCTGGTCGCCGTGGCACGCCATGGCATGATCCATTCCCCAGTTTCCGGAAGATCCAAGGAGACCACGGTACGTCTCCACGGCCTCCCTCAGAGAACGGGCCCCCGCCCGACCGGCCGTGAACACGCAGATGCCGCACCCCGAAGCCGGGGTGCGGCATCTGACGGGAACGGTCACAGACCGGCGGCGGACCTCAGGGTCTCGGCGCGGTCGGTCGACTCCCAGGAGAAGCCCTCACGGCCGAAGTGGCCGTAAGCGGCGGTCTCCGAGTAGATCGGGCGCAGCAGGTCGAGGTCGCGGATGATCGCGGCCGGGCGCAGGTCGAACACCTGGAGCACGGCGGCCTGGATCTTCTCGACCGGCAGCTTCTCGGTGCCGAAGCACTCGACGAACAGGCCGACCGGCTGGGCCTTGCCGATGGCGTAGGCGACCTGGACCTCGCAGCGGTCGGCGAGCCCGGCGGCCACGACGTTCTTGGCGACCCAGCGCATCGCGTAGGCGGCCGAGCGGTCGACCTTGGACGGGTCCTTGCCGGAGAAGGCGCCGCCACCGTGGCGGGCCATGCCGCCGTAGGTGTCGATGATGATCTTGCGACCGGTGAGGCCGGCGTCGCCCATCGGGCCGCCGATCTCGAAGCGGCCGGTCGGGTTGACCAGCAGGCGGTAGCCCTCGATGTCGATGTCGAGGCCCGCGAGCACGGGGTCGACCACGTGCTCCTTGATGTCGGGCGTCAGCATCTCCTTGAGGTCGATCTCGGCAGCGTGCTGCGTGGAGACGACCACGGTGTCGAGACGGACCGGCTGGTCGCCGTCGTACTCGATGGTGACCTGGGTCTTGCCGTCGGGCCGCAGGTAGGGGACGGTGCCGGACTTGCGCACCTCGGACAGGCGCTGGGCCAGCCGGTGCGCGAGCGTGATCGGCAGCGGCATCAGCTCGGGCGTCTCGCGGCACGCGTAGCCGAACATCAGGCCCTGGTCGCCCGCGCCCTGGCGGTCGAGCTCGTCGATGTCGCCGTCGACCCGGTGCTCGTAGGCGTCGTCGACGCCCTGGGCGATGTCGGGCGACTGCGCCCCGATGGACACCGACACGCCACAGGAGGCGCCGTCGAAGCCCTTGTGGGAGGCGTCGTAGCCGATTTCCAGGATCTTCTCCCGGATGACGCCGGGAATGTCGACGTAGGTCTCGGTCGTGACCTCGCCTGCGACATGGACCTGGCCGGTAGTGATCATCGTCTCGACGGCGACCCGGCTCTTGGGGTCGTCCTTGAGCATGGTGTCGAGAATCGCGTCACTGATCTGGTCGGCGATCTTGTCCGGGTGGCCTTCGGTGACCGACTCGGAGGTGAACAGGCGACGTGACAACTCAGTGGCTCCTCATGCAGCGGCTGCTGACGGACGTGCGGGCTCCGGCGACTGTACACCCCGGCCAGTGCCTCGCCGAAGTCTAGCCCTACCCACGGGCATGTCGCGAAACGGGTCGTTCACAGGTCGGGCAGGGGGTCGGGGGGCAGCGTCTCCGGCGCGAAGATCTCCGCGTCGGCGGCGGCGACCACGGCGGCGTACTCCTCCTCGAACTCGAACGCCATCACGCCCAGCTCGATCACCGGCCCGGAAGCCTGCATGATCGGCCCGAGCCTGGTGTGGCGGGGGAACGTCGCGTGGACGGAGACCGGGCGGTCGCTCCGGAGCATCCGGGTGGCGAGGACGGAGATGGCCGTGTCGGTGACCACGATCAGGAAGTTGCCCGTACCCGACGGGCCCAGGGACAGCGCGGGGAATACGTAGCGGATCTCCCCCTGATCGCCGAGCAACGTTCTGCATCGATCTCTGACAGTGGAACTCACCGGCATTCCCCGCCCCCTTTTGCCCCCTTTGTCTTAAGTATCGGCAGGCGTTCGGGGATGCCGCAACAGCTTGGCGACCTGATCCCAGACGGCGTCGGCGACGTCGTCCTTGGGACCGCGGGGGATCTCCACCGGCTCGCCGCCCGCGACCAGCACGGTCGCCGCGTTGTCGGGCGTGCCGAAGGCCAGGTCGGGGCCGACCTGGTTGACGACGAGCAGGTCGCAGCCCTTACGGGCGAGCTTGGCCTGCCCGTTGGCGAGCACGTCGTCGGTCTCGGCCGCGAACCCGACGATCACCTCGGGATGACGAGCGGCGACCACCTCGGACTCCGGCCCGACGGCCGCAACCGAATCCGACCCGGCCGCCACCTCGGAGGGTGGCACTGCGGCCACCTCGGGAGGCGATCCTGCGGCGCGTCGGCGTTCGCCCAGTTCGGCCAGGATGTCGGGATTTTTCACCAGATAGAGGGGCTCGGGGTCGCCCTCGGTCTTCTTGATCTTGGAGTCCTGCCGCGCGGCGGGCCGGAAGTCGGCCACGGCCGCCGCCATCACCACCACGTCGGCGGCGGCCGAGGCGGTCAGCACCGCCTCGCGCAGTTCGGCCGCCGACTCCACCCGCACCACGGCGGCTCCGGCCGGATCGGGCAGGGACACGTTGGCGGCCACCAGCGTCACCTGGGCCCCGCGGGCGACGGCCGTGCGGGCCAGGGCGTACCCCTGCAGCCCGGAGGACCGGTTGCCCAGGTAGCGGACCGGATCGATGGCTTCACGCGTACCGCCGGCCGAGACGACGACCCGCCGCCCGGTCAGGTCGCGCGGGCGGCCGGCCAGTACGCGCAGGCAGATCTGGAAGATCTCGGCGGGATCGGGCAGCCGCCCGGGCCCGGTGTCGGCGCCGGTGAGGCGCCCGACCGCGGGATCGATCACCACGGAGCCCCGCTCGCGCAGCGTCGAGACGTTGGCCCGGGTGGCGGGGTGCTGCCACATCTCGGTGTGCATCGCGGGCGCGAACACCACCGGGCAGCGCGCGGTCAGCAGCGTGTTGGTGAGCAGGTCGCCGGCCAGGCCGTGAGCGGCCTTGGCGAGCACGTCGGCGGTCGCGGGCGCCACCACGACGAGGTCGGCCCGCTGGCCGATCCGTACGTGGGGCACCTCGTGAACGTCTTCCCACACATCGGTCGTCACCGGGTTGCCGGACAGCGCCGCCCAGGTGGGCTCGCCCACGAACCGCAGGGCGTCGCGGGTCGGAACCACCCGCACCTCGTGCCCGGACTCGGTGAACAGGCGCAACAGCTCACACGCCTTGTACGCGGCGATGCCCCCGCTGACGCCCAGGACGACCCTCTTCATTTAGCGGGTCAGACCGCGCCTTCGATGGGCTCGGCGTTGAGCAGGCCCTCGGCCACCTCGCGCAGCGCGATGGACAGCGGCTTCTCCTGCGCGTGCGTCTCGACCAGCGGCCCGACGTATTCGAGCAGGCCCTCGCCGAGCTGGGAGTAGTAGGCGTTGATCTGGCGGGCGCGCTTGGCACCCATGATCACCAGGGAATACTTGCTGTCGACGATGTCGAGCAGCGCGTCGATCGGCGGGTTGGTGATGCCCTCTGCGACCGGGGCAATTCCTGCCACGATTGTCAGACCTCTCGGTTGGTGGTTTTGATGACCCCCTGAGGGTCAGTCATCAAGGCTATCAGCCGGCGGCACACCTCTTTGACACTTGTGTTCACCAGCGTGAGGTCGAATTCCTTCTCGGCCGCCATCTCGACGTGGCCGGCCTCAAGGCGGCGGGCGATGACGTCCTCCGGCTCGGTGCCGCGGCCGCGCAGCCGCTTCTCCAGCTCCTCCCAGGAGGGCGGGGCCAGGAACACCAGCAGGGCCTCCGGCATGCTCTGCCGCACCTGCCTGGCGCCTTCGAGGTCGATCTCGAGCAGCGTGGGCATGCCCGCGGCGAGCCGGTCGAGCACCGGGGCGCGCGGCGTGCCGTACCTGTTGCCCGCGAACTCCGCCCACTCGAGCAGCTCACCCGACTCCACGAGCCGGTCGAACTCCTCGTCGTCGGCGAAGAAGTAGTGGAGCCCGTGCACCTCACCGGGCCGGGGCTTCCTGGTTGTCACCGAGACCGACAGCCACACCTCGGGGTGTGCCCGCCGAATCTCGGCGACGACCGTTGACTTACCGACGCCCGACGGTCCGGACAGGACCGTCAGGCGCCGCTCGCTCGAGGGGAGGAAGTCGCCGACCCTCGTTCCAGATCCGACTGCCTCATGGGCCCAAACACTGCCGGACCTGGACCTGTCGGTCACTTCCTACCCCCCGTTGAACCTGCGCTTTCGTGTGGAACCGAGATTAGCTCTCGTTGCCACCGAACTCGCGCTCGAGGGATGCCCTCTGGTTCGCACCGAGACCCCGCACGCGGCGGGACTCGGCGATGGCAAGCCGCTCCATGAGCTGCTTGGCGCGGACTTTGCCCACGCCTGGGAGCGATTCCAACAAGGCCGACACCTTCATCTTGCCGATGACGTCGTCGGTCTGCCCATCCTTGAGCACCTCAGCCAGAGAAACCGCGCCATGCTTGAGCCGGTTCTTGACCTCGGCACGCTCTTTACGGGCCTTGGCAGCCTTTTGCAGGGCTGCGGCGCGCTGCTCAGGGGTCAGGGGAGGAAGAGCCACGCCGGGTCACCTCGAATTTCTGTCGATGTACTCGGACGGGAAGGGAAACTAGCTGGTCATCGCCCCCTAAGCAACGTCAATGGCGGTTTCTCTCCTCACAAAATCCACTTCATCACTCTCCGTGTATGTAAAACTACAGAGTGCTGATCAAATCGCCCCCACTTCCCGCTTCTTCCTTACACACAGGAAGCGCCGTGGGGGTACGATGATGATCACCCACCCGTCAGGGAGCGGTGTCCGAAACGTGCGCGGGTTTACGTCCGAAACCCCGCCCGAGGTGGGCATCCGTATGCCCTGCGGGGGTGTCCTCACGATCGTGTACGGTCGCCGTGGGACGCCGTTCTGGGGTCGGCGTCCCTCCGGGGAGGCGCTCACCGTGCGTACACGGCCACCCGCCGTACGTGTGCCCATGGGAGCGGTCCCACCACGGCCGGGTGACGACGGCTGTTCTCCCGGCACATCCGCCCGCCACACAGGGGCCCGACCGACCGGTCCGCCGTACGGTGGGCCGAGCCGTGCCTGGCTTTACCGCTGCACACCGATGCCACGTCACGATGGGCCACGCACGAAGGCCCATCAGGAACACGGAACGACCCTTGGGAGCGCGAACCCCCTCAGAAGGGGGTCGTGCGCCGCAAAGAGGATGCGATGGCGGCGGCCGTGGCGCCCGGGTCCGGGGAGGCGGTGATCGGGCGGCCGATGACCAGGAGATCGGCGCCGTCCGCCAATGCCTGCTCCGGCGTCGCCACCCGCGCCTGGTCCTGGCTGTCCGCCCCGGCCGGGCGTACGCCGGGTGTGATGAGGGTGATCTCCGGCCCGACCTCCGAGCGCAGGTCGACGACCTCGTGCGGCGAGCACACCAGGGCCGTGGCGCCCGACTCGACCGACAGGACGGCCAGGCGGCGGACCGCGTCCGAGGCGGGGCCGGCGAGCCCGATGCGGCTCAGGTCGGCCTCCGAGAGCGACGTCAGCACCGTGACCGCCGCGATCTGGGTGTCCGGGGCCGCCTCGACGGCCGCGCGGATCATCGCGGGGCCGCCGGCCGCGTGGACCGTGAGGATGGCCGGGCGCAGCCGGGCGACCGCCCTGGCCGCCGCCGCGACCGTGTTCGGGATGTCGTGCAGCTTGAGGTCCAGGAAGACCTGTACGCCGCTCGCGCCCCGGATCGAGGCGATCACGTCGGGGCCGTAGCGCAGATAGAGCTCCAGCCCGATCTTCACCGTGGTGACGTGCGGGGTCACCAGGGCGGCCCACCTGGCGGCGGTCTCCAGGTCGGGGGCGTCGAGGGCGACGGCGATGGGTGCGGGCGTCAAAGGGAGCTCTCCTCGGAGTCGACGAGCAGGTGCCGGGGGGCGCTCCCCGGCGGACGGTGGGCCAGGCCGACCGCGTCGGCCAGCCGCTGGAAGCCGCGTGCCCGCAGCAGGTCCTCAAGCTCTCGCTCGATGCGCAGGCACGCGTAGGGGTCGTGGAACAGCGCCGTCCCCACCCCGACCGCGCAGGCGCCCGCCAGGATGAGCTGGAAGGCGTCCCTGCCGGTCGTCACGCCGCCGACGCCGATCAGCGGCACCCCGGGCAGGGCGGCGTGCACCTGCCACACGCACCGTACGGCAAGAGGCAGGATGGCCGGTCCCGACAGCCCGCCGGTCACGGCCGCGAGCGAGGGCCGCAGCGCCTCGGTGTCGATGGCCATCCCGAGCGGGTTGTTGATCATGGACAGCGCGTCGGCTCCGGCGTCCACGCAGGCGCGGGCGACCGCCACGATGTCGGCCACGTCGGGCGCCAGCTTGGCGACCACCGGGACGTCGTACCGCATGATGGAGCGCACCGACGCGATCACCTCGGCGGCGGCGCTGCCCTCGCGGGCGAAGACCCGGCCGCGGTCCTCGATGTTCGGGCAGGACAGGTTCACCTCCAGGGCGGTGACGCCGGGCGCGTCGGCCAGTCTGCGGGCCAGCGCCGAGTACTCGGCCACGGTGCCGCCGCCGATCGAGACGATGGTCCTGATGCCGCGCTGGGCCAGCCAGGGCAGCTCGCGTTCGAGGAAGGCGTCGATGCCGGGGCCCTGGAGGCCGACGGCGTTGAGCATGCCCGAGGGGGTCTCGGCCATCCGGGGGGTGGGGCGGCCGGCGCGGGGGGCCATGGTGATCGAGCTGGTGGTCAGGGCGCCCAGGCGGTGGAGGTCGAAGAACTGGGCCAGCTCGCGGCCCGAGGCGGCGCAGCCGGCGGCGGTGGTGATGGGGTTGGCGAGCTCCACATGCGCCAGAAATGTCCGCATATCTACCGACACGTCAGCCCACCCGCCGCAGAGAAACCGCAGACAACGCAGAGAAACAGCCACCAGATCGCGCGGGACGCAGACGCCGTGGAGAAGCGGAACGCAGGCGCCGCAGAGGAGCGGGACCCGGGCGCCGCAGAGAGACAGCCGCCAGATCGCGCAGGACGCGGCAGAAAAAGCGCGGGCAGTCAGTGTCAGCCCGCATGGCGCGCACCGCCCTGGCCCCCGGGCGCCCCCAGCGCGTCGAACGGGATCGTCCCCACATCCTCGAACCGCACCCGCTCCCCCCGGAACACCGGCCCCTCGGCGCAGGCCCGCACCATCCGGGTCACGCCGTCGTCGCCGATGACCGGCAGCACGCACGTCATGCAGACCCCGATCCCGCAGGCCATCGCCTCTTCCACCGCCACCTGCACCGGGATGTCGAACTCCATCGCCACCGCCGTGACCGCCCGCAGTGTCTCCATGGGCGCGCACGCGTAGACCACGTCGGCCCGCGTGTCGGCGATCACCGCGGGCAGCGCGTCGGTCACCCGGCCGCGCAGCCCGAGCGAGCCGTCCTCGGTGGTGAGTGTGGTGGTCTGGGCCATCCGCCTGGCCCGCATGGCGCCGAACACCCGGTCCGCGCTGGCGCCGCCCAGCACGAAGTCGACGCGGCAGCCGCGTTCGATGAGCTGGTCGGCCACCGGGAACAGCACCGCGGAGCCGTACTCGGAACCGACCAGCACGCAGTGGACCGGGTCGCGCGGCAGCGGGAAGGGCCGTCCTAGCGGCCCGACGAGGTCGATCGTGTCACGCGCCCTGCGCTCGGCCAGCCACGCGGTGCCGGGGCCACGCACGGTGAAGACGAGCTCCACCGTGCCGCCGTAGTCGGGCTTGACGTCGTGGATGGAGAAGGCCCGCCGCGTCACCATGGACGTGTGGGCCCCGCCGACGGCGACGGACACGAAGTGGCCGGGCCGGTAGCGCTCGGCGATGCCGGGCGCCACCACGGTGAGGGCATGGTAGGCGTCGACCCGGCGCGTCGTCAGCACCGTGCCCGTCACCTGCACCGGAGTGCCGGCCAGTCCTCTTCACCTCCCGCGGGAGCCTGCCGTCGATCGAGCCCTACGCCCCTGCCGCCCGCAGCGCCCGCCCGTGCTCTTGGAGGGACCGTACGCCGACGTCGCCCCGCACGATGGCCTGGATGCCCGCGGCCGCGGCGGCGAGGCCGGCGACCGTGGTGATGCACGGGATGCCGCGCAGCACGGCGGCGGTGCGGATGTCGTAGCCGTCGAGCCGCGGGCCCGACTGGCCCGGACTGCCGAACGGCGTGTTGACGATCAGGTCGATCTCGCCGTCGAGGATGTACTGGACACTCGTGGGCTCACCTCCGGCTCCGGGCCCCTCGCTCTGCTTTCGCACGATCTTGGCATGGACACCGTTGCGGCGCAGCACCTCAGCGGTCCCCTCGGTGGCCAGGATCTCGAACCCGAGGTCGGCGAGAGCCCGTACCGGGAAGATCATCGCACGCTTGTCCCGGTTGGCCACGGACACGAAGGCCCGGCCCTTGATGGGCAGTTCCCCGTAGGCGGCCGCCTGCGACTTGGCGAAGGCGACGCCGAAGGACTCGTCGATGCCCATGACCTCGCCCGTGGAGCGCATCTCGGGCCCGAGCACGATGTCGACGCCGCGGAAGCGGTTGAACGGCAGCACCGCCTCCTTCACCGCGATCGGCGCCTCCAGCGGCAGAGTGCCGCCGTCTCCCGTGGCGGGCAGCATGCCCTCCTCGCGCAGCGAGGCGATCGAGGCGCCCAGCATCACGCGGGCCGCCGCCTTGGCCAGCGGCACCGCCGTGGCCTTGGAGACGAACGGCACGGTACGGCTGGCGCGCGGGTTGGCCTCCAGGACGTACAGGACGCCGGCCGACATGGCGTACTGGACGTTCAGCAGTCCGCGGACCCCGACGCCGCGGGCGATGCCCTCGGTGGCGGCGCGGATGCGCTTGATGTCGTTGCTGCCGAGCGTGATCGGCGGCAGCGCGCACGCCGAGTCGCCGGAGTGGATCCCGGCCTCCTCGATGTGCTCCATGACGCCGCCCAGGTAGAGCTCCTCGCCGTCGAACAGGGCGTCCACGTCGATCTCGATGGCCTCGTCGAGGAACTTGTCGACCAGCACCGGATGGCCGCCCTCCTGGGCCGCCATGTAGGTGGTCAGCGTCGCGTCGTCGTAGACGATGGCCATGCCGGCCCCGCCGAGCACGTACGAGGGCCGGACGAGCACGGGGTAGCCGATCTCCTCGGCCACGGTCAGCGCCTCGGCGACGGTCGTCGCGGTGCCGTGCTTGGGCGCGGGCAGCTGCGCCTCGGCGAGCACCCGGCCGAACGCGCCGCGCTCCTCGGCCAGGTGGATCGACTCGGGCGAGGTGCCGACCACGGGCACGCCCGCGTCCTTGAGCGCCTGCGCCAGGCCGAGCGGCGTCTGCCCGCCGAGCTGCACGATCACGCCCGCGACCGGGCCCGTCTGCTGCTCGGCGTGTACGACCTCCAGCACGTCCTCCAGCGTGAGCGGCTCGAAGTAGAGCCGGTCGGAGGTGTCGTAGTCGGTCGAGACCGTCTCCGGGTTGCAGTTGACCATGACGGTTTCGAACCCGGCCCGCGACAGCTCGAAGGAGGCGTGCACGCAGGCGTAGTCGAACTCGATGCCCTGCCCGATGCGGTTGGGCCCGGAGCCGAGGATGATGACCTTCTCCCGCTCGCCGTACGGGACCTCGCTCTCCTCGTCGTAGGCCGAGTAGAGGTAGGGGGTCTTGGCGGCGAACTCGGCGGCGCAGGTGTCGACCGTGTTGTAGACCGGCCGCAGGCCGAGCGCGTGGCGCAGGTCGCGTACGCGGGCCTCGTCGATGCCGCGGATCTCGCCGATCTGCGCGTCGCTGAAGCCGTGGCGCTTGGCCCGCTCCAGCACCTCGGCGGTCAGCTCGGTGGCCTCGCCGAGGGTCCGCGCCTCCTCGTCCAGCAGGAAAAGCTGGTCGAGGAACCAGGGGTCGATGTGGGTGGCCTCGAAGAGCTCCTCGGCGGTGGCGCCGGCCCGGATGGCCTGCTGCACGGTGCGCAGCCGGCCGTCGTGCGGGACGCGGGACTCGTCGATGAGCTCGGCCTTCGGCCGCTGGGGGCCGGCCCAGGTGAAGGAGGAGTCCTTCTTCTCCAGCGAGCGCAGCGCCTTCTGCAGCGCCTCGGGGAAGGAGCGGCCGATGGCCATGGCCTCGCCCACCGACTTCATGTGGGTGGTGAGTGTCTGGTCGGCGCCCCTGAACTTCTCGAAGGCGAACCGCGGCACCTTGACCACGATGTAGTCGAGCGTGGGCTCGAAGGAGGCCGGGGTCTCCTTGGTGATGTCGTTGGGGATCTCGTCGAGGGTGTAGCCGATGGCCAGCTTGGCGGCGATCTTGGCGATCGGGAAGCCGGTGGCCTTCGAGGCCAGTGCGCTCGATCGGGACACGCGCGGGTTCATCTCGATGACGATCATGCGGCCGGTCGCCGGGTTGACCGCGAACTGGATGTTGCAGCCGCCGGTGTCGACGCCGACCTCGCGGATGACCGCGATCGCGACGTCGCGCATGTTCTGGTATTCGCGGTCGGTCAGCGTCAGCGCGGGCGCGACGGTGACGCTGTCGCCGGTGTGGACGCCCATCGGGTCGATGTTCTCGATGGAGCAGACGATGACCACGTTGTCATGCTTGTCGCGCATGACCTCGAGCTCGTACTCCTTCCAGCCGAGGATCGACTCCTCCAGGAGCACCTCGGTGGTCGGCGAGGCGTCCAGCCCGGCGCCGGCGATGCGCCGCAGGTCCGACTCGTCGTAGGCGAACCCGGACCCGACGCCGCCCATCGTGAAGGAGGGCCGCACGACCAGCGGATAGCCGAGCTCGGTGGCGGCGGCCAGGCACTCGTCCATCGTGTGACAGACGACCGAGTTGGCCGACTCCGCGTTCAGGCCGTGCTCGCGGGCGACCTTGGCGACGATCTCCTTGAACCGCTCGCGGTTCTCCCCCGCCTGGATCGCGTCGAAGTCGGCGCCGATCAGCTCGACGTCGTAGCGCTCCAGCGCGCCCGACTCGTGCAGCGCGACGGCGGTGTTGAGGGCGGTCTGGCCGCCCAGGGTCGGCAGGAGCGCGTCGGGGCGCTCCTTGGCGATGATCTTCTCGACGTACTCGGGGGTGATCGGCTCGACGTAGGTGGCGTCGGCGAACTCGGGGTCGGTCATGATCGTCGCCGGGTTGCTGTTGACGAGGATCACGCGGAACCCCTCGTCGCGCAGCACGCGGCAGGCCTGGGTGCCGGAGTAGTCGAACTCGCACGCCTGCCCGATCACGATCGGCCCCGAGCCGATCACCAGGACGGACCTGATGTCATCACGCTTGGGCACGGTTCATGACCTCACAGAACTCGTCGAAAAGGTAGGCGGCGTCGTGGGGGCCGGCGGCGGCCTCCGGGTGGTACTGCACGCTGAAGGCACGCCCGTCGAGCAGGCGCAGCCCTTCCACGCAGCGGTCGTTGAGGTTGACGTGGCTGACCTCGGCCCGGCCGTAGGGGGTGTCGAACGGCTCGCCGAGCGGCGCCTCGACCGCGAAGCCGTGGTTGTGGGCGGAGATCTCTACCTTGCCGGTCCGTACGTCCTGGACCGGCTGGTTCACCCCCCGGTGGCCGTAGCGCAGCTTGTACGTGGACAGGCCCAGGGCCCGGCCGAACAGCTGGTTGCCGAAGCAGATCCCGAAGAACGGCACCTTCGCCTCCAGCACCCCGCGCAGCGCGGAGACGTCCGCGGTGGCCGGGTCGCCGGGGCCGTTGGAGAAGAACACCCCGTCCGGGCCCACCGCCATGATCTGCTCGAAGGTGGCGGTGGCCGGCAGCACGTGCACCTCGCAGCCGCGCTCGGCCATCCGGTGCGGGGTCATGCCCTTGATGCCCAGGTCCACGGCCGCGACCGTGAACCGCTTCTGGCCGATGGCCGGCACGACGTACGGCTCGGCCGTGGCCACCTCGGCGGCCAGGTTCGCGCCTTCCATGACCGGCACCCGCCGTACGCGCTTGACGAGCTCATCGACCGGCGCGGTCGGATCGGTGAAGATCCCGGCGCGCATGGCGCCGCGCTCGCGCAGGTGGCGGGTGAGCGCGCGGGTGCCCGGCATGGCGATGCCGACGACGCCCTGTTCCTTGAGGTAGTCCTCCAGCGAGCGGTTGGCCCGCCAGTTGGAGACCACGCGGGACGGCTCGCGTACGACGTAGCCGGCGACCCAGACGCGGCCCGACTCGGGGTCCTCGTCGTTGACGCCGGTGTTGCCGATGTGGGGGGCCGTCATCGCGACGATCTGCCGGTGGTAGGACGGGTCGGTGAGGGTCTCCTGGTAGCCGGTCATGCCGGTGTTGAAGACCATCTCGCCGAACGTCTCGCCCGCGGCGCCATACGGGGTTCCGTGGAAGACGCGACCGTCTTCCAGAACGAGCAGCGCAGAAGTCACACCAGCTTCCCTTCAAGTACTGTCGGCTTGCCGCGCAGGAAGGTCGCCACGACCCGGCCGGGGAGCGTCATGCCCTCGTACGGCGTGTTGCGGCTCTTCGACGCGAAGGCGGACGGATCCACCTCTGTACGGACGGACGGGTCGTACAACGTGAGGTTGGCCGGTACGCCCACCTCGATCGGTTGCCCGTGCCCCGAAAGGCGGCCGATACGCGCGGGCACGATCGACATGCGCTCGGCGACGCCGGCCCAGTCGAGCAGCCCGGTGTCGACCATGGCCTCCTGCACCACGCTGAGCGCGGTCTCCAGGCCGACCATGCCCATGGCCGCGGCCGACCACTCGGTCTCTTTGTCCTCGACCGGGTGGGGCGCGTGGTCGGTGGCGACGATGTCGATCGTGCCGTCGGCCAGCGCGGCGCGCAGCGCCTCGACGTCGGCGCGGGTGCGCAGCGGCGGGTTGACCTTGTAGATGGGGTTGTAGGCGCCGGCCGGCGAGTCCTCGACGAGGTCGTCGGTGAGCAGCAGGTGGTGCGGGGTGACCTCGGCGGTGATGTTCCAGCCCTTGGACTTGGCCCAGCGCAGGATCTCCACCGAGCCGGCCGTGGAGACGTGGCAGACGTGCAGCCGGGAGCCGACGTGTGCGGCCAGCAGGCAGTCGCGGGCGATGATCGCCTCCTCGGCGACCGCCGGCCAGCCGGTCAGGCCGAGCCGGCCGGAGACGACGCCCTCGTTCATCTGGGCGCCGCCGGTCAGCCTGGGCTCCTGGGCGTGCTGGGCGATCACGCCGTCGAACGCCTTGACGTACTCCAGGGCGCGGCGCATCAGCACGGCGTCGTCGACGCACCTGCCGTCGTCGGAGAAGACGCGGACCCGGGCCGCGGAGTCGGCCATCGCGCCGAGCTCGGCCAGCTGCCTGCCCTCCAGGCCGACGGTGACCGCGCCGACCGGCTGGACGTCGCAGTGGGCGAACTCCCGGCCCAGCCGCCAGACCTGCTCGACCACGCCGGCGGTGTCGGCGACGGGCGAGGTGTTGGCCATGGCGTGCACGGCGGTGTAGCCGCCGCGGGCGGCCGACTGGGTGCCGGTCTGCACGGTCTCGGCGTCCTCGCGGCCGGGCTCGCGCAGGTGGGTGTGCAGGTCGACGAGGCCGGGCAGCACGATCGCGCCGCCGCCGTCGATCGCCGCCTCCCCGTCGATCCGCGGGGCGATCTCGGCGATCACCCCGTCCTCGACGCGGATGTCGACGGGCTCGCCACCGACGATCCGTACGTTGCGAATGATCACGAAGTCTCTCCCCCGAGCAGCAGGTAAAGGACGGCCATGCGGATGGTCACACCGTTGGCGACCTGCTCGACGATGGTCGAGCGCGGCGAGTCGGCCACCTCGGCGGCGATCTCCATGCCCCGGTTCATCGGCCCGGGGTGCATCACGATGGCCTCGTCGGGCATCTTGGCGAAGCGGTCGCGGTCGAGGCCGTAGCGGCGGGAGTATTCGCGCTCGCTCGGGAAGTAGGCGGCGTTCATCCGCTCCTTCTGCACCCGCAGCATCATCACCACGTCGGACTTGGGCAGCACCGCGTCGAGGTCGTAGGAGACCGCGCACGGCCAGGTGTCGACCGAGACCGGCAGCAGCGTGGGCGGCGCCACCAGTGTGACGTCGGCGCCGAGCGTGGCCAGGAGCAGCACGTTGGAGCGGGCGACCCGGCTGTGCAGGACGTCGCCGACGATCGTGACCTTGCGGCCGTCCAGACCGCCCAGACGGCGGCGCATGGAGAAGGCGTCGAGCAGCGCCTGCGTGGGGTGCTCGTGCGTGCCGTCGCCGGCGTTGACGACGCTGCCGTGCACCCAGTTGGCCAGGCGGTGCGGCGCGCCGGAGGCGCCGTGGCGGATGACGACCGCGTCGGCGCCCATCGCCTCCAGCGTCAGCGCCGTGTCCTTCAGCGACTCGCCCTTGGAGACGCTGGAGCCCTTGGCGGAGAAGTTGATGACGTCGGCGGACAGCCGCTTGGCGGCCGCCTCGAAGGAGATGCGGGTCCGGGTGGAGTCCTCGAAGAACAGGTTGACCACCGTACGGCCGCGCAAGGTCGGCAGCTTCTTGATGGAACGTTCCGAGACCCTCGCCAGCTCCTCGGCCGTGTCGAGGATGAGCAGGGCGTCGTCCTTGCCGAGGTCGCCCGCGGAGATGAGATGGCGGTTCACTTGGCCTCCTCCTTCATCAGCAGCACGGCGTCGCGCCCGTCGGTCTCCTGCAGGTAGACCTTCACCTTCTCGCTCTTGGCGGTCGGCAGGTTCTTGCCGACGTAGTCGGCGCGGATGGGCAGCTCGCGATGGCCGCGGTCGACCAGCGTGGCCAGCTGTACGGCGGTCGGGCGGCCGAGGTCGTTGAGCGCGTCGAGCGCCGCGCGGACGGTGCGGCCGGAGTACAGGACGTCGTCCACCAGCACCACGATCCTGCCGTCGATGCCGTCGGGCGGCAGCTCGGTGTGGCCGAGCGGCCGGGCGGGCCGGAGCCGGAGATCGTCGCGGTACATCGTGATGTCGACCGAGCCGACGGGGATCTTGACGCCTTCGAAGCGCTCGATGCGGTCACCGAGCCGGCGGGCCAGAGTGACGCCGCGGGTCGGGATGCCGAGGAGGACGACACCGTCGGCGCCCTTGGTTCGTTCGAGGATCTCGTGCGCGATACGAGTCAGCGCCCGGTGGATGTCCGGGCCCTCCAGAACAGCCCTCGACAAGGGTGTCAGGTCGGACGTTGGGGATTCGGACACGGCAGAGCTCACCACCTTTCCCGCCTCACGGGACGGGTCTTAAAAGGGTGTTGGTCGTGACACACAGTACCAGGGGCTACCAGCCAGAACTCTTGCCACCTACTCCCCATGGCCGCCCACGGTTGGGTAATTTCCCCGCCCTTTCCGTGTCGGAACCGTCCACGCGGGGCACGTGACGGGCATCGCGGGCGGTGCCAGCGCGTTGACGTCCGCCTGCTTCGAGGGGATACAGGGACAATGACCTTCCATGTCGACTCCGAGGTGGGCAAGCTCTACCAGGTGCTGCTGCACAAGCCTGACCTGGCGCTCAAGCGGCTCACCCCGACCAACAAGGACGCGTTCCTCTTCGACGACGTGCTGTGGGTGCAGCGCGCGATGGAGGAGCACGAGGAGTTCCAGCAGGTGCTGCGGGAGCGCGGCGTCAAGGTCCACATGCTGGCGGACCTGCTCAGAGAGACGATCGAGATCCCCGAAGCGCGTAAGCACATCCTCGACGGGATCCTCGACGAGCGCTTCATGGGCCCCCTGGCCGTCGACGACATCCGCAACACCCTTGACTCCATGGACTCCAAGACCCTGCAGATGTACCTGACGGGGGGCATCACCAAACGCGAGATGGTCGAGGCGGGCTGTGACCCCAAGTCGATGTCCTACCACGCGGCCGGTGACGACGACTTCATCCTGCCGCCGCTGCCGAACCACCTGTTCACCCGCGACACCTCCTGCTGGGTGTACGACGGCGTCTCGATCAACGCGATGAAGAAGAAGGCGCGCATGCGCGAGACGGTGAACATGGAGGCCGTCTACGAGTTCCACCCGACCTTCGCCGACGGGTTCGGCCGGCCGCAGAAGGGCGGTTACAACGTGTGGCTGCCCGGCCAGTCGGTCGCCCCGGCCACGCTGGAGGGCGGCGACGTGCTGGTCCTCGGGCGCGGCGTGGTGCTGATCGGGATGAGCGAGCGCACCCAGCCGCAGGCCATCGAGATGCTCGCGCAGCGGCTGTTCCAGGCCGGCTCCGCGCGGAAGATCATCGCGCTGAACATGCCGAAGGCCCGCGCGTTCATGCACCTCGACACCGTGATGACGATGGTGGACGTGGGCGTGTTCACCAAGTACGCGGGGCTGGGCATGCTGCCCTCGTACACGATCGAGCCGGGCGACACCGAAAAAGAGCTCAAGGTCACCGACCACCCGCCGGAGGACATGCACCGCGCCATGGCGCGGGCCCTGGACCTGGACGACATCAAGGTCCTCATCCCGACGCAGGACGTCTACGCCGCCGAGCGGGAGCAGTGGGACGACGGCTGCAACGCGCTGGCCATCGAACCGGGCGTGGTCGTCGCCTACGAACGCAACACCACGACGAACAACTTCCTGCGCGGCCACGGCATCGAGGTCATCACCATCCGGGGCAGCGAGCTCGGCAGGGGGCGCGGCGGGCCGCGCTGCATGAGCTGCCCGCTCGAGCGGGACGGCTTCTGAGCGATGAGGGTCATCGTCGCCCTGGGGGGCAACGCGGTGCTCCGGCGCAGCCAGCAGGCGGACGTGGAGCCGCAGATCGCCAACGTCGCCAACGCGGCCAAGACGCTGGCCAAGCTCGCGGAGAAGCACGAGCTGATCATCACCCACGGGAACGGGCCGCAGGTGGGCCTGCTGGCGCTGGAGAGCGCCAACGACCCCCGCCTGACCAAGCCCTACCCGTTCGACACGCTCGGCGCCGAGACGCAGGGCATGATCGGCTACTGGATGCTGCAGGCCTTGCAGAACGCGCTGCCCGGCCGGCAGGTCCTGGCCATGGTGACGCAGACGCTCGTGTCGGCGGTCGATCCGGCCTTCGACAACCCGACCAAGTTCGTCGGCCCGGTCTACGACCAGGAGGAGGCCACGAAGCTGGCCAAGGAGTACGGCTGGACGGTCGCCGCCGACGGCCACGACTGGCGGCGCGTCGTCCCCTCCCCCACCCCGCAGCGCGTGGTGGAGACGCGGCTGATCAGCAAGATGGTCCGCGAGAGGGTCGTGGTGATCTGCGCGGGCGGCGGCGGCATCCCGGTCATCCGCGACGAGCACGGCCGCCTGTCCGGCGTCGAGGCGGTCATCGACAAGGACTCCACGGCGTCGATGCTGGCCGAGGCGCTCGAATGCGACGCCTTCCTCATCCTGACCGACGTGCCGCGCGTACTGAAGGACTTCGGCACGCCGCACCAGAGCGAACTCGCGAACACCACCCCGCACGAACTACGCGCCCTCGACTTCCCAGCGGGCTCCATGGGGCCGAAAGTGGAAGCGGTCTGCCGTTTCGTGGAGACCACCGGCGACATGGCGGCCATCGGCGAGCTCGGGCAGGCGGAGCAGATCCTGGAAGGCACCGCCGGCACGATCGTCACGCCGAACGCCCGCTGGCCGCTGACCAGCACGCTTTAGGGCTCGAGGAGGTTTCGATGGCACTCGCCCAACGGCTCTTCCGCATCAAGCCCACCGACCAGATCGTGGCCGAAGGCGGCCACGGCGAGGGCGGTGAGCTGCGCCGCACGATGTCGCTGTGGCAGCTCACGCTGTTCAGCGTCGGCGCCACACTCGGCACCGGCATCTTCGTCATCCTCGGGCAGGCCGTGCCGAAGGCGGGTCCCGCCGTCGTGCTGGCCTTCGTGCTGGCCGCGATCACGGCGCTGTTCTCCGCGCTGTCGTACGCGGAGCTGGCCGGCACGATCCCGGTGTCCGGCTCGTCCTACTCCTACGCGTACGCGACGCTGGGCGAGATCGTCGCCTGGATCTGCGGCTGGTGCCTCATGCTGGAGTACGCGGTGTCGGTCGCGGCGGTGTCCGTCGGCTGGGGCGAATACCTCAACTCCTTCCTGAAGGGCCTGTTCGGCTGGGAGCTGCCCGCATCGATCACCCACTCCCCCGGCCAGGACGGCGGTGTGGTCAACGTCACCGCGATCCTCATCGTGCTGCTGGCCACCTGGCTGCTGCTGCGCGGGGCGTCGGAGAGCGCCACGGCCAACGCCGTGTTCGTGCTCATCAAGGTCGCCGTGCTGATCTTCTTCTGCGTGGTGGCCTTCACCGCGTTCAGGGCCGGGCACTTCTCGCCGTTCGCGCCCATGGGCGTCGCGGGCGTCACGGCCGCCGCCTCGCAGGTGTTCTTCTCCTACATCGGCTTCGACGCCGCCTCCACCGCCGGTGAGGAGGCCAAGAACCCCAAGCGCGACCTGCCCCTGGCGATCATCCTGTCGCTCGCCATCGTCACGATCATCTACGTCGTGGTGGCCGTGGCCGCGATCGGCGCCATGCCGTGGACCGACTTCGACCCCGAACGCACCGAAGCCAGCCTCTCCTACATCGTCGACCTCGCCACCGGCGCCACCTGGCCGGGCCTGATCGTCTCCTTCGGCGCGGTCGTGGCCATCGCCAGCGTCGTCCTGACCGTCATCTACGGCCAGACCCGCATCCTGTTCGCCATGTCCCGCGACGGGCTCATCCCGCACATCTTCCAGAAGGTGAACCCGCGCCGCCAGGTGCCCGTCGCCAACACGCTCATCGTGGCGGCGTTCATCTCCGTACTGGCCGGACTGGTGCCGCTGGGCCAGCTCGCCGAGGCCACGAGCATCGGGACGCTGTTCGCCTTCGCCATCGTCAACATCGGCGTGCTCGTGCTCCGCTACCGCAGCCCCGAGCTGCCGCGCAGCTTCCGCACGCCGCTCTTCCCCGCCACGCCGATCCTCGGCACGATCTTCTGCGTCATCGTGATGGCCGGTCTGGCCGGCGTCACCTGGCAGGCGTTCGGCCTCTGGATGCTGGTGGGCCTGATCTGTTATTTCCTGTACGGCTATCGCCACTCGCGGTTGAACACCGAGGTGCCTCGATGAAGCTCGAAAGCGTACTGGCCGGATTCATCCCCGAGCCGAGAGGACGTGACGCGCTGGCGCTGGCCATGCTCCTGGCCGGACAGGTCAAGGGGCAGCTGACGGTGGCGTACGTGCAGCCGCCCGCGTGGACCACGCCGGGGCCCGCGCGCGCCGACCTGACGGAGTGGCGCAAGTATCTGCAGGAACAGGCGGAGGCCACGCTCGGGCAGGCCCGGGCGCTCACCGGCGACAAGGCCGACTACATCGTCCACACCAACAAAGGCAGTGGGCGCGGGCTGGTGGACCTGGCCCGCAAACGCGCGGCCGACGTCGTCGTGATCGGCTCCGCGCCGGGCGGCGGCAGGGGCCGCATCTCCGTCGGCAGCACCGCCGACCAGCTGCTGCACTCCTCGACGGTGCCGGTCATGCTGGCCCCGCGCGGCTACGCGGACGCACTGCCCCCGGCCGTCGAGCGGATCACCGTCGCCTACCGCCGCGGCCCGTGCGCCGACGCCGCGGTGCGCGACGCCGCCCAGGCCGCGGTCATCCTCGACGTGCCGCTGCGGCTGGTCACCCTGCTGATCCGCGGCGCCCGCCGCGCCAAGATCGAAGAGGACATGCTCACGCGGCTGCGCGACCAGGTGGCGGACGACCTGCAGGCGGCGGCCACCGGGCAGCGGCGGCACATCCGGGCGGAGTTCGAGATCCTGGAGGGCCGCGACGTGGCACAGGCCATGGGCCAGACGTCGTGGTCGCCGGGCGAACTGCTCATCTGCGCCTCCAGCAACGCGGGGCCGTTGCGGCGGGTGTTCCTCGGTGACACGTCGCTCAAAATCGTCCGTGCGGCCACGTGTCCGGTCATGATCCTAACCCGTCAAGACTGATCCCGACGCCACACCACCCGCCCCATCGCCGGGTCCACCGCCCTTCGCGGCGCTCTTGGATGGCCCCGGCCAGCCCTTCTCAGTGCCTCTCACCTCGGTCTCCACGCGATCACTGACATGGTTTAGAGGTGATTTCCACCATGCATGTCACCGGACAAACAGTGACGAAGTATTGTTACTCAGGGGACAAGAGGGGCTATTAAGTCGTTCCATCCCGGATCGGATTCGGCATCTTTTTTCCAATCAGCTTGACCTTCGGCGTCCGCCCCTTTACCGTCACTGTGCGTAACCACACTGCGCGGCGTTATGGGGTAAACCCAGAGCCATGGCTACCGATGGTGCCTAACAAGGCACACACCCCCCGGTGGCCGGGGCATTCGCCGCAAGGGAGCACAATCTACTGAGAGCGCTACATACGAGAGCCGGGGGGCCACACGATGCCGTCTGAGTACGCAAAGTCGCTGGGTGCACGACTCCGCGCCATCCGCACCCAGCAGGGCCTGTCCCTGCACGGAGTCGAAGAGAAGTCGCGTGGCAGGTGGAAAGCCGTGGTCGTGGGCTCGTACGAGCGTGGCGACCGTGCTGTAACGGTTCAGAAACTTGCCGAGCTTGCCGACTTCTACGGGGTGCCCGTCTCCGAGCTGCTGCCCGGCGGTGCCGCGCCGAGCCCGCTCGGCCCGACACCGAAGCTTGTCATCGACCTGGAACGTCTTGCGACGCTGCCGAAGGAGAAGGCCGGGGCACTCGCCCGGTACGCGGCCACCATCCAGAGCCAGCGTGGCGACTACAACGGGAAGGTCCTGTCGATCCGCCAGGAGGACCTGCGTTCCCTGGCCGTGATCTACGACAAGTCGCCGAGCGAGCTGACGGAGGAGCTCATCAGCTGGGGCGTCCTCGACGCGGAGGCCCGCCGCGCCGTCGAGTCCTTCTGACCGCTCCTGTTTTTCGGGGCGCGCCATGTGACGGGCGCGTCCCGCTTTTTCGTCTTGGTGCTCGCGTACGGCGGCACGGTGAACCTCCGTACGGGAGCACGACGAACCTTCGTGCGGGAGCACGAGGACGGGCTTTGTCCGGGCACGCACGGGAACCCACCACCCGCCGACCAGGCCGAAGACCCCAGTAGGGCGGCCCTTTCCGCACGCCTCCAGGCCCGTGGTCCTGCCGTACAGGTCTCTCACGCGGACCCCGCCGCACACCTCCGGCACTCGTAGGCCCTGCGCGATCCCATAGGCCCTTCGCGACGCGCGCTGCCAAGAGCCGCGCCTGCCTTCTCTTCGCAGCCCCGAAGGCCCTTCGCGATCCCGTAGACCCTTTGCGCGAGTTCACCGCCGCGGGCCCAGCGGCACGTCCCCGCACAAGCCCGCCGAACACCCCTCCGCACCCCATGCCCATCCGGGCGCGTTAACAGCGCAGGCCCAGCCGCACCCCCGCCGTGCCCGCACGCCCACACACGTACACGCAGGCCCGGCCACGCAGGTCCAGCGGAGTCTGGCCGTCCAGATGCCCATCGCGTTCGCCCAGATGGGGCCCGGGAAACGGCGTGTCGTCTAGCGATATCGAACTCCAGTTCGTATAATGGATCAATGCATCTCGACATGAAAGGCCTACCAGGGTTGTGGCGGCCACCGATCGTCGAACATGCCGCGACGACGTTCTCGACCACCGACCGCGGCGGCGAGGCGCGTTATCTGCTGGCTTGGGGCGATACGGAGGGAGAGCGGTGGGGATTCCTGCTATGGCCCCCGCAGACGCTGAACACCGACGACGGCACCGAGCACATGGGCCAGGCCCGGTGGGTGCGCTGGCAGGACATCCGACCGGTGAACGGCGAGGATTACAGCACCGTACCGCTGTGCGATCCGATGTGAACCACCTCCTGACGCGCCACTGAGGACGGGCGGGCAGCCCGGCCGGGACTCGTGCGCCGAGCGGGCCGGGCCTCGCAGAGCGAGCATGTTGAGGCGCGTGGAGCGGATCTGAGCGCTCGGGGCGAGCAGATCGCGCGAGGATCGTTCATGCCGTGGTGGGCACGGCGATGTTCTGCTCGTAAGCGGTGCCGCCGGGAAGGCGGAAGGCTTCATCGGGGCCGGGACTTTGCGCGTTCTCGCGGCGGGCCATCTCGGCGGAGTCAGCCGTGAAGGTCTGCCAGCGCCTGGCCTGGCTGTTGAGGAGAGCGACCAGAGACAGCAGCGGAGTGGCGTCCGATTCAGGGATGCCCAGGTGGTCGGAGAGCTCGCTGCCGAAGGCACGCCGCAGCAGGCCGTGGAGGAGATCGCGGAGTCGGTCCTCGGCCATCAGGGGGGTGGGCGCACAGGCCATGGCGCTGGCCGTGGCTCTGACCATGGCCGCGGTCAGCGCACGTGAGTTGTCGTCCGGCTCAGCGTTCGTCATGTCCAGCAGGTTCTGGAGACGACGAGCGCTGGCGTGGTCCGTGACGCCTTGGTAGAAGCGTTCATCGATCCCGAGCAGATAGGCGATGTAGGACCAGTACTGGTACAGGCTCTTCTGTTCTTCGGCGCTCAAATCGATACCGACTGCCGCGAGGGCTGTGAAAGGAGTGAGTGTGAAGTCCAGCCACGTGCGGGCCATGTCGGTCTGCCCGATGGGAAGGCCCCAGACGGCCGTGTCCCAGCCGTGCTGGACAGCGGTGGCTCGTATCCGCGCATGCAGCAGTCGGACCTGCGCGGTGCTGATGTAGCCGGGAGCTCCTCGGTGAAGACCTCCGGGCAGCGTGCTCTGACGCCCCCACATCCCGGTCTCGACGAGTCGGCGGGAAGCCATCTTCGTCAGCTGTCCCGTCTGCGCCAGCAGCCGGGCGATGGCGGGCGAGGCATAGGTGTGCACCAGGGCGCTGCTGATCGCGCAGATTTCGAACCACGGCTGGGGCACCGACAGCAGGGCGACCTCACCACGGTCGATCTGCGCGGGATCGACCCAGGAAGGCACCGTCTCCAGTTGCCGCAGGAGCGCCTCGATGGCGCTGGGCGGCTGTTCGCCCAGGCTGGCAAGACCGTCGGCGAGTCCCCTGTTGAGGATGTGGCGGCCTTCCTTGCCCAGCTGGTCGAGTTCGGCGATCACGGCGTCGGCCAGCGGGTCTCCGGCCATGACCAGCTGGGCCGCGTGGTCGGCCATCGCACCGTGCCGTTGTCGGGCCTCGTCCAGGTTCACGACTCGCTCGGGGATGACAGCGTTGCGGTAGGTGTGGGACATGCGTCTGCTCTTACTTTCTCTAGGGGGAGCGGCCGGTGGGAGGGGGAAGACTCTCCTCGCCCCTTCGGTAGGTGGCACTTGCCTGGGCTCCCATAAAAGCGCTGGTCAGTGGGGTTTTTGTGAGCCGGGGTCGGTGTGCTCGTGCTGGTCGTCCGGCTGATCGTGCTGGGGGGATCGTCTGCCGCGTCGAGGCAGGGTCAGCGGGAGGTGAGGGGGGTTTCCGACTCGACGCAGGTGAGTTTTTCGGGGTTGCGGACGTAGTAGAGGCCCGTGACGCGGGCGTTGTCCACGCGGAAGGCCAGCACGCCGTCGATCACGTCGTCCAGGCGCAGGATGAGTCCGGGGTTGCCGTTGACCGTCGTGGGCTCACTGGTGAAGGTGCCGCCGGCCTTGCCGAGACTGCCGGCCATGTAACTGAGCACCTTGTCGGCGCCGACGACCGGCCGCAGGGCCGCCAGCTTGAGGCCGCCGCCGTCGCTGACGAAAACAACATCCGGGGCGAGTACGTCGAGCAGCCCCTGCAGGTCCCCGGTCACGAGCGCGGACTGGAACGAATTCAACGCCGCCCGGGTTTCTTCCTGGGAAACCGGTGTGGACGGTCGGCGGGCGTCGACGTGCCGGCGTGCGCGGTAGGCGATCTGGCGTGCGGCGGCGGGACTCTTGCCGATCGCGGCCGCGATGTCGTCGTAGCCGATGTCGAAGACCTCGCGCAGCACGAAGACGGCGCGTTCGGTCGGTGAGAGGGTTTCGAGGATGAACATGAGTGCCATCGACAGGTTCTCGGACAGTTCGACGTCCTCGGCCACGTCCGGCGCGGTGAGCAGGGGCTCGGGCAGCCAGGGGCCGACGTAGGCCTCCTTGCGCCGTTGGAGAGTCCGTAGCCGGTTGAGTGCTTGCCGGGTCGTGATCCGTACCAGGTATGCGCGCTGGTCCCGCACCTGCCCCAGGTCGACCTTCGCCCACCGCAGCCAGGCCTCCTGGAGGACGTCCTCGGCGTCTGCCGCCGATCCGAGCATCTCGTAGGCGACGGTGAACAGCAGGTCTCGGTGGGCGACGAAGGCCTCGGTCGCGGGGTCGGTGACGTGGTCGTTCATGTCGTGCGCTTCACTCTCTCGTGGTCGGCCTCACAAGCCGGAAGCAGACCGTGGATATGTACCCAGTCCAAAGACGGGGTCGTCGGCAGCGGCCTCCCCACTGATCAGGTCAGGTGGGATGCGCCGGAGGTGGCCTTGCGTGCCCCGGACACCAACTGATTGAGGGTGAACCGGCAGGCGATCTCCTTGACGGGGGCACCAAGCCGCCCGCTGATGTGGAGCGCGTTCACCTTGTCGTTCAGGTAGGAGAACTGGGTGACGCCCTCGTTGCGGCCGAGGCTGAGACATTGCCCGGCGAACAGCAACCGGACGGGAGCGGGTGTTTTCCCCGCGATCCGCCGCAGAATCGTGGTGGCGGCCCCCGGGCCCAGCTGCACGGCGGCCTGGCAGCTCATCCGGAATGGCCGGTCCGTCATCGCCGCCGCGTCCCCAGCGGCGACGATGCGCACGTCGTCCACACTGGTCAGCGTCGTGTCGGTGATCAGGCGGCCTTCGGTGTCGGTGCGCAGCCCGCTGCGGGCAGCCAGGTCCGGGACACGGAATCCCGCGGTCCAGATCGTCACCGCGCTGGGCAGCTGACGGCCGTCGTCGAGCCGTATCGCCTCGCGTGTCACTTCCGCCACCCGCGCGCGGGGACCTTCGAGGATGGTCACACCCAGCTCGGCGAGCCGGCGAGCGACCAGGCGGCGGACCCGGGCATGCAGGTAGGGACCCAGCACATTGCCGCAGACCAGGGTGACCTTGCGGCCCAGTTCCGCCAGCTCGGCGGCGGTCTCCAGGCCGGTCGGGCCGGCCCCGACCACGGTCACCGGAGCCGTCGCGGGCGTCGCGGCCAGGGCCGACCGCAGTCGTCGCGCTCCCTCGAGGGTCGACACCGAATGAGCGAACTCCGCCGCTCCGGGCACGCCGGGATCGGCAGCGCCACTGCCCACCGCGTAGACGAGGTAGTCGTAGGAGAGCGTGCCACCGCCCGCCAGCGACACTCGTCGCTCGGCGGCGTCGATCCGGGTCGCGGTGTCGACCACCAGCCGGACGTTCCCACCCAGAACCTCACCGAAGTCCTCGACCGCGTCATCGGAGCCGGTCACGAGCTGGTGCAGACGGATCCGCGAGACGAAGTCGGGACGCGGATTGACCAGGGTCACCGACACGCCATCGCGCCGAGCCAGGCGATTGGCCGCCGTCACGCCCCCGTACCCGCCACCGACCACGACCACCGCGACGTTCCCGTTCATCATGTCTCCCTCGTGTTGTGAACTCGACATGGAGACACCAGCCGCGCATCCGGTGTAACAACCCGCGGATGAGACTTAACGCACAACGGAGGAGACGCAGGCGGAAACGCCGCCCCCTTCCGCCGCGAGTGGCGTAACACGGCCCTGACGAGGTCGGGCAAGGGACGAGGACCCTCGCGGTAGCGGGCGAGCGGGGCCCAGCCCGCTGTATTCGGCCTGGCACGGCCCCCGGCGGTGGCCGCGCGGGGTCCTCCCGGCGGTGGCCGCGCGAGGTCCTTGGCCGCCAGACCAGCCCCGGCTACCTGGCCGACCCCCAGGCCGCCAAGACACTGTTGCCCTCAACGGCCGGCTGCGTACCGGAGACCTGGTCCAGATCGACACGCAGGGGTACCGCCGCATCACCGGCCGCCTCAAGGAACTCATAGGAGTCCTGCTCACGTCAGAGTCGGTCCGGTAGCCGGGTGACGCCAGAGACATCCTCGAGTTCGGCCGCGCGGCCATGGAGGAACGGATGGGTCACAGGTTCCGCAAGACCCTGTCCATGACGCAGATCATCGAGCTGGCCCAGGCCGGCAGCAGCGCGATCGCCGTTGAGAACTGGACGGCCTGACGTTCCCCCTGCCGCCCTGCCGATGGACCACGAGGCCCCTTGGCCTACCGTTCAATTCTGCGGAGATCCTCCTTGGCCCCCTGGCCGCCCTGGTTCGGGGCGTTCGATCGCCTGCATGCGGCGTCTTTGCGCATGCTTCAGGCGTCGCGCTCTGCTTCCACCGGTTGGGCGGGGTCGTCCTTGGTCGGGATGGTCTGCTGGCCCTCGCCTGGGTCGGTGTGTTCGCTCGTGTTCGAGTTGTCCGGCTGCCCACTCGCCGTCGAGGTCGGCGGCGCGAGCGGTGTGGTCAGCCGGCCAGGGGGACCTCGACCGGGAGTGGGGGTTGAGCGGGGACGCCCAGGATGTCCTGGACTACGGCGACGAAGGTGTCGGCTTCAGCCAAAAGCTCGTCCGCGTCGGCCGCGCTGACGCCACGGACCATGCCGGCCTCGGCGGCGGCGCGCTTAGCGGCGCTCACCGAGAAGTAGGCGGCCCATTCCGCGAGCTTGGGCTCCGCCTCCGGGAGCAGCTCCCAGGCGCTGCGCAGGCGGCGCCTGCGGCCTTCCATGGGGCGTGGGCGGGCGGCCAGGATCGCCGCCGCCGCTCGTAGCGCTGCCAGGTGCGCTGCCACGTATCGGGATGCCGGGGTGCGAGCGGCTGTCGCCTCCGCCAGGCAGGAATGTGAATCCGTCAGGTGCGCCCTAACTGCGGGCGACAGCCGGGGCCCCTGCGTATCGCTGAGCCTTGGTGCCATCTTGCGCGCCTCCTTGGAGTCATGGCGGCTCCCGGCGTCTCCGCCGGTGAAGCCAAGGTTCGCAGACTCCACCGACAATTCCGCCGGGCTGGCCGGACGAGGAGCTTCCCCGCACCCCGTCCGGCCAGGACGCGCCCACTCGTCTCCGCCGACGACGAGGACACGCCCTTCGCCCTGGAGCCTGATCGCGGGTCTCGCTTGGGGGAAGCGAACGGCCCGCGACCAGGTCCTACGACGTGAGCCGCGAGCCTCACGTCACTAGGTCGAACATAATTTCGATCACGCTCGGTGTCAACCTATTCTACGAACACAGATTCGATCAGCGTGGGGGAGGGTGGACTACATGCCCATTGACGTGCGGCGGGACGAGGTTGGTGGCCAAGGTTGTTGAGGGACCGAGGTTGAGGGACGGGCAAAGGCGTGTAGAGGCCATGCGAGAGGCACGCGAACACGTAGAGGCCGACCCCTTGGCGAGGGTCCGCCTCAGCGGAGATCCGGCGCCCAGGCCGCCCCGGCGGAGTCTCCAGAGGGCTGTGAAGGTCCAGAAAGGGGATTGAGGTCCAGGGGGGCGGGGGTCCCCAGGGAGGTGGAAGTCCAGGGAGGTGGGGGTCCAGGCTCCAGGGGGCGAACAGCTGCAGTGAGATGACGGTCCGCAGGAGGACGCGGAGGTCCGCGGAACGGGCAGCGCGCTCAAGGACCATCCGGAGGTCTGGGATCAGCGGTCCGCACCCAACTGGTCGGCGCCTCAGCAGGTCCGCGAACCTGGCGCATCCGCGCTGGCTGCCTGCAACCGAGGGGCGATGGGCCGGTGCCCCATGAGCCAGTGCGCGGTGCGCAGTGGGCCAGTGCAGGGTGGGGCCGGTGGGCGATCCGGCCGGTAAGCGATCGGGCCCGTGGGGGCATCCGGGCACACGGTCAGCCCGATAGGCGGTCGGCCCAGTAAGGGTCAGCCCCGATGGACGAGCGCCCCAGAAGACGGTCGCGGCGACGGCGGGGAAGGTTCGGGCTGGGCGAGCCGTAAGTTGGCCGGCCAGACCGGTACGACAGAAGGCACCCGCCGTCGACACGAAGGACCCAGCAAATCGAAATCAGACCACCGAGATGGCGCCTGACGGGCACAGCGTCACGGCGCGGCGGACGGCTTCTTCCAGTTCGGCCGGTGGGGTGGAGTCAAGGACCACCACGGTCCCCTCCTCCTCGCTCTGGTCGAATATCGCCGGCACCGTCAGCGCGCACATGCCCGCACCGATGCACACCGTCGTGTCTGCCTTGATCTCCATCATTGACCTACCAGGTGACAGGGAGGCGGTGCACACCATAGATGCTCATGTCCGAGCGCATCGGCACCTCCTCCGGTGATATGGCCAAGCGTAGGCCGGGGAAGCGCCGCAGGAGCGCCGGGTAGGCGATGCGCATCTCGGCCCGGGCCAGTTGCTGGCCGAGGCACTGGTGGATGCCGTGGCCGAACGTGAGGTGGCCCGTGGCGGGCCGGGCCAGGTCGAGGGTGTCGCCGTCCGGGAAGCGGGAGGGGTCGCGGTTGGCCACCGGGAGGTGGATCGCGACCGATTCGCCGGCCTTGATGAGCTGGCCCTCGATCTCGACGTCGACCAGGGCGCTCCTGACCGGGCCGAGGTGGATGATCGTGAGGTAGCGCAGAAGCTCCTCGACGCCGTTCTCGACCGCCGACGGGTCGTCACGCATGAGGGCGAGCTGGGCGGGGTTGGTGAGCAGCGCGTACGTGCCGAGGCCGAGCATGTTCGCGGTCGTCTCGTGGCCGGCCACCAGCAGCAGGAACGCGACGCCGGTGAGCTCCTCGTCGTTCAGCTCGCCGCCCTCGATCAGCCCGCTGAGCAGGTCGTCCTCCGGCTTCGCCCGCTTGCGCTGGATCAGCCCGTACAGGTACGCGGAGATGCGCGTCATCGCGCCCATGGCGTCCTCGGCCTTGATCTCCAGGTTGACGAGCACCTTGGTGTCTTCCTGGAACTGCGCCCGGTCCTCGTACGGCACCCCCAGCAGCTCGCAGATCACCAGCGACGGGATGGGCAGCGCGAACTCCTGCACCAGGTCGACCGGCTTGGCCGCGGCCTCCATGGCGTCCAGGCAGGCGTCGGTGATCTCGGCGATCCTCGGCTCCAGCTCCTTCATCCTGCGCACGGTGAACTGACCGGTGAGGAGCTTGCGGTAGCGGGTGTGCTCGGGGGCGTCCATGCGCAGGAAGAACCCGGGCGGCACCCGGAAACCCTGCTCCTTCGCGAGCTGCAGCCGGGCCGGGATCGGCGGGTGGATGAGCTCGGGGCGGTTGCTGAAGCGCGCGTCGGCGAGCACGGCGCGGGCGGCGGAGTAGCCGGTCACGATCCAGCCGAGGTGCCCGTCGGCGTAGGTCATGCGGTGGATCGGCGTTTGTTCTCGCAGCTCGGCGATTTCGTCAGGTGGATCGAAGGGGCGCTGGCGGGTGGTGGTGAGGGTCAGATCCGACATGGTGTGGCTCCTTTTCGCTTGGTCAACTCCACCAGAAAACCTCATTCGCTGCAAAACTTCAATGGATGAAAATCCCTAAGTTTGGCGGTACAGTTCCCGGCATGGTGGGACTACGGGAGCGCAAGAAGCAGCGCACACGCCGGGCGCTGATCGAGGCCGCGCTCCGGCTGTTCGACGAGAAGGGTTTCGAGGAGACCACGCTGGCCGAGATCGCGGCCGAGGCGGAGGTGTCGACGCGGACGTTCTTCAGCTACTTCGCCAGTAAGGAGGACGTGCTGTTCTTCGACAGCGCGTCCCGCATCGCGCGGGCGATCGAGATGATCTCGTCCAGGATGCCCGGCGAACGCGTGGCGGACCTGCTGCTGCGGCTCGTACGGACGAGCCTGCGGTGGGCGAGCGACGACGACTTCCGAGTGTTGGACGCGCCCCTGCGGATGCGGCTCATCATGACCGTCCCCTCCTTGCAGGCACGGGCGCTGCATCTGCTGTTCGACAGCCAGCTCCAGCTGGCGCGGGCACTGGAGGACGCCTTTCCCGACGAGCTCGACCACGTGGACGCGGCGGCGGCCGTGGGCGCGCTGATCGGCGCCACCAAGCTCGCGGTCATCTCCACCATCAACCGGGGCGGGTCGCTGGAGCAGGCGGAGGAGTCGGCCGTGCGCGCCGCCCAGCTCGCCCTGCGCGGCCTTTCATCAATCGGATAAGACCGACTCGACTACACCGAGCGCAGGCGGATCAGTGCGCTGGTGTAGTCGCCCGGAGGCAGGTCCGGCCGCAGGCCCGCCGACATCAGCAGGGCTCCGTGATGCAGCTGCCCGGTGTCCTCGTCGCGGTAGCGGCCCAGCGGGTCGAGCCCGGCCAGGCGGAGCGGCACGAGCGGTGTCCCGTGCGCGACGGGCCCCCGCCAGGCGAGTACGACGGTCCGGTCGCCGTAGGTGTACTGCACGCCGTACTCGAGCCTGTCCTGCCGCCCGAGCTGGACGACGGGCCTGATGTCCTTGTAGACGGCGACCAGCTCGGCGGCCTCGGCCAGCTCCGCCGAGCTCCACTTCAGCAGGTCGCCGCCGAGGCCGAGCGCGCCGGCCATGGCGACGTGGAAGCGGAAGCTGAGCGGGGTGAGGCGGCGGGTGAGCGGGTTCGGGCTGTCGGTCACCCAGGCGGCCATCACGCGGGCCGGGTAGATCTGGCTGAAGCCGTGCTGGATGGCGACGCGGTCGTGGGCGTCGGTGTTGTCGGAGGTCCACACCTGATCGGTACGGGCCAGCATGCCCAGGTCGGTACGGCCGCCGCCGCCCGCGCACGCCTCGATGCGCAGGTGCGGATGGTCGGCGCGGAGCCGGTCCATGATCGAGTAGACGGCTCGCACGTGGTCGATCCAGAGCCGGTCCTGGTCGGCGGCGCCGGGCCAGCCCGCCTCGGTGAAGGCCCGGTTGAAGTCCCACTTCAGGAAGTCCACGCCGTGCTCGCCGACCAGCCGGTGCAGCCACTTGTGCGCCCAGTCCGCGACGTCGGGCCGGGCGAAGTTGAGGACGAGCTGGTTGCGCAGCAACGTACGCGGGCGGCCGGGCATGTGCAGCACCCAGTCGGGGTGGGCGCGGTAGAGGTCGCTGTCGGGGTTGACCATCTCGGGCTCGACCCAGAGGCCGAACCGCATGCCCAGCCCGTGGACCTCGTCGATGAGCGGGGCCAGGCCGGAGGGGAAGCGGTCCGGGTTCGGCCACCAGTCGCCGAGCCCGGCGCTGTCGCCGGTGCGCCCGCCGAACCAGGCGTCGTCCATGACGAACAGCTCCACCCCCGCGCGGGCGGCGAGCGCGGCCAGCTCCTTCTGGTTCGACTCGGCCACGTCGAAGCCGACGGCCTCCCAGGCGTTGTAGACCACCGGGCGCAGCTCGTCCGGCTGGGGCAGCACGTACCCGGCGATGTGCTCGTGCCAGCGGCGGCTGGCCCCGCCGAACCCGTCGGGAGCATAGACCCCGGCGAACACCGGCGTCACCCACTCCTCCCCCGGCTCCAACCGCCAGGTGAGGCCCTCGTGGCCGAACCCGCCCGTCCACCCCGCGCTCCCCGACGGGTCGCGGGTGACCGTGATGCGCCAGCTGCCGCTCCAGGCGAGCGCGCAGCTCCACACCTCGCCGTGGCGCTCGCCCGCGTCGCCTCCGTCGACGGTGAGCCACGGGTTGGCGTGGTGACTGCTCAGCCCTCGCCTGCTGGTCAGCGTCGTCTCGCCCACGGTGAGGTCGGTACGGCGCAGCCCGTGCTCGGCGCTCCACCCACCGACGGCGTGGCTGAGCCGGTACCCGGACAGCGGCGGAACGCTCCACGCGGCCGAGTCGCACCGCAGGATCGTCACGGGCACCTCCGAGCGCAGCGCGGTCCACCGCTCCACGACGTCGCCGCGCACCCGGTAGTGCAGGTCCACCTCGAACGGCTGGACGGCGTCCCGGAAGTGGACCGTCAGGTGTCCCCCGTCGATCGTGTGACCGAGATGGCGCCAGTCGACGCCCCGGGCTCCGTCCGGGAAGGCGATCTGCAGCGACGGAGTGCCGAAGCGCGCGCCCGCCTCGGTGCCGAGCTCCTCGGCCGGTCCCGCGCCGTCGAAACTGCTCGCGGGGGGTGCCGCCGGGCGGGGCAGCGACGCCGCCTGCTCCTGGGTCAGAAGGGGTCCCCAGTGCAGGTGGACGGGGGTATCGTCGGCGTCGAGCCCGAGGACGTAGCTGGCGGTTGAGGTGGGCAGCAGATACGTACGGCTGGCCGCGTCGAAGGTCACCGAAGGCATGTCCCGGAGCCTAGATCGATGGGCCCTTCGAATCAATTCTTAACGAAGTTAATTAGTGTTACGATGCCCATCATGCCTGCACCGCTCACCACTCCCGCGGCGGCCACCGTGTTCACCATGGTCCTGACGCAGGGGCCGGTCTCCCGGGTGGAGATCGCCAGGCGGACGGGGCTGTCGTCCGCCGCCGTCACCAAGGCGGCGCGCCCGTTCATCGAGGCGGGCTATCTGGAAGAGCTGGAGGCCACGGACCGGCCGGGCCCCGGCGCGGGCCGACCGGCCAGCCCGCTGGCCATCAAGCCGGACCGGGAGTTCTTCACCGGCGTGAAGATCACCGACGACGAGCTCATCGGCGTCGTCACCGACCTGCGCGCCCAGGTGCTCGTCGGCGCGCACCGCCCTCTGACGGCGTCCTCGCCCGAGGACGTGGTGGCGACGCTGGCCGACCTCGTGGCCGAGCTGCTCGCCGCCGACCCGGCCTACCGGCAGCGCTGCCACGCGCTGGGCCTGGCCGTGTCGGGCGACGTGGACAAGGCGCACGGCATGGTGCGCTACTCCCCCTTCCTCAACTGGCGGCAGGTGCCGCTGGCCCGGCTGGCCGCCGAGGCGACGGGCCTGCGGGTCACCGTCGAGAACGACGTCAAGTCCCTCACCGTGGCCGAGCAGTGGTTCGGCGAGGGCATCGGCGCGTCGTCGTTCGCGGTGGTCACGGTGGGGGTGGGCATCGGCTGCGGGCTGGTGGTGAACGACCGGATCGTGGCCGGATCGCACGGCGTCGCCGGGGAGATCGGGCACGTCCCAGTCGGCGGCGAGGAGCCCGCGTGCCACTGCGGGGGACGCGGCTGCGTCGAGGCGATCGCCGGGACCGCGCCCATCGTGGCCGCGGTCCGCGAGGCCACCGGCGACGCGTCGCTGACCATCGACGCGGCCATCGACGCCGCCCACGCGGGCGACGTGGCGGCGCGCGAGGTGTTCGCCAGGGCGGGGCACGCGATCGGGCTGGCCATGGCGGCCATGGCGAACCTCATCGGGCCCGAGCGCATCATCGTGACCGGCGACGTGCAGGGGCTGGCGGCCTACGACCTGTTCGAGGAGCAGATCAGCCGGTCGTTCGCGAGCCAGGCGTTCGGGGCGGCGGCCGACTGCCGGATCTTCCTGCGCCCCCGGCCCTTCGAGCAGTGGGCGCGCGGCGCGGCCTCGGTCGCCATCCAGACCTTCTTCACTCTCCAGGAGCGACAGTGACTCAGGAGTGGCAGTGACCGCGACGACCGGGATCTGGCAGCCGCACGACCGCGCTCCGGGCGAGACCCGCGAGGTACGCGTCCACGCGGGCGCGACGGAACTGACCGCGACGGCGGCGGCCGAGCTGACGTGGACCGTCACCGAGGACGCCGAGGGCGTCCACGAGGTGCGGATCACCCCGGACCGGCCGGCGGTCGTCCGCGTGGCGTGGCGGGTGCCGTGCGTGGCCGCCACGGCCTTCTGGGCGCCCGACGGCGGCGAGCACAGAGGGCTGCCGCCGTTCTGGCGCAAGCCCCGGGTGGCCGCCCTGGAGAAGAACGCCCCCGTGGGCTGCCTGGTGGGCGCCGGTGACGTGTCGCTGTGCACGTACGCCGTCGGCGAGGTGGTCCGGCCGGTGCGCATCCGCACCGGGGTGGTGGAGGAGACCGGGGACTTCGGCTTCTGGGCCGAGCACGACGCCGAGCCCGGCACCGGCCTGGTGCTACGGCTCGACCTCACCGGACGGCCGTTCGCCCGCACACTCGCGGACGTGGCAGAGTGGTGGCGCGCCGACGTCCGCGAGCGCGCGGACGTGGCCGAGGGGTGGCGCGGCCCGGCGGGAGAGGTGCCCGAGGTGGCGCGGATGCCCGCGTACTCGACCTGGTACGCCATGCAGCAGCACGTCGACGCCGTGAGCGTGGAGCGGCAGGCGGGCCCGGCGGCCGAGCTGGGCTGCGAGGCGATCATCGTGGACGACGGCTGGCACAGCGACGACCGCGGGCGTGGTTACGGGCACGTCGGCGAGTGGGAGCCCTCCGCCACGTCTTTTCCCGATATTTCCGGACACGTGGCGGCGGTGAAGCAGGCGGGGCTCGCCTACCTGCTCTGGTACGCCCTGCCGTTCGTCGGCCGCCACACCGCGCTCTGGGACCGCGTACAGCCCTACTCGCTGGCCTACAAGGAGCACATGAACGCGGTCATCGTCGACCCGCGCTACCCCTACATCCGCGAGCTCCTCGCCGGCCACCTGACCCGCGCGGTCCAGGAGTGGGGCATGGACGGCCTGAAGATCGACTTCATCGACCAGTTCGCCGTGGAGGACCCGCCCGAGCCGGGGCCCGACGCCGACTGCGCGACGGTCAACGAGGGCGTGCGCAGACTCCTGGCCATGCTGCCCCGCGACTGCCTGGTGGAGCTGCGCCAGCCGTACGTGAGCCCGGGGCTGTGGCCGTACGCGACGATGGTCCGCGCCTCGGACTGCCCGCTCAGCCCCGCGCACAACCGCCAGCGCACGGTGGACCTGCGCCTGATCGCCGGGCCGCTGGCCGTGCACGCCGACATGCTGATGTGGCACCCGGACGAGACCCCTGAGCGGGTCGCGGCGCAGCTGGTCAACGTGCTGTTCGCGGTCCCGCAGATCTCGGTGGACCTCACCACGCAGACGCCCGGACAGCTGGAGGTGCTGCGGTTCTGGCTGGGCTTCGTCAAGGAGCACGCCGATGTGCTGCAGCACGGCGCGTTCGAGCCGGCCCGTCCCGATCTGGTCTATCCGCAGGTCACGGCCCGCTCGGCGGATACGATGATCACCGCCCGCTACGCGCCGCTGCCGGTGGCGGTCCCGGAGGCGGGCACGTTCTGGCTGGCCAACGCCGACGACTCGGCCGACGTGCTGCTCCAGGTCGGCCACTCCGGTACGGCCCGCGCCAGGGTCCAGACCTGCCGGGGCCGTACGGTGAGCGACACGACGCTGGAGCTGTCCCCCGGCACGCACACGATCACAGTGCCCACCGGCGGGCTGCTCCGGCTGGACCTGGGCTCAGAAGCCGCCTCGTAGCCGGTCGAGGAACTGCGCCTCGTACAGCGAGGGCGGCAGGAGACCCGCCTGGCCGGTGCCCTCGATGTACCCGGCGGGCTGCTGGAAGGGGCCGTCCCCGGTGACCGTCCCCAGGCAGCCGATCGCGTAGTTCTGGGCCGTCGGCGGCTTCTGGACGATGAGCCTGCTGGTCGACACGTCGCACCGCCACGCCACCGAGTGCGCCGCCGACCAGCCGTGCGAGGTGCCGTAGCGGCCCCGGTTGTACAGGCCCAGCGTGTAGTCGTAGTGCGGGTCGATGTCGCGGTGCCCGTCGTACAGCAGGCCCTGGGACCAGCGGCGGTGGCCCTCGCTGGAGTTCAGCGCGTACTCGGCCGTGCCGCGCACGAACACCACGCCCGACACCGTGCTGTGCCCGTTGGAGACGAAGGCGTGCCGCGACTTGTAGGCGTAGCAGTCACGGAAGAGCACCTGCTGCGAGTAGACATAAGTGTTGAAGTTGTACCGCCTGCTCCCCGTGACGATGCTGACGGGGTCGACGGCCCGGCAGTTCTCGACCGTGGCGCGGGTCGTCTCCTGGGTGGCCACCCCGGCCTGGGTGAAGTGCAGCATCGTGCAGTCGCGCACCCACGAGTCCTCGGTGCGCAGCAGCACGATCGCGTTGTAGGCGTGATCCTCGTCCTGCTCGGGGTCGCCGTGATACTCGATGTCCACGCGCAGCCGCTCGACGCCCACCTGGGTGACGAGCCCGGCCCGGTCCCACTTGTAGACCGACGACTGGGACAGCGCCCGGTTCAGGTGGTTGAACACGGGCACGTCGATCTTCAGCCTGTTGCCGGAGATCTCCCGGATGTAGCGGTTGTAGATGATCGGGTGCTCGCCCACCTGCCAGGCCGGGCCCACGTCGTGGCCGCCGTAGTCGATGGCCTTGAGCCACCCCTCCGAGCACGGGTGGTAGATCACGATGTTGTCGCCGGGCCGCAGCGACCCGGCGTTCGCCACCTCGAACTCGCGCGCGCCCACCTGCACGAAGTCCGTGGTGATGTCGGTACGGGTACCCGGCACCTCCCCCGCCCAGCCGCCCGCCGACGTGCCGCCGGCCACGATCACGTCGCGGTCCTTGGGGCTGTTGCCGGTGGCCTTGATGATCGTGTTGCCCGCCGGGTCCTCGCCGTCGCCGCTGCCGCGCAGCACCATGCCGTCGGCGCGTACGTACAGGGTTCCGGCGACCGGGTAGAGGCCGGGCAGCAGGAGCAGCGCGCCGCGCCGCTCGCGGGGCAGCGCCGCGATCTCGTCGAGGGCCGCCTGGATATGGGCGGTGTTGTCGCCCTCGACCGGCCGGATGGCCTTGACCACCCGCGCCCACGGGATCGGCCGCTCGCCGTTGCGGTATCCGGCGTGACTGAAGTCCGGCAACCGGTTGCCCTCGGCGTCCTGCGCGTAGGTCAGGCGCCCGCGCCGGTCGTAGGAGAGCAGCTTGGACTGCCAGAACGTGCCCGCGGCAGCGGGCTGGATGCCGGTCGCCGCCGCGAGGGCCAGCGCGCCGCCCGCCACGAGTAAACCGCGTCTGCTGAGGTCGTGTGCCATGTGGCCTGACTCCATCCTTGGGGTGGTGCTACGGCCCACGCCCAAGCAGGACGTGGGCCGTACGGGCTCAGCTGATGACGATCTTGTCCAGCTCGGGACCCCTGGCCGTCAGGCTGAAGAACCGGATCGTGTTGACCCCGGCCACCAGGTCCACCGGCACGGTCGTGGTCGTCACGGTGTCCTTGGTCCCGGTCATCGGCACCTGGATGGAGTCGGCCCCGTTGACGCTGACCGCGAACGTCTGCGCGCCGTCCACCAGCGCGTGCACGGTCATCCGCCGGGTGCCGGTGGTCTCCGACAATACGCCCTTGACCACGGCGTAGTCGTAGACGTTGCCGCCGATGAGGATCACCTTCCTGCCGCCCGAGCAGACCGCGCAGTAGGCGGGCTCGGCCGCGCCCTCCCACACGTTGCCCACCCGCTCGGCCTCATAGGCGCCCGGGCTCCGGTCCGGCGCCGGCAGCTTGACCGGCGGCGTCGCCGGGCCGAGCTGCCACGCCTTGAGGTCCTTGACCAGCAGGTACGTCTCCTGCAGCCCGGCGCTCTTGATGCTGCGGTAGATGCCCCACTTGGGCCGGTTGTACTGCTCCTGGGTCCACCACAGGTCGATGTGCTCGATCTTCTGGTCGGCGATCGTCCGGCGGCCGTCCGACAGAGTCCAGCGCATGTAGCCGTCGTCGCTCGACTTGAACTCCAGCGTGGTGGTGACCCACTTGTTCTGGATCGGTTCCAGGTCGGCGGTGGCGAAGTCGTGCGAGGTGTTGTCAGGGAGCGTCCAGTACCGGGCGGCGATCTTCTGCACGCCCCCAATGACCGGCAGCGAGATCTGCGCGATCGGGGTGCCGACGTCGGAGTTCTTGAGCTGCCAGATGTGGGTGAAGGAGGTGGTCGCGTCGAGGGTGTCCGGGATGTACATGCGGTAGCTGATCCGCCAGGTCTCGTCCTTGCGGATCTCCAGCGGGGCGCCCTTGCCGTCGCGCATGCCGCGTACCTCGTTGCGCATGCGGTCGGCGCCGTCGCGGTCCTCCAGGTGGGCGGTGAAGCGCCAGGCGTCCTTGTCGGTGGAGACGTGCGGCAGGCCCTCGGGATGGGAGCCGCGCCGGTCGTCCTCCAGCGCCTCGAACGCCTGGACACCGTCCTTCTTGACGCTCGGGTCCCAGCGCAGCTCCCAGCGCGGCGGCCGGGCCGTCTGGGTCTGCGACGGCCCCTCCGACGGGGTGGGAGTGCGGGCCGCCACCGCGGGGGTGGCGGTCGCGATCAGGGCGAGCGTGGCGAGCGCACCCGCGAGGCGGGCGCCGTACTTCTTCACGGGTTGGCTACCTCGTCGGTGTCGGCCGCGCTGGCGGTCTGCTGTTCGGCGCGCAGGTTTCTGATTAGCAGGTACGTGTTCTGCAGGCCGGAGCTCTTGATGCTGCGGTAGATGCCCCACTTGGGGCGGAGGTAGTCGGTGTCGGCGCGCCAGAGGTCGGTGTTGTCCAGGCGCTTGTCGACCAGCGTCGTCGAGCCGTCCTTGAGCGTCCAGCGCAGGTAGCCGTTGTCGGCGGCCTTGAACTCGAAGGTGGTGTCGAGCCACTTGCCCTGGATCGGGTTCAGGTTGGTGTTGCCGACCTCGTGCGTCTGCTCGTCCTCGTCCCAGTAGCGGACGTTGATCTTCGGGGTGCCGCCCGAGATGGGCAGCGACATCGTGTAGAGGGGCGCGCCGGAGCCGGGCACCTTCATCTGCGCGATGTGGGTGAAGGAGCTGGTGGCGTCGAGCGAGGTCGGGATGTACAGCTGGTAGGAGATGCGCCAGACCTGGTTCTTGAGGATCTTGAGGTACGAGCTGCTGCTCGTCCGCATGCCCTTGACCTCGTTGCGCTGCCGGTCGTCGCCGTCGCGGTCCTGGGTGTGCATGTCGAAGCGGTAGGCGTCGCCGGAGACGTAGATGTGGGTGACGCCGGGGTGGGAGTCGGAGCGGTCGTCCTCGATGCCCTCGAAGGCCTGGGCGACCGTCTGATTGGCCGGGTTCGGGTTCCAGCGCTGCGTCCAGACGGCCGCGGCGGTGGAGGCGGAGGCGGGTATCGCCGATAAAGAGACGAGGGTGACGGCGGCGAGGGTGCCGCTCAGGCGCTTGATCATGAGGTTTCTCTCCTCAGATGGAGGGTGAACCCGCCGTTGGGGGATACGGCGAGGTCGAGCTTGCCCCCGGCCGACACCGTCGCCGTCTCGGCGAGGATGCCGTCGTCGGGGGCGTCCCGGTAGATCTCGGCCGTCCACTCCCCTTCGTCCAGGAAGTCGAGCGGCACGGTGAGCGTGCGGGCCTCGCCCGACACGCCCGCGCCGACGTACCATTCGCCGCCGCTCCTCCTGGCCAGCAGGATGTGGTCGGCGGGGTCGCCGGACAGCAGCCGCGTGTCGTCCCATGCGGTGGGGACGCCGGACAGCAGCCGCAGCGCCTCGGGCCTGGCCTCGTATGCCTCGATGCCGTCGGCGAAGTGCTGGACGCCCGATTCGAAGATCACGGATAGCGCGAGCTCGAATCCGGCGGAGATGGTGCGGACCGCGGTGAAGGTGCACGGGGTGAAGTCCATCGGGCCCTGCACGTTGCGGGTGAACGCGAGCGACAGGTAGTGCGCGGGCGGGTAGAGCGGCAGCTTGCCGGGCTTCGGCTTGATCCACTCGGCGCCCTTGACCGCCTCCGCGGTCATGAACTGCGGCCAGGTGCGCTCGGTGCCGCGCGGGATCGTGCCGCCGTGGAAGACGACCATGAGCTTCAGCCGGGCGGTGGCGGCCAGAATGGCGTCGAACCAGCGCATCCGGTCCTGGCCGTCGGACTCGGTGAAGTCGATCTTGACGCCGACGGCGCCCCACTCCTTCCAGAGCGCGAGCTTCTCGCGGTGCTCCAGCTCGGTGTCGACGTGCTGCCAGTGTGACCAGAGCCAGACGCCGACGTTCCTGGCCGCGGCGTAGGCGATCAACTCGGGCATCCACTGCTTGTTCCAGCCGGCGTCGGCCAGCACGTACGGCCAGCCGTGCGCGGCGGCGAAGTCGACCCAGCGCTTCTGCTCGTCCAGGTCACGGGTGGAGGGGCCGTCCGACCACCACGACCAGGCCGCCGCGCCGGGCCGGATCCACGAGGTGTCGTCCACCGCCGAGGGCGCGGCCAGGCTGGTCACCAGGTCGCTGGCGACGATCGTGGCCAGCTCGCCGATGATCATCGTGCGCCACGGTGTGACGAGCGGACTGGCCGCCGTCACGTACGGGTCGGGCAGGTCGAGGCGGAAGGCGTGGCCGTCGAAGCGCAGCCGGGTGCCCGCGTAGCCGCTGTCCAGGTTCGACTCGGTGACGAACAGCCAGGTGTCGCCGATCTGGAAAAGCGACGGGTAGCCGTACAGGATGGGCTCGGCGTCGGCGACCGGGCCGTGCCGGTGGATCTCCTCGTAGTCGCAGCGCCCGTTCTCGTACGGCAGGAGCACCGCACGGGCCTCCCTCGGCACCACATACTCCGAAATTTCGTCAATTACCGTCACCGGTCCGGTCCATGGCACCACGTACCGGTACGCCACGCCGTGGCCGCCGAGCCGCACCTCCAGGTGGAGCCGGTGCGCGCCCTTGGTGAACGACAGCGTCCACTCCTTGGCCGTGTACAGGTGCTCGCGCCGCTTGCCGGTCACCGTCTCATAGGACTCCGTCACCTGCCTGGACGACATCCCGTCGAAGGCCAGGCCGGTGCTCAGGTCCTCGTGCGCGGCCCGCAGGCCCAGCCTGGACGGCCGCACCACCACCCGGCCGTCGCGCCGCACCTCCAGGGTCGGCTCGCCATCGGCCGAGAGCGCGATCGCGACTTCCAGGTCTTCGTCAGTGAGCGTCCATTGCGACACAGGGCCTCCAAGCAGAGATAGGAGGAGTGAGCCGGACTCATCGGTAACCCGCTCGGGACCGCCGGCTCGGGCAGGGCGGCCGACGCCAACCCCGCTGAACTCCTCACAACGTGCCTGAGCCTAGGTTGCAAGCGCTTGCAATTCAATTCTTGACGAAGTTAATTACCAGGTCTACGGTACGGCCATGCCTCGCGCATCGGACGATGACGGATCCACACATCGGATCTCTCCCGCTCGGCTGGCCGAATTCCAGCGCCCGGACAAGGCGATAGCAGTGATCGAGCTCTTTCTCTGAAAGGCCCACCCCCCATGGAGATGAACCGGCGCCAGATGCTGGCCCTCGCGGTGGCCGCGGCGACCGTGCCCATGCTGTCCGCCTGCGCGGGCGACACCCGTCAGCAGCGGCAGGCCGCGGCGCCCACGAAGTCCGGCGTGCCGACGCTGGATCCGAACCGGCCCGGCAACGACACCTGGCCGTTCGAGGAGGCCGAGCAGCTCAACAACGCGCTGAAATGGCCGACGACCCAGGTGGCCGACCCGGTGTCGAAGGTGACGCTGACCGTGGCGATCACCGCGGACGTGATCGCCGAGGTACGCAACGCGCAGTTCGACTTCTTCTTCCACAAGCGCCACCCGAACATCGAGATCAAGCGCGAGACCTCGCAGTTCGACTCCTACCTCACCAAGTACATGGCCCAGGCGGCGGGCGGCTCCATGCCCGACGTGATGTACACGCACTACAGCTGGGCCCAGAACTTCATCGCCAACGACATCTTCCAGCCGCTGGACGAGTTCATCGCCAAGACACCCGAGTTCGACAAGCAGGACCTGCCGGTGAACGCGCTCGGCTACTACGAGCGTGACGGCAAGCTGTTCGGCCTACCCACCGACATGGCGCCCAAGCTGCTCTTCTACAACAAGGACGTCTTCGACAAGGCCGGCGAGAAGTACCCCGACGAGTCGTGGACCGTCGAGAAGATGATGGAGGTCGCCAGGAAGCTCACCAGCGGCTCGGGCGCCGAGAAGGTCTACGGCTTCACCCCGATGCTGCTGCCCGAGCCCGACATCACGCCCCGCGCCCTGGCGCAGTACGGCGGGCGCTACCTGAACGCCGACGAGTCGGTCTCCATGATCTCCGAGCCGGAGGCGCAGAAGGTCTTCGGCATGTGGCTCGACCTGCTGAACAAGGACAAGGCGGTGCCGAGTCTGGCCGAGCTCAACCAGGTGCTGGAGAAGGTGGAGCCGTTCAAGGTCGGGCACGCGGCGATGTCGATCAACGGCGCGTGGATCCTGACCGAGCTGGCCAAGCAGACGGCGTTCAAGTGGGGCGTCGCGCCCACGCCGAAGGGCCCGAAGGGCCGCTTCACGCCGGTCATCGGCAGCGCCCTGGCCATGTACGCCAAGTCGCCGCAGAAGGACGCGGCCTGGATCTACCTCAACGAGTACCTCTCCTCGACCGGGCAGCAGTTCCGCCGCATCAGCGCCCCGGCCCGGCAGTCGGCCTGGGAGCCGAACGCCGAGGCGCTCGGCATCCCCAAGGACGTCGTCGAGACCGTCAAGAGCGCCATGAAGGAGTACGGCACCGGCGACGGCGTGCTCAAGCTGCCCGCCAACAAGAAGGTCGTCGAGACGGCCAAGCCCATCTGGGAGCGGGTCATGATCGGCAAGACCGATCTGGCGAGCGGCCTGAAGGAGATCACCGACAAGATCACCCCGCTGCTGGCCGAGAACAAGATCGCATGAGCGCTGTCGCCGCCGTCTTCTCGCGGCGCGGCCAGAGCACACTGGCCCGCCGCGAGGCCCGGCGCTTCCACCTGTTCGTCTCGCCGTGGGTGATCGGGTTCGTCTTCTTCAGCGGCGGGCCGATCCTCGCCTCGATCGCGATCAGCTTCACCGACTGGAACCTGCTGCGCAGCCCCACCTGGGCGGGCCTGGCCAACTACCAGAAGATGGTCAACGACCCGGAGTTCTGGGACTCGATCGTCAACACGTTCTACTACGGCCTGGGCGCGGTGGTGCTGGGCGTCGTCTTCACCTTCGCGCTGGCGCTGCTGCTCAACCAGCCGCTGCGCTTCCAGGGGTTGTTCCGCACGGTGATGTACCTGCCGTCGGTGGTGTCGGGCGTGGCGACCGCGCTGCTGTGGCTGAACATCCTGCATCCCGACTTCGGCCTGATCAACAAGCTGCTGGCCATGGTCGGCATCTCGGGCCCGCCGTGGCTGGGCTCGACGGAGTGGGCGATGCCGGCCCTCATCCTGATGAGCGTCTGGGGCGCGGGCAACACCATCGTCATCTACCTGGCCGGACTGCAGGGCATCCCGGCCACGCTGTACGAGGCCGCCGAGATCGACGGCGCCGGCTGGTGGCGCCGGTTCTGGAGCGTCACCGTGCCGATGATGTCGCCGGTGATCTTCTTCAACGTGGTGACGGGCTTCATCGCGAGCATCCAGGCGTACACGCTCATCCTCATCATGACCGAGGGCGGCCCGGCCAACTCCACCATGGTGCTCGGGCTCTACATCTACCGGCAGGCGTTCGTGTTCTTCGACATGGGCTACGCCGCCGCGCTGTCCTGGGCCATGTTCCTGATCGTCATCATCGTCACCCTGATCCAGTTCGGCCTGGCCAGGCGCTGGGTCCACTACGAGTTCAACTGATCTTTCGAGAGGAGGGCCGGGATGCTGGTCGAGACGAAGGCCGCCCCCGACATCCGGCGGCCGGGGCGCGCCGCCATGACCGCCGGTCAGGCCGAGCGCATCAGACGGGCCCAGCGGGCGGGCGCGTACGTGCTGCTCATCGCGGCCACCGGCGTGTTCCTGCTGCCGTTCCTCTGGATGGTGACGACGTCGCTGAAGTCGGACGCGGAGAACCTGGCCTTCCCGCCCCAGTTCCTGCCCGACGCCTTCCACTTCGAGAACTACACCCGAGGCTGGAGCGGGAACCTGCCCTTCACCCGGTTCCTGCTCAACACCGTCCTGATCACGGCCCTGTCGATGGCCGGCAACCTGATCTCGTGCGTCCTGCCCGCCTACGCCTTCGCCAGGATGCGGGCCCGGCTGGGCGCCGTCCTGTTCGCGCTCATGCTGGGCACGATGATGATCCCGCGCGAGATCACACTGGTGCCGAAGTACATCCTGTTCGCCAAGCTGGGCTGGGTGGACACCTACCTGCCGCTGATCGTGCCGGAGTTCTTCGGGGTGGCGCTGTACATCTTCCTGCTGCGCCAGTTCTTCACCACGATCCCGCAGGAGCTCATCGACGCGGCCCGAATCGACGGCGCGTCGGAGTGGCGGATCCTGTGGAAGATCATGCTTCCGCTGTCGAAGCCGGCGCTGGCCGCGATCATGCTGTTCTCGTTCGTCGGCAACTGGAACCAGTATCTGGAGTCGGTGATCTACCTGCGGACCACCGAGAAGTTCACCATCCCCCTGGGCCTCGGGATGTTCTCCGGCCAGTACGCCACCCAGTACAACCAGATGATGGCCGTCTCGATCATCGCGATGATGCCGATTGTCGTACTGTTCTTCATTGCCCAGAAAACGTTCATCCGGGGCGTGACGCTGACCGGAATAGCGGGAAGGTGAGCTGTTGAACTACGAACGCCAGCCGTACAGGAGATGTGGCCGCAGCGGTCTGCGACTGCCCGCGGTCTCGCTGGGCCTGTGGCACAACTTCGGCGGCGGCAAGCCGCTGGACAGCCAGCGGGCGATCCTGCACAAGGCGCTCGACCTTGGCATCACCCATTTCGACATCGCCGACAGGTACGGTCCGCCGCTCGGCGCCGCCGAGTCGACGTTCGGCACGATCTTCCGCCAGGACCTGCGCGGCCACCGCGACGAGATCGTGGTCACCACCAAGGGCAGCAACCCCATGTGGGACGGCCCCTACGGCAAGGGCAACTCGCGCAAGCACCTGCTGGCCACGCTCGATCGCTCGCTGGACCGGCTCGGCCTGGACTTCGTGGACATCTTCTACCTGCACCGCGACGACGAGGAGACGCCGCTGGAAGAGCAGGTGAGCACGCTCGACCACATGGTGCGCACCGGCCGCGTCCTCTACGCCGGGGTCTCCAACTTCTCCCCCGAGCGTACGGCGGCGGCCGCCCGGCTGCTGCGCGAGCTCGGCACCCCGCTGATCGTGCACCAGCCCTCGTATTCCCTCCTCAACCGGCGCATCGAGGAGTCACTGCTGGGCGTGCTGGAGCAGGAGGGCGTCGGCTGCGTCGTCTACTCACCGCTGGCGCAGGGCCTGCTGACCGACCGCTACCTGGACGGCATCCCGGCGGACTCGCGGGCGGCCGAGGGGCGCTTCCTGACCACTGACCGGGTCACGCCCGAAGTGCTGGCCTTCGTCCGCGCCCTGGGCGAGCTCGCCTCGGCCCGCGGGCAGTCGGTGGCCCAGCTGGCGCTGGCCTGGGCGCTGCGCGACCCGCGCATCACGTCGGTCCTGGTGGGCGCGTCGAGCCCCGAGCAACTGGAGGCGAACGTCGCGGCCGTCGACCGGCTCGACTTCACCGACGACGAACTGGCCCAGATCGACCGAGCCGCCAAGGAAGCGGGTGTCGATGCGTAGCAGGCTTCATCTGGCGTCGGCGTGATAGCCCTCCCCAGGGTGGGCCTGGGCGGCGGACCCCTCGGGAACTACCTCCATCCCATCTCCGACGCCCAGGCCCAGGCCGTCATCGACACGGCCTGGGCGGCCGGGGTCCGCTACTTCGACACGGCCCCGTTCTACGGCTTCGGGCTGGCCGAGCAGCGCCTGGGCAAGGCGCTGCGCGGCCGCCCCCGGTCGGAGTACCTCCTGTCGACCAAGGTCGGCCGCCTGGTCCGGCCCGGCGCCAACGGGTCGCCCGGAGCGGGCATCTTCGCGGTGCCCGACGATCGGCACGTCGAGTGGGACTTCACCCGCGACGGCGTCCTGCGCAGCGTCTCGGACTCCCTGGAGCGCCTCGGCCTGGACCGGATCGACATTCTGCTCATCCACGACCCCGACCACCACTGGCCGCAGGCCCTGGACGAGGCGTACCCCGCCCTGGCCGACCTGCGCGCCCAGGGTGTGGTGCGGGCGATCGGCGTCGGCATGAACCAGTCGCGGATGCTCGTCGACTTCGTCAAGCGCGCCGACCCGGACCTCCTGCTCGCCGCCAACCAGTGCACGCTGCTGCGCCGGTCGGCGTTCGAGGAGCTGTTGCCCCTGTGCCAGGAGCGCGACATCCCCGTCGTCGCGGCCAGCCTGTTGCACCGTGGCGAGCTGGCCGGGCCGCCGGCCGACGCCTCCGAGGAGGTGCGGCGGATCGCGGCGGCGTGTCAGGAGCACGAGGTGCCGATCACGGCCGCGGCCCTGCAGTTCCCGTTCCGGCATCCCGCGGTGCACTCGATCCTGGTCGGCGCCCACGAACCAGGCCAGATCACCGCCAACCTGGCCGCCTTGCGCCATTCCGTACCTGACGCCCTGTGGCAGGACCTGGGACCTAGCTGATCGGCTCTTTGTAGACGAGCAGGTAGCGCCAGAACAGCAGGCGGCGGATCGAGGCTCCGGGCAGCAGCGTCGCCGCCTCGGCGGTGATCTCCGGCAGCGTCATCATGGCTTTGGCGACCACCATCTCGGTGGGAGCCTCCGCCTCCTGCGGCCGGGCCGCTGAAAGGAGGCGCGCGACCGCGTTCACCGGCGCCGCGCACAGACTGACCGCGTAGTCCGCGGGTGTGCTCTCCCGATAGCAGCCGAGGATCGCGAGCACCCCGCCGGGCGCGAGCGATCGGCGTAACAGGCTGACCGTCTCGAAGGGCACATGGTGGATGCTGGCCAGGCACGAGACGAAGTCGTACTTGCCGCGCGGCAGCTCGGCCACCGCGATGTCGGCCCGCTCGTACCGTACGGGACCCGGGATCGAGCGGGCCGCCTCGACGGCCTCGGCGGAGGAGTCGATCGCGTCGACCACCAGCCCCTTCGCGGCCAGCCGCCGCGCGAACAGCCCGGTCCCGCAGCCCACGTCCAGGGCGGTCCCGGCGCCCTCGGGGATCTGCTTGAGCAGAAGCGGATGATAGTGGTCATTGTGACTGAACGACATGGCACGCAAAGCTACCGCTGCGGAAGCAGCTTGATCGTGCTTTCGGCGTGCCGTTCCACCTGGGCGCGGCTGTACAGCAGCGGGAAGTAGTCGCTCGTCCGCCAGCGCTCCGCCAGATCCCGGTAGTGCGGGCTGCGCGGATCGCCGGACTGGCCGGGGGCGTTGACCGCGCGGGAGTCGTCCCACTTGCCGACGTCGAGCACCATCTTGAACGACGCTCCGGACGACTGCTGGTAGGTGGCGGCGTTGTAGGAGGAGGCGTCCACCGTGTACGCCGAGCCGCCCCGGGGGAAGGGACCCACGTTCGCGCCGACAGGGCTGGTGAACTCCGTGTACTGCAGCGCGCCCCATTTCCACAGCCGCGGGTCGGCACCGAGCCGCCCGGCGACCTCGCGGTAGGCGGCGGCCAGTGTCGTGGCCAGCAGGTCGTCCCGCGCGGCCTTACCTCCGGTCCCGAACCAGCGTTCCGGGTTCTCCAGCGCGTCGATCAGCACGCGGACGTCGAGCACGGGGATGGCGTCCGCCACCGCCGGCGGCAGCACCGCGCGGCGGACGGCGGGCACGAGGTGACGCGAGAACCACGGCTCGAACAGGGCCGCCTCCGGCGAATCCGCGTCCGTCGCCCCGTCCCAGGGCCGGAGCAGCGTCAGCGCCCGCTGGGTGTCCGGATCCGCGCTCGTCAGGCCGGCGAGCAGGCGCACGATCCGCTGGGCGGGCTTGGACACCTTGTCGGCCTGCAGGCGGATCGAGTCATCGACCGAACTCCTCGGCCTCGCCGCGAGCACCTCGTCGATCCGCTGCTTGCGGTAGGGAGGATCCCACTCGAACCCCACCTGGACCGGGTGGTTCGCGGGCAGGTCGAACTCGTTCGCCGAAGAGATCAGCCCTCGCGGCGGATTGTAGGAGCGGGGCAGGCGGGCGCCGTCGTAGAAGCCCTTCCATTCGTAGCGGCCGTCGCCCGGCACGGGCAGCAGGCCGTCATAGCCGGTGCGCCGGGGGGTGAGGCCGCCGGGCACCCAGCCGATGTTGCCGGAGGTGTCGGCGTACACCTGGTTCTCGGGCGGGCCGCCCCAGGTGCTCATCGCCGCGGCGAACTGCTTGAAGTCGCGGGCGCCCATGTACGTCAGGCTGCCGAAGTAGGGCGACGTGCCGGGCTCCAGCCAGGTGGTGCGCAGGGCGTACGCGAGGTTGCGCTGCTTGTCGATCTTGAGCACAGGGCCGTGCCTGGTGAAGGGCAACTCCACGTCGACCGGCGAGCCGCCCGCGACCGGCACCTTCTCGGTGATGGTCGTGAAGCGCTCCCAGCCGTCGCCGTACCGGTACCTGCCCGGGTCGGCGGGGTCGAGCTGGTAGACGTAGAGGTCTTCCTGGTCGGTGCCGAAGATGGTCAGGCCGAACGCGACCGTGCCGTTGTGCCCGATCGAGATCCCCGGAAGCGCGGGTTCACCGGCCCCGATGACGTCGCTCCCGGGCGCCGACAGATGGGCCATGTAGCGCAGGGAGGGCGCCGTCAACGACCGGTGCGGGTCGCCGGCCAGGATGGGACGGCCTGTCGCGGAGCGGCCCGGCGAGACCGCCCAGCTGTTGCTGCCCTCACTGGCCGCGGGGTCGGCAGGGACCAGGCGTAGCGCGCCGTTCTGGAAGACCACGCCCCGCGTGGCCAGATCGTAGGTCCGCAGCACGTCCACGGGCACGGAGCAGGGATCGAGCCCTTTGGGCAGGGTCGTGGTGTGTTCGGGTTCCAGCTGCCACAGGGCTCCGGCGGCCTCGATTCCGCCCGCGCAGGCGATGAGCGAGCGGAGCACCTCGCTGAAGACGTTCTTGGAGATGCCGTGGCTTCTGATCCGCACCACGTCCTCCGGCCGCCAGAGCGCGGGCGGGTATCCCAGCTGCCGGAACTCGGGCGGCATGCGGTCCGGATTCCGTTCGAGCCACCGTACGTAGGCGTTGACGCCCTCGGTGAAGCGGGTCGCCGCCTGCCTGGCTCCGGGGCCGTAGCTCGCCCATTCCCGGTCCATGTTCCCGCGATACAGGAACATCCTCGTCGCCTTGTCCTGCTCCACGTACGCGGAGCCGAACACCGCGGAGAGCTCTCCCAGGCCGCGGCGGCGCCAGAGGTCGATCTGGAACAGCCGGTCCCTGGCGGCGTTGAACCCCTGGGCGAGGAAGAGGTCGTCGGTGTTTCGGGCGTAGATGTGCGGCACACCCCACTCGTCCACCACCAGCTCGACCGGCTGCCTGAGCCCCGGGACGACCTGCTCCGTGGCCTGCCGTGACTGCGCCGCGACCGGCGGCGCGGTCAGGCTCAGCACAAGGACGGCGGCCAGCGCCGCTCCGGCGCGCAGGCGTCTCCGCATGGCACAGCACCTCTCGGTGGGGTGTGGGACTCCATGACAGGACGCTTGCGGTGATTTCGGCCAGCGAATTCCGGATATTTAGGGGGCACAGCGGAGGAAATGTCCGATGAACCCCCTCCGCACCTCATCTGTAGGGGTCGGGTAGGGGTGGCTAGGCGCACGCCTTCTGCTCGACCTCACACAGCTTGACTTCGGGGAAACGGGGTGACCGCTCGTCGAACAGCGGCTGCGGCTTCGTGCGCAGGTGCAGGTCGAAGAACGCCGCCACGTACGTGCGGGTGATCCCCATAGAGCGGGCAGGAGGCAGGTCGGTGTTCCGGTAGATGCCGATCTGTTCGCCCAGCACGGCGATGTCGGTGAACGAGACGTGCTCCGCCCCCGCCACCACGAGCCAGCGCTTCCATCCCGTCAGGTTCTGCCAGACGCCGTCCCATGAGACGTCCTTTCCGCCCGGGCTGTGTTTCGCCTGCGTGCCCAGGAAGAGGAACGGCCGCGACAACCCGCTCTTCGGAACCGGGACGAACGCGGTGCCGTCGATGTCGATCCCGGCGCGTACCCTCGGGTCCTTGAGCATGGCGCCCACGGCGCTCGCGCCGCCCGCCGAGTGACCGGCCATCGCGATTCTGGACGGGTCGATCAGCGCGGCGCTCTTCCATTGGGGGGGTGCGCGCGTCAGCGCGTCCAGCACGAAGGACACGTCGGCCGCCCGGGTCGCGCCAACCTTGTCCCAGAATGTCTGGTCCTTCTCCTTGACCTCGCAGGCCACGCAGGTGGTGATCCGGCCGCCGGGAAAACTCGTCGCGGTCTCGTACGTGTGGCCGATGGAGACCACCGCGTACCCTCTGCTCGCCAGGTCCTCGGCCAGTGCGGTGAGCGAGCTCCGTGGCTCGGTGAAGCCAGTGGAGAGCACCACCAGCGGCAGCCCGCGCCGACGACCCGCGGGTTCGGCGTCGGTGGTCGCGTTCGTCCGTGTCTTGCTCAGCAGGTCGAGCGGCAGATCGGTTATCTCCCCCTCTTTCATGAGAAGTTCTGATTCCTTGGGCGTCATGTACGGAGCCGGCTTCCGGCCGCGGGACTTCGCCGGGTACCACAGGGAGACCATGAGCTCCCTCGCCTTCACGCTGGGCACCCAGGGGTCGGCGCGGGAGGTGTCCTTGAGGTACAAGGACGTGGTGCCGACCGGCTGGGATCCGGTCGGCTTGGGGAGGTACGGCGTGCCGCTCCGGAGAGACGCCTGACCGGCGGAGGCGGGCCTGGCGGGGTTCGGCGACGTCGTACGCGCGGAGCCGTCGGCCCGGGCCGGTCCGGCCGCGGAGGCGGGGGCGCAGGAGGTGACGGCCGCGAAGGCGAGCAGAGCCGCGACGGCGATGACGCCTCGGCGCGGCGTCGGATTCATCACATGACCCATGAACTGCTGTCCTTCCGGATGAGAGCGGCCGCCTCGATGGAGTCTCCACGGGCGGCCGATGGCAGCAAGCAAGCTATGCGCGGAGCAGATCCGCCCGCGTCGTCTGTCATGCCGATATCGGCCCCTTCATCGGGACGACTCCCAGCCGTGTCATCCCTGCGATGTACTCCTGGAGGACGTCGGGCCCGGTCACAGAGGCTGACGCGGACGTACCGCGCAGTCGGGACAATGCATCAGTGACAGTGAGCGAACGACGTGGATGGTGGCAGCTCGGGCTGGATGTGCTGCGCCCCGAGCAGAAACCCGCCCGGCCCTCGCGCCGGTTACTCCTCGCCGACCTACTGCTCGCGATCCTCCTGACCGTTGTCGCGGTGGCCGCGACAGCGAGCACGACCGACGGTGATCTCCGCCGCGTCGACGTGCGACAGCACTCCCTGATGGAGCCCTTGCGACTGCGGCCCGCTCCTCAGCCACGAAGCGGCGATGTCCGGCCCGACCGTTTGGTACGGCCCGCCGACGACCCGTCGGGCCCGCTTCCCCTCCTGGTGGTTCTGACGGCGTTGCCGCTGGCGGTACGGCGGCTGTATCCGCTGACCACCTTCGGGGTGGTGCTGGTCGCGGCATTGGCCACGGCCGACGACGCGACCTGGATCACCGTGCTGACGTTCGCCATCGCCGCCTATGGCGCCGTGGCCCACAGTCGTTACCGGGCGCTGGCGATGGGCGGCATCGTCCTCGCGACCGTCCTGGCCGGCGCGGCCTTCAAGGACTCCGTACCGCCGTTGCCGAGCTGGCTCGGCCCGTTCGTGGTACTGCTCAGCGCTGGAGTCGCCGCGAGTTTCGGCCGGTTCTGGAGGCGACAGCTCGACGCCCTGCGGCAGGCTCAGGAGGAGGACATGCGCCGGGCCGTCGAGGTGGAGCGCTCCCGGATCGCCGGCGAACTCCACGACGTCGTCACCCACAATGTGAACGTGATGGTCATCCAGGCCGGAGCGGCGCGCAAGGTCATGGACGCGGCGCCGGATCGGTCGAAGCAGGCCATGCTGGCGGTCGAGGCCAGCGGCCGGGCCGCCATGGCCGAACTCCGCCACGTCATGGGCCTGCTGGCCGGTCCGGAAAGCGCGCGGGCGGTGGGCAGCGCCGACGGGCTCGAACCACAACCGGGACTCGACCAGCTGGACTCCTTGATCAAACGGGTCCGCGAAGCCGGAATACCGGTCAGCGTCGAGGTCTCTCCACCGCCCGGCCCGCTGCCGCCGGGGGTGGACCTGGCCGCGTACCGCGTCGTACAGGAGGCCCTGACCAACACCATCAAGCACGCGGCCGGCGCCGCGGCGGCCGTAACGATCGGCCACAGCGGCGACTGGCTGGAGATCGAGGTCACCGACACCGGCGGCAGGCGGGCGACGCACGCCGGAGACGGCCAGGGCCGGGGCCTGGTCGGGCTACGCGAACGGCTCGCGCTCTACGACGGCACCCTGGAGGCGGGACCAAGGAGCGGCGGCGGCTACCAGATCAAGGCGAGGCTTCCATGGACGATCACATGAACCGGCCGCTGCGCGTGGTCATCGCCGACGACCAGGCGCTGGTACGCAGCGGGTTCGGGATGATCCTCGCCGCCGACGGCATCGAGGTGGCGGCCGAGGCGGCCAACGGCGCCGAAGCCGTCGCCGCGGTCCGGCGCACCCGGCCCGACGTCGTGCTGATGGACATCCGGATGCCGGAGATGGACGGCCTCGAAGCCACCCGGCAGATCATGGCAGGCGCCGCGGACGAGACCCGCGTCCTCATCCTGACCACCTACGACCTCGATCACTATGTCTATGCGGCGCTCACCATGGGGGCCAGCGCGTTCCTGCTCAAGGACGTCACCCCCGAGCACCTGGTGGCCGCGGTGCGCCTGGTCCGCGCGGGTGACGCCCTGCTCGCCCCGTCGATCACCCGCCGCCTGGTCGAACGCTTCGCCCGCCGCGACGAGGCCAGGGCGGCCGTCCACCGCGACCTGTCGGAGCTGACGCCCCGGGAGTTGGAGGTGCTGCGCCTGCTCGCCACCGGGCTGAGCAACGCCGAACTCGCCGACCGGCTGAGCCTCAGCCCGACGACGGTGAAGACCCACGTCGCGCGCATCCTGTCCAAGCTCGGCCTCAGGGACCGGGTTCAGGCGGTCGTACTGGCGTACGAGACGGGGTTGATCACCCCCGGCTCCCCCGCCGACGGGCCGCCAGGGAGCCCGCGGGGGCCGTCGTAAGCGCCGGACCCTCTCACGACGAGACCGTCCTGCAACGATCATCCGCAGGGCCCGGGATGCCGAAAGGTCCGCGAACCTCGGGCGAGAACTTCCCGAAGCTCACGGACCTGTCACCGGCGAGGCTAGCGTCGCACGTGCACCGGCACGCCCTTGCCCAGCAGCCCGGGCAGCTCGACCGCCACGTTCATCGGCATTCGCACGCACCCGTGCGACGCCGGGTACAGCGGCACCGACAGCGCGCCGTGGAAGGCGATGCCGCCGTTGAAGAAGATCGGGTTGTACAGCTGCCCCAGGTACGACCTGTGCCAGCCCTTGGCCCGCCACGTCGTCTTGTAGTCGCCCGTGGGCGTCCTGGCCGAGCCGCAGAAGCGCTGGCTCTTGCCCTGCCACTTCGCCGTCTCGCAGTACGGGACGCCGCTGCCGGACGAGATGTGGGTGATCAGCTTCACCTGGCCGTCGACGTACAGGACCATGATCTGCTTGGTCAGGTTGACCTCGGCGCGGGTCGGCTTGCCGTTCTTGACCAGGACCTTGGGGGTCCTGGGGTTCTCCAGCGCGGTCCACGTGCGCTTGGCGATCGTGCTGGTGGGCCGGATGCCGTTCACCTTCTGGAAGGCCCACACGGCGGTCATCGTGGACCCGCCGTAGCTGCCGTCGGCCCGGCCCGGACGGTAGCCGAGCTCCTTGAGGCGCGTCTGCAGCCAGGTGACCGCTTTGCCCTTGGCGCCCAGCTTGAGGGTCTTCTTGGGCGCGGCGACGGTCGTGGTGGGCCCGGCCTCGGAGGCCGCCACAGTCGGCGGCGCCGCGGTGGGTGTCGTTGTGATGGGTGTCGTTGTGATGGAAACGATCGCGGGCGCGGCCGCCGACCGCGCATGGGTGACGGTCGTACCGCACCCCGTCAGGACTAGGGCGCCAGCCGTCAAGAGAGCAGCCACGCCGGGCAGCCGTCGGTCCCCCACCCGTACCACCTCTCAAACCATGAACATTCTTATCAAAGGACCATGTCAGGTTAATGCAATGGTCAACCTGTTTAGAGTGTGCCCATGCCTGAGAAGTTGCCTGCCAACGCCGTTCTGGTGGAAACCGCCCTCCGCGCGCTAGGTGCTGAGGGAGAAATCATCGTATTGCCGGAAAAAGCCCCCACTGCGGCCACCGCCGCCGCGCAGGTCGGCTGTGAGGTCGGCGCCATCGCCAACAGCCTCATCTTCGACGCGGACGGCACGCCGCTCCTCGTCATGACCAGCGGCGCGCACCGCGTCGACGTCGAGCTGATCGCCCGCACGGCGGGGGTCCAGAAGGTACGGCGGGCGACACCGGAGTTCGTCAGGGCGGCGACGGGCCAGCCGATCGGCGGCGTCGCGCCCGTCGGGCATCCGGCCCCGGTGCGGACCCTGGTGGACAACTGGCTGAGCAAGCACGAGGTCGTATGGGCCGCCGGCGGGCATCCGCTCACGGTCTTTCCCACCACATTCGATGAGCTGGTGCGGATCACCGGTGGTACCCCCGTCGACGTCGAGTAGTGTGCGACGCGTGATCGAGTTTCGTGGGGCGGGACAGGCGGAGTTCACCGAACACCTGGACACGGTGATCGGCATCTACGCCGCCGCCATGCGCCCGCCCGCGGACCAGATCACCGGCCGCAAGGCCATCATGCGGAATCACGGGACATACCCATATTTCCAGTGCTATTTCGCTGAATTGCGTGGGGAGTCGGAGGCGTACCCCCCGAAGATCGTCGGCTTCGCCTACGGCTTCCGGGGCGCGCCGGGCCAGTGGTGGCACGACGTCGTGTTCCGCGCGCTGGAGAACCAGGCGGGCAGGGAGGTCGCCGACGCCTGGCTGGGCAACGCGTTCGAACTGGCCGAGATCCACCTGCACCCCGACCACCAGGGCAAGGGCATCGGCCGGGCCATGATCGCCACGCTGTGCGCGGGCCGCCGCGAGCGTTCGGCGGTCCTGTCCACCCACGACCGCCCCACCACGGCCCGCCACCTGTACGCCAGCATGGGCTTCACCGACCTGCTGAGCCCGTTCCTCTTCCCGGGCGGCTACGAGCAGTACGCGATCGTGGGCAGACCCCTCCCCCTGTGACCACGACGGCTTTTGACCACGGCGGCTTGACCCCAGCGCGGCCCTGACCCGGTTCGTTCCAGGTTCGTACCAGCGCGGCTCCGCTCTGTTCGCCACGCCACCGACATAATAAAGACGATCAACCTGACGCCCCCATCCGCGTCAATCCCGGGCACCTCCCCCTGCACCGACGCCCACGTCACACCACCCGGACGTCCGGCAGGAGGAACCTATGCGTCTCGTCACACGAATCGGAGTGGCCGCCACTCTCCTGGTGAGCCAGGGCACTCCACCCGAGCCGACCGCCACCCCCGCACCTACACCCACACCCACACCCACATCGACCGCGAACACCAACAAGAAGAGCTCCAAGACCGCCATCCCCCCGGAGCTGAAGAACGTCCCGTCGCTCCGCGTCCTCCCCTGGGATCCCCGCCAGGCCAGCCACGTCCGGATCTTCGTGCACTGCCCGCCGAAGGCGAATCACGCGCTCATCGGCTCCACCGCGTTCGCCCTGAAGGGTTCGAGGCGCCTCTACCGGGAGGTGGGGCTGGGACTCTCCGACCGGGGTCTGGCGCACCGCGCCGTGTCCATCTCCTACTCCGCCCTGCCTGGGTTCCATGGCGCGCACCTGAAGTGCGTGAAGGTCAAGATGAACCAGAAGACACGCATCAGGCGCATCCGAGTGCTCGGCCGGGATGCCACGCCTCTCTACGTGCGCAGGTTCAGCATCTGGCAGTTCTTCGACTAGAGCGGAGAACGAACCGGCGTGTCATTGGCCGTCTCGTGACTTGTGGTTTGCCGCCCGTCACTCTGGGCAATCTTCACTACGTAGGGCAACCGGCCATCCGCCCGATCCCCCTGCGGGCGGAGCACCGGCGCGAGATCCCCTCGCCGGATACCCGCTCCATGGGACAGATGATCTTCTTCCACCCCCCGTAGGGGGTCTCCCTCAAAGAGGCCACAGACCGCGACAGTCGTGTGACGAACCACCCGGGAACCTGTGGTCACACCAAAGGACCTAGATGGCCAAGGGACGAGTCGTGACGGCGGCAAGCCGGGGAACCTCGTAAGCGTAACCCTGGACAGACCTCAGCCCCAGTCGGCGGTTGGCGGCCCACCGGGCTTGCCGTACAAAAAACCGCTTGTCCCCCGCACGAACGGCCAGATCAACACAAACGCCTGGGTTACGCGGTCAGCGCCTCGACCGGAGCAAGCCGCTCGAACACCTCTCGCGTCGCGCTGGAGCGGTTGAACGTGATGAAGTGGATGCCCGGGGCGCCCTCATCGAGCAGCCGCTGGCAGAGCTCCACCCCGTGGTCGATGCCCAGCCGCCGCACGGCCGCCGGGTCGTCGGCCACCGCCTCGAAGCGGGCCGCCAGGTCCGCCGGGAACGGCGCCCCCGACAGCTGCTCCGACCTGGCGATCGTGCTCATCTGCGTGACCGGCATGATGCACGGGATGATCGGCGTGTCACACCCCTGCTCCGCCACCCGGTCGCGCAGCCGCAGGTAGTCGTCGGCCTGGAAGAACATCTGGGTGATCGCGTAGTCGGCGCCGGCCCGGCACTTCTGTACGAAGAAGTCGGTGTCGGACTCGATCGACGGCGAACGCGGGTGTTTGTACGGGAACGCCGCCACGCCCACGCAGAAGTCGCCCACCTGCCGGATCAGCCGCACGAGCTCCTCGGCGTACAGGACGCCTTCGGGGTGCTGAACCCACTCGCCCGTCGGGTCACCGGGAGGGTCGCCCCGCACGGCGAGGATGTTGCGCACCCCCGCGTCCGCGAAGCGGCCGATCAGGTGGCGCAGCTCGCGCATCGAGTGGTTGACCGCGGTGAAATGCGCCACAGGGGTGAGCGTGGTGTCGTGGGCCAGCCGTTCGACGATGTCGACGGTGCGGTCACGGCTGGAGCCGCCCGCGCCGTAGGTCACGGACACGAACGTCGGCCGCAGCGACTCGAGCTCTCTGATCGCCCGCCACAGCTGCCGTTCCCCCTCGTCCGTCTTCGGCGGGAAGAATTCGAAGGAGAACGACCGGCCACCGGACGCGAGAAGCTCACGGACGGTGGGAACACGATCGGGCCGGATGGAGGGTCGACCAAGCGCCATGTGACCCAGGCTACCGCCACAAGCCCCGTCCCTGGAGATCCGGCTCGGCCGCCCGGCCACTAGTCTCAGATGCATGACCACTGACGCCGCGAGCCTGGACGCCCTGCGTGCCAAGGTGGACGCCGCGCTGCGGACGTTCGTCCGACGGCAGTTGCCCACCCCCGGCGACACCGAGCTCGAGCCGCTCCGCTCGGCCGCCGAAGACCTGCTGTCCGGCGGCAAGCGGCTGCGCCCGGCCTTCTGCTACTGGGGCTGGCGGGGCGCGGGCGGCACCGACGTGCCCGGGATCTTCACCGCCGCCGCCTCGCTGGAGCTGCTCCAGGCCAGCGCGCTGGTGCACGACGACGTGATGGACAAGAGCGACCTGCGCAGGGGCATGCCGTCCGCGCACCGCCGCTTCGAGGCCATCCATGAGAAGTCGGGCTGGCACGGCTCGGCGGAGCAGTTCGGCGAGGGCGCGGCGATCCTGCTGGGCAACCTGCTGCTGATCTGGTCCGGCGAGATGTGGCGCAGCAGCGGCCTGCCGCCCGAGTCCCTGTCGGCGGCCCAGCCGGTGCACGACCACATGCGCACCGAGCTGATGTGTGGCCAATATCTCGACCTGCTGGAGCAGGCGCACGGCGAGAACACCTTCGAGTCCGCCCTGCGCGTCGCCCTCTACAAGAGCGGCAAATACTCCGTCGAACAACCGCTCCGCCTCGGCCTGGCGCTCGCCGCCGGCCGCCTGGAGCCGTGGATGGACGAGCTCTGCATGGAGTACGGCCGACGGGTCGGCATCGCCTTCCAGCTGCGCGACGACATCCTGGGCGTGTTCGGCGACCCGGCGCAGACCGGCAAACCGGCGGGCGACGACCTGCGCGAGGGCAAGCGGACGATGCTCGTCGCCCGGACGCTGGCCGCGGCCGCACCCGGCGACGCCGAGACCGTGCGCGCCCTGCTCGGTGACCCCGGGCTCGACGAGGACGGGGTGGCCGCGCTGCGGCGCATCATCGAGGGCACCGGGGCGCTGCGCCAGTGCGAGGACATGATCGGCGACTACCTCGGCGAGGCGCTGACGTTCCTCGGCAAGGCGCCGATCACACCGGAGGCCCGCGCGGCCCTGTCGGACCTGGCGGTGGCCGCCACCTCACGCACCACCTGAGCCATCACACGCACTACCTGTCACTCTCAGGCACGCCTGAACGGCCGCACGTACAACCCGCCGCCCCACACACCACCTGAGTACGGCGCGGCGGGCGCCGGAGGGCGCCCGCGCGCGTCTGTCAGCCGGCCAGGCGCTTGGCGAACTCCGCTGCCGCGGCGCCCGGATCCTCGGCCTCCGTGATGGCGCGTACCACCACAACCCGTTCGACCCCGTACGACCTGACCTGGTCGAGATTGCCCAGGTCGATGCCGCCGATGCCGAACCACGGCCGCCCGGTGCCGAGCGACGCCGCGTGCCGCAGCAGCGACGGCCCCGGCGCGTGGCGGCCCGGCTTGGTCGGCGTCGGCCAGACGGGACCGCAGCAGAAGTAGTCGACGCCCTCCTCCACGGCCGCGGCGGACGCCTCGGCGACGGAGTGGGTGGACCGTCCGATGAAGACGTCGTCGCCGAGTATCTCTCGCGCGACCTTCACCGGAAGATCGTCCTGCCCCAGGTGGAGCACGTCGGGCCGGGCGGCGTAGGCGATGTCGGCCCGGTCGTTGACCGCCAGCAGCCGGCCGTGCCGGTCGCAGGCGTCGCGGAAGACCTCGAGGAGCGCGAGCTCTTCGCGCGCCTCCAGCCCCTTCTCCCGCAACTGGACGATGTCCACGCCCGCGGCCAGCACCGCGTCGAGGAATTCGGCCAGGTCACCGCGTTCGCGACGGCCGTCCGTGCAGAGGTAGAGGCGGGCGTCAGAAAGCGAGGGCTTGGGCACGCCGCTTGACCTCGGTATGGCGACCGGCCCTGATGGCGTCGACCGGCGAGCCGGGCAGGGAGTCGTCGGGAGTGAAGAGCCAGCGCAGCGACTCGATGTCGTCGTAACCGGAGTCGCGCAGCACGGAGAGTGTGCCGGGCAGACCCTTCATCACGTCCTTTCCGTCAAGGAACACCGCGGGCACTTGTGGCCCACCACCACCCCGGCGCACACCGAGCAGTTTCCGGTCCTTGAGGAGTTGCTTGGCCCGCCCTATCGAAAGGTCGAGGCGCGCGGCCACTTCGGGGAGAGTGAGCCACTCGGCGACGAGCTGGTCGGTCTCCCGGTCGATCTGCGCAACAGAAAGCGTCACGAAACCACAACTACCACATGGCGTGCTTGCTCAAACAACACAGTCCCGTAGGGAGAGGTCGGGATCTACCAGGCGTTCGGCGTCTACGCGGTGTCCGGCTTCGATGATTCTGCGGCCCTGGACGAGGTCTCGGGGCCGGTCCACGGCGAGTACCGCGGCCAGGGTGTCGTCCGAGGTGAGCCAGCAGGCCGACCATTTTCCGCCGAGTTCGCCTCGGTAGAGGAGGCGGTCTCCGGCCGGGTGGTGGCCCGCGTACTGGACCATGTGACCGAACTGCTCAGACCAGAAATAGGGCACCGGGTCATAGGCGGCCTCGACACCCAGCAGCGTGGCGGCGGCCACCTCGGGTGAGTTGAGCGCGGCGTCCCAATGCTCGACCCTCAGCCTGGTCTCGAACCGGCGCGACCACCAGGCGGCGCAGTCGCCCACGGCCACGACGTTCGGCAGGGAGGTGCGCAGGTGTTCGTCGGTGACGACGCCGTTGTCCAGGTCGATGCCGGAGCCCGCGAGCCAGCCGACGGTCGGGCGTACTCCGACACCGGTGACGACCACGTGCGCCTCGATGAGGCTTCCGTCCGCGAGCGTGACGCCGCCGTCGTCCACTGAGCCGACCAGGGTGTTGAGCCGCAGGTCGATGCCCTCGTACCAGCCCTGGGTGCGGGCGCCGATCTCAGGGCCGACCGCCTGGGCGAGCGGGGTGGGGCCGGCCTCGATCACGGTCACCTCGCAGCCGGCCCGGCGGGCGGCGGTGGCCACCTCGGCGCCGATCCAGCCGGCGCCGATGATCACCACGTGGGCGCCCTTGACGAGCCGGGCGCGCAGCTCCAGCGCGTCGTCGAGGGTACGCAGCACGTGCTGGCGGCCGTCGCCGGGCAGCGTGATCGGCTCGGCGCCGGTGGCGATCACCAGGCCGTCATAGCCGAGCTCGCCCTCGGTTGTCTCGACGACGCCGGGACGCAGCGCCTTGGCCGAGACGCCCGGCCAGAAGTCCACCTCCAGCACGGCGAGGTCGGCGTCGACGAAGCTGGAGTCACTGCTGCCGGACAGGACCGCCTTCGACAAGGGTGGCCGATCGTACGGCCGGTGCCGCTCTTGCCCGATCAGCGTGATCCTGCCGTCGAACCCTTTCGCGCGCAGCGCCTCGACACTCCGTACACCGGCCAGACCGGCGCCTGCCACCACCACATGATTCACGTTCAAGACCATAACGGGGCCCGTGCCGGGACGTCGCGCCGAGGCCGTAGGGTGGAGACGTAAGACGCGCGGGAGTCCGGCCGTTTACCGGGCTGAGAGGAAGGCTGCACCGGGCCTTCGACCGCAAGACACCTGATCCGGATCATGCCGGCGAAGGGAGCGGACGTGGACATCGTCGTAGGCGGCGGGATCATCGGGCTGTCCATCGCCTGGCGCCTGTCCCGCTCGGGTCGGCCGGTCACCGTGGTCGACCCGGCTCCGGCCACCGGGGCCTCGCACGCGGCGGCGGGCATGCTGGCACCGGTGAGCGAGGTCACGTACACGGAGGAGCCGCTGCTCCGGCTGGGCCTCGCCGCACTGCGCCGCTGGCCGTCCTTCGCCTCCGAACTCGCCACCGACGCCGACCTCGACGCCGGTACGGGATCCGCCGCCAACCGCTCTCACCGCGATGCTGGTACGGGATTCGCCGCCTCCGACGTCGGCCTCCATGCTGCTGCGGGTCCCGCCACCAACCGCCTTGACGAAGCGGGGGCAGCTGAAGCGGTCGTGAGCGGGCTCAGTGAGGCCGCGCGGGCCGGGCTGGACTTCCGGGTCGACGGGACGCTGGCCGTGGCGTTCGGGGCCGACGATCTGGCGGCGCTCGGTGAGCTGGCCGCGTTCATGGAGAAGCTGGGGCTACCGGTCGAGCGGCTGACCGGGCGCGAGTGCCGCCGGCTGGAGCCCATGCTGGCGCCCTCCGTACGCGGTGGGCTACTGGCCCGTGGAGACGCCTGGGTGGACCCGCGCCGTGTCACCGCCGCGCTCCTGGCCGCACTCGACCGCCTGGGCGTCCCCCTCGTCCGGGCTCGCGTCAGCGAACTGCTCCGGGACGGCGACAAGGTGGTGGGCGTACGCCTCACACCCCCAGACGGGACGGCCACCCTGGACAAGGGCCGCCCGCAGGTGGACATCCCCCATGAGATCCGGGGCGAGCGGGTCGTACTGGCGGCCGGGGCGTGGAGCGCCGGGCTGGTCGATGTCCCGGTGCGACCGGTCAAGGGGCAGATCATGCGGCTGCGCTCCCCTCAGCCCCTGCTCGGCAGGTGCGTACGCGGGACGGTCCACGGGAAATCCGTGTACCTGGTGCCAAGGGGTGACGGTGAGCTGGTGGTCGGGGCGACCCAGGAGGAGCTGGGGTTCGACACGAGGGTGACGGCGGGCGGACTGTACGAGCTGCTGCGGGACGCCCACGAGCTGGTGCCGGGCGTCACCGAGCTGGAGATCGCCGACGTGGTGGCGGGGCTGCGGCCGGGCACACCGGACAACGTTCCGCTCATCGGGCCCAGCGGGACGCCGGGGCTGGTGCTGGCCACTGGGCATCACCGGGGCGGGGTGCTGCTGGCTCCGCTCACGGCGGCCATTCTGCTGGGCGAGGAGAGCGAGCTCGCGGAGCTGTGCTCGCCGCTGAGGTATCGGGATATTTCATGAATGTGATCATCAATGGGGCCCCGCACGAGGTGCCCGACGGCACCACCGTGGCGCAGGCCGTACTCACGCTCACCACGGCGACGACCGGCGTGGCCGTGGCCGTGAACGACGAGGTGGTGACGCGGAGCGCCTGGGAGACGACGGCGCTCGGCGACAGCGACCGGATGGAAGTGCTGACGGCGGTGCAAGGTGGATGATCTGCTCATAGCCGGAGAGAAGTTCTCCTCCCGGCTCATCATGGGCACCGGCGGTGCCCCGTCGCTGGAGGTGCTCGACCAGGCGCTGGTCGCGTCCGGCACCGAGCTGACGACCGTCGCCATGCGGCGGCTCGACCCCAGTGCGCCCGGCTCGGTGCTCGACGTACTGCGCGAACGCGGCATCAAGGTCCTGCCCAACACCGCCGGCTGCTTCACCGCGGGCGACGCCGTGCTGACCGCCCGGCTGGCCAGGGAGGCGCTCGGCACGAACTGGGTCAAGCTCGAGGTCATCGCCGACGAGCGGACGCTGCTGCCGGACCCGATCGAGACGTTCGACGCGGCCGAACGGCTGGTGGCCGACGGGTTCGTGGTGCTGCCGTACATCGGGGACGACCCGGCGCTGGCGCGTCGCCTGGAGCTGGCCGGATGTGCCGCGGTGATGCCGCTCGGCGCGCCGATCGGCTCCGGCCTCGGCATCCGCAACCCGCACAACATCGAGCTCATCGTGGAGGCGGCCTCGGTGCCGGTGATCCTCGACGCGGGCATCGGTACGGCCAGCGACGCCGCCCTGGCGATGGAGCTGGGCTGCGATGCCGTACTCCTGGCCACGGCCGTCACCAGGGCGCAGCGGCCGGAGCTGATGGCGACGGCCATGAGAGCGGCCGTCCAGGCGGGCCGGCTCGCCCACCAGGCGGGCCGCATCCCCCGCCGCCGCTACGCGGAGGCCTCCTCCCCAACGGGCCCATAGCTACGCGAAGGCCCTCAACGGGCCCGTAGCCACGCGAAGGCCCCTGACTTGCCCGTAGCCACGCGAAGGCCCCTGACTTGCCCGTAGCCACGCGAATGCTGCGGACGGGCCCGTAGCCACTCGGAGGCCGCCGGACGGGCCCGTAGCCACTCGACGCCACGCGGAACCGGCGAGACAGGATATGTCCGGTTATGTTCCAGATAGGCGCGTTCCAACGAGCACGGCTCGGCATCGGTTTCGGATGGTCAGGCCTTGCCAGTGGCAAAACGCCCGTAAACTCAGCGGGGTGGACACGACGACAGCGGACCCTCTCGTCGGACGGCTGCTCGATGGGCGTTACCGCATCGAGTCCCGGATCGCGCGAGGCGGTATGGCGACCGTCTACCTGGCGCTCGACGTCCGGCTTGACCGCACGGTCGCGCTGAAGGTCATGCATCGCTCGCTCGCCGAGGACCCGGCGTTCGTGCGGCGGTTCATCGGCGAGGCCAAGTCCGTGGCCAGCCTCTCGCACCCCAACGTGGTGCACGTCTTCGACCAAGGCACCGACGGTGACGTGGTCTATCTGTCGATGGAGTACGTCCCCGGCAAGACGCTCCGCGACACCCTGCGCGACCGGGGCAGGCTGCCCGCCCGCGAGGCGCTGGAGATCATGATACCGGTGCTCGCGGCCTTGGGCGCGGCCCATCAGGCCGGCATGGTGCACCGCGACGTCAAACCCGAGAACGTCCTGCTCACCGACGACGGCCGGGTCAAGGTGGTGGACTTCGGCCTGGCCCGGGCGATCGAGGCGACCAACCAGACCCGCACCGGCGTGATGATCGGCACGATCGGCTACATGTCGCCCGAGCAGGTCATGACCGGCGGTGCCGACGTGCGCAGCGACGTCTACGCGGCGGGCATCATGCTGTTCGAGCTGGTGACCGGCGAGCAGCCCTACGACGGCGAGACGCCGATGTCGGTGGCCTACCGGCACGTCCACGACACCGTGCCACCGCCGTCCTCCGTGGTGCCGGAGGTGCCGCCGCTGATCGACACGCTGGTGACGCACGCCACGGCCCGTTCCCCCGACGACCGTCCCGCCGACGCGACCGCGATGCTGGTGGCGGCCGTGGACGCGCACCGCATGCTGCCCCGTACGACGACGCCACCCATGCACGCGGGGGCGTCCGGCGTGCGCTCCATGCCCTACTCGATGCCGAGTGCCGGCCCCGCCACCGCGCCGCACGCGATGACGCAGGTGGTGCCGAACCACACGATGATCCAGCCGCGCGAGGAGCTGCCCGCGCGGCGCGCCGGTTTCAAGCCCAACTGGTTCCTGGTCGCGCTCGCCGCGGTCATGGTGGTGGCGGTCGCGCTGACGGGCTGGTATTTCTCGCAGACCACGTACGTGCCGGTGCCCGACCTGGTCGGCAAGGACCTGGCGGTCGCCCAGAGAGCCGCCGCCGGCCAGGGCTTCCAGGTGAAGACGGCCCCCGGCCAGCACGACGAGAAGGTCGCCGAGGGCCTCGTGCTGCGAACCGACCCGGGGCGCAACGTCGAGGTCGAGCGGGGCGCGGCCCTCACGCTGGTCCCCTCGCTGGGCCCGAAGCGGGTGCTGGTGCCCAACGTCGAGGGCATGACCGAGCCCGAGGCCCGCACCGCGATCGGCAAGGCCGGGCTCGACGTCAACCGCGTCAGCCGGCAGGCCAACCAGGAGATCGCCCGCGGCAAGGTGATCCGCACCTCGCCCGACGTGGGCGAGAAGGTCAGGGAGAACTCGAAGGTCAACCTCTACGTCAGCGCGGGGCTCGTAATGCCCGACGTCAGCGGCATGCCCAAGGACGAGGCGGCCAACTACCTCGGCACCCAGGGCTTCCAGGTGCAGGTCAACGAGGTCGACGACAGGGCCGAGCCGTGCACGGTGATCGCGCAGGCGCCCAAGGCCAAGGCCGAGGTCGACAAGGGCGCGCAGGCCATGATCACGGTGTCCCGGTGCCAGACCGACTTCTGGGACTGGTTCGGCGGTGACAATGAGGACAACGAGGCGCGTGACGACCAGGAGTTCCAGCTCGTTCCGTCGGTGGTGGGCAAGAACGTCAGCGACGCCAGGAACGAGTTAGTGGGTCTCGGCTTCAAGGTGCAGATCCGCAAGCTCTCCAACGATGGAGTCGTACGATTCCAGCGCCCGGCGGGCAACAGCGAGCGGCCACCCGCCTCGACGGTGGTCCTCTGGCAGTAACCCGGCAGTCGTCGTCTGGCAGTGACCCGGCGGCCGGGCGGCGGCCAGGCGAGGGCCGTCAGGCGAGGTTGCCGTACAGCCGGACCCTTGCCAGCCCCCCATCGGGATAGATGTCGACGCGCACCCGCGTGACCGGCTCGGCGTGCTCCAGGCGGAACCGGTGCGGGGTGTCGGGCTGCAGCCGCGTCCTGGCCAGCAACTCGACCTCACGGTCACCGTCGTAACCGGTCAGCGACACCCAGCCGGGGGCGTTGAACAGCAGGTTCGTGGTGTCGATCTCGGCCAGCCGGATGACGCCGCGCGCGGCGAGCCTGATGACCAGCCACTCGTTTCCGGCCTCGCGCCGCCGCGCGGTCTCCCAGCCCTCCGCCTGGTGGCGGGCCAGCCCGGGGGCCAGGACGTTGTCTGGCGCCGAGTAGAACTCGTTGGAGCAGGCGATGACCCGCCCCCCGTTCGCCAGGGCGGCCAGGTCGAGGCTGAGCCCGTCGTAGAGGGACAGATCCGGCTGTACCTCACCGTGGACGCGCAGCCGGGCGATTCCGCCGTCGGGATACATGTTCAGCCGGACGTGCGTGTAACGGGAGTCGTCGGTCACCTCGAAAGCGTGCTCGGCGTCGCCCTTGAGATCGCTCCTGGGCACGATCTCCACCCAGTCAGCGTCGGCGAGCTCGGCGGGCGACGGGTAGCCGTCCACGGCCGCGGCCTGGACCGAGGCGTGGGGCGGGTAGTTGCCCTTGAACCAGGCCGTGTCGATCACCACGCCGCGGACGACCCCCGGCAGGCCGAGCCGGACGATCGCCCAGTCGTGGCCGGGCTCGCGCCGGCGCCGGGTCTCCCAGCCGTCGTAGACCTGACCCTTGTTGCCGAACGTCTCCGCCTGGAAGCCGGGGCGTCCCGGCCGGATCAGGCTCTCCTTCTCGGCGAAGGACTCGTCGCTGGCGGCGACCACCGAGCCGCCGAGGGTCCGCAGCGCGAGGTCGGGCAGGTCGGTGAAGCCGGGCATCTACTGCTCTCCCAACAGGAAGGCTCCGTGCGGTACGCCGTCAGTGGGCCGGCCACGGAGCCAGGTGGTAAGGACGGCGCCCTTGAGGAGGTGGCCGTGGTAGGGGGTCACCGGGTTCTTGTGGTGGAGCCGGGCCGCGTCGACCGGGTTGACGGCTGTGGCATCGAAAGCCACCAGATCAGCGTCGTTGCCAACCTTTATCGCGCCTTTTCCGGAAATATGGGCCATTGCTGCTGGTTGGGTGGACATCCAGCGCACCACGTCGGCCAGCCCGTGACCGCGGCGCGACGCCTCGGTCCATACGGCCGGCAGGCCGAGCTGGAGCGAGGCGATGCCGCCCCAGGCCGCCGCGAACGAGGGCACCTTGAGGTCGGCCGGTGCGGGCGAGTGGTCGGAGACGACGCAGCTCAGCACGCCGCCGGCCAGCCCGTCCCAGAGCCGGTCGCGGTTGGCGGCGGAGCGGATCGGCGGGCAGCACTTGTAGGCGGTCTCGCCCTCGGGCACCTGTTCGGCGGCCAGGGTCAGGTAGTGGGGACAGGTCTCGGCGGTGACGCGTACTCCCTCGGCCTGGGCGGCGGCCAGCGGCTCCAGGCAGTCGGCGCTGGAGACGTGCAGGATGTGCACCCGGGCGCCGGTCTCCCTGGCCAGCCGGATCACCTGCTCGACCGCGCTGCGCTCGGCCGCGCCCGGCCGGGAGTCCACGAACTCGCGGTACGTCGGACCCGCCGGCTCGGCCAGCAGCGCCGGGTCCTCGGCGTGTACGACCATGAGGCCGTCGAACCCGGCGAGCTCCGTGAGCGCCGCGCGTACCTCTGAAGGGCTGAGCGGCGGGAACTCCTCCACACCCGACGGCGACAGGAAGCACTTGAAACCGTAGACACCACGGTCGTGCAGCGGGCGTAGGTCCTTGACGTTGCCGGGGATCGCGCCGCCCCAGAAGCCGACGTCCACGTGGCACTGCCCGTCGGCGGCGCGCAGCTTGGCGTCGAGGGCGTCCACGGTGACGGTGGGCGGGAGCGAGTTGAGCGGCATGTCCACGATCGTGGTGACCCCGCCGGCGGCGGCCGCCCTGGTGGCCGAGGCGAACCCCTCCCAGTGCGTACGGCCCGGCTCGTTGACGTGCACGTGGGTGTCGACCAGGCCGGGCAGCAGCGCGAGGTCACGCAGGTCGATGTCCTCGGCCGCCTCGATGGCGTCACCGTACGCGCCGATGGCGGCGATCAGGCCGTCGCGGACGGCCACCGAGACGGCCCGCTCGCCGTCGGGCGTGACGGTCCTGCGCGATCGAATCACGAGGTCATAGCCGCTCATATCAACTCCGGTCAGAGGCGGTCGGCGGCGAGCTTGGCGGCCAGGCGTTCGAGGAGCGCGGCGGCGTCGGCCATGCAGCGGGCCGGGTCGGGCTCCAGGTCGGTGAGGGCGTAGGCGGCCTCGATACCGGCTGCCCGGAGCTCGGCGTCGGACAGGGTACGGCGACCGCACACGGCGACCACCGGAACGCCCGCCCGGGCAGCCGCCTGGGCGACGCCGACAGGGGCCTTGCCGCGCAGCGACTGCTCGTCCAGCGAGCCCTCACCGGTGATCACCAGCCGGGCCCCCTTGACGTGCTCACCGAACCCGAGCAGGTCGAGCAGGTAGTCGATGCCCGGCTGAACCTCGGCGTGCAGGAACGCCAGCGCGGCGAACCCCACGCCACCGGCGGCCCCCGCGCCCGGAGCCCCGGCGACGCCCATCGGGCGGGGTACGTCGTCGTGCTCGACGGCGCCCGCGAGACCATGCGTGCGCGTGGCGACGGCGGCGAGGCGGCCGAGCGCCCGGTCCAGGACCGGCACGTCCTCCGGGGTCGCGCCCTTCTGCGGACCGTAGACCGCCGCGGCGCCGTGCGGGCCGAGGAGCGGGTTGTCGACGTCGCTGGCCACCACCACCTCGATGCCCGACATATCCGTGAAACCGGAGATGTCGATGCGGTCGAGCCCGCCCAGGGCGGCTCCGCCGTACTCGAGCTCGTCGCCCTGAGCGTCGAGGAAGCGGGCGCCGAGCGCCTGCGCCATGCCCGCGCCCCCGTCGGTGCAGGCGCTGCCGCCCAGGCCCAGCACGATGCGCTTGGCGCCCTGGCGGATCGCGTCGGCGACGAGCTCGCCGGTGCCGTAGCTGGTGGCGGTGAGCGGCTCGAGCCCGCCGGGGAGACGGCGCAAGCCGGACGCCTCGGCCAGCTCGACGACGGCCGTGTCCCCACGCCGCGCGTACGAAGCCTTGACGGGCTCGCCCGTGGGCCCGGTGACCTGGCGGGAGACGCGCGTGAAGCCGCAGGCCACGACCGCGTCCACGGTGCCGTCTCCCCCGTCGGCCACAGGCAGCTCTATCGCCGGGACGCCCAGCCCCGCCGACACATGGGCCGCCACCTCGGCGGCGGTCAGCGACCCCTTGAACTTGTCGGGGGCAACGAGCACATGCTCAACCACTACGAACTCCCACACGGTGACGAACGGCGAACGGCCCCGCCTCCGGGGAGACGCGACGATTCATCATCACATCCCGGCGGACGGCGCCTCGAACTGGCGTCCGGTGCGTGATTCACGACAGACGGGCGTGGTTACCGGTGGATCTCCTTGGCGGCGGTGATGCCATGCTTCTCGGCCAGCCGGCTCAGGCGGCGGTGGGCCTCAACGCCCGCGCGGCCGACGGCGTCATGGGCGACGGTCCTGAGCTCGTCGTCCTCGACGACCGTCTCGCCGCCGACCAGCAGCCGGGCCAGCGGCGGCTGGCGGGTGGCGAAGACCAGGCGGCAGACCGGGTCGGTCACCGCCGAGGCGAACGGCCCGTCCACCCGCCACAGCGCGATGTCCGCGAGCTTGCCCGCCTCCAGCGTGCCCAGTTCGCCCTCACGGCCGAGGTTGCGGGCCCCGCCGAGCGTGGCGAGTTCGAGTGCCTGCCGGGCGGTCAGCGCGCCGGGACCGTACACGGCCCGCTGGAACAGCAGTGCCTGCCGCATCTCGCCGGACAGCGTGGTCAGCTCCGAGGAGGCGCTGCCGTCCACGCCGAGACCGACGTTCGCGCCGCGGCGCAGCATCTCCGACACCCTGGCGATCCCGGCGCCGAGCCGGCCGTTCGACGAGGGACAGTGCGCGGAGCCGGTGCCGGTGGCGGCGAGCTTGCCGATGTCGGAGTCGCTGAGGTGCACCGCGTGCGCGAACCAGACGTCGGGACCGAGCCAGCCGAGCTTGTCCATGTACTCGACGGGCCGCATGCCGAACTGCGCGCGGCAGTGCTCCTCCTCGTCCAGCGTCTCGGCCAGGTGGGTGTGCAGGCGGACTCCCCGGTCCCTGGCGAGGGCGGCGGCCTCGGTCATCAGCTCACTGCTTACCGAGAACGGCGAGCAGGGCGCCACCGCGATCCGCAGCTTCGAGGAGAACGACGGGTCGTGGTAGACGTCGACGGCCTCGGCGGTGGCGGCGAGGATCTCGTCGAGCCGCTCGACGACGACGTCCGGGGGCAGGCCGCCCTGCGATTCGCCCCTGTCCATGGAGCCGCGCGCCGGGTGGAAGCGGATGCCCAGCTCGCGTGCCGCCTCGATCTCGGCGGCGAGCAGGTCGCCGCGGCCCTTGGGGAAGACGTAGTGGTGGTCGCTGGAGGTGGTGCAGCCGGACAGGGCCAGGTGGCCGAGTCCCGCGCCGGCCGCGCCCCTGACGACCTCGGCGTCCATGGCGGCCCACACGGGGTAGAGGGCCACCAGCCACTCGAACAGGGTCGCGTCCTGGGCCAGGCCCTGCGAGGCCCACTGGTAGAGGTGGTGGTGGGTGTTGACCAGGCCGGGCGTGGCCAGGCAGCCGGTGCCGTCGATCCGGGTGGCCGGCGGGGTGGCGGGCGCCTCGGTCATGGGGCCGAGGCCGGTGATTAGATCCCCCTCGATACGGATATATCCGGACTCGACCTCCGGCCCGGCAACAGGCGCGATGTAGACGTTGTCGATCTGCACAGAGCCGGGCGTCATCTGGTCGCCGCCTTTCGCTCGGCCGCCAGCCGTACCGCGTCCAGGATCTTCTCGTAGCCGGTGCAGCGGCACAGGTTCCCCGCGAGGGCCTCGCGGATCTCCGCGTCGGACGGACGGTCGACGCGTTCGAGCAGGTCGTGCGTCTGCACGATCAGACCGGGCGTGCAGAAGCCGCACTGCACCGCGCCGCTCTCGACGAACGCTTCCTGCACGGGGTCGAGCCGGTCGCCGTCGGCCAGGCCCTCGACGGTACGCACGTGGCGGCCCTCGGCCTGCCCGGCGGCGACCAGGCAGGCGCAGACCGGCGTACCGTCGAGGTAGACCGTGCACGACCCGCATTCGCCCTGCTCGCAGGCGTTCTTGGAGCCGGGCAGGCCGACCCGTTCGCGCAGCACGTACAGGAGGCTCTCGCCTTCCCACACGTCGTCGGCGCACTCCTCGCGGCCGTTGACGGTGAAGGTGACGCGCATCAGGCGGCCCTCCTTCCTCGGTAGTCGTTCCAGGCCCAGGTCAGCGTGCGGCGGGCCATCACGCCGATGGCGTGCCTGCGGTAGTCGGCGGTGCCGCGCACGTCGTCGATCGGCGAGGCGGCCCGGGCGCACAGCTCGCCGAACCGCTTCAGCACGGCGGGGTCGAGCCGGGCGTTCCAGTCGAGTTCGCGGCGCAGGAACTCCTCGGCCTCCAGCGCCCTGCGCGGCGTGGGCGCGGCCGATCCGAGGCCGGTGCCGACCCGCCTCTCCCCCGGATGCAGCGCGACCGCGAACGAGCACACCGCGATGACCATGGCGTTGCGGGTGCCGACCTTGGAGAAGTATTGGGGGCCGGTGGCGGGTTCGAGGTGGACGGCCCTGATCAGCTCGTCCGGCCGCAGCGCGGACCGCTTGACGCCCAGGTAGAACTCGTGCGCGGGGATCATCCTGACGCCGCCGTCGCGCGACTCCACCTCGATCACCGCTCCGGCGGCGAGCAGCGGCGGGTGGCTGTCCCCGGCGGGCGAGGCCGCGCCGAGGTTCCCGCCGACCGAGCCGCGGTTGCGGATCTGCGGCGAGCCGACCGTCCGGGACGCCTGCGCGAGTCCCGGCAGCGGGCCGCCGAGCTCCTCGATGATCGTGGTGTACGGCACGGCGGCCCCTACCCGGTAGCGGCCGTCCTCCAGGGACCAGGTACGCAGTTCGGGCACGCGGGTGAGGTCCAGCAGCGCCTCCGGCCGTCGCACGTCGAAGTTGATCTCGACCATCACGTCGGTGCCGCCTTGGATGGGCACGGCCCCGGGCCGGTCCGCCTTGGCGGTCAGCGCCTCGTCCCATGTCGTGGGGCGCAGGAATTCCATCGTTCTACTCCCAGGCGAATGCGGCGTCAGGGGCGTCCTCGCGCAGTACGCCGCCCTCGATCAGGCCATAGGGGCGGTCGGCCGCGAAGTAGACCTCGTTGTCGTTGTCCAGGCCGAACGGCGAGAGGTCCACCAGGAAGTGGTGCTTGTTCGGCATCGCGAACCTGATCTCGCAGACCTCGCCTCGGGTGTCCAGTACCCGTTTTCCCATCGCGTACAGCGTCTGCTGCAGGGACAGGCTGTGCGTGTCGGCGAACGCCTCGAGCAGGCAGCGCCGTACCTCCTCGTACGACTTGCCGTACGCGGACCCTTCTGAAGCGTGGCGCCACCGGGCGGCGACGGCGGTGGCGAGGACCCGGTCGGTGGTCGGCGGCAGCGTGGTGTACTCGTCCTGGATGTAGCCGTGGAACTCCGAGCCCGTCGAGTTGAGCACGACCAGGTCCTTCAGCCCGGAGACCACGGTGGTGCGGCCGTCCCGGTCATGGTGGACGACGCAGGTGCGCACCTCGCCACCCTTGCGCGCGAACGAGTGCGGCCGGTCGCCGCCGATCCGCTCCCAGGCGTACTCCTCGATCTCCACCCTGGCGTGGTGGATCGACGGCTGTGCCGCGACGTAGTGCCTGGCCAGCAGCAGCGCGAACTCCTCGATCTGGTCGACGCCGTGCTTCTTGGCGAAGGCGTAGACGGTGTTCTTCTGCGAGTCGGTCGGCAGCACGGTGGCGTTGTCGCCGGTCAGGTGGACGGCCTCCATGTCGCCGGAGAGCGAGGAGCTGACGCTCAGGTCCTTGAGGTGGTGGACGTCGCCCTCCCGGACGACGCGGACGAGCCTGGTCTCCGCCTTGCCGTAGCGGTTGGGGCCCAGGATGACGTCGGGCACGTTCTAGCTCCCTCGGTAGGTGGAGTAGGCGAACGGGCTGAGCAGCAGCGGCACGTGATAGTGCGCGGCCGGGTCCGTCACGGTGAAGGTGATGACGACCTCGGGGTAGAACGTGTCGGCCAGGTACGCGCCGGTGTCGAAGACCACCCGGTGGACGCCGGCGCCGGGGTTCCAGCCCTTGATCCGGCCGTCGGCGTCGGTGCGGCCGTCGGCCACGACCTCGCCCTCGTACTCCAGCCGTACGGCCACTCCGGCGGCGGGGCGGCCGGTGACGGCGTTCAGGACGTGCGTGGAGAAGCTCATCAGGACCCCTCCAGCAGCTTGACCAGCCGCAGCCTGGTGATCTTGGCCAGCTCGTCGCGAACGGTGGCGCGTTCGGTCTCCTCGTCGTGGAGCAGGCGTTCGCGCAGCCTGGCCAGCATCTCCGCGCCTGTCAGGCCGGTGGCGCAGATCAGGTAGACGTGGCCGAAACGGTCCTCGTACGCCCGGTTGCCCTCGGCCAGCTCGGCGCGCGTGTCGTCCGCCACGCCCGACTGCTCCTGCCTGGACCAGGCGCTCTGGGCGCGCTCCCCGATCCTGGGGTGGGCGCTGAGCGCTTCGAGTACGTCGGGCCAGGCCAGGCCGCGCACGGCCGCGTCCGCGGCGTCGGCGAGCCGGTCCGGGTCACTGTAGGGGCGCCGGGCCGCGACGGACCTGGCGAAGGCGCGGGAGGCGCAGCAGGCGAGCAGCTCCGCCTCGATGTCCTCCCGGGCGTTGAACCCGGCCAGACCGGTGAGCGTGTTGGGCATAGCAGCAGTACACACACCCGCCTGGTGCCCGGTCCATCCGCAAGAACTCTCAAGTGGCCCAGCGGTTGGCTAGGACTTTTCGTGTCATGCTCCAAGCTCGCCGCATATCCCACTCGGCCGGCCCGCTCCGCCACCCGCCTAAACTGGTAGCCATCATGACCCCAACCTCTCTCATCGGCGGGCACGTCTCCGTCGCGGGCGGCCTGGCGACGGGCGGTCTCGCGTACATGGCCGAGATCGGCGCCGAGATGATCCAGGTGTTCGTCACCAACCCGCGCGCCTGGGCGCTCACGCCGGGCAAGCCCGAACAGGACGCCGCGCTGGCCGCGTCGGGTGTCGATACCTTCGTGCATGTGCCCTACCTGGCCAACTTCGGCTCGCCCAACCCCGAGACGGTGGCCGGCACCATCGCGCTCGTCCGCTACACGCTGCGCCGCGGCGCCGAGGTCGGCGCCAAGGGAGTCGTGGTGCACACGGGCTCGGCGGTGACGCAGCCACGCGACGACGCGATGCGCCAGCTGCGCGAGCACCTGTTGCCGCTGCTCGACGAGATCCCCGAGGGCGGCCCCGACCTGCTGCTGGAGCCGATGGCGGGCCAGGGGGCGATGCTCTGCGCCACGGTGCAGGATCTGGAGCCCTACCTGGCGGCGCTCGACTGGCACCCGCGGGCCAACATCTGCCTCGACACCTGCCACGCGTTCTCGGCCGGGCACGACCTGGTCGCGGCGAGCGGGGTCAAGGAGACGTTCGACGCGCTGCACGCGATCGCGCCGGGGCGGCTGAAGCTGATCCACGCCAACGACTCCAAGGACGTGTGCGGCTCGAAGAAGGACCGCCACGAGAACATCGGCGCGGGGCACATCGGCGCCCAGCCGTTCGCCGACCTGATGCGGCACCCGGCCGTGGCGGGCGTCCCGATCTGCATCGAGACGCCGGGGAAGGCCGACAAGCACCGCGAGGACATCGCCACCCTCAAGAAGCTCCGCGACGAGCCGTGATCTCCGGCCTGCTCGGTTGAGTCGGGCCTTGACGCACGTGTCGGGACGCCCGCTCTCGCGATCCGGCCACCCCCGTAAGCCGGATCGCGGTCCTTTCCGCGGCCACAGCGGGCGTCCCACACGTGCTCGGCAGGCGGGCCCTGCCCCCCGGTAGAGGGCCCGACAGCCGTGGTGACCTGCGCGGTCACCGGAGGATCCGACGCATCAGACTAATCAGCGAGCCATTCGGCTCGTCCCCCCCGATGCGCCGGGTGGCTTCCGATGCGCAAACACTACGGTCGCGATCTTGCGGGCGAACCCCCGTTTACGGACAGCTCGTCGAACGGTCTGTAGTCATCGCCATACGGAGCGTACGGGTACGACGAACGGCGGTTCCCGCACGACGAGCGGTCACTTCCGCGGCCCCGCGATCCCGGACACGACGGCCGTCCGGACGCCACAGAGCCACCCGACCCAGTGTGACCAGGGAACTCGCCACCATCACGGAGAAATCGCCCGGCGCGCCGAACCGCGCGGGCGGCCGTTCACACTCCCCGCGTTCACGCCCACCCCACCCGGGAAACGGGCGGCACAACGGGTCGGCGACGGGTCAGGAAATGGCGCCGCGATGCTGGCGGACCAGCTGCTCGCGCACCTGGCGGCTGTGCCGCCTGCTCACCTGGAGCGTCTGGGTGCCGACGGTCAGCATCACCCTGCCGCCCTCGAACCTGAGCTCGCTCACGTGCCTGGCGGAGACGAGAGTGCTGCGGTGCACCCGGATGAACCCGGCGTCGGCCCAGCGCCGCTCCAGCGCCGCCAGGGACATGCGTACGAGGTAGCTGCCGTCGACCGTGTGCAGGCGTACGTAGTCGCCCTTCGCCTCGGCGTACCAGACCGCCTGCTGCGGGACGAACCTGGTGATCCCGCTCAGCTCAACCGGGATCACGTCGTCGAGGGCCGGCTCGGCGGGCGGCGCCACGGCCACCTCCAGCCTGCGCACCGCCTCGGCCAGCCGCTCGGCCCGGACCGGTTTCAGCAGGTAGTCGACGGCCTCCAGCTCGAACGCCCGCACCGCGCAGTCCTCGTGCGCCGTGACGAACACCAGCCTGGGCGGGCTGGGGAATCCGCCGACGAGCTTGGCCAGGTCGAGCCCGTCGATGCCGGGCATCCGGATGTCGAGGAACACCCCGTCGAGCCGCTCGCCGGTCCCGATCATCTGGACCATCTCCTGCAGGGCCGCGACGCCGTCGCTCGCGGTCGTGACCCGTTCCACTCTGGCATCCTTGCGCAGCAAGTAGGCCAGTTCTTCCAAAGCGGGCACCTCATCGTCGACGGCCAGCACGCGCAGCATGACCACCACGCTGCCTTAATAACGCTGAGGTCACAACCCACTTGCGCACGCAGCGCGAATAATTGACTACAGAGAGCTGAGGCGCGTCTTGGGCACGCGCAGCCGCACGGTGGTGCCCGAACCCAGCGCCGTCTCCACCACCAGCCCGTAGCCGTCGCCGTAGATCTGGCGCATCCGCACGTCCACGTTGGCCAGGCCGATGCCGTTGCCCTCGCGCCTCGGGTCGTCGTCAAGCACCCGCCTGACGTGCTCCGGATCCATGCCGGTGCCGTCGTCCTCGACCGTGATGTGCGCCTCCGGCCCGGCGTCGCGGGCCACCACGCGGACCTGCCCGACGCCGCCGCGGCTGCCCATGCCGTGCTTGATCGCGTTCTCCACCAGCGGTTGCAGGCACAGGAACGGCACCGGCACCGGCAGCACCTCCGGCGCCACCTGCACGCTGAAGCGCAGCCTGTCGCCGAAGCGCGCCCGCTCCAGCAGCAGGTAGCGGTCGACGCAGGTCAGTTCGTCGGCCAGGGTGGTGAAGTCGTGCGCCCGGCGCAGCGCGTACCGGGCGAAGTCGGCGAAGTCCAGCAGCAGCTCCCGGGCCCGCGCCGGATCGGTGCGGACGAAGGAGGCGATCGTGGTCAGCGCGTTGTAGATGAAGTGCGGCGAGATCTGCGCCCGCAGGGCGCGCATCTCCGCCTCCAGCGCGCGCCGCCGCGAGGTGTCGAGCTCGGCCAGCTCCAGCTGGCCCGACACCCACCGGCCGACCTCGGTGACGGTACGCACCAGCGCCGCGCTCACCTCCTGGTCGAAGGCCGCCAGCGTGCCGACGAGCTTGCCGTCGACGAGCAGCGGCACCACGACCGCGCCGTACGGCTCCCCGGCGAACACCTGCGGCCGCCCGGACGCCAGCGCGGTGCGGGCGTAGGTGAGCACCTCGTCGGTGCACGGGCCGTCCCAGGCCAGCGCCGCCTCGGTCGAGGTGATCGCGACGGCGTAGGTGCCGAGCAGGGCGTGCAGATGGCGTACGGCCTTGCGGGCCGAGTCGCGGTTCAGCCCGGCGCGCAGCGAGGGGGCCGCCAGGGCCGCGATGTGCAGCGCCGTGTACGTCGCCTCGTCCCTCCAGTCGCCCGGGGGCGGCCCGGCCGGATCGGACGGCTCGCGCGGCTCCCGGCGTCCCCGCGGCACCAGGGCGACGACGTAGCCGAGGACGAAGGTCAGGCAGGACAGCACCACGTACGCGGTGGTCGACATGCGGGCAACCGTAGCCAACAACGGACCGTGTTCGGGCGGAAACCCTACGGAGGGCCCTCGCCGGGTTCTTCCTGGTAGGAGTAGCGTTGCTCGCGCCAGGGATCGGCCACGTTGTGGTAGCCGCGTTCCTCCCAGAAGCCTCGGCGATCTTCGAGGAGATACTCGATGGCCCGCACCCATTTGACGCTTTTCCAGGCGTACAGATGGGGCACGACGGCGCGTACGGGGAAGCCCCGCTCGGCGCTGATCGGCTTGTCGTCCAGCTCCATGGCGAACAGCGTGTCCGAGGCGGTGAAGTCGGACATCCGGAGATTGGCGCTGTAGCCGTACTCGGCCCAGATCATCACGTGCCGCACGCCCGGGTCGGGCGGGGCCGCCGCGACGATCGTCGCCGGGCTGACGCCCCGCCACTCGTTGCCCATGATCGAGAACTTGGTGACGCAGTGGAAATCCGCGATGACGCCGGTGCGGGGCAGGCTCTCGAACTCCGGCCAGGTGAAGCGGTGTTCCTCGCCCGAGGCGGTGGCTCCGAAGACGCGGAAGTCCCAGCTCTCGGGCCGGAACTGCGGCACCCTGCCGTAGTGGATCACCGGCCGGCCGCGCGGGACGTACTGGCCCGGAGGCAGCCGCGATTCCTCCACGTACACTCCCCTCGCCGGTTTCCGTGGTCTTGGGCCATCCTGCCATCGGCCTGTGTCTGCCTCGCGCCCGGGTGCGGTGCGCTACGATGGCGACTATGCGTAAAGCGTTCGTGTTTTGGTATGGCGACGGACCCGTGTCCGTTCGCCACCTGACGCTGCGCTAGCAGACAGGCGAACGAAAGGCCCCGGGTCCACATGGACCCGGGGCCTTTCGGCGTTTCCAGGGCTTTTTCCGTGCTTGATCAAAGGAGCAGCAGATGGTGATCGTGATGGGCCAGGAGGCAACCGGGGATGACATCGCGTCGATCGTCGCGGTCGTCCAGGCGGCCGGGGTAGAGGCGTTCGTGAGCAGGGGTGTACGGCGCACGATCGTCGGGCTGGTGGGCGATGTGACCCAGCTCGACGAGGCGAGCCTGCGGGGCATGCCGGGGGTGCGTGACGTGATGCGGGTGAGCACCCCGTACAAGCTGGTGAGCAGGGAGAACCATCCCGAACGCTCCACGGTCCATGTGGGCGGCGTGCCGATCGGCCCCGGCACCGTGACGCTGATCGCGGGGCCGTGCGCGGTGGAGACGCCCCAGCAGACGCTGGAGGCGGCCAGGATGGCCATGGCGGCGGGCGCGACCCTGCTGCGCGGCGGCGCCTTCAAGCCCCGCACCTCGCCGTACGCCTTCCAGGGGCTGGGCGAGCAGGGCCTGCGCATCCTCGCCGACGTGCGCGAGGAGACGGGGTTGCCGATCGTCACCGAGGTGGTCGACGCGCAGGACGTCGCCCTGGTCGCCTCGTACGCGGACATGCTGCAGGTCGGCACCCGCAACGCGCAGAACTTCGCGCTGCTGCAGGCGGTCGGCGCGGCGGGCCGGCCGGTCATGCTCAAGCGCGGCATGAGCTCGACGATCGAGGAGTGGCTGATGGCCGCCGAGTACATCGCCCAGCGCGGCAACCTCGACATCGTGCTGTGTGAGCGCGGTATCCGGACGTTCGAGACCGCCACGCGCAACACCCTCGACGTCTCGGCCGTGCCGGTGGCGCAGCGGCTGTCGCACCTGCCGGTGATCGTCGACCCGTCGCACTCGGGCGGCCAGCGTGGCCTGGTGCTGCCGCTGACGCGCGCGGCGATCGCCGTGGGCGCCGACGGCGTCATCATCGACGTGCACCCGCATCCCGAGCAGGCGATCGTCGACGGGCCGCAGGCGCTGGTCGACACCGATCTGGGCGAGCTGGCCCAGGTCATGCGGGACTTCCCGCCGCTGCTCGGCAAGACCGCCGCCGCCGCGCTGACGGTCTGATCCGCCTGGGATGAGTACGGCCGGCACCACGCGCCCGGTCGGCCGTACTCATGAGTAACTTGAGTACGTAACCCCATGTGCCGACATGTCGCCCAGCCTGATGATGGTCGGCATGACGAAGCCCATCCAACCCACCCAGACCACCGCCTACTACGTCCAGGCCATCCTGTCGTTCGGGGTCTCCGTGTCGTCCGTGGTGCTCGCCCTGGTCTACCTCCCGGCCTCCGGGTGGATCAGGGCCTTCCTCGCCCTGGGCGTCCTGTACGTCATCACCTCGACCATTACGCTCAGCAAGGTCGTACGCGACCGTCAGGAGCTGTCGGGGGTCAGCACCCGCGTCGACCAGGCCCGCCTGGACAAGCTGCTCGCCGAGCACGACCCGTTCAGGGTGGACGCGTCCTGACCGTGCTTATTTGCCGCACTCCGTGCGGCGGGCTCGGTCGCCCAATGCCGCCGTCTTCCCCCGTCGCTCTGGTCGCTACGCTCCCGGCGCTCCTCCTCCAGACGACGGCGCTCCCTCGCCGGGCTGGGTGGCCCTCTCAAGCCTGAGGCCGGGCCGCCCAGCGGAATGGTCCCCCACGAGCGGCCCGGCCTCAGGCCGAGCTCAGAGCTTGTATTCCTGGATCGAGTCGGCGAGCTGGACGGCCAGCTCCTCGGCGTCCAGCCGCTTCTCGATCTGCTTGAGGTCCTCGATCTTCGCGCGCGTCTCGGCCCGCTTGGGGGCCAGCAGCGTGCAGCAGTCCTCGTCGGGCAGCTCGGAGATCTCCAGCGTGCCGATGCGCCGGGCCTCGGCCATGATCTCCGTCTTGTCCCAGCCCACCAGGGGGCGCAGGATCGGCAGCTCGACCGCGTGGTCCTGGGCCGTGATGTTGGTCAGCGTCTGGGAGGAGACCTGGCCGAGGGCGTCACCGGTGATCAGCGCGGCGGCGCGGATGCGATGCGCGACCTCCTCGGCCGTCTTGAGCATGAGCCGGCGCTGGGCGATCACCGCGAGCCGGTCCTGGCCGGAGGTGCGGATCGACTGCTGGGCCTTGCCGAACGGCACCACCCACAGCCGCGACCGGCCCTGGAACCGGTCGAGCTTCCTGACCAGCGCGTACGCCTTGTAGATCGACTCGGACGTGGTGAACGGGATGCCGGAGAAGTGCAGGAAGTCGACATGCAGGCCGCGGCGCATCATCCGGTAGGCGGCCACCGGCGAGTCGATGCCGCCCGACATGAGCACCAGCGCCCGGCCGCTGCTGCCGACCGGCAGGCCGCCCTGGCCGGGGATGCCGCCGGTGAAGACGAACACCTCGTCCTTGTCGACCTCGATGGAGACGGTCAGCTCCGGGTTCTTCAGGTTGACGGGCAGGCCGTACTCGTCGTTGATGGCGCCGCCGACCAGCCGGTCGAGCTCGTTGGAGCGCAGCGGGAAACGCTTGTCGCGGCGGCGGGAGCGCACCGCGAACGAGGCGCCGCGCTTGACCTCCTCGCGCTCGGACACCAGCTCCAGGCTCGCCTTGAGCACGGCGTCGGGGTCCTTGGCGACCCGCCAGGCCGAGTGGATCCAGACCAGGCCGGGCACGTCGGCGACCCGCTTGGCCACGGTCTCGGACTGTTCGGCCGTGGCGCCGTCGGGCAGGAAGATCGCGATGACGCCGTGCCGCTTGCGCACGTCGAGCTTGAGGCCGAGCTCCTTGACGGCTTCGCGGATGTTGTCGACCAGGCGGCGTTCGAAAATGTCGCGGTTCTTACCTTTGAGGACGATCTCGCCCAGCTTGAGCAGAACGCACGGCTCGCCCAGGGCGGACATCGACATGGCAGAACCTCCGGGAGTGATGGGGACGTGCCGAGGCCAACGCCTCGACCCACCGAGTTTAGTCCGCGTCGAGCCCCCGCTCGATCGCATATCGCACCAGTTCTACCCGGTTGTGGAGCTGGAGCTTCTGAAGCGTGTTCTGGACGTGGTTCTGTACGGTCCGGTGCGAGAGCACGAGCCGGTCGGCGATCTGCCGGTAGGACAGGCCCTTGGCGACCAGCCGCAGCACCTCGGTCTCCCGCTCGGTCAGCCGGGGCCCCTCGGCCGGCGCGGACTGGGCGGCGAGCCGCCGGTACTCCCCCAGCACGAGCCCGGCCAGACCCGGCGTGAACACGGCGTCGCCGTCCGCGGTCCGCCGTACGGCGTCGAGGAACTCCTCCCGGCTCGCCGACTTCACCAGATACCCAGAAGCGCCCGCCTTGACCGCGTCCAGCACGTCGTCCTGCTCGGCACTGGCCGACAACACCAGCACCCGCGGCGGCACCGGCATCCCGGCCAGCCCTTCGGCCACCTCCGCCCCCGACATGTCGGGCAACCGCAGATCGAGCACCACCACCTCGGGCAGCACCGCCCCGGCCACACGAAGCGCCTGACGCCCCTCACCCACGGCGGCGACCACCTCGTAGCCCGCCTCGGCCAGATCCCTGGCAACCCCGTCGCGCCACATCGGATGGTCATCCACCACCATCACCCGCACCATGGCCGCCACTCTAGGGTCGCGACGCCGACCCGTCTCCTTCCACTCCCGAAGGGACATCCCCACAGAGCCCCCAGCCACCCTCTTTGGCCCCCCGGCGCCCACCCTTGGGACCCCAGCCACGACGGCCGCCCTCTTCCGCTCCCCCGAAGGGCGTACCCCACCCAAAGGACCCCCGCCACCCACAGACCGTCACAGGGACCGAGACAGCCGCGTGACGAACCACCCCGGGAAAACCCTCCCCTAGGCCGGGACCGTCAGCTCGATCTCCGTGCCCTCCCCCGGAACGCTGGTGATCGAGACCTTCCCGCCAAGACCCTCGATGCGCCCACGGATGGACTGGGAGACACCCAGGCGACCGGCCGCCGCGGCCTCCTCCAACCGGCCGGCCGGAATCCCCGGCCCCTCGTCGCGGACGCTGACCGTCACCGTGCCGTCCCCCGACTCGGCGAACACCCACGCCCGCGCCGAGGCCCCGCAGTGCGCACGGACGTTGGCCAGCGCCGCCCCGACGGCCGCCGCCGTCTGCTCCGCCACCGGCCCCGGCAGCGCCAGGGGCGTCGCCGGGGTCGAGACCGTCACGTACGCCGAGCCGTACCGCATGAGCAACGCCCGCAGATCCGCCACCCCAGCAGGCGGGGAGGCGGGCCGGATGAACAGCGAGCGCAGGGCCGATTCCTGCTCCCCGGCGAGCCGGCCCAGCTCCGCCGCCTCGCCGCCCAGCTCCTGGCCGCGGCGCCGGACCAGCGCCAGTACCTGCAGGACCGAGTCGTGCACGTCCCGCGCCAGCCGATCGCGTTCGCGCTGCGCCGCCTCCATCTCGACGGCCCGTTGCATGCGTTCCTCCGCCCGCTTGGCCAGCCGCGCCACGTGCCCGACCACCACGCCCGTCATGAACAGCAGCACCGCGCCGTTGATCAGGACGGGCGCGTCGGGCCCGTGGATCCGCAGCCACAGGTCCGCCGCCGCCACGACGGCCGCGGCCACCGTGCCGAGCCGCCGTCCCCCGTGCACCGCCCAGGCCAGCACCGGGCCCGCGATCCAGGTGGCCGGAACCGGCATGGTGCCCTCACCGGGCTGCTGGGCGCCCTGCACGTACGGCGAAGCCAGCAGGCAGGCCACGGCCACCAGCAGATCGAGCACGAGCAGCGGCCATCGGCGCAGCGCCTCGACGGAGTACGCGAAGATCGCCGCCGCCGTCCACAGCCCCATGACGCCGATCACCAGCCACCCCGTGAGCGGCTCCGCGTAGCCGCGGTGCTGCGCCATCAACACCGCCGCGTAGAGCAGCGAGGCGACGCGGAAGACCGCGATCGCGCGCCAGAACGGCCTCTCGATACCCATGAGCCCTTCTCACGTTCCGACATTACAGGTTGACAGATAGTCGAGATATCTATGTGAATCGGACAGGCCAGCTGGCACAATCCGGTGACCCCTAATGCAAGGAAACTGACTGAATGTCCGCTGTTAACCATTTCACCCACGGCCCGCTCACGCCGCTCCTCGCGTACGTGATGTCGTGCATAGGGTCGATGCTCGGACTGCGGCTGACCGCCCAGGCGCACGCCTCGCGAGGCGCCTCGCGGATCCGGTGGCTCATCGGGGCGGCCATCTCCATCGGCGGCACCGGCATCTGGGTCATGCACTTCATCGGCATGATGGGCTTCGAGGTCGAAGGCACCCAGATCAAGTACGACGTGCCGTTGACGGTCGCCTCCGCCGTGGTGGCCATCGTGGTCGTCGGCACCGGCCTGTTCCTGGTCTCGTACGGCGGCGGCCGGCTGCTCGCCCTGCTCGGCGGCGGCCTGCTGACCGGCCTGGGCGTGGCAAGCATGCACTACCTCGGCATGTACGCGATGAACATGTCCGCGCACGTCTCCTATGACCGAAAAGTGGTGGCCGCCTCCGTCGCGATCGCCGTGATCGCCGCGACCGTGGCCCTGTGGTTCACGATGCGGGTCAAGCGCCCCGTCTGGATCGCCGGCGCGGCGCTGGTCATGGGCGTGGCCGTCTCGGGCATGCACTACACCGGCATGTACGCGATGCTCGTCACGGTCGACCCCGAGCCCAGCGCCGTGCCGGGCGCCGACGCCCTCGACTTCCTCGTACCGCTCATGACCGTGATCAGCCTGATCACGCTGACCATGCTGCTCATGGTCATCCTGTCGCCGTCGGAGGAGGAGCTGCACGAGGACGCCGAGCTGGTCGCCCGGCTGGAGCTGCGCCGGCGTGCCAGCCAGCAGCCGCAGCCCTACCCCGCGCCCATTCCCCTTCACCCGCGGCCCGCCCAGCAGCAGTCCGCCCAGCGGCAACCCGTCCAACAGCAGCCCGCCCAGCAACGGCCCGTTCAGCCGCGGCCCGCTCGGCCGCAACCCGTCTTCGGCGCCCCCGTCCCCGAGCCGCAACCGATCTTGGGCGCGCCTACATCCCCGCAGCAGCAGGGGTTCCCGGAAGATTCGCCACGTTCCAAAATTAGACGGAGGTAGTTGCAAAATCACCTGAGCCCTGCTCATACTCCCTTATTCACCTCTAAGGGACGTGTGCGCCTATGTCGCCGATTGATCACTTCTCCTATGGGCCTCTGACCCTTCTTGTCGCCTACGGCATGTCCAGCATCGGGTCCATGCTCGGCCTGCTGCTGACCTCGCGGGCCCGGCTGGTCAGCGCCAGGGAGGCCCGATACTGGCTGGCGGGCGCGGCGGTGGCCATCGGCGGCACCGGCATCTGGACGATGCACTTCATCGCCATGCTGGGCTTCTCGGTGCAGGGCACGGTGATCCGCTACGACATGCCGCTCACCGCGGCCTCGGCGCTGCTCGCGGTCGTGGTGGTCGGCGCCGGGCTGTTCGTGGTCTGGCGCGGCGGTGAGCGCGCCTCGTACCTGCTCGGCGGCGGTGTCCTGACGGGCATCGGCGTGGCCGGCATGCACTACCTGGGCATGTACGCGATGAACATGGCGGGGGACGTCACCTACGACCCGCTGTTCGTGGCGCTGTCGGTGGTCATCGCGATCGTCGCGGCCACCGTCGCGCTCTGGTTCACCCTGCGGGTCCGCGGCGCGCTGAAGATCGGCGGCGCGGCGCTGGTCATGGGCGTCGCGGTGACCGGCATGCACTACACGGGGATGTACGGGATGTCGGTGCACGCGCACAGCCCGGCGGGGCCGGTCACCGGCGCGAAGGCCATCGACTTCCTGCTGCCGCTGATCGTGGGGCTCAGCGTGATCACCATGGGGCTGCTGCTCACCGTCATGCTCTCGCCCTCGGAGAAGGAACTGCACCGGGAGGCGGAGTTTCGTGCCCGGCTGGAGGGACGCACCCCGCCGCAGCCACAGGGCGGTGCCCGGGTGGCACAAAACGGGGGCGCGCCGGATGTGGATCTCTTCGGCACGCCCCGTTCTTGAGCTATGTCATAGGTACGGCTTGCGGCGCGTGGTGGGCCGCCGACTCGCCGCGGCGCAAGCCGTACCCTGAGGGGGTTGTAGCGGTAACCCCGCCGATACAGAAGCTACGGCCACCCGCTTGCAACCCGCTTTCAATCAGCCGAAGAACACCTCGGCCTCCGCGTAGCGCGACACCGGCACCGTCTTGAGCTCGGCCGTCGCCACGTCGAGCCCGACCCGGACTATGTCGGTGCCGCGCAGCGCCACCATGATCCCGTAGTCGCCCTCGTGCACCGCGTCGATCGCCTGCAGCCCGAACCTGGTGGCCAGGACCCGGTCGTAGGCCGTCGGGGTGCCGCCGCGCTGGATGTGGCCGAGCACGGTGGTGCGGGCCTCCTTGCCGGTGCGCTTCTCGATCTCCTTGGCCAGCACCTCGCCGATGCCGCCGAGCCGTACGTGGCCGAACGCGTCGAGCTCGCCGGCCTGCAGCGCGATCTGACCCTCGATCGGGTGCGCGCCCTCGGCGACCACGAGGATCGGCGAGTAGCGGGTACGGAAGCGCGACTCGACGTACTCGCAGACGCGGTCGATGTCGAACGGCCGCTCGGGGATCAGGATGACGTTGGCGCCGCCCGCCATGCCCGCGTGCAGCGCGATCCAGCCCGCGTGCCGGCCCATGACCTCGCAGATGAGCGCCCGGTGGTGGGACTCGGCGGTGGTGTGCAGGCGGTCGATGGCCTCCGTCGCGATGTTGACGGCGGTGTCGAAGCCGAAGGTGTAGTCGGTGCCCGACAGGTCGTTGTCGATCGTCTTGGGCACGCCGACGACCTTGACGTCGCGCTCGAAGAGTTGCCTGGCGACGCCGAGGGTGTCCTCGCCGCCGATGGCGATCAGCGCGTCGACGCCGGTGGCCGCCAGGTTCTCCTTGATGCGGTCGACGCCCCCCTCGATCTTGATGGGGTTGGTACGCGAGGAGCCGAGAATCGTGCCACCCCGCGGAAGGATGCCCCGTACGGCCTGGATGTCCAACGGCATCGTGTCGCCTTCGAGCGGGCCGCGCCAGCCGTCACGGAACCCGACGAACTCGTGACCGTAGACGCTCACCCCCTTCCGCACTACCGCCCTGATCACCGCGTTGAGTCCGGGACAGTCGCCGCCTCCGGTGAGCACTCCGATTCGCATGACGGGTTCCTCCTATGGGTTTCTTGCCGTTAGTGAAAACATCAGCTCTTCTCAGTCTTCGTCTGAGATTGTCGATATGTGAAGCTCTCGGAGTGGGCGCGGCGGAACGGCGTGCATTACCAGACCGCCTGGCAGTGGGCGCGAGACGGGAAGATGCCCGTCCCGGTGGTCAAGACCGCCACCGGTAGGTACATGGTCCTCGATCGGACGGCCGAGGTCACGGGCCGGACGGTCGCGTACTGCAGGGTGTCCGGCACCGACCAGCTGGCCGAGCTCGATCGGCAGGCGGTCCGCGTGGTCCGCGCGGCCACCGCGATGGGCCTGACGGTCACCGAGGTCGTCGGCGAGGTCGGCTCGGGCATGGACGGCGACCGGCCGAAGCTGGCCCGTCTGCTGCGCGACGCGTCCGTGGGCGTGATCGTGGTCGAGCGCCGTGACCGGCTCGCCCGGTTCGGGCTGGAGCAGCTGTCGGCCGCGCTGGAGGCCACCGGCCGCCGGATCGTGGTCACCGACGAAACGGAGGCCGGCGAGTCGGGCGCCGTCCCGGGCGCCCGGGTCGACGACGAGCTGTTGCGTGACATGGCGGAGGTCCTCACCTCGCTCTGCGCCCGGTTGTACGGCCGGCGCTCGGCCGCCCGCAGGGCCAGGGCCGCGCTCCGGGCCGCCTTCGAGGCAGCGTGAGGCGGCGCATGTCCCCGGCGAGCGAGGCGCATGCCGATGGAGCCGGCACGAGGATCACTAAGATTCTCCGAACGGTTTCACGACCTGGACCGTAATTCTGCCCGTCCACGCGGGCAGTGGTCTAGACCAAACGCGAGCGTAGCGAGCGAAACCCCTCTCCGGGAGGCGATTTCGTGAGTGTGTCGGCCATGGGCAGGCTCCCGGCGGCGGGGAGATCTCAGCCGAACAGGCGTTGGAGCCATCCGGCCAGCACCGAACCGATGGCGTCGGCCGCACCGCACACCACGCCATGCATGAATTGACGACCCCAGATCGTCAACCATAGGTTGACGGTTAGGCATCGTCAACCTATGGTTGACCCATGGACCAGACCGTGCGTCTCGACGACCTCATCAACGCGATCAAGAGCCGTCACCCCGACGGCGACCCCCTGGGCCAGCTCTCCGACGCCGTGACGTTGGGCGAGCACCTGGGCGAGGTGGCCGACCACCTCATCGGCCACTTCGTCGACCGGGCCCGGCACTCCGGCGCCTCCTGGACCGAGATCGGCCGCAGCATGGGCGTGACCAAGCAGGCCGCCCAGAAGCGGTTCGTCCCCAAGGAGGGAGGGCTGGCCGAAGAGCTCCGCGCCTACGCCCGCTACACCAACCGGGCGCGCTCGGTCATTGTGCAGTCCGAGCAGGCGGCCATCAGGGCGGGCAGCGAGTACATCGAGCCCGAGCACCTCGTGCTCGGGCTGCTGAGCGAGCCGGAAGCGCTCGCGGCCAAGGCCATGGTGACGCTCGGCGCGCCGCTGGAGCGGGTCGAGGAGGTCATGACGGCCATGCTCGCCCCGCCGAGTGAGAACGCGCCCGACAAGCCGCCCTACGCCCCGCAGAGCAAGAAGGCCCTGGAGCTGACGCTGCGCGAGGCTCTGCGGCTCGGCCACAACTTCATCGGCACCGAGCACATCCTGCTCGGCGTGCTGTCGCTCGGCGAGGGGACGGCCGTGGCCGCGCTCGACGGGCTCGGCGTGACCAAGGAGGGTGCCGAGCCCGAGATCCAGCGGATGCTCGCCGAGATCCTGCGCGGGCGCGAGGGGAAGGCTTAGGGCGCCCCGGCCGGACCCTGGGCGAACCTGGTCAGGATGTTGCGCGTCGCGCGGCGGGTGAAGGGGGCGGCTGCCTTGGTGACCCCGTGGCCGCACCGCCTTCCCCGCATCCCGCACACCCAGCGCATCGTGCCGGAGGCGAACACCCCGGCCCCTCCCGGGGCGGTGTAGTAGGTGCTGTCGGAGGACGTCGCCCGGCCGCCGCAGTCGACCGGCGAATGGGCCAGCACCTTGATGTTCTCGGGCGAGCCGTCGGACACCTTGTCGGTCTCGACGCCGGCCAGGCCGGGGAAGCGCCTGCCCCGGGTGCCCTCGAAGATCCAGTGGCCGGGTCTGCGCAGCACGTAGGCGGCCTCGGCGGGGAAGCAGTCGTACTCCTGCCCGACCAGCGCGCTCTCCGGCGCGGACGCGCGCCAGAGCGGGCACTGGCTCTCCTTGTCGCACATGATCATCCGGCCGTACAGCCCGATGCGCCAGTAGACGGCGTTGGCGCCGAGGAAGGCCAGGTTCGTGCCGGCGTCGCGGGCTTTGGTGACGGCGGCGCGCATGCCGGGCGACCAGTACTCGTCATGCCCCAGGGACACCACGGCCCTGGCTCCATCGAGGACGCCGGGGCGCAGGTCCAGGCTGGTCAGGTAGGCCAGCGGCACGCCGCTGCGCTCGGCCAGTTCGATCGCGGACAGCTCGAAGTCGAGGAAGAGCCGCGCGCCCGAGGTGTCGTAGGGCCGGTCGAAGGTCACCTTGCGCGAGCGGTCGTCGAACCCGCCCGGACCCTGGTAGAGGCTGCGGCCGCCCCACAGGTTGTACGCCTGCCAGGTGGTCACCGCGTTGACCAGCACCACCCGCCCCTGCGTCGAGGCCGAACGTACGGTGATCGGCACGTAGCGCTGGCCGCCGCTGGAGGCGTCCAGGCGTACCAGGTAGGCGCCCTCCCGCCAGCCGGTCGTGTCGACGGTGAGCGAGGGCTTCCAGTGGGCGGCCGTGACCATGCCCTCCACCGTCTGGGGCGGCGCCTGACGTACCCCGGGAAGCGGGCCGGAGTGCCACACCTCCGCCGGGTGGGCGCCCACGCGGAAGGCGTGCGCGGTGAAGCGCGGCGCGGTCGTGGAGACGCGCATCCGGAACCGCTCGCCGGGCAGCACGCTGACGCGGTCGGCGTATCCCTCGATCTCGTGCTCCGCCCCGCGCTCGGTGATGCGCCAGCGCACCGGCCGAGCGGCCGGGACCTCAGCGGGGGCGGGCGCGGCGGCTTCGGGCGCCGAAGCGGGCGGGGCGGGCGGGTGGGCCGGGGCGGCGGGGGTGGTGCTGGCACACGCGGACACCAGCAGGATCAGGACGATCAAGGACTTGCGCACAGCGCACCATGGTCACGCTCGCCCGCCCACCGGACCGGCGACTTGGGGAAGTCCTTACGCCCGCAGCACGCAAGCAGGCCCCGGACGCGCAAGGACCTTTACGTCGGCGGCACCCAAGAAGCTCCTTACGCCGGCAGCACGCAAGAGGGGCTGTCGACCTCCAGCACCTGACCCGTCGGCTCGGGTACGCCGTCCTTCAGCGCGAACTCGGTGACCACTCCCGAGTGCTGGTTGGCCACGTACAGGCGGTCGCCGGCGATGGCGAAGTGCCGGGGCCATTCGCCACCCGACGGCACCTCGGCCACCGGCGTCAGGTCCTCGGCCCGCAGCACGGTGATCGTGTTGGGGCCGCGGTTGGCCACGTACAGGAAGTCCCCGTCCAGGTCGAGGTGCGAGGGCTGGTTGACGCCCTCGGCGCGTGAGGCGAGGGCGCCCGCCGACTTCTCGCCGTCGATGAGGGTGACGATGCCGTCGAGCTCGCCCACGATGTACAGGCGCGAGCCGGAGAAGACCATGTGGCGCGGCCCGGTGCCCGGGGTCAGGCGCAGCGGCTCCAGCGCCTCGCCCTCGGGGGTGTAGCGGCGGATCTGGTCGGTGCCCAGGTCGGAGACGTACAGCAGGCCGTCGTGGAAGACCGTCTGGTGGGCGTGCGGGCCCTGCTGGCGCTCGGGGTGCGGTCCGGAGCCCTCATGGCGCAGCACGATCGGGCGGCCCTCGAACGCGCCGCGGGAGTCGAGGTGATGCAGGCTGACCGTGCCGTCGCCGTAGTTGGCGACGGCGAGCAGGCCACCCTCCGGATCGACCGCCACGTGGCAGGGGCTGTCACCCATGCTGGGCCGCTCGTCCAGCGGGGCCAGCGCGGCCGCCTCCGTGCTGAACGCGCTCAGCCAGCCCTGGGCCAGCTCGCCCACCGCGTACAGCACCGGCAGCTTCGGATGCGCGGCCAGGAACGAGGACGAGGTGAGGCGGGTCAACTCTCCGCCGGGGGTGACGATGCCGGGCCCATATCCGCCTATATACAGGTGCTTCACAGAAGGCATCCTCTCATGCTTGACTGAAGCAATGAGTTCGTTGACAAAGGCAAGAGTCGCCGAGATCAGGGCCTTCAACCGGTTCTATACGAAGGTCATCGGCGTCCTTCAGGCCGGAATGCTCGACTCGCCCTATTCGCTGGCCGAGTGCAGGGTGCTGTTCGAGCTCGGGCACGCGGGCCGGCTGGAGACGGGCGAGCTGCGCGCCCTCATCGGTCTCGACGCGGGCTACCTGAGCAGGATCCTGACCCGCCTCGAGGGCGACGGACTGATCTCGAAGGAGCGCGCGGCCACCGACGCCCGCAAGCAGGTCGTCCGGCTCACCGCGGCGGGCGTCGAGTCGTACGGGCTGCTGGACGCGCGGTCGGACGAGGAGGCCGAGCGACTGCTGACCACGCTGCCCGAGCCGGGGCAGGAACGCCTGGTCGCGAGCATGGCCACGATCAGGACACTGCTGGAGGGCGCCGGCGAGCGCGAGCCGTACGTGATCCGCCCCCTGCGCACGGGCGACCTGAGCTGGGTCGTCTACCGGCACGGCGTCCTTTACAGCCGGGAGTACGGCTGGGGCATGGACTTCGAGCGGCTGGTGGCCAGGATCATCGGCGCCTACGACCCGTCGCGCGACATGGGGTGGATCGCCGAGGTCGGCGGGGAGCCCGCCGGGTGCGTGTTCTGCGTACGGGAGGACGACACCACCGCGCGGCTCCGGCTCCTGCTGGTCGAGCCGTCGGCCCGCGGGCTGGGCCTGGGCGGACGGCTCGTGAGCGAGTGCCTGCGCCACGCCAAGGCCGAGGGCTACAAGCGGATCACGCTGATGACCCGCGACTGCCTGGACAGCGCGCGGCGCATCTACCAGGCCGCCGGGTTCGAGCTGGAAGCGGAGCACAAGGAGACGGAGAACGGGATCGAGGTCACCGAGCAGGAGTGGAGCCGCGACCTCTAGTTCACCGCCCGCTCAGAGCCTTCGCCTCCACGGTCGGCATCCTGGGCGCGCTGGTGCCGCTCGCCGTACCCTTCCTCGCGCAGGGCACGCTGGGACCGATCGCGATGACCGCGGCGCTGTCGGTGTCGTCGGCCATCGTGGACGTCAGCCCGTTCTCGACCACGGGCGCCCTGCTCGTGGCCAACGTCAGAGGCATGGACCCGGACGTCTTCTACCGCCGGCTCCTGACCTACGGCGCGGTGATCGTCGTGGCGGGCCCGCTCGTCGCCTGGGCGGTCCTGGTCGTCCCCGGCTGGCCCGGCTAGGCCCGTACTTCCGTTTTCCCCGCGATCGGCTTCCCCGCGATCGGCGGAGGTGGCGTGCGCGAACCGGGCTAGGCGCGGAAGGGGCCGGCCACCTCGAAGGTGCGGCCGTCGTCGCGGCCCCGTCCGGCCGAGAAGTAGAGCCGCCCGCCGTCGGGCGCGAACGCCAGCCCCGTGAGCTCGGCCCCGCTGAGGCCACCGAGCTTGAGGAACGGCGTGACCGCCCGATCGGGGGTGATGACGTCGATCTCCGTCGACTGCCTGGCCACGTAGAGGTCGCCCGAGGGGGCGGCGGTGATCGCGCGTACGCCGTCGCAGATCCGGTCGAGCGTGGAGGTCTCGGCGTCGTAGGCCCACAGGCCGCTGTCGCCCTCGGTGGTGAAGTAGCAGACCCCGCCCGCGTAGTGGCAGCCCTCGCCGCCGTCGAAGTGGCGGGCGTCGTCTATCTGGTGGCGCGTGGCCTTGAGCACCGCGGCGGGCGACGGCACCGGCTTCCAGTCACCGGCGAGGCAGAGCACCTCCAGGGTGCCCTCGGTGAGATCGCCCCAGTCGCCGGGCCTGAACCGGTAGAAGCACCCGTCGGGCTCCCCCTCCGTCAGGTAGACGACCTGCCGGTCGGGGTCGCAGGCGGCGGCCTCGTGCTTGAACCGGCCCATGGCCAGGCGGGGGCGCCCGGCTCGCATGCCGTACGGATCGCACTCGAACACCCGGCCGCGGTCACCGAGCTCGCAGGAGAGCCAGCTGTGCCACGGCGTCGCGCCGCCCGCCCGGTTGCGGTCGGTCCCGGACAGGATGCGGTACGCGTCGGCGATCGAACCGTCGGCGCGGAACCGGAGCGCGGACGCGCCGCCGAGCAGCGGCAGCTCGGAGTTGGACACGTAGATCCAGCCGGTGCCGTCAGGGAAGCACGCGCCGCCGTCGGGCGCCGCGTGCCACGTCAGCCCGGCCACCTTCTGGCCCGAGCGGGCCACGACCCGGCCGCTGAACCCCCCGGGCAGCGCCAGATCGTCGCCGCCTGGCGGCTCCAGCGGGCCGTAAGGGCTCATCCCGCCCTGCCAGAGCGGGCCCGTGCGGAGGAGAGTCTTGCTGGACATCGTGAGGCCTCCCTCTAGGTGCCACGCTAGTCGACCCCGCCGACATGAATGACAGGGAGGCGCGAGATCAAATTCTGCGCGAAATCTCTGGCCGGCGGATGAGCGCGGCGGTGCGCCGCCAGGGACCCGGAGCGCGGGCCCCGGGCTGTGGCGGCGTCAGCGCTGGGCCTGGAACATCCAGTGCTGCTTGTCGATGTCCTGAGCCACCGCGATGAGCAGGTCCTGGCTGACCGGGTCGGGCTCGTCGGTCGCGGCGACGCGCTCGCGCATTCGCTTGCCGACGGCCTCCAGGATGTCGGTCATCGTCGCCACGACCTTGCCGTCCTCGATCCAGCCGTTCTCCGGCTGCGAGAGCTTGGTGGACTTGGCGATGGTGGCCGCGCGGCCGTCCGGGTTGATGCTCAGGGCGACGGCGCGCTCGGCGATGGTGTCCGCGTGCTCACGGGCCAGGGCGGTGACCTCGTCGAGCTGGAGGTGGATCTGCCGGAAGTGCGGGCCGGTCAGGTTCCAGTGCATCTGCTTGGCGAGCAGCGAGAGATCGAGGAGATCGACCAGGGCTCCTTGCAGGGCCGTCGCGACCGTCTTCTTCGCGTCGCCCGAGAGCGGACCGGTGATCGTAGCCATGATGTGTTCCTCCCCGTGGTTCGACATCAGGGTCTCTATGCGACCCAGTCCCCTTTGCCCGCTTTCTCTTGGTTGACACTGCAATAGTGACAGTGTAATTGTGAAGGTATGAGCGAGACCTGGACCATCCGTGAGCTGGCGGAGCGCGCCGCCGACGCGTTGCGCGCGCACGCCCAGCCGCACGCGCAGCCGCTCAACGGCCGGGTCCGCGACGTGCCCGGCGAGCGGTTGATCAGGTGGTACACCACGATCGGCCTCGTCGACCCACCGCTGACCAGGCGTGGACGCATCGCCCAGTACGGCCGGCGGCATCTGCTGCAACTCGTGGCCATCAAGCGGCTGCAGGCGGCCGGGCGGTCGATCGCGGAGATCCAGACCGCCCTGACCGGCGCCACGGACACGACCTTGGAGCGGACGGCCCACCCCGGCTGGTCGACTCTGGACGAGGACGTCGCGGCGACGGGGGCCGTTCTGGACGCCACGACGACTGGGACGACGGCGCCCCAGGGCGAGGCGGCTCAGGATGCGGCGGATCTTACGGAGGGCGAGACGGGCCTTACGGAGGGCGAGACGCCTGAGGCGGCGGCCCTCCCCGACGGCTCGGCGACTCGATCCGGGAGCCCGCGCGGCCGGTTCTGGGCCGCGCACCCCGCCGATGCGACCGGCCCCGCCCTTCCGCATCCCCCGCCCACCGACGCTCCCCCGTCCACCGGCATCGCCGACGTGCCCCTGCCCGCCGACGTTCTCCGACCGGCCGATACTCCTCCGACCGACGGCGCGGGCCGACCCGCACACCTCCCCCGGCCCAGGGGGCACGGGGCGCTGGTGCGTGGGATCAGGCTGACCGACGGAGTGACCCTCGTGCTCGACGGCGCCGGCCGTACCCCGGCTGAAGACGACATCCAGGCGGTACTCACCGCGGCGGCACCGCTGCTGGCGCTGCTCGAAGAGAGGAAGCTAGCATGAAGATCACTTCGCTCGAGCCCACCCGGTGCCTGCCGGTGCCGGACGCCGGGTTCGGCGCGCTGCGGACGGCGCGCGGGAACCTGCCCCTGGAGAGCGTCGACGTGTCCGCCGACATCTCCGGCCTGATGGCCGAGGTCGAGGTGACGCAGGGCTTCCGCAATCCGTACGACGTCACGCTGGAGGCCACCTACGTCTTCCCGCTGCCCGACAGGGCGGCGGTGACGGGGTTCAGGATGGAGGCCGACGACCGGGTGATCGACGGCGTGCTCAAGGAGCGCGGCCAGGCCAGGGCCGACTACGACCGGGCGCTGCGCGAGGGCAAGCGGGCCGCGATCGCCGAGGAGGACCGGCCCGACGTGTTCACGATCACGGTGGGCAACCTGCTGCCGGGCGAGCGGGTGACGGTCCGGCTCACGCTGAGCCAGCCGCTGCCGTACGAGGACGGCGCGGCCACGTTCCGCTTCCCGCTGGTCGTCGCCCCCCGCTACATTCCGGGCACGCCGCTCGACGGCCCCGGCGCCGGCGACGGCACCGCGCCCGACACCGACGCGGTCCCCGACGCCTCGCGCATCACCCCGCCGGTGCTCCTGCCCGGCTTCCCCGATCCGGTACGCCTGTCGCTGACGGCGACGATCGACCCCGCCGGGCTGGACCTGCGGGAGCTGGCTTCCAGCCTGCACGTGGTCGAGGAAGAGGGTCATACGGTACGACTGCGGCCGGGCGAGCGGCTGGACCGCGACTTCATCCTGCGGCTGTCGTTCGAGGCCTCGACCGCGCTGCAGCTCGACGGCCGGGGCGCGTTCTCGCTGACCGTGCTGCCCCCGGCGCTGGAGTCGCCGCGCACGCCGCGTGACCTCGTACTGCTGCTGGACAGGTCGGGCAGCATGGGCGGCTGGAAGATGGTCGCCGCCCGCCGGGCCGCGGCGCGGATCGTCGACACGCTGACGGAGCAGGACCGGTTCGCGGTGCTGACGTTCGACTCGGTGGTGGAGGAGGCGTTCGAGGGGCTCGTGACGGCCTCGGACCGCAACCGCTACCGCGCGGTCGAACATCTCGCGCGCGTGGACGCCCGCGGCGGCACCGAGCTGCTTGAGCCGCTGCGCCGGGCGATCTCCCTGCTCCACGACCAGGACGGGCGCGAACGCGTCCTGGTGCTGGTCACCGACGGGCAAGTGGGCCACGAGGACCAGATCCTGGAGCAGACCGGCGGCGCGCTGTCGGCCATGCGGGTGCACACCGTCGGCATCGACCGGGCGGTGAACGCCGGGTTCCTGGGCCGGCTGGCCGGTCTGGGCGCGGGCCGCTGCGAGCTGGTCGAGTCGGAGGACCGCCTGGACGCCGCCATGGAGCAGATCCACCGCCGCATCGGCGCGCCTCTCGTGACCGACCTGTCCCTCAAGGGCCTCGACGTTGAGCCGGGCACGGTCACCCACCTGGGCTCGATCTTCCCGGGCGTCCCGCTGCGCGTGCACGGCCGCTACCGGGACGGCTCGTCGGTGACCGTACGCGGGCTGGCGTCGGGCGCCCCGTGGGAGCAGCAGGTGACGGGCACCGTGGTGGACAACCCGGCGATCCGCGCCGTCTGGGCCCGCGCGCACCTGCGCGAGCTGGAGGACCGGTACGCCATGGGCGAGCACGAGCTGGAGGCGGAGATCGTCCGGGTCTCGCTGGAGAACGGCGTCCTGTGCCGCTTCACCGCCTACGTGGCGATCGACACCAGAAAGGTGGCGGAAGGCGAGCCGGAGCACCGCGTCATCCAGCCCGTGGAGCCGCCGAGCGGCTGGGAGCTGCCGCAGAACCCGCCGATGATGCCCTTCATGGCCCAGGCCGCGGTGATGGCCGCGCCCTCCCGCCCCATGTCGATCCCCGACCCGGGCTTCGCCCCAGGCCAGAGTCACGGCCTCATGGGCACCCAGGAGACCGGCGCCTCAGACGCTACCCGCCGCTCCAGGGGGGTCGACTGGGAGGCGGAAGCGGGTCCCGGCGGCGCGCCCCGCAGCCCCGGCGGAGGCTCAGCCGGTGGTTTCGGCGGCAGCTCGGCCGGCGGGCGGATGAGCCCGTCGCCGCGGTTCGCGCCGCCCGCCGCTCCCCGTCCGGGCGGGCCCGGCCTGGAGTCCGTCAGGACGCAGCTGGTCGTCGAGCTCGACCGGCTCCGGGCGCTGCTCGGCGCTCCCGACCCGCTCTACCTGGCGGATCTGGGCTCCCGGCTCGCGGCGCTGGCCGCCTTCCTGGGCGGGCATCCGGAGCTGGCCGCCCTGGGCCGCGAGCTGCAGACGGCGGAGCAACCGGGCATCGACGCCGAAGCGCTGCGGGCGCACGCCATCGAGGTGCTCACCGCACTCACGAGCGGATCCCCCTCGGCCCCGACCGGATCGCCCGCGCCGGGTACGCCCCGCCGCCCGTTCTGGAAGCGCACCTGACGGCACCGCCGTCGAACGCCAGCTGCACCACAAATCTCGCCATACCCGCACGCTAGGCCCGCGAGCTGGACGGTCGCCGCATCACCGGGCACGGCCGTGGTGTATCACCTGATACATGACGCACACGCTGGCCGCCCTCCCGATGTTCCGTGAGCTGGGCAAAGAAGGGCTGCGCAGGCTGGAGTCCGTCGCGCGGCAGCGGCGCTACCCGGCGGGGCAGGTGCTCTGCACCGAGGGCGACCCGGCCGACCAGCTGATCGTGCTGCTCGACGGCCGGGTCAAGGCCGGGCGGGTGAGCGTCGACGGCCGCGAGGTGGTGCTGTCGGTGGACGCCGCGCCCGTGGCGTTCGACAAGACGACGCTCCTGGTGGAGGGCACGCACCGGGCCACGCTGACGGCCCTCACGCCGGTGGAGGTGGCCTACCTGCCAAGCGTGGCGGTGCTCGAGGTGATCGCCACCGAGCCGTCGGTGGCGGCCCGGCTCATGCGTACACTCGCCCAGACCGTGCGCGACCTCGACGAGCGGCTCACGGACGCGGTCGTGCTCGACGTCTCCGCGCGGGTGGCCAAGTGGCTGGTACGACGCAGCGAAGGCGGCCGGGTCCAGCTGCGCGCCGGGCAGGCGGGCCTGGGGGCCGAGATCGGCGCGACCAGGGTGAGCGTCAACCGGGCCCTGCGGTCCTTCGAACGCCGCGAGCTCGTCGAGATCGGCGAAGGCGAGGTGACGGTGAAGGACGCCGAAGCGCTCGCCCGCATCGCGAAGACCACTCCGGCCGGCGACGGAACGAACTCCGGCCAGGTTCACCGGAAAAAGGTTCATCGGAGCTACGAATAGGCGTCTATCGGAGTCCGGCGGGCTGTTCTATCGTCACCGTACATGGCGACCTCTCGCGCACCGCTGCGCTTCGCCGAGGCGGTCTCCGCCACCGTTTCCGCGGCCCGGGAATCGGGTTTCTTCTTCGATTTCGACGGCACTGTCGCACCCATCATGAATGATCCCGACGCGGTGCTCCCCGTCCCCGGAGCGGTGGAGCGGCTGGGCGCGCTGGCGGAGCTGTTCGCCCGCGTCGCCGTCGTCTCCGCGCGCCCCGCCGCGTTCCTGCGCGACCGCTTCTCCGGCGCCCCCGGTGTGCGGCTCTTCGGCCTGTACGGCCTGCAGACGGTGGTCGACGGCGAGATCATGAACGCCGGCGAGGCGGAGCCATGGGCGCCGGTCATCCGCCGCCTGGTCGCCGACGCCGCCCGCGATCTGCCGGGCAAGGTGCTGGTGGAGGACAAGGCGCTGATGGTGGCGCTGCACTACAGAGCGGATCCGGCGCTGCGCGGCGCGGTGGAGAGATGGTCGTCGGCCAAGGCCGCCGAGCTGGGCCTGGCCGAGCAGCTGGGCCGCATGGTGGTCGAGCTCAAACCACCGGTGCACGGCGACAAGGGCACCGTCGTCGAAACGGAGTGCGCCGCCCTGGCCAGGGCCTGGTACTTCGGCGACGACCTGTCCGACGCCCGCGCCTTCGAGGCCCTGCGTACGCGCGAGGAAGGCGACCCGGAGTTCGTCGGAGTCAGAGTGGCGGTGGCGAACAGCGAAACCGGCGACGAACTGGCCCGGCAGGCGGATTTCACCGTGGCCGGCCCGGCCGACGTCCCGGCCATGCTGGACGAGATAATCCGCGCTTTCCATGACAACCGGCAAACGCAATAGCCCGGCCGGAAATTCACCCCGGCTTATTAGGGTCGTTCACCCGAGCCGGAAAGTGCTGTCGAGTACGCGGGGCACCATATTCTGGACGGGTGAGCACCCTTGTCCTGGACGGCGGTCTGGCCACCCGCCTCGAAATGCTCGGCGCCGACCTGAGCGACGAGCTGTGGTCGGCGCGGCTGCTGGTGGAGGATCCGGCGCTGATCCGGCGCGTGCACGCCGACTACTTCGCCGCCGGCGCCGACGTGGCCACGACCGCGAGCTACCAGGCGTCGATCCCGGGGTTCGTCCGGCGCGGGCTCGACGAGGCGCAGGCCGAGCGGCTGATCAGGCTCTCGGTCGAGCTGGCCGGCCAGGCCCGTGACGAGGCCGGGGGCGGGCTGGTGGCCGCCTCGATCGGCCCCTACGGCGCCTACCTGGCCAACGGCGCCGAATACACCGGCGACTACGACCTCGACGAGCTGGGCCTGCTCTCGTGGCACCGGCCGCGCTGGGAGATCCTCGCCTCAAGTGGGCCCGACCTGCTCGCCTGCGAGACCATCCCGTCCTACCCGGAGGCGCGGGCGCTGGCCAGGCTGCTCGCCGAGACGCCATCGGTCAAGGCGTGGGTGAGCTTCTCCTGCCGCGACGCCGCGCACCTCAACGACGGCACCCCGATCGCCGAGGCCGCCGCGTTGTTCGCCGGCAGCTCGCAGGTGGTGGCCGTCGGTGTCAACTGCACCGCGCCGCGGCACATCCCCGGCCTCATCGCTACGCTGGCCGGCGGCCTGCCGGTGGTCGTCTACCCGAACTCCGGCGAATACTGGGACGCCGAGCAGGGCCGGTGGCGCGGCACCGCCGAGCCCGTGGAGTACGGCCAGGCGGCCGAGGAGTGGCAACGGGCCGGCGCCTCGCTCATCGGCGGCTGCTGCCGTACCACTCCCGAGCACATCAAGCAGATCCGCGCCCACCTGTCCTGAGCACCGCGCCGCAGAAGCCCAGAAACGGGAGCCCCAGCCACCACGGTCAGGGGCGACGGCGGTCAGGCCGCGACGTTCTCAGGGGTGCGGCGGCGGGAGGACAGCACGCGGTCGAGGGCGAGCGCGCCGCCCCCGCTGAAGCCGACGGCCAGCGCGCCCGCCGCCAGCGACAGGACGAACTCGAAGCCGCCCTTGTCCACCCCGAACCCGTTGGCCCCATGGACGAACAGGATCGCGCCCGCCATGTCGAGCGCCAGCAGCGTCCCCACGACGGGCAGCGCCACACCGAGGATCAGCGCCAGGCCGCCCGCGACCTCCAGCACCGCCACCGCCGGAGCGGCGGCCGCGGCCAGCGGGATCCCGGCCGACTCGAAGAACTTGGTGGTCCCGGCGATCCCCATCGTGGCGAACTTCTGGTAGCCGTGCACCAGGAAGATCGCGCCGACGGCCACTCGGGCGACCAGGATGGCTACGGAACGTGACTGGTCAAGCATGCGCTCTCCAAAAGGCAGTTGTTCAGATTTGAACCAGCACTCTACCCGGAAGTTCAAATCTGAACAACAAGTACACTGGACGCCGTGACGGACACCGCGTGGCTCGACGAGACGGAGATGGCCGCCTGGCGCGCCTTCCTGTCCACCTCCCACCTGCTGGAGCGGCGCATCGAAGAGCAGCTCAAGGCCGCGGCCGGGCTGACCCATCCGCAGTACGAGGTGCTGGCCCGCCTGGCCGACGCCCCCGGCCGCCAGATGCGCATGACGGAGCTGGCCAGGGGGGTCGTGGTGTCGAAGTCCGCGCTGACCTACCAGATCGGGCAGCTGGAGAAGGCGGGCCTGGTCGAGCGGACCACCTGCCCGTCCGACGAGCGCGGCGTGCTTGCCGTGCTGACCGAGGCGGGCGTCCACTGCCTGGAGCGGGTCGCCCCCGGCCACGTGGAGGTCGTCCGGGCCTACCTCATCGACCGGATGACCCGCGGCGAGCTGGAGACGATGACCACCGCCATGCGCAAGACCGAGCAGGCACTCCGGCAGTGACCGCCGCCATGCGCAAGACCGGACAGGCACTCCGGCAGTGACCGCCGCCGGGCGCGAGACCGGACAGGCACCACGGCAACCGCCGTGATGAACGGTGGTCAGCCCTTGGCGGCTCGGGCCGCGCGCTCCATCTCGACCTTGGCGCTGGCGGCGTACTTGTCGACGTACTCCTGCTCCGACAGCTCCATGAGCGCGTACATGATCTCGTCGGTCACGGCGCGCAGCACCAGCCGGTCCTCCTCCATCCCGTAATAGCGGGAGAAGTCGAGCGGCTTGCCGAAGCGGACCCCGGGCCGGATCCCGAGCTTGGGCAGCGGGTGGCCGGGGGGCATCATCTCGAAGGTGTGGACCATGGCCCACGGGATCACCGGCACCCGCGACATGAGGGCCAGGCGGGCGACGCCCGTCTTGCCCTTGTACAGGCGGCCGTCGGGTGAGCGGGTGCCCTCCGGGTAGATGCCCAGGACGTTGCCCTCGCGCAGCACCCGCATGCCGGTGCGCAGCGCGGCCTCGCTGGCCTTGCCGCCCGAGCGGTCGATCGGCACGGTGCCGACGCCGCTGAAGAACAGCCGGGTGAAGAAGCCCTTGACGCCCCGCCCGGTGAAGTAGTCGGACTTGCCGAGCGAGATGACCTTGCGGCGCAGATGCAGCGGCCCGAAGAAGTGGTCGGCGAACGACAGGTGGTTTCCGGCGAGAATGACCGGCCCCTGCCTGGGCACGTTCTCCACACCCTCCGCCCACGGCCGGAAGACGACGCGGAGGATCGGCCCCAAGATGGCCTTGACCACCCAGTAGAACACCCGGCCACCTCTTCCCCACAGCGCGATCTGTAAGCAAAGTCATCTTCGCATCTCAGAACCGATGCTCCTACCTCACCTCTCGCACAATCCACCTCGATCGTGCGACGATCGGGCAATTCCGGGATGAAATCCCACCGAGGAGCTGTTATGCCGCTCATGCCAGGCGCGGAGCCCTATCACCACGAAGCAGGCCAGGTCGGCGTACTGCTGTGCCATGGCTTCACCGGCACCCCGCAGTCGCTACGGCCTTGGGGCGAGTATCTCGCCGGGCAGGGGGTGAGCGTCTCCCTCCCCCGCCAGCCCGGACATGGCACCACCTGGCAGGAGATGAACCGCACCCGCTGGGACGACTGGTACGCCGAGGTGGAGAAGGCGTTCGAAAACCTCCAGGGCCGCTGCGCGAACGTGTTCGTGGCGGGGCTGTCGCTGGGCGGCTGCCTGGCGCTGCGGCTGGCCGAGGTGCACGGGGACGCGATCAGCGGCGTCATCGTGGTCAACCCGTCGATCGTGCGCGACGTGCCGCTGCTTATGCTGGCCCCGGTGCTCAAGTGGTTCCTGCCGTCGGTGCCGGGGGTGGCCAACGACGTCAAGAAGCCGGGCGTGACCGAACTGGCCTACGCGCGCACGCCGGTGAAGGCGGCCGCCTCGCTGCCCGGCCTGTGGTCACTGGTCCAGGCCGACCTGACGAAGGTGACGCAGCCGCTGCTGGTCTTCCACAGCACCGAGGACCATGTGGTGAAACCGAGGAGCGTGGAGATCATTCGCCAGAACGTACCGCAGGCCACGATCGAGGAGCTTACCGATAGCTACCATGTTGCGACGCTGGACAACGATGCCGACAAGATCTTTGCCGGTAGCCTCGACTTCATCCGGACACATGCCTCGGTACCCTTGCAGAGGGACTGATCGCACCCAGGGGGAAGTCGCGATCGCTGCGGAGAGGCCGATCTAGGTGACGCCCCAGAGTGACGAGGACGAGGTCTGGCGGCAGATCGTCGCGTCCTTCAACGACACAGCCGAGCGCGACTCGGCCGACCAGCCATGGCCGGACAGCGAGAACGTACCGGTCGAACCCATCGCGAGGGTGGTCAAACCCGCGGTCGACGAGGACGCCGACATGGAGGCGGAGCAGGGCGACGAGGACCTCGACGAGGATGAGGACGGCGAGGAGCGCTTCGTGCCCCCGCCGCCGCCCCCGCTGCCCAAGCTCGACCTGCCGACCAAGCTCGCCTGGGTGGCGTTGTTCGGCGGCCCCGCCTACCTGTTGATCGCCGCGATGGCCAACTGGCAGATGGAGGGCTGGGCGCTCTTCACCGCCGTGGCCGCGTTCATCGGCGGCTTCGTGGCGCTGGTGGTGCGGATGGGCGACGGCCCGCCCAACGACGGCTGGGACGACGGCGCCGTGCTCTGAGACCGGCTGGGACTCCTTCAGCGACCGGCTAGGAGTCCTTCAGCGAAGGCTCTCTGAGCCCGAACAGCTCCACCACGTCCGTGTACTGCTCGCGGGCGTCCACGGCGTGACCGACCGCCCAGACGTCGCCCTTGCCCGCGAGGTAGGTGACCGCCTGCAACCGCACGCTGTCCTTGCCCTTCGCGGCGCCGCCCCGGATGATCTCGCAGTCGCTCTTCTCGCAGCGCATCATGAACGGCTCGGTGGCCCGCGACGGGTCGAAGCCGGAGATCCAGAAGCGGCCCTTGCCGTCGCCGGTGACCCCGTAGAGCCGCGACTCGGTCTCGGGCAGCCGCTCGCGCTTCCAGCGCTTGCCGTTCCACGACAGGACGAGCGGGTCGACCTCGCCGTCACTGCCGTAGACCCCGCCCACGGCCAGCGCCCGTTTGGGGCCGTCGACCTGGATGTCGCGCAGGTAGCCGCCGGGAATGTCGGGCACGCGCATGGGCTTCCAGGTGGCGCCCGACAGGTGCATGATCAGCGGTGCCCGGCCGGTGTCGCCGACGGCGAACCCGTTGGACACACCATAGAGCGCGCCCGGCTCCAGGACCTTTCCGTCGTCGTCCCTGGGTGACTCCTGGGTGGTCCACTCGCCGCCCTGGCCGGTGAGGATGAGCCAGGAGTTGTCGCGGCTGCCGACGGCCACGACGCGCCCCGGACGGGCGTCGATGCCGCCGAGCCAGTCGCCCCCGCGCATCCCCTGCGCCCTGACCCGGTCGAAGCCGCCGGCGTCTCCGTGGGCGAGGTAGGGCAGGCCGTCGTGGCCGTCGCCCACGGCCCACACGTCGGACGGTGAGGCGGCGGCCACACCGCGCAGGTTGCCGGCCCCGGTGGCGTCGCGCAGGGTCACCTCGGACCAACTGGAGCCGTTCCAGTGGCGGACCGTGCCGCGGTTCTTCCAGACGTCCCAGATCTCCTGCTGGCCGACGGCCCAGACATCGCCTGACGAGAGCGCGGTAACGTCGGAAAGCGAGCCGTCGGCGTCCAGGCGGACGCTCGTCGACTGCTGCCACGCCTCGATGGTGGCGGGGCGGGGATCGGCATGCGCGGCGGGCGTGACCTGCGACAAGGCCACGGACGTCGCCAAGATCAGGGTGAGCGCACGCCGCTGATAGCGACGGGTCATGAGCAAATGCTACGGGTTCGCGGACCTCCCCGCCCCGTTAGGGCCTGACTAGCAGCTCGGCGAGTACCGGCAGGTGGTCGGTCGCGGCCGCCAGATCGGCCGCGGCGGCGTCCGCGCCGCCGCAGGAGACGACCGTCAGCTCGGGCGCCGCGAACACCGCGTCGATGCGCTCACGCGGTTGCCGGGCGGGGAAGGTCAGCCCGTCGCCCCGGGGCGCGGCCGGCCGGCAGTCGGTGAGCCGCCCGGCCAGATAGCGCCAGGTGGGCTCGGTCTCCTGCTCGTTGAGGTCGCCGCCGATCACGATGGCGGCGCCGTACGCGGCCGCCGTACGCTCCATCAGCGTCATGGCCTCGTACGCGTGCCGCAGCCGGGCCGCGCCGTGGAGATCGAGATGGATCGAGCCGACGGCCAGCGGCACCCCCTCGACGCGCAGGACCGCGACGGCCAGCCCCCGGACCTCCAGGCCGACGAACACCTTCAGCCGGTGGTGCTCGGCCGCCAGCACCTCGATCCCGGGGCGGGCGAACACCGCCACGCCGCCGAGCCGGCCCCCGGCCACCATCCGCAGGCCGCACGCCTCGGCCAGCTCGCGCCGCCGGCCGCGCCAGTTGAGGAAGCGCGGGACCTCCTGGAGGCACAGGATGTCGGCCCGCATCGACTCGATCACCCGGACCAGCGCGGGCACGCTGTCACGCAGCCCGCGGACGTTGTACGTGGCCACGCGCGCCATCGCGGGCGAACCCGGTCAGCGCATCCTGGCGAGGTCGGCCGCGCCGACGACCCCGGCGGCGGCGCCCAGCTCGGCCAGCCGGATCTCGGCCAGCGGCCGGTGTCCCTTGCCGGTGAGCTGCCGGGCGAAGGTCTCGCGGGCCCGGTCGAGGAAGAGATCGGCCGCGCGGGAGACGCCGCCGCCCACGATGAAGCAGCCCGGGTCGAGGATCGCGGCCAGGTCGGCCATGCCCTGGCCGAGCCAGTCGGCGAGGCTGGCGAAGGCGGCGAGGGATGCCTCGTCGCCCAGCTTGGCCGCCTCGGTGACCTCCTCGCCCTCGATCTTGCCACCGGCCAGGCCGAGCAGGATCTGGGCCCGCTCCGGCTGGGCGGTGGAGATCTGCCTGGCCTCGATGACCAGGGCGTTGCCGCTGGCGTACTGCTCCCAGCAGCCGAGCTGGCCGCACCCGCACAGCCGGCCCTCGGGCACCACCTGCATGTGGCCGAGCTCGGCCCCCATGCCCCAGTGGCCCCTGAACAGCTTGCCGTCGAAGACCAGGCCGCCGCCGATGCCGGTACCGAGCGTGATGCAGACGACGTGCGACTGACCGCGCCCAGCCCCGAACTTGGTCTCGCCCCAGGCCATGGCGTTGGCGTCGTTCTCGATGACGACCGGCAGCCCGATCAGCCCACTGATCTTCTTCTGCAGGGGCTCCTCGCGCCAGGCCAGGTTGGGCGCGAACCGCACGACCGACCGGGTCTCGTCGACGAACCCGGCCGCGCCGACGCCGACGGCCTCGATCTCCCTGCCTTGGGCGAGCTCGCGCACGACCTCGGCCACCGTCGCGGCGACCTGCTCGGGCTGGTCGGCCGGGGTGGGCTTGAGCGTGTGGGCGATGATCTCGCCGTCGTCGTCGACCACGCCCGCGGCGACCTTGGTGCCACCGATGTCCACACCGATCGTGAGCATGCCCCTGTGTCTCCTCTATCCAAAATCCGGTCTATCCCAAATCTGGTCTATCCCAGATCAATATGTTCCACATTGTCGCGACCGCGATCGCCACTCTGATCGTCGCGTGGCCTGCGAGGGGCCGGCCTGCTCAGCGCGTCGATCGTCTGGCGGAACGCGGCGAACAGCTCGCCGCCGGCCGCCACCAGGTGCCCGGCCACATCGTTGCCGGACTCCCGCTGTGCCGCGATGGCCCGGCAGACCGGGCAGGCGCGGCAGATGTACTCATCGTGGGGCTCGGACACCGCCTCGCTCCACACGTCTCTGTCCCTCTGCCCGCCGCCGCCCCCGGTGAACGAGTTGAGCACGGTCCTGCCGACCTGGCGGGTGGCCCGCCCCTGGATGGTGTCGAAGAGCTTGCGCGCCTCGTCCGTGACGGTGCCGATCGGGTCTCTGTTGCTCTCAGTCATCTGGCCCTCCTGCTGTGAACCGTACCCGGAGCAGGCCGTCGCGGAGCGCCGCGCCGCTGATCCGTCTGCGGGCCAGCGCCGCCGGCAGTGCCAGGATCCTCCGGTAGGGGCCGGCGGTGATGATCAGCTCGTCGCCCTTGCGGGCCAGGTCCACCTCGGCCCGGTCGGCGCCAGGCAGGGCCAGGGTCAGTTCGTCGGCGGACAGCCGCAGCGGCGGCTCCACCTCCGGGGCGGCGAACGGGTCCACCTCGCCGTAGATCGCCCCGCCCACCTGGGCCAGCGCGTCCTTGCCGACCGGCTCGGCCGGAAGGTAGGGCACGACGTGGATGGGCAGCGGCGCGAACGACTCCTCGGCCTCGGCCAGGAGCCTCGACTGGGCCGCCACCCACTGGGCGCGCCACTCGTCGGCGCCCTCGGCGGGGAAGACCCGGTTGGCGATCACCGCGTCGACGCGGTAGCCGTACAGGTTGAGCGAGGTGAGGGTGCGCCTGGCCTCGGCGAGCACCACGGCCTCCGGCGTGAACACCAGGCGCACGGAGGCGTTGTCGCCGGTGAGCAGCTCGCGCACCTCCAGCAGGCCCCGGTGGAAGCGCTCCCCCGCGCTCATGACCTCCTCGCCGGGCGCGCTGACGTGGGCCACGCTGCGCACGAACGGCGAGACGATCTTCATGATCTTGCGGCCGACCGGCATCAGCCTGGTCATGTGCCAGTCGAGCGCCTCGGGCAGGGCCAGCAGGCGCAGGGTCTCGGCGGTGGGGGCGCAGTCGACGACGATGACGTCCCAGCGGCCCTCGCGGGCGTGCTCGCGCAGCTCCAGGAGGGCGATGACCTCCTCTGCGCCGGGCAGGATGGTGATCTCCTCGGAGGTGATCTCATCCAGGCCCAGCTCGGTGAGCAGCCCTCTTGCGTAGTCCTGCAGCTCGCCCCAGTGGCGCTCCAGCGTCTTCTGGGTGTCGACCTGGTGCAGGTGCAACCCCGGCGCGACCTCGCCCGGCTCGACGCCGAGCGCGTCGGCCAGCGAGTGGGCGGTGTCGGTGGAGACGATCAGCGTCTTCAGGCCGCGCTTGGCGGCGAGCGTGGCGGTCGCCGCGGCGGCGGTGGTCTTGCCCACACCGCCCTTGCCGGTGAAGAGCAGAACTCGCGGGCTCACCTCAGTGCCCTTCGACGCGCTTCTTGAGGCCCTTGAGCGCGGTGTCCACGATGACCTTCTCCGCCTTGCGCTTGATCATGCCGATCATGGGGACCTTGAGGTCGGCCGAGAGCTCGTATGTCACCTCGGTGCCGGTGCCCGTCTCGGCCAGCTGGTAACTCCCCGCGAGCTCGGCGAGCATCTTGCCCGGCTCGACGACCTGCCAGCGGACGCTCTCGTCGTCCTGCCAGGTGTAGCCGAGGGTGTAGGCGTCGCTGATCACTCCGGCGTCCAGGACGAAGCGCACCGTCTCCGGCCTGCCGTCGGCCCCGGTGCTGAGGACCTCCGCCTCCTTCACCTGACCCGCCCATTCGGGGTAGGCCGCGAAGTCGGCGATGACGGCCATCACGGCGGCCCGGTCGGCGCCGACGGTGATGCTCGAAGTGGTGCGATCAGCCATGCGACCACCGTACCGGTCGGGTCACCATTCGAGGATGAACGGAACCCCCTTTCCCCGGAAATGACCCACGTTCACGCACTCGGTGCGCCCGATACGGGTGCGCCGGTGCAGTGGCTGGTGCACATGCCCGAACAGGGCGTAGCGCGGCTGCGTCCGCCTGATCGCCGCCAGCGTCGCCTCGCTGCCGCGCTCGAAGCGCCTGGCCACCACGTCGTACAGCAGCTCGGGCACCGCGGGCGGGATGTGACAGCACAGCACGTCGACCTCGCCGACCGCCTCGACCTTGGCGGCGAACTCCTCGTCACTGATCTCGTACGGGGTGCGGTAGGTGGTCTTGAGCCCGCCGCCGACGAAGCCGAACCGCCAGCCGCCGATCTCCACGCTCTGGCCGTCGAGCACCTGGTGACCGTCCTGGAGGTAGTCGGACCACAGGCGCGGGATGTCGACGTTGCCGTAGGTGAGGTAGGCCGGCGCGGGCATGGCCGCGAAGAGCTCTTTGTACTGGGCGCGTACGTTGCGCTCGATGTGCTCGCGCGGATCGCCGTCGAGGGTGGACCACAGCCGCGCCGACATGGCTCTGGCCTCGTCGAAGCGCTTGGCCGTGCGCAGCGCGATGAACTCCGCGGCCCGCTCGGCGCCGAACAGGTCCGGGAAGATGCCCTGCGCGTGGTCGTCGTAGTCGATGAAGAGGATCAGGTCACCGAGACAGATCAGCGCGTCGGCCCCCGCCCCGGCGCCGGCCAGCGCGTCCGCTCTGCCGTGTACGTCGCTGATGACATGGACCCTCATGCGGGAAATCCTATGAGAGCGGCTGCTAGCGTGAGAATGACCCCTACCCGTGGGTAATTCAACGCGATAGCGTCCAGGCGGTCCCCCCGAACAGGAGTTGATTCCGTGCGCGAGTACAGCGTCCCGGTGCTGGTCGACGTACCTGCCTCCGCGAGCCTGCCCGACACGGTCTTCAGGCGGGCCGAGCAGGAGCCCGGCGCGGTCGTCATGCGGCGCAAGCAGGACGGCGGCTGGCCCGCCGTCACCGCCTCCGAGTTCCGCGACCAGGTGGTCGAGCTGGCCAAGGCGCTGATCGCGGCGGGCATCGAGCACGGCGACCGGGTCGCGCTCATGTCGCGCACCCGCTACGAGTGGACGCTGATCGACTACGCGATCTGGTCGATCGGCGCGGTCACCGTGCCGATCTACGAGACGTCGGCGGTCGAGCAGGTCAAGTGGATCCTGTCCGACAGTGAGGCCAAGGCGGTGTTCGTCGAGCTCGACGGGCACGAGGAGACCGTGCGCGAGGCCGCGCCCGGCCTGAAGCCGATCTGGCGCGTCGACGAGACCCTCGACGGCTCCGAGGTGACCGACGCCGCCTTCGAAGAGCGGCGCGCCGGGGTCGGCTCGGCCGACCTGGCCACGGTCGTCTACACCTCCGGCACCACCGGCCGGCCCAAGGGCTGCCGGATCACGCACGACAACCTGCTGTTCACCGCCCGCAACGTGGTGGCGGGCCCCCTGGAGGCGCTCTTCGCCGGCAAGTCGCCGGCGGCGCTGCTGTTCCTGCCGCTCGCGCACATCTTCGCCCGCATGATCCAGGTCGCCATCATCGAGGCGGGCGCGATCCTGGCCCACACCCCGAACATGAAGAACGTGGCCCCGGACCTGGCCGAGTTCCAGCCGACGTTCCTGCTCGGCGTGCCCCGCGTGTTCGAGAAGGTCTACAACGGCGCCGAGCAGCGGGCCATCGCCGGCGGCAAGGGCGCGATCTTCGCCCGCGCCGCCGACACCGCCGTCGCGTGGAGCAAGGCCGAGAGCTCCGGCGGCGCGGGCCTGGGCCTGCGCCTGCGGCACGCCCTGTTCGACCGGCTGGTGTACGGCAAGCTCCGCACGGCCACGGGCGGCCGGCTGACGGCGGCGGTGTGCGGCGGCTCGGCCCTCGGCGACCGGCTCGGCCACTTCTTCAGGGGCGTCGGCATCGAGGTGTTCGAGGGCTACGGCCTGACCGAGACCTCGGCGCCCTGCTCGGTCAACATGCCGGGCGCCAACAAGATCGGCACGGTCGGCAAGCCGCTGCCCGGCGTGTCGATCCGCATCGCCGACGACGGCGAGATCCTGGCCAAGGGCCGCCACGTCTTCCACGGTTACTGGCACAACGACCAGGCGACGGCCGAGGCGATCGACGCCGACGGCTGGTACCACACGGGCGACGTGGGCGAACTCGACGCCGACGGCTACCTGCGCATCACGGGACGCAAGAAGGAGATCCTGGTGACGGCGGCGGGCAAGAACGTCGCCCCCGGCCCGCTGGAGGACGCGCTGAGGGCGCACCCGCTGATCTCCCAGGCCATGATCGTCGGCGACGGGCGGCCCTTCGTGGCGACGCTGATCACCCTGGACCCGGAGGCGCTGGACCACTGGAAGTCGGTCAACGACCTGCCGACGGCTACGCTGAGTGAGCTTTGCACGGATCCGCGGGTGCTGGCGGAGGTGCAGAAGGCCGTGGACACGGCGAATCTGATGGTGTCGAAGGCGGAGCAGATCAAGAAGTTCGCCATCCTGGATGTGGACATCACCGAGGACAGCGGGCACCTGACGCCGACCCTGAAGATCAAGCGCAACGTGGTGATGCGGGACTTCGCCAAGGATGTGGACGCACTGTACAAATGATTACGCTGGGTATAGAAATCGCTACCCGTTGTCCCGGATTCTCTGGACGCTCTTGACGCCACTTCGCTAGCCTGAGAAGGCAATCGGGACCGGAGATCTGATACATCCCCGGTCCCTACCTTCAAAGGTAGGGGAGATAACGGTGAGCATCAAGGAAGCGGGTATGCAGTTCATCGGCAGCATCGAGAACGAATTCGTCCGGATAGGGGCCGACCAGATGGAGATGGGTCAGCAGCTCACTGAGCGCATCAACGGCGTCGCGGACCGGGTCAAGACACTGGACGGCAAGGTCACCGTTCTGGACGCCAAGGTCACGTCCATGCAGGCGTCGATAGACGACCTCCAGGCCCGACAGGCAACGATGCAGACGTCGATAGACGGGCTCCAGGCCGGACAGGCAACGATGCAGCAGACCCAGACGGAGATGATGCACATCCTCGTCGCCATCCAGCGCAAGCTCGACCTCAACTAAGCAGCAGCCACGCGAACGGCCCCCGGCACCACGCGCCGGGGGCCGTTCGCGTGTCAGCCCTTCGTCGCCCCGCCCGTGAGCCCCTTGACGAACTGCTTCTGCAGCAACAGGTAGAACACCAGGATCGGCAGCGTGGCCAGGAACATGAGCGCGAACATCCCGCCGAAGTCCGCCGCGTACTGCCCGAGCGACTTGTAGATGCCCGTCATGATCGTCGTACCCTCGCGCGGCCCATAGATGATCAGCGGGTTGAGGAAGTCGTTCCAGATCCACACCCCGAGGAAGATCAGCACGCTGGCCGTCGCCGGACGCAGCAGCGGGAAGACGATCTTCCAGAACGTCTGCCACCGCGTGGCCCCGTCGATGGCCGCGGCCTCCTCCAGCTCCCGCGGCACGCCCTTCATGAAGCCGGAGAAGACGAAGACCCCGAACGGCACGTAGTAGCCGACGTTGAAGAGCACGAGGCCCTGCAGCGTCGACATCAGCCCGAGCGCCTTGAGCACCTGAGTGATCGGGATCAGGATCACCTGCGGCGGGATCATCAGCCCGCACAGCAGCAGGACCATGATCACTCGGGACCACCAGGTGTTCTGCCGGGCCAGGTAGTGGCCGAGCATGGCCGACAGCACCGTCAGGATGATGATCGACAGGGAGGTGACCAGGACGCTGGTCCGCAGCGACGACCAGAAGAGGCTGTCCGGGCTGGTCAGCACCCTGATCAGGTTGTCGAAGGTGGGCGGGATCGGCAGCGACATGGCGCCACTGGCGACCTGCCGGCTCTCCTTGAAAACGTTGATCAGCGCGATGTACAGAGGGATGAAGAACACCCCGCCGACGACCAGCGCGACCAGCGGGCGCAGCCACGGCACGGTGGAGCGCATCAGAGCTGCACCTCCCTTCGCCCCAGCACGCGCAGCGTGATCACCGACAGCAGCGCGATGACGATCAGCATGACGACGGCCTCCGCCGAGGCGTAGCCGGTGCGGTTCTCCACGAACCCCTCCTGCAGGATGACGAGCGCCACGCTCGCGGTCGTCCCCGTACCGGGTCCGCCGTTGGTGATCACCTTCACGTGGTCGAAGATCTTGAACGCGGAGATCAGCAGGACGACCGTGTTGATGGTGAGCGCGGGCGCCAGCAGCGGCCAGGTGACGCTCCAGAACCTGCGCACCGGACCCGCGCCGTCGATCGCCGCCGCCTCGGCCAGCTCCTGGGGTACGCCCTGCAGCCCGGCGAGATAGACGACCACGCAGAATCCGAGCATCTGCCAGCAGACGATCGACGACAGCGAGTAGAGCGCGATGTCCGGGTCGGACAGCCAGCCCGGCGGCTCACTGACGCCCAGCGCCCTGAGCGTCTGGTTGATCGGCCCGTCGTCAGCGAGAATGCGCGTCCAGATGACGCTGATGACCACGGAGCTGATCACCATCGGGGTGAAGAAGACGCTGCGCAGCGCGTTGTACAACCAGCCGCGGCGGTCGAGGAGCACCGCGATGGCGACGCCCAGGACGTTCGGCACGATGACGACGATCAGCGTGAGGATCGTGGTCACCCGCAGCGACTGCAGGAACGTCTCGTCCTGCAGGAGCAACTGGTAGTTGCGCAGCCCGACGAAGTGCGTCTTGGGCCGCAGCAGTGCCTGGTCGGTCAGGCTGTAGCCGAAACTGAGCGTGATCGGCAGCACGACGAGGCAGAAGTAGATGAGCGTGCCGGGCGCGGCGAACGACAGGAAATGCCACAGCCCGGCCCCTTTGCCGCCCGGCCGTCGCCGGCGTACTCGGGCCTGCGCGTGGCCGGGCTTGTGATGGTGGATGGTGGTGCCAGCGGCCATCAGGCCAGACCCCTCCTGGTCGGAATCGGATCCCGGTCAGACCGAGGGGCGGGCGCTCGGCGGCCCGCCCCGCCGGATCAGCCGGATTTCTCCCACTCGGTGTCGAGGAAGGCCAGTGCCTGGTCGACCGTCTTCTTGCCGCTGACCAGGTCCTGCGCCGTGGACCAGAACTTGCCCTGCATGCCCGGCAGCATCGCCGTGTCCCCGGCCTCCCAGCTGAACGCGGGGACGGTCGCCTTCTCGTTCAGCGCCTTCTGCCACAGGTCGTAGACGGCCTTGAACACCGGGCCCGTGTCCGACGGCGGCGTGTAGCCCTTGATCGCCGGGAAGAGCGCGTCGGCCTTGACCGAGGCGTCCAGGTTCTCCTTGGTGAGCTGGAAGGCCAGCGCGAACTTCTTGGCCGCGGCCATGTTCTTGGCCGTCGCGCTGACGGACAGCCCGCCGCCGGTGAAGGTCGGCATGTGCAGGGCGCCGTCGTCGCCGGGCCAGGCGAAGACCCCGATGTCGTCCTTCATGGGCGAGGCGTCGGCCGCGGCGGCGAACCAGCTGCCCATCGGGTACATCGCGCCCTTGCCGCCGAGGAAGGCCTCCTGTGTCTTGGGATAGTCCTGCCCGATCTGCCGCTTGTCGAGGTAGCCCTTGGTGGCCAGGTCGGTGAACTTCTGCGTGGCGGCCTTCATGGCCGGGTCGGTGGCGAACTTCACCTCGCCGTTGCGCCGCTTGGTCATCCAGTCGGGCGTCTTGGCGTACAGGTCCGTGGCCAGGATGGCGGTCCACGGCTGGGAGGTGACGAACACGCCGCCCGACACGAACGGGGTGATGCCCTTGGCCTTCAGCTTCTCGGCGTCGGCCAGCAGGTCGGCGTAGGTCTTCGGCGGCTCGGCGATGCCGGCCTTCTGGAACAGCTTCTTGCTGTAGTAGACGTTCGGGATCGTCTGCGTGTTGGTCGGCAACTGGAGGATCTTCCCGTTGACCGCGCCGCAGGTCGGACAGAGGAAGTCCTTGAGCTCCTCCGGCGTCCACGTGGCCAGGCTCGGCTCCAGGGCGATCAGGTCCTGCATGCCGATCTGTACGTCAGGCAGCTGCCCGGAAGCGGCCAGTTGCTTGGCGTAGTCGTTGCGCTCGGACTCCGAAGGCGCGGCGACCAGCTCGACCTCCAGGTCGGGGTTGGCCTTGGTCACCAGATCGACCTGGGCCTTCCAGTACGACTCCGGCAGGTTCGGCGAGGGGAACACCAGGAAGGAGACCTTCTGTTTGCCCCCGGAGGCCGGCGCCGAGGACTGGCTTCCGCTGGGCGAATTGCTTGAGCAGGCACTAAGCGCGAGCGCGACGGCGAGTGTCATCGCCCCAGCCGCGAACAGCTTGTTCACTGTGCCACCCTTCTCACTCATCCGATCATTCGGTGGGGGCGCGAAATGATGCGTGTGAATAGGTAGGACCACTACTAGGGGTAACAGCTAAGCACTGACAACATAAGGGTTGATCCCACAGAAAGGTAGGATCACTCCGGCTCAGCGCATGCCATGTGATCGGATTGGTATGCGGGGACCGTCAGAGCCTGGCCCCGTCAAGATCAAACGATGACCAGCTCGCCCGCCTGCTCGGACAGCGCGGTCCTGGCCGTCTCGGGCAGCCCGCCGTCGGAGATCACCACGTCGGCCTCGCTGAGCCGGGCGATCGTGCTGATGCCCACGGTCCCCCACTTGGTGTGATCGGCCAGCACGACCAGGCTGCTCGCGGCCTCGACCAGGGCGCGGTCGGTCTCGGCCTCCATCATGTTCGGCGTGGTGAACCCGGCCCGCGTGGTCATCCCGTGCACGCCCAGGAACAGCATGTCCACGTTGAGCAGCCGGATCGCGGCGACCGCCACCGGGCCGACAAGGGCGTCCGATGGGGTACGCACGCCGCCCGTCAGCACCACCGTCTGGTCCGGCCGCCCGCCGTGCTGGAAGACGTCGGCGATGCGCACCGAGTTGGTCACCACGGTCAGGCCGGGCGTGTTCACCAGCTGGTGGGCGAGCGTCCAGGTCGTGGTCCCGGCCGAGAGCGCCACGGCGGTGCCCGGGAACACCAGCTCGGCGGCGCGGCGGGCGATGACCAGCTTCTCGTCCTCCTGCTGGACCGACTTGACGGCGAAGCCGGGCTCGTCGGTCGAGCCGGCGCCGATGACGGTCGCGCCGCCGTGCACCTTGGCCAGCAGCCCCCGCTCGGCCAGCAGCTCGAGGTCGCGGCGGATCGTGATGTCCGAGACGCCGAACTCGCGCACCAGGTCGACCACCTTGACGGCGCCGTTCAGCCGTACGAGCTCCAGAATCGTCTGCTGTCGCTGGACGGCGAGCATCGCATCACCCAGTTCCCAACAGTTTCTCGACATTTCCCGACATGCCATTCGGACGCATCATGACACGCCACCTGCGGATTTCAAGGCCCGTGCTCGGTTGTGATGGTTCTTGGCCGGCGTTCGACATCAAATCGTGCGTTGACAGCTGGTTGTGTGTGCTCTTCTCTGAAGGAAATCGAGCGAATTCGGGGGAATTTGAGGGTCCTGGCAAGGAGGAACCACCATGGTCCAACGTCTGCCGATCTCCCGTCGTAACCTGCTGCTCGGCGCGGCCGCCACCTTCGGCGTCCCGGCCGTCCTGGCCGGCTGCGGGTCCAGTCAGCCCGCCGCGCCGCCGGGTGGTAAGTCATCCGGAAACCTGGGCACGGTCACGTTCGGCTCCAACGCCTCGGACGAAATCCCCAAGAAGTCCCTCGAAACCGTGTTAAAGGGCTTCACCCAGGCCCAAGTGAAGATCAATACCGTGGACCACAACACGTTCCAGGAGAACATCAACCGCTACCTCAAAGGCACGCCGGACGATGTCTTCACCTGGTTCGCCGGATATCGCATGCAGTTCTTCGCCGAGCAGGGGCTCGCGACCGACATCTCGGACGTGTGGCGGGAGATCGGGAGCGACTACACACCCGCCTTCAAGGCCGCCTCGACGGGCACCGACGGTAAGCAGTACTTCGTGCCGTTCACGTACTATCCGTGGGCCGTCTTCTATCGCAAGAGCGTGTGGCAGGAGAAGGGCTACGAGCCGCCCAAGACGCTGGACGAGTTCACCGCGCTGGCCAAGAAGATGAAGGCCGACGGGCTGATCCCGATCGGGTTCGCCGACAAGGACGGCTGGCCCGCGATGGGCACGTTCGACATCATCAACATGCGGACGAACGGCTACGACTTCCACATCTCGCTCATGGGCGGCAAGGAGTCGTGGACCGACCCCAGGGTCAAGCAGGTCTTCGACACCTGGCGCGGGCTGATGGAGTATCACCAGCCCGCCGCGCTGGGCCGTACCTGGCAGGAGGCCGGGCAGGCGCTGCAGCAGAAGAAGACCGGCATGTACCTGCTCGGCATGTTCGTCGCCCAGCAGTTCCCGGAGAACGAGCGCGACGACATCGACTTCTTCACCTTCCCCGAGATCAATCCGACCTACGGCACCGACTCCATCGACGCGCCGATCGACGGCTACATGATCTCGGGCAAGGCCAAGAACGTCGACGGCGCCAAGGCCGTGCTCAAGCACCTGGCCCAGGGCAGCTCGCAGAACATCGCCACCAAGCTGGACCCGGGCACCCTGGCCGCCAGCTCCAAAGCCGACACCAGCGGTTACAGCACGCTGCAGAAGCGCGGCGCCGAGCTGGTGTCCAAGGCGACGCACCTGGCCCAGTTCCTCGATCGTGACACCCGGCCCGACTTCGCCTCAACGGTGATGATCCCGTCGCTGCAGTCGTTCGTCGGCAAGCCGAACGAGATCGACTCCTTGCTGGCGAGCATCGAGAAGCAGAAGACCAACATCTTCCGCTGATGGCCGCCAAGACCCGTCGCTACTCCGCCCGCGACGTGACCATCCTGGTCATCGGGCTGGGGGTGGCCATCATCGTCAACGTGGGCCTCATCTGGGGGCCCACGCTGGCCTCCATCGGATTGTCGGGCACCGACTGGAACGGCATCAAGCCGATGGAGTGGGTGGGCGGCCGGAACTACACCGACCTGGTCAACGACTATCCGCCGTTCTGGTCGGCCATCCGCAACAACGTGCTCTGGCTGGGCTTCCTCGGTCTGGTCGCGACGCCGTTCGGGCTGTTCTGCGCGGTGCTGCTGGACCGGCGGCTGCGGCTGTCGCGCGTGTACCAGAGCGCGCTGTACACGCCGGTCGTGCTGTCGCTGGCCGTCGTGGGGTTCATCGCGCAGCTCGTCTACTCCTCCGACTACGGCGTGCTGAACGCGGTGACCGGGCTGACCGTGGACTGGCTGGGCGACCGGTCGATCAACATCTGGGTGGTCATGGTGGCGGCCGGCTGGCGGCACGTCGGGTACGTGATGATCATCTATCTGGCCGGGCTGAAGGCGGTCGATCCCGCGCTCAAGGAGGCGGCCGCGATCGACGGGGCCAACGAGGCGCAGGCGTTCTTCCGGGTGGTGTTCCCGACGCTGCGCCCGGTCAACGTGATCGTGCTGGTGATCACGGTCATCGAGGCGCTGCGCGCCTTCGACATCGTCTACGCCATCAACAAGGGCAGGAACGGGCTGGAGCTGCTGTCGGTGCTGGTCACCGAGAACATCGTGGGCGAGGCGAGCCGCATCGGGTTCGGCTCGGCCATCGCGGTGATCCTGCTGGTGATCACGCTCGGGTTCATCGTCACCTACCTGTCGCAGCTGTTCAGGGAGGAACGATGACGCTCACCGCGCCCATCACCACGCCCCCGGTCCAGGATCGCCGGGAGCCGGTGCGCCGCCGGGCGCGTCCGCTGCGGATCCTGCTGCACGTCTTCCTCGGCCTCGTGGCGCTGGGCTGGGTCCTGCCGCTCGCGCTGGCGCTCTACGCCTCGCTGCGCCCGTACGACGAGACCGCGCGGCTGGGGTACTTCTCGCTGCCCGAGCACCTGACGCTGGACTACTACGGGCAGGCGTGGAGCCAGGCCGACCTGCCCCGCTACTACCTCAACACGCTGATCATCGTGATCCCGGGCGTACTGATCACGCTGTTCATGGCCTCGTTCACCGCGTTCGCGATCGCGCGGCTGCGCATTCCGGGGCGCAAGGCGCTGCTGATCACGTTCACGGCGGGCAACCTGCTGCCGCCGCAGGTGCTCATCACCCCGCTCTACACCCTCTACACGCTCGTGCCGCTGCCGGCGTGGCTGTCGGACTCGCAGTCGCTGTACGACTCCTACCTCGGGCTGATCCTGGTGCACGTGGCATTCCAGTTCGGCTTCTGCGTGTTCGTCATGTCGAACTTCATGCGCACGATCCCGGAGGAGATCACCGAGGCGGCGCTGGTCGACGGAGCGAGCGTGTGGCGCCGCTACTGGCAGCTCACGCTGCCGCTGTGCCGCCCGGTGCTGGCGGCGCTGGCCACGCTGGAGTTCACCTTCATGTACAACGACTTCCTGTGGGCGCTGGTGCTGATGTCGTCGGGCGACAAACTGCCCGTCACCTCGGCCCTGAACAACCTGCGCGGCCAGTTCTTCACCGACTACAACCTGCTGGCGGCCGGGTCGATGCTGGTCGCGCTGCCGACGCTGATCGTCTTCCAGATGCTGCACAAGCAGTTCGTCGCCGGACTCACCCTGGGGGCCACCAAGGGCTAAAGGAGCGCGTGGAAGCGGGCGGCGACCAGGTCCCAGGTCCACTCGCCGGCGATCCAGTCGCGGCCCCGGGCGCCCATCTTCCGGGCCCGTTCGGGGTCGCCGAGCAGCTCGATCAGGGCCGCGGCGACCTCCGCCACGTCGGTGCCGTCGACGACGAGGCCGGTCTCGCCGTGCCGTACCGCGTCCGGGGCGCCGCCGGACGCGCCCGCGACGACCGGCAGGCCGGTCGCCGATGCCTCCAGGAACACGATCCCCAGCCCCTCGACGTCGACGCCGCCCAGCCGGGTACGGCACGGCATCGCGAACACGTCGGCGGCGGCGTAATAACCGGCCAGGCTGCCCGCCGGGACCGTACCGGTGAAGCGGACGGACTCGTGCCCCCGCGCCAGCTTCTCCAGCCGCTTGCGGTACGGCCCGCCGCCCACGAACAGCAGCACCGACTCCGGCACCGCGCGCAGCACCCGGGGCCAGGCCCTGATGAGCTGGTCCTGGCCCTTGCGCGGCACCAGCCTCGACACGCAGATCACCACCGGCCGCCCGGCCAGCCCGAGCTCGGCCTTGGGCGCGTCCGGGTGGAACTGGCCGGTGTCCACGCCCGGCGCCAGACGTACCAGCTTGGCCGGCGAGATCGCCGCAGCCAGCCGGGCGCGCGTGTACTCGCCGAGGTAGGTCACCACGTCGGCGTGCGCGCCGATCCTGCGCAGCGCCCCACGGAACAGCGGCGCGCTCGCCCACGACGCCTCGTGGCCGTGGGTGAGCATCACCACGCGCCGCGCGCCGGCCGCCCGTAACCCCGGCGCGAGCAGGCCCAGCGGGGCCGCCGAGCCGAACACCACGGTGTCCGCCCGCTGCTCGGCCAGCAGGTGGGCGGCCCGGCGGGCGACCGCCGGGGTGGGCAGCATGAGCGAGGTGGGGTGCCGGACGATCCGGTACGGCTGGCGGCTGTCGAACTCCGCGCACCCCTGCCAGGCCGGAGCGTAGACGGCCACGCCAGGGGTGCGCAGGGCCAGCCCGTGCACGAACGACTGGATGCCGCCCGGCCGGGGCGGGAAGTCGTTCGTGACGATGAGCACGCCGGTCACGGCTGCTGCTGGCCGTTCAGCGCGGCCCACTCCCGGGCCATGGCGATGCGTTGGGGGCCGGTGGGGTGTGACGCATAGAGGGCATATTCCACCGGATCCGGCGACAAGTCGGAAATATTGGTAATTGCCAGGCGTTTCTGCATGGAGATGAAGGTGGCCGGGTCCTTCGTGAGGTTCAGGGCGTGGAGGTCGGCGCGGGCCTCGATGTGGCGGCTGACCACGTTCTGGGCCGGTCCTGAGATGACCGTGGCCAGGCTCATCAAGCCCATGATCACTCCTACCGCCCGTGGATCGGCCGCCGAGGCGATGCCCGTGCGCCGCCGCAGCATGCCCAGCAGCAGGAACAGCAGGATCGCGCCGAACGCGGCGCCCAGCCCGCCCACCAGCGTGCCGACCAGCACGTCCCCGTACTTGGCGTGGCCCAGCTCGTGCGCCACGACCAGCTCGACCTCGGACTGCGGGGCCCGCAGCAGCGTGTCGTACACGACGATCCGGCGCGTGGCGCCGAAGCCGGAGACGTAGGCGTTGAGCGCGTTCGTCCGGCGGGAGGCGTCGGCGATCAGCACGTCCTCGACCGGGACATGGGCGCGCTCGGCCAGCATCATCAGGTTCGCCCTGAGCGCGCCGCCCGGCATCGGGCGGAAGTCGTTGAACAGCGGCTCGAACACGACCGGATACACGAACGAGGCCACCAAGGTGAACGCGAACGCGCCCGCGGCGGCCGGGATCCACCAGCGCCGCAGCCACCTGGCCAGCGCCACCACGACCAGCACCATGATGGACTGCAGCACCACGTTCACGGCCAGGCTCTTGAGCCGGTCGCCGGTCCAGCCGGCCCAGTCCTGCGTGGACAGGCCGTAGTCGCGCAGCTGCACCTCGTACCAGATGCCCAGGGGCCACCTGATCGCCTCGACGATCGCGGTCAGCACCACCACCCCCAGCACGACCCGCACCCACCACGGCCCGCGCAGCTTACTCAGCACCTTGGCACCGAACGGCGTGAGCACGAGCAACCCCGCGAACAGCACGGTCAGCCCGAGGGAGAGGTAACCGGGCAGGCTCGTGGCCGCATCGAAGGCGGCGGCCCTGGCGATCTCGGCGGCACTGAAGTCGCGCGCCGGATCCGGCGTCACCGTGGGGGTGCCCGAGGGCATCACCCGCCAGGGCGTCGTGAACGCCACCACGGCCAGGATCACCACACCGAGCACGACCAGCGCCCAACCGGCACCGGCCCGGCCGAACGCGACGTCCCCACCGTCCGCGACCCAGCCACCTGACACGGCACGGTCGCTCGGCGCGGCACGGTCGTCTGGCGCGGCACGGTCACTCGCTGTGGCACGGTCGTCTGGCACGGCGCGGTCCCTTGGTGCGGCACGGTCGTGTGGCGCGGCGCTACCGCCTGACGTGGCGGGGTCGCTTGATGCGGCGTCCTCGCCGGGCTGTGGTGCCGGGTTCCGATCGGGGCCCGCGTCGTCGTCAGGCGGCGGCATGCTGTCGTCGGTGCCCTGCAGATCGTCCATCCGCGTTCCCCTTACGCAAGCTGGTCCCGCACGTAGTCGCGCCACCGTGCCGTCAGCGTCCCTGCCGAGAGCCCGAGCCTGGTGAGCCCCCGGTCGATGCCACCCGTCTGGGCATCACGGTAGAGCCTCACCAGAGTCCCCTCACCGAACCGCTCGGCGATGAAGCGACACGCCAGCCACGCCTCCTGGTACGCCCGTGCCAGACGTGCAGGCTCCCGGCTGGACGGTGCGAATGCCGCAGGCCCTGGCAATTCGCCCGGCAAGTGCCCGGCCCGCACCTCGGCGGCCAACTCGGTGGCGGCCACCCGGACCGGCAACCCCGCGTCCCGGTAGCCCACGTAGTCGGCGAACCCCTCATAGAGCCACACCGGCAACCGCTTCGTCCCGGCCGCGACGTGAGTGAGCTCGTGCGTGAGCACGATGTCCCGCCCGGTGGGGGTCAGCCGGGCGAAGTTCTCGGGCACCACGACCACTCTCCCGCCATCGGCCACCGCCGCCAGCCCGTCGACACTCCCCACCCCGGCCACCCGAGCAGCCTCGGCCGCCGAGCCGGGCACGAGCACCACGGGCCGTACGGGGCGGCCGAGCACGGCGGAGACCCGCGACCCGGCGGCATCGGCCCGGCGCGCCAGATCACGAAGCGACTCGGGCGCCGCATGCTGGCTGACAACAACCGAACGCACACCTCGTACGACCTCGGAGCCGTCCCCCCAGAGTCCCCGCGCCTCCGCCGGAAGCTCACGATCACCGGCCGCCGGGTTGTGGCCGGTCGCGGACTGATCGGGCCCACCGGACGGCAGGTCACGAACCGCTGCCGAGAGGCCATCCGTCCCCGGAGACCGGTGCGGGGCGGCGCTGGCCGAGGCGAGGGCCAGGAGCAGCACCCCCACCCCCAAGACTCGGCGGCTCACCTGCACGGACACGTTCCCCGATCGTAGTCGTCCCGCGCCGCGAACCGGCCGTCGCGGAGAGACCCGGCTCCTCGTCGCGCAAAGGCCCGGCACGTCGTCGCGCAAAGGCCCGGCACGTCGTCGCGCAAAGCGTCGGCTCGTCGTCGCGGAAGGGCCCGGAACACGCGAAGGTCCCGTCCCAGCTGGGACGGGACCTTCGTGACGGTCTTGCAGGCCGGATCAGGCCGGACTTACAGGCCGGGACGCACCGCGCCCACGAACGACGCCTTGCGCCATCCGCTGAGCTTCTCGACGCGCACCGTCGAACCCGTCCTCGGCGAATGGACCATCTTGCCGTTGCCGACATACATGCCCACATGGCCGAGCCCATAGAAGAACATCAGGTCACCTGGCTTCAGATTCTTCCAGGAGACCTTCTTCTTGATGCGGGCGAACTGGCTGTTCGTCACGCGCGGGATCTTGACGCCGGCCTTCTTCCAGGCGTACTGGACGAGACCGGAGCAGTCGAAGGAACCAGGTCCTGTGGCCCCGTAACTGTACGGGTCACCGATCTGGTCCTTGGCCACGGCGACGGCCGTACGGGCCTTCACCTTTTGCCGAGCGACCGCTGTTTGTTGCGCGACCTTCTTCACGGACCTGACGGCTTTCGCCGCTGTATTGGTCCCGGAAACTTCGGCCGCATCACGCGTTGTCGCCGCCTGCGCCGTCGGGGCAGGGAGGACCAAACCTCCGGCCGTCACGGTCATCGTGAGCGCTGCGCCACTCAGGGCAATGCGGGACAGACGGGGGTTACTGGGGGAGGTAGACAGGATTTCTCCTTGGGACTTCCACGAACGCCTACCGGGTTAGCTGACGGATTCGGGCCTGGAAGTCGCCCTACGGCGCAATACGCGCCGATTCACCCCTGATCCCGGGAGCGGGATCGCTGGGTCCCCGGCTCCGTGCCTCCTGGCTGCACGGACTCGGCAGGCCACCGCCACGTAATGACATGTAGAAGGGCGGCGACCTAACGGATTTCTTTTCTGTCCACATCGGGGACCCGATGGAGAGTCGCGACGCCATGGCTTGTTCGCCGCGACGCCAGAAGCTACGCCCTTGAGTAACGAGCTGGCAAAGCCGTCATGGGGTTGTCAGGATCACTCAGAGGTGTCAGTAAAGTCCCCAACCCCAGCTGGAGCGCCGGGTTATGTTATTCAAATGTGACCCTTCTCACACTTGACGACACAGTGATCTGTCAGGTCCCTTTTGTCACTCTTGTCACACTGGTCCCGCTAGCAACACGCCCAGAGGGCGCGTGATCGTGTCGCGACTGCGCGGATGTGGCCGTCGCCAGGGTCGCCGACGGGCCGGGATCAGTGATCGTCGTCACCCGCTGAAGGCGTTCCAGCAGCGTTCAGCGACCCGGCCAGCGGCATCGGCCTGCGCGCCGAGGTCCGGCGACCAGCAAATCGGGATCAGTTGAACAGCCGGTCGGGTGCAGTTGAATAAGCGGCCAGAGCCCGTTGAACAGCCGGTCGGAGCCCGCTGACCACCGGGCCGAGTTCGTTGACCATTAGGCCGGGTCGTTGACCAGCAAACCGGGGTCCATTGACCACCCGGCCAAGGTCCGTTGGCCAGCAAGCCGGTAAGCCCACGTGGACCGCCAAGCGTTAATCGGCGGACCATCCGGTCCATGGCCACCGGAAACCACGGACCGGGTCAAGAGGACGCACGTCACGGCGCCCAGCGCGCTCCACCGGAGGAGCGTGTCCCTGGACAGAGCCCAGCCACGGACGGCGGGTGGGGCTCACCGTGCTTGCCGTACAGAAAATCAGTGGTTCTTCACCCAGAACAACCTACGGACGGATAGCTCCCACCAGGGTGCCGCCATAGGAGGACAGAGTGACGACCTTGACCACGTCGCCGGTCTGGGGGGCGTGCACGATCTGCCCGTTGCCCGCATAAATGCTGACATGTCCAAGCCCTGAGCTGAAGATCAGGTCGCCGGGCTGCAGGTCCTTCAGATCCACCTTGCGGGACGACCCCCAGGCCCACTGCTGCCACGTGGTCCGGGGCAGCGACACGCCCCCAGCGCGCCACGACGCCTGCGTGAGGCCCGAGCAGTCCCAGCCGCTCGGTCCCGTGCCGCCGAACACGTACGGCTTGCCCACCTGCGCGTAAGCGAACCTGAGCACCGCCGCCGCGTTGCCGGAGGCCGAGCCCGTGTACTTGATGCCGGTGCTGTTGGGGTCACCGGTCTTGTAGGCGCCGAGCTTGTCCAGCAGCTTCTTCTGCTTCGCGATCAGCTTGCGGACCTCCGAGCGCTCCTTCTCGACCCCGTCGCGCTCCTTGTCGGCCGCCTGCAGCGCCGCCTCGGCCTTGTCGCGTTCGTCCTTGAGCCCGCGGTTCTCGCGATCGAAGGCCGCCAGCCGCGCCACCTTCTCCTCCGACAGCTGCCCCGCGAGCGCCATGCCGCCCAGCAGGCCCGTGGGATCCGGCTGACCGATCATCGTGGGCCAGGAAGTGGCGTCGGGGCCGCGCGTGTAGGTGTCGACGGCCATGTCGATGACCTGGGCGCGCAGGGTGGCGACCGTCTCAAGCTTGCGTTTGTAGCTGGCGTTCAGCTTGCCGTATTCGCCTTGGGCCGCCTTGTACTTCTCGGTCGCCGTGTTGTAGCGGTCGACGACCTTGTCGGCCTGATCGTTCAGCTTCTTGAGCTTGGCTTTCGCCTGTTTGATCGTGGGCTTCGGCGCGGCCAGTGCCTCGCTTGTGGGGAAAAGCAGCAGCCCGATCGCGAGTCCCGCGGCCAGTGGCGCCCGGCCAAACCTCACAGTGTCGCCTCCAGGGGAATATATCTGGGGCGAAATGGTACAGAAGTGGCGGGTGTGCTTTCACCCTAACAACCGATTCGTAATCTACGCGCGGCCCAGCCTGCGCAGCAGCAGAGCCGACGGAACCGGTCTGGCTCCCATACGCCGGACGGACTCGGCCACCTCACGGTCAGAGGAGACCACCGCCATGGCCCGGCCCGGCGGCTCGGCGCGGACGAGCTGGCGGATCAGGTCGTCGGCGATCTCGCCGGGTGCGCTGAAGAGCACCCGCACCCCGCGCGGCGCCACCACCTGGACGGGCGCGTTGAGCTCGGCGCCGTCGAAGACCACGGTCACCTCGACCCTGGTCTGCGCGACCAGCCCGCCGAGGCCGGTCATCAGCCGGTTGCGCTGATCGGCCAGGGTCAGCGTGCCGTAGCCGGTCTTGGTCACGTTGTAGCCGTCGATGATCAGGTGCACCTGCGGCAGCGCGAGCAGCTGGTCGAGCAGCTGCGGGTCGTCGTCGGCCAGCGCGCGGGCGGGCACGCCCCTGACGCCGGGGCGCTCGCCCGTGAGCGCGGCCACCGAGTCGGCGGGCCTGCTGATCATGGTGGGCAGGGCCAGCTCCCTGCGCAGCCCGGCGGAGGCGTCCTGGAGCGCGTCGAGCAGCACCCTGACGCGGGCGTCCTCGATGCTCCTGCCCTCACGCGCGGCCCGGCGCGAGGCTTCGAGCTGCTTCTCCACGTCGGCCAGCCGCTCGCGGAGCCGGCGCAGCTCGGACTCGCCCGCGCTGCCCGCGGCCGTGGCGGCGGACCTGGCGTCGTCGGCCGCGTGCTCCATCTCCTCGGCGCGGCGCACCGCCGCCTTGCTCCGCTCGCGGGCCTCGTGGAGCTTGCGGCGCAGGTCGGAGTTCTCGGCGCGGGCCGCCCTGAGCTGCTCGCGCAGCCGGTCGGACTCGTCCTTGGCGGCGCTCTTCTGGGCGGCGAGCTGCTCGCGCAGCCGGGTCACCACCTCCTCGCGCTCGGTCCCCTCGGCCGCGACCGCCGACTGCTCGAGATCGGCCCGGGCGGCCTCGACCATCTCCGCCCAGCCGACCGGCCGCGTCAGATAGGCTGCGGCGGCCACCAGCACGGGGTCGGCGGCGGGTGGCACGTTGCCCTCGATCAGCGAGGCGACGAGTTCGGGCCATCCGGCGGCCACCGACTCGGCGACCACCTCGCGGAACTCTTTGTCGTTCTCCAGCTGGGCGGCGATGGGCGCGCTGCCCAGTTTGGCGCGCTTGCGCGGGTCGAACTTGGCGATGCCGCGCAGCGGCGGCGGAATCGTGGCAGCGGGCATGGACCCGAGGACCTGCGCCGCCAGATCGACGACGTTGAGTCTCACCTGCTCGGGAAGCGGGCGAGACAGACCTTCACCCGCTGAACTCATCCCACGGTCCCTTCGTGACATGCCCTTTCAGACAAGGGTACGGCTGTCGTGTACCTGTCCGTAACGGCAGGTCGGATATGGACAAGCGCTTGCTAGGGGTATACGACTGGGCCGGGACCCGCGTTCACCCGGTGTTCATCCAGGAGGCCCACCGTGACGGACGAGATGCGCACCTCCACCCGTGACCTGGAGGAACTGCACGATCGGCTGGGAATCTGGCTCAGCGGGCGAGTTGACCGGCCGGTGACGGTGTCCGAGCTGTCGAGGCCGATGGAAAACGGCATGTCCAGCGAAACGCTCTTCTTCACCGCGTCCTGGCCCGGAGAGCGCGTCCGGTGCGTGGCCAGGATGGCGCCCGCCCAGGAAGCGGTGCCCGTCTTCCCTTCCTACGATCTGCGGGCCCAGTTCGAGATCATGCGCTCGGCCAGGGAGAAAGCTGGAATTCCAGCACCCAGGGCCCTCTGGTTCGAGCCCGACCCCGGCCCGCTGGGCACTCCCTTTTTCATCATGGAACGGGAGGATGGTGACGTACCGCCCGACGTCCTGCCGTACACGTTCGAGGGCTGGATGCTCGACGCGGCGCCGCATGATCGGCGCCGGCTGCAGGATGCGACAGTGGCGATCGTGGCCGCGCTGCACGACGCGCCGTTCACCGAGGGGGACCTGGCCGTACTCCCGGAGGGCGGGCTGCGCCGCCACGTGGACGGGCAGCGCGCCTATTACGAGTGGGCGCACGGCGGGATGCGGATCCCGCTGCTGGAGCGGGGCTTCGACTGGCTGGAGGCGCACTGGCCGCGCGACCCTGGACCCGACGTGCTCTGCTGGGGCGACGCCCGCATCGGGAACGTGATGTATCGGGACTTCAGGCCGGTGGCGGTGTTCGACTGGGAGATGGCCGCGGTGGGGCCGCGCGAGCTCGATCTGGCGTGGATGATCTTCCTGCACCGTTTCTTCCAGGACATTACCGAGGCCATCGGCATGCCCGGAATTCCCGACTTCATGCGACGCGAAGACGTTTGCGGGAAATATCGGGAGCTGACGGGTTATCAGGTGCGGGACATGGAGTTCTACGAGATGTACGCGGCGCTGCGGCACGGGGCCATCATGGCCAGGGTGTGGCAGCGCCGGATCCACTTCGGCGAGCAGCCCATGCCGGACGACCCCGACGACCTGGTGCTGCACCGGGCCACGATCGAGCGGATGCTCAAAGGCTGGCGTCGTACACCGTGAGCGCGATCTGCACCCGGTTGTTGAGGTCCAGCTTGGTGAGGATCCGCGAGACGTGCGCCTTGACCGTGGCCACGCTCATGTAGAGCTCGCGGCCGATGGCGGCGTTCGACTTCCCCTGGCCGACGGCCAGCGCCACGTCGCGCTCGCGCTCGCTGAGCTTGGCCAGCAGGTCACGGGCCCTGTCCGTACGCCGGCCCGCGTAGCCGCCGTCCTCGGAGACGTGCGTGATGAGCTGGCGGGTCACGGCGGGCGACAGGATCGGGTCGCCGGCCGCCACCTTCCGGATCGCCTCGACCAGCTCGCGCGGCGGGATGTCTTTGAGCAGGAACCCCGCCGCCCCCGCGCGCAGCGCCCGCACCACCTGGGCGTCGGCATGGAAGGTGGTCAGCACCACCACCTCGGGCGGGGACTCGGCCGCGCGTAGCGCCTCCGTCGCGGTGAGCCCGTCGACGTCGGGCATCCGGATGTCCATCAGCACCACGTCGGGCCGGTGCGCGGCGATCAGCGGCGGCACCTCCGAGCCGTCGCCCGCCTCGGCCACGATCTCGATGTCGCCCGTCCCGCCGAGGATCATCGACAGTCCGGCTCGCACCAGGGCGTCGTCGTCGACGATCAGCACGCGGATCGGCGCGGTCATGCGTCCTCCCGGGAAGTCTCCACCGGCCAAGGTAACCAGGCCCGCACCAGGAAGTCGCCTTCGCGGGTCGCGCCGTGCTCGAGTCGCCCGCCCGCGAGCTGGGCCCGCTCGGTCAGGCCGATGAGCCCGGCACCGGCTCCGGGGATGCGCGTGCTCTGGCGTACCCGAAGCGGGTTACGGACCTCGGCCGTCAGGCCCGCCCCCGGACCGCCGGCGACCGTGACCGTCACGGGAGCACCGCTCGCGTGCTTGCGCGCGTTCGTGAGCGCCTCCTGGACGATGCGGTAGACATTGCGGCCCAGCCCCTCCGGCGCGTCACCGGCGTCGAGCGCGAAGTCCACCTCCATGCCCGCCTCATGGCACTCCTCGATCAGCGGGGACAGGTCGGCCAGCGTGGGCTGCGGGCGGTCGGGGACGGGGTCACCGGCCGCGGGTGCCGAGTGGCGCAGCACGCCGATCACCTCGCGCAGGTCCTGCAGCGCGTGGTGGGCGCTGTTCCTGATCGCCCCGGCGGCCCTGGCGATCTCCTCGGCGGGCGCGTCCGGCCGGAACTCCAGCGCGCCCGCGTGCAGGCTGAGCATGGAGATGCGGTGCGCGAGCACGTCGTGCATCTCCCTGGCGATCCGCTCGCGCTCGAGCCGCTTGGCCTCCTCCGCCGCGCTGTCGGCGCGCTGCCTGAGCGACCAGACGAGCTGCCGCCTGGCTCGGACCACGATGCCCCAGGCGAACACGGTCAGCACGATGGCCGCCCCGAAGACGTTCTGCCCCAGCAGGCCCAGCTCCTTGTCGGGCCTGAGCATGGAGAACGGGATCAGCGTCAGGATGCCGAGCAGCGCGACCGGCCCGGAGATCTTGAACGGCCGGTGCACCGCCACGGTGAACAGGGCGACGACCGCGGGCCCGCCCACCAGCGTCAGATAGATCGACAGCACCGTGGTCACCAGCGCCAGCCCGACCGGCCACCTGCGGCGCAACCACACCGCCGCGCAGGCCAGCGCGCCGACCACCTGCTCGATCGCCACCACGGGCGTCGGCTGCCCCTCCAGGTCCGGCATGCTCAACAGAGCCAGCCCGCAAGCGGCCAGGAACATCAGGACGTCGACGATCCAGTCGCGGGTCGAGCGCCGCACCGGACGCCGCTCGTCGCCGTCCCCCAGCAGGACCGAGGGCAGCAGCCACCGGTATTCCGTCACGTTCCACGAGGTTAGAGGCTGCCCGGGCCCAAGGACAGCGACCAAAGTCGATGGTCGCCGAGACCTACGGCCGACGCGGCGGGCATCGCGGGCGCGGAACGCTGGATGGCGTGAAAGTGATTCTGTACCTGTTGGGCTGGCTGCTGGTGGCGCAGGGCGTCGGCGGCGTGGTCAACACCCTGCTGGGCTGGTGGCGGTGGGCCCGCGACCTGCTGCTGGTCAACATCCTGCCGTTCCTCCACGGCCGCGAGATCTTCGCCGCCATCGTGATCGGCGTGCTCGGGCTGGTGCTGCTCTCGGCCTCGGCGTCAATGGGCAAGACGGAGAGCCAGACGTGAGCCACGACAACGCCGCGCCGGCCGCGCGACCAGGCAGACGTGAGCACGACTACGCCGCGCGATCAGGTGAGCCGGACGTGAGTACGACGACACTGCGTCCGCCGCGCAACCAGGCCGACAGGCGGGCTATCTCCTGGTGGACGGTCCAGGCGATGATCCTGGCCGTGCCGGTGGCCGCCGCCGCGGTGGCGGCCTACTGGCTGTTCACCGACCGGTCCGCCTGGCTGGGGATCGTGACGGCCGTCTTCGCGGCGGGCTGCCTGCTGCTGGCGGTGGCCGCGCCACGCGCGTACTACCGGGTGGAGCGCTGGGAGGTCACCGGCGAGGCCGTCTACACGCGCAAGGGCTGGCTGACCCACACCTGGCGGGTCGCGCCGATGTCGCGCATCCAAACGGTCGACACCGCGCGGGGGCCGGTGCAGCGGCTGTTCGGGCTGGCGGACGTCACGGTGACCACGGGCTCGGCGGCGGGCGCGATCAAGATCGAGGCGCTGGACCACGAGCTGGCGGCCGAGCTGGCACAGCGGCTCACCGCGATCACCCAGGCGACACCGGGGGACGCGACGTGAGCTGGCGGAAACTCTCCTCACGGAGCCTGGGCGCATCGGCGGTGCTGTCGCTGGCGATCGTGGTGCCCGCGGTGACCGTCCTGGTGCGCACGCTGATCGGGCTCGACTGGTCGCTGGGCGCCACGGTCGCGGCGGGCGCGGGCGCGGCGGCGCTGATCGTGGCCGCGGTCCTGGCGTACGACGGGGCCCGGCTCCGCTCCACCCAGTGGCGGCTCACCACGGAGCGCCTGGAACTGCGCTCGGGCATCGCCGTACGGCAGCACCGCTCGATCCCGCGCGACCGCGTGCGCAGCGTCGACCTCACGGCGGATCCGGTACGGCGGGTGTTCGGGCTGACCGTCGTCAAGGTCGGCACCGGAGAGCATCCGGGCGAGGGGACCGAGCTCACCCTTGACCCGCTGGCCAGGTGGGAGGCCGAGGAGCTGCGCCGTACCCTGCTGCGGACCGGCGAGGTCCCGCTCGGGGACGACCGCGCGCTGGCGGAGCTACGGTGGGCCTGGATCAGGTACGCGCCGCTGTCGGTGTGGTCGTTCGCGGGCGGCGCGCTGGTGCTGGGGGCGCTCTACAAGCTGCTGGACGCGTTCGGCGTGAACCTGTTCACCACTGGGACGGCAGAGGGTGCCTGGGGCTGGGTCACGGGGCAGCCGTGGCTGGCGGTGCCGCTGCTCGTGGCGGCCAACGTGGTGATCGGGGTGGCGGGCGCGCTGCTGCTGTTCGCCGAGTCGTGGGGGCGCTACCGGCTGGAGCGCGAACCGGGGCGGCTACGGCTGCGACGTGGGCTGCTGACCAGCCGGTCGCTGACGCTGGAGGAGCGGCGGCTGCGCGGCGTGGAGATCAGCGAGCCACTGCTGCTGCGGCTGGGCGGCGGCGCGCGGGTCAAGGCCGTCGCCACCGGGCTGCGCAAGGCGGCCGAGAACGAAACGGAGGACGTGGCCGCGCTCACCCCACCACTCCCCCGCCCGGTGGCCGAACAGATCGCCGAACGCGTCATGGGTCTGGGACGGCCCGGAGCGGTGGCCTCGCGGGCGGAGCCGGGGCAGGCCGCGACGTCGCCCGCAGTGGGACCGTGGCGGGCCGGGCTGGTGGCGCATCCTGCGGCGGCCCGGCGCAGGCGCCTCGTCCGCGCGGTCGTCGCCGTCGTGGTGCTGGCCGCGTTGGCCGGGGTGCCGCCGCTCCTCTGGACGTGGCAGGCGGGCTGGATCTGGCCTGCGGCCGTGCTGGTCATCGGGCTCCCGACCGGCCTGTGGCTGGCCGCCGACGCCTACCGGGGGCTCGGCCACGCGCTCGGTCCGCACCACCTGATCACCAGGAAGGGCTCGGCCGCACGGCGTACGGTCGCGCTCGACCGGAGCGGCATCGTCGGCTGGACGATCGAGCAGTCGTTCTTCCAGCGCCGCGCCGGTCTGCTCACGCTCTCGGCGACGACGGCGGCGGGAGACGGGCACTACGACGTGGTCGACGTCGGCACGGGCGAGGGGCTCGACCTGGCGGCACGCGCCGTACCCGGCCTGCTGGAGCCCTTCCTCGCCGGGAAAAGCAGCGAGCCGCGGATCTCCCCCGGCTTGCCCACGCCCCTGTATTGGACAAGCTAGATCACGCGGCTCATTTGCTTTGCGGGGCCCACGCTATTTGCCGCACTTGCAACGCACTTGCAGAGCTGTAACCGTCGCCGTCAAGCTCAGGCCGGGTGGACGATCCACGACGGGAGGATTCGCGGCGGCTCGAAGGGCGGGCTCACCTGCCGAGCCCGCGCCACGCGAGCCGCCAGCGGGCGGCCGGGTGCCTCTGCGGGGAGCTGAGCGGCCCCCAGAGGTCCGGCGCGACGCCGGTCATGCCGGTGACCGTGAGCGAGCTCGCGATGCGCGACAGCGGCCACTGGACGGCCTGAAGCGCCCAGCCAGGCCGGACGCCCACCATCCGGTCGGGCCGGTCGGGCCCGCTGCCCGGTCAGCTGCCGATCGGCTTCTTGGCCAGCTCGGCCAGGTACGTCTTGGCCAGGGACAGCGCCCCGTCACGCGCTTCCTTGTCGGACATCAGCTTGACCTTGGGCGAGTTGACGGGCTCGTCCTTGGGCCGCTCGGCGCCCGAGTAGTCCACCACGATCACCATCGCCCCCTGCCGCAGCAGCACCGTGCCCGTGGAGGCGAACGTCTCGCCGTGCGTGATCCGCACGTACTGGCTGAAGGCCGCCTCTCCCAGGCCCTTGACCTCGGACAGCCCGCTCCACGAGATGCCGCCGATGGTGGAGCCCGCGTTGGCGCCGCGGCTGCCGCGCTGCCCCGTGTAGTAGGCGCGCGCGGCCGGCGCGTCCTCGACGCCGGCCCGGTTGGTGAAGCGGTGCGTGGTGATCAGCGCGCTGCGGATCCGCTTGACGTCGGCGCCCACGGGGATGTCCAGGTTCAGCCACCGGCACTCGGTCTGCGCGTCGTTGCCCACCTCGGTGCCGCGGGCGCGCGGCGTGGGAGTGGGGACCAGCCGGCTGACCGGGTCTTTCATGGCCTGGCAGGCGGCCGGGAAGATGGCGAGGTTCGTGGGCGAGGGCGTCCCCTCGGGCTTGGGCGTGCTGGTGACGGCGGCCTTGTCCGGCTGGGCCAGCACGTTGGGGTGCTGCGCCTTCCAGGCCGCTACGCCCTTGGCGATGTGCCCGAGTACGGTGCTGGCCTCGCGGATCCCGTTGGCCTCGGTGACCGACTGGGTGGTCGCGTTACTGAGGATCTGCGCGTCCTTGCGCTGCTGGTCGGCTTGGTACTTGACCTTGATCGTCATGTCGTCGACGCGGGCGTGGGCCTCGCCGAAGGAGTACCACAGCAGCTTGCCGGAACGGCGCCAGGTGTATTGGGCGAACGCGGCGTCACCGATGCCGGGCACGTCCTTGACCGGGGAGACGTACTCCTTCTCCCCCTTCTTCGGCGTGGGCTTGGCCGTCTCGGCGTACTTGCCGCCGCCGTAGTCGATGTCGTAGGAGTTCTGGGCCATGGTCCGGCCGGTCTTGGCGCCGTCGCCGCGGTGCTGCTCGACGCGGACGTCGATCTCCCGGCTGCGCCAGTATTCGCCGAACGAGATGCGGCGGTTGACCCAGTTGCAGGTGAAGCTGAGCGTGTAGTCGGAGTCGTTGGAGCCCTTGGCCACCGTCGCCTGAGGCACGAGGCGTTCGGCCTCGCTCTTGGGCAGCATCGAGCACACGTCGAGCGCCGGCGCCGCCGCCGAGACGGGCGACTTGACCGGCTTGGCGCCGGTCGAAGGTGTGGAGCGGGCGACCTTCCCGTACACGATGTACGCACCCGCGCCGCCCCCGATCAGCACGACCACCGCGACGGCCACCACGGGCAGGATCCACGACCGCCTGCGCGGCGGAGGCGGAGGCGGGGGCGGCCCCCAGGGCGATCCGGGCGGTCCGGGTGGCATGGTCGGCTGCTCGAACTGCCTGCCCTGGATCGGATAGGGGTTGGTCGGCGGCTCGAACGCGCTACCGGGATTCACGAGGGACTCCTGAGGTTGCCCTGACTTGCGGGGAAACATGCTAGTCACACCACTTGCAAGATGCTTGCGAAGGGCTTCAGTCGCGCAGCGCCGCGGAGACCACGCGGGCGGACTCGATCGCCGTCTCCCTGTCGGCCGGGGAACTCGGCGGAACGTCCTCGCGGCGCAGGATGACCTCGCCCACGAGATTACTCGTACGGAAGAGCAGCGTGGTGTCCGATCGGCCGGATTTGGTGCTGCTCATGTAGAGCTCGTAGGTGTCCTGCACGAACGCCGCCTCGCCCACGCCCGGCACGTCGGCCAGGGGACCGACGGTCTTGCGGAAGACCGTGCCCTTCGCCGCCGCGCGGCTGCCGCGCTCGCTGTCGAACCGCAGCCGGGCCACGGCGGGACCGCTGTAGTCGCCGTCGGGCTGCTCGGCCCTGGTCCGCACGGTGATCGAGCGGACGATCCGGGAGCCGTCGCGCACCTGCCACACGCACTCGCCCGGCCTGGTGCGTTGCCGCTGCACCGCGCCCGTAGACGCCTGCCCGGGATCCTTCAGCAGTTGCCCGGCCTTTGCGTCACCGATCAGCCCGCACGGGTCGGGCGCCGCCGCGTAGCTGCCCGTCTCCTTCGGCCCGTTCAGTACGCTCACGCCGTACCAGCCGCCCACCCCCACCACGGCGACGGCGGCCAGCACGGCGGGCACGAGCCACCATCGGCGAGCACCGGAAGCGGGCACGAGGCGAGCGCCGGAAGCGGGCACGCCGCTCAACCGCTCGCCGACCTGCTCGGCCGACGGCCGGGCCGCGGGGTCCTTGGCCAACATGGCCATCAGCAGCCCGCCGAGCTCGCGCCCCGCCCTGGCCGGGAACGGCGGGTCGTGCAGCAGCACCGCGGCGGCCACCGCGGCCGGCAGGGCGCGCTCGAACGGCGGTCGGCCCTCCACCGCGGTGTAGAGGCTCGCGCCGAGCGACCACAGGTCGGAGGCGGGGCCGGCGGCATGCTCGTTCAGCCGCTCGGGTGCCATGTAGCCGGGCGAGCCCGCCGTGCCCCGCCGATCGCCCCGGCCGCCCATCGGAGTCGCGATGCCGAAGTCGGTGAGCATGGCCGAGCCGTCGGCGTCGAGCATGATGTTGCCCGGCTTGACGTCCTGATGGAGGATGCCGTGCGCGTGCGCCACCCGCAGCGCCGACAGCACCTGCGCCCCGATGCGGGCCACGGCCTGCGGCGGCAGCGGGCCGCGCTCCTCGATGACCTTGTCCAGCGAGCGCCCGGCGACCAGGTCCATGACGATCCACGGCTGGTCGCCGTCGAGCACCACGTCGTGGACGAGCACGATGGCGGGATCGCGCAGCCGCCCCGCGGACCTGGCCTCATGGATCGCCCGATCGGCGAACTCGGCCCGCTGGCGCGGCGTCAGCCCGGCCGGCACCCGCATCTGCTTGACCGCGACCTGCCGGTCGAGCGTCTGGTCGAGCGCCCGCCACACGGTGCCCGCGCCGCCCTCGCCGAGCCGCTCCACCAGGCGGTAACGGCCGGCCAGGAGGTAGAAGTCAGCCTGCACTGCGCAACGCCCGCTCGCTGGCCCGTGCAGCCTTCAGCGCCGACTGCCTGATGTCCTCGTCGGTGGGCTTGGTGGCGAGCGTGGTGTACTCGACGCTCACCACCAGGTTGGCCAGCCGGTAGTAGACGTGGGCGGAGTGCACCCGCCCCGACGGCCCGGCGAGCTCGAAGGCGAAGCCCTCCTCCCCGACGCCGGTGAGGGCGTGGACCGGAGTGCGCTTGGCCTTGAGTGAGTTCTTCACCCCGATCTCCGGCCAGGTCCAGTCGACCTGGTCGTACTTGGCCCAGTAGCGCTGCTGGTTGCCCAGCAGCGTGTGGGCCGTCACCGGAGTCATCGACCAGGGGTCGGCGGTGTCGGAGTCCTTCTGGAGCTGCAGCCCCACGCCGCTGCCCTGAACCGGCCAGCCGCACTTGGGGCCCACCTCGTCGGAGCCGGGCTGTGGCTTGGGCGGCTGCCGGGTGTTCAGCAGCTCGCCGATCTCGGCCTGGGCGAGGAGCGAGCACACGTTCATGGGGACGCTGAAGGCTTCTGGCACCTTGTCCTGATTTTTCGTCACAAAGTAGGTGACGCCGACGGCGATCAGCAGCACCGCCACGGCGGCGGCGATCCAGACGATCGCCTTACCGCGGCGCTTCACCCGGCCGGGCGCGGTGAGATCGTGCTGCGTCGCGAGCCGGACCGTCCGCCCCGCCGCGACCTCTCCGAGCGCGTGCATGGCGGCCCGCGCGTCGAGGCGGGCGGCGGGATGGCGCGCCATCATGGCGGCGAGGACCGGCCCGATCGGGCCGGGCACGACCGGCGGCGGCAGCGTCAGCGTCGCCCTGATCCGCTCGGCCGACGAGCCGCCGTAGGCCGGCCCACCCGCGGCGGCGGTGAACAGCGTGGCGCCCAGCGACCAGATGTCGCTGGCCGAGCCGCCCGGCTCACCCTCCAGCCGCTCGGGCGCGATGAAGCCGGGCGAGCCGATCATCAGCCCCTGCTCCGTCAGCGTCGCCTGCCCCTCCTGCCGGGCGATGCCGAAGTCGGTGAGCACCACCCGGCCGCCGTCGGTGAGGAAGACGTTGCCCGGCTTGACGTCGCGATGCTGCAACCCCTGCGCGTGCGCGGCGGACAGCGCGTCCAGGACGCGCGCCCCGATGTCGGCGACCTGCTCCTGCGGCATCGCCCCGCGCTCCCGGACCGCGTCCGCGAGCGTTCGGCCCCGCAGCAGCTCCATGACCAGCCACGGCCGCTCGTGCTCGACGATGACGTCGTGCAGTGCCACGATGCCCGGATGCCGCAGCCGCGCGGTCGCCTGCGCCTCGCGTACGGCCCGAGTCACGAGGTCGCCGCGCTCCTTGGCGGACAGGCCCTCGGGCAGCGTGAGCTCCTTGACCGCCACCTCACGGTCCAGCATCTCGTCCCTGGCCAGCCATACCCTGCCCATGCCGCCGCTACCGAGCGGCCGCAGCAGTGAGTAGCGGCTGGCGAGTCTTCCCCCGGACATAAACGGAAGGGTAACTAAGGATCAAGCCAGACAGTTATTCGTTCGAAACTGATAACTGTCGGTCTACCTCTCTATGGTCTTGGTTCGTGGATCCGGTTCAAGGCACTCTCGACGAGCTCGGCACTCCGCTGAGCGACGTCACGTTCGTCGTGTTCGACCTCGAGACGACCGGGGGTTCCCCGGCCGATCACATGATCACCGAGATCGGCGCGGTCAAGGTGCGGGCGGGCGAGGTGCTCGGGGAGTTCTCCACGCTGGTCGATCCCGGCGGGCCGATCCCGCCGTTCATCTCCGTGCTGACCGGCATCACCGACGCCATGGTGGTGGCCGCGCCGCGCATCGAGTCGGTGCTGCCGGCATTCCTCGAGTTCATCCGCGGCACGACCCTGGTCGCCCACAACGCGAGCTTCGACACCCGTTTCGTCAAGGCGGCCTGCGCGGCCCACGGCTATCCCCCACCGGCCAACCCGGTCGTCGACACCGTCGACCTGGCCCGCCGCGTGCTGACTCGTGACGAGACGCCCAACGCCAAGCTCGCCACGCTGGCCAGGTTCTTCCGCAGCCCGACCGACCCCTGCCACCGCGCCCTGCAGGACGCCAAGGCCACCGTCCACGTGCTCCACGGGCTGATCGAGCGGGCCGGCTCCTTCCAGGTCCACACGCTCGAAGAGCTCAAGTCCTTCGTCCGCGCCCCCACTCCCGAGCAGCAGCGCAAGCGCCACCTGGCCGAGTCGGTGCCCCACTCCCCCGGCGTCTACCTCTTCGAGGACGAACGCGGCGAGGTCCTCTACATCGGCAAGAGCACCAACCTGCGCAACCGCGTCCGCTCCTACTTCACCGCCAGCGAGACCCGCCCGCGCATCCGCGAGATGATCGGCATCGCCGAGCGGGTCCGCCACATCGTCTGCACCACCGCCCTCGAAGCCGAAGTACGCGAGCTGCGCCTGATCGGCGGCGCCAAACCCCGCTACAACCGCAGGTCGCGCTTCCCGGAGAAGGTCGTCTGGCTCAAGCTGACCGACGAGCCGTTCCCCCGCCTGTCGATCGTGCGCGAGCTCAAGGACGACGGCGCCGCCTACCTCGGTCCCTTCTCCAGCAGCCGCTCGGCCGACGACGCCCGCATCGCCCTGCACGAGGCGGTGCCGCTGCGCCAATGCACGCAGCCGATCAGCCTGCGCACCCACCGAGCGGCCTGCGTCCTCTACGAGATGGGCCGCTGCGGAGCGCCGTGCGAGGGCAGGGAGAGTCAGACCGACTACGCGGTGCACGCCCAGGCCGCCCGCCGGGCCATGACCCTCGACGCCTCGTCCGTCTTCTCCGCGGTGTCGGCCCGTATGGAGCGCCTCTCGGTCGAGCAGCGCTACGAGGAGGCCTCCGTCGACCGTGACCGTCTCGCGGCCTTCGTCCGCACCGCGGCCCGCATGCAGCGCCTCACGGCCATCACCCGCATCCCCCAGCTGGTCGCCGCCAGCCCGGCCTTCGACGGCGGCTGGGACATCCACGTCATCCGCTACGGCCGGCTCAGCGCGGCCGGCGTCATGCCCCGCGGCGCCCACCCCGTCCCCTATGTCGAGTCCCTCGTGGCCATGGCCGAGAGCGTCATCCCCGGCCCCGGGCCCGTCCACGCGGCCAGCGCCGAGGAGACCGAGTGCATCCTGCGCTGGCTGGAGTCACCGGGGGTGCGCCTGGTGGAGGTCGACGGCGAGTGGAGCCTGCCCGCCCACGGCGCCGCCCGCCACAAGGCCCGCATCGACCTCGCCTACCGCGGCCTCGATCAGGGCCGCTAGAGTTGGCCCATGGTCACGGCTATCGTCCACATCAACGCCGAGGTAGACCGGATCCCGGAGGTCGCCCAGACGATCGCCGAGATCGAGGGGGTCAGCGAGGTCTACTCCATCACCGGCGAATACGACCTGCTGGCGATGGTCCGGGTGGCCGCCTACGAGCAGATCGCCGAGGTGATCCCGGGGCGCCTCAACAAGGTGGCCGGTGTGCTCCACACCGAGACCCACATCGCCTTCCGCACCTACTCCAAGCACGATCTCGACGCGGCGTTCTCGATCGGCTTCGGCGAAAGCGACTAGCTCCACTCCTCCGGCCTCGGGCTGAGCGCCGCCGCCTATAGAGGCGCGATCAGTTTTTACGGCAGGCACGGTGAGCCCCAATGCGCGTGCGGGGCTGGGCCCTGTCCAGGGATACGGTCCTGAGGTGTGCGGGGCTGGGCGCCGTGACGAGACGGTGAGACCGTGGCTTCCCACGACCCCTCACCGCATCCGCCACGCACCGCTCACTACGCCCGCCGTGTGCGGCTCGATTACTCGCCGTGCGGCAGCCGCTTGATCACGCCGGACTCGACGCCGTGCGAGAAGTCACCCGCGCGAGAGAACACCGGCCCTGAAGACACCTGACGCCAAAAGAACGGGCCCGGGCGGATGATCCGCCCGGGCCCGAACCGAAGAGAAACTACCGCGTCACGGAGTGGTCGTCGCCGGCTCCGATCGCCGCGTGCTCCTCCTCATGCTCATGCCCATGCCCGTCGCCGAGAGGAATCTTCTCCCCTCCGTACGCCTTGGACATCCGGGCGCGCAGCTTGCCGAGCGGGCCGCGCATCCCCTTCGGCGGGATGCCCGCGCTGTCGGGCGCGGCCGGCAGCATCAGCACCGGCTCCTTGCCCTGGACGTGCGCGGCGATGTCGTCGTCCGCCGGCGTGTGCAGCTCGATGTACTCGCCGTGCGGCAGCCGCTTGATCACACCCGACTCGACGCCGTGCGAGACGACACCCGCGTCGTAGCGCTGCAGGCCGAGGCAGATGCGATACGTGATCAGGTACGCCAGTGCGGGCGCCACGAAGATCAGCACCCGCCCCGCGTACGTGGTCACGTTCAGGCTGATGTGGAAGTTGGCCGAGATCTCGTCGTTGGCGCCGAGCAACCAGAGCACACCGTAGAACGTGATGGCCGTCATGCCGATCGCGGTGCGGTGCGGGTTGTTGCGCGGACGCTCGGCGATGTGGTGCTCGCGCTTGTCGCCCGTGACCCAGCGTTCCAGGAACGGATAGAGCGCCAGGCCCGTCATGATGATGCCCATGGGCACCAGCGCCGGGATGATGACGCTGAGCGGCAGTGTCCCGGCATGGGACGTGCCGAACAGGTTGATCTCCCACGGCACCATGATGCGCAGCGCGCCTTCGAGGAAGCCCATGTAGAAGTCGGGCTGCGAACCGGCCGAAATGTCGGCGGGCGTGTAGGGCCCGAACAGCCAGATCGGGTTGATCTGGGCGAAGGTCGCCAACCCCGCCACCACCGCGAACGTGAACAGGAAGTACGCGCCCGCCTTGGCCATGAAGGCCGGGTAGAACGGCGCTCCCACCACGTTGTGGTTGTTGCGGTTCTTGCCGGGCATCTGGGTGTGCTTCTGCGTCCACATGAGCACCATGTGGGCGGAGACGAGCGCCAGGATGATGCCCGGGATGAGCAGAATGTGCAGTGAGTAGAACCGGGAGATGACATCCTCACCCGGATATTCCCCGCCGAACAGGAAGAACGTGACGTACGTGCCGACCAGCGGCAGCGAGATCGCCACACCCTCGGTGATCCGCAGACCGGCGCCGGACAGCAGGTCGTCAGGCAGGGAGTAGCCGGTCAGGCCCTCGGCGAGCGCCAGCGTCAGCAGCCCGACGCCGATCAGCCAGTTGAGCTCGCGCGGCTTGCGGTAGGCGCCGGTGAAGAACACCCGCAGCGCGTGCACCATCATGCCGGCCACGAACATCAGGGCCGCCCAGTGGTGCATCTGCCGCATGAGCAGACCACCCCGGACGTCGAAGCTGAGCTCCAGCGACGACGCGTAGGCCTGGGACATCATGACGCCCTTGAGCGGGGCGTACGACCCGTCGTAGGCGATCTCCGCCATGCTCGGCTTGAACCAGAACGTCAGGAACGTACCGGTCAGCAGCAGGATGACGAAGGAGTAGAGCGCGATCTCGCCCAGCAGGAACGACCAGTGGTCGGGGAAGACCTTGCGAAAGTTGCGCTTGAGGAAGTTGCCCGCGCCGAGGCGCTCGTCGAGGAAGTTCGACGGGCCGGCGATGGCCTTGGGTACGGTGGTCAGCTCGCTCATGCCTGGCCTCCCTTGGACCTGGCCTCGGCTTCGGCGTCGCCGCGCTCCCAATAGCTGGGACCGGGCGGCACGTTGAAGTCCCCCTCGGCGACGAGGAAACCCTCACCGTCGACCGTGATCGGCAGCTGCGGCAGCGGCCGGGCCGCCGGGCCGAAGATGACCTTCGCTCCGTCGGCGGCGTCGAAGGTCGACTGGTGGCAGGGGCAGAGGATGTGGTGGGTGGTCTGCTCGTAGAGGGCCGCGGGGCAGCCCACGTGCGTGCAGATCTTGGAGTAGGCGACGATCCCGTCGTGGGTCCAGTTCTGGTTGGTCCCGGACTTGATCTCTTCGGGGCGGAACTTGATCAGGATCAGCGTCGCCTTGGCCAGGGCGTTCAGGTCGTGCTGGTAGCCATCGGGCACCACCGACAGGATGCCGCCCGGCGAGTTGAAGTCGGCCGCGCGGATCGGCTGGCCGGTGCCCTCGACGACGAGCCTGCGCGGCTTGCCGTCCTTGGTCTTCTCACCCCAGACCGTGTGCCGCAGCGTCTTGTTGAAGGCGGCGCCGGGCATCTTGGAGTTGTCGAGGTCGCGCAGCAGCACCACCGGGAGCAGGCCCAGCGGCGCGGCCGCGAGCAGCAGCGTGCGGCGCAGCAGCTTGCGCTTGACGAAACCGCTCTCGTTGGCACCCTGAATGAAGGTCTCGGCGACGACCCCCCGCTCCTCCTCGCCGGAGACCATGGGGTGGCGCTCCTGGACCAGGGAGTATTTCGGCATGATCATGCGGACCCAGATCACGATGCCGGAGGCCAGCCCCAGCAGCGCGATCGTCAGCGTGCCGCCGAGCGCCAGGTTGGACACGCCGGTGCTCTCCGGGCTGCCGACCTGGAAGTAGACGTACGAGATGATGAACGCGATGGCCGCGAGGAACGTGATCGTGAAGCAGAGCGCCACGATCTTCTCGGCCTTGCGCGCCTTCTGCTCGTCCTGCAGCGTGACGCCCGGGATCTCTACCTCGACGTCCTCGCGTTCGGGGGCGCCGAGCATCGAGGTGCCCGGCGCGGGGGTGCCGATGACGCGCCGTGGGACGCGCTCGTCCGGCTGCTCGATCTCATGCTCGTTGTCTGTCATGACTTCTGTCGCTTCTTCGCGGTGATCCAGATGGCGGCGAGGGCGAGGGCGCTGAGGCCCGCTATCCAAGCTACGAGACCTTCGGTGACCGGGCCAATACGCCCGAGGCCAAAACCTCCCGGGTCCTTCTGCTCGCGAACATTGGTGATGTAGGCGATCATGCTGCGCTTCTCTTCAGGCGTGATCGTCGAGTCGTTGAAGACCGGCATCGCCTGCGGGCCGGTGATCATGGCCTCGTAGATCTGCGTGGGAGACGCCTGGTTCAGGTTGGGGGCGTATTTGCCCTGCGTCAGCGCGCCGCCCGCGCCGGCCCAGTTGTGGCACTGGATGCAGTTGGCGCGGAACAGCTCACCGCCCTTGCCCGCGTCGCCGAGCTTGGCGTCGACCTGCTCCTTGCCGGGCACCTGCGGGCCGCCGCCGAGCGACTGCACGTAGGCGCCGAGCTTGCGGATCGAGTCCGGGTTGACCCACTTGCTCTCCGGCTTGCGCGGCGCCTGGGCGCCGGAGTCGGCCGCGGGCATGCGGCCGGTGCTCACCTGGAAGTCGACGGCCGCGGCCCCGACGCCGATGAGCGTGGGAGCCTTCCCGCTGATGCCCTGCGCGTTGAGCCCGTGGCAGCTGGAGCAGTGCAGCTCGAACAGGGCCTTGCCCTCGGCCACGTCGTCGACCCTGCCTGACGCGAGGGCCGCGTCAGCAGGCTTACCCACCTGAACAAAGGCGGTGTATGCCATCCCGACCAGCGCCAACGCGAAAATCAGGACGGCGTATCTCGCGAGGGGATGCCGCCGCCAAGCGGTGATCCTAGTCACAGAGATCCCGTTCCTTAACGAATAATGTAGATGGTCGCGAAAAGACCGATCCAGACGACGTCGACGAAGTGCCAGTAGTAGGACACGACGATGGCGCTGGTGGCCTGCTCATGCGTGAAGCGCTTCGCGGCGTACGTCCGTCCCAGCATGAAGAGGAACGCGATCAGGCCACCCGTTACGTGCAGGCCGTGGAAGCCCGTCGTCAGGTAGAACACCGAGGTGAAGGCGTTCGCGGACAGGGTCGCGCCCTCCTTCGCCAGCTCGCCGTACTCGTACAGCTGACCGGCGACGAAGACCGCGCCCATCAGGAAGCTCACGAGATACCAGAAGCGGAGCTTGCCGACCTGCCCCTTCTCCGCGGCCCATACGCCCAGCTGGCACGTCACACTCGACAGGACCAGGATGATCGTGTTGACCGTCGCGAACGGGATGTTCAGGTGAGCGCCTTCGGCTTCCACGCCCTTCTGCAGGAGCGCGGGGCCCCACTCGAGGCCGTTGCCCTCGCTCACCGACCGGATGGTGAAGTACATCGCGAACAGCGCCGCGAAGAACATGAGCTCAGAGGACAGCCAGACGATCGTACCGACGCTGACCAGATTGGGTCTGCGGTACGGCTGTGCTGTCGTCGTCGAAGTTATTGCGGATGCTGTCGCCACGGGCAGCATTATTGCGGCTTCTGTGGGCGGTCCCGCGCACGACCCCCCCGTAAGCAGGAACAAACATGCCCGTAACCTCAAAAAATGGGGACAAAACGCCCGCCAGAGACGGCGGCCTGGGATTGCGGGCCGGGGCACCGGTACGATCCCAGGTGACCATACAGCTACGACCGATAGTGAGCGCGACCGTGAGCACCGACGACACGATGAGGGTCCTCGTCTACAGCGACGACGCCGCCACCCGTGAAGAGGTTCGGCTGGCGATCGGCCGGCGACCCGCCGCCGATGTCCCCCTCGTGGAGATCGTGGAGTGCGCCACCGAGCCCAAGGTTCACCAGTGGCTGGGCTCCGGCGAGATCGACGTGGCCATCCTCGACGGCGAGACCCAGCCCGCCGGCGGCATGGGCGTCTCGCGCCAGGCCAAGGACGAGGTCTACGACTGCCCGCCCGTCTGCCTGATCATCGCCCGGCGCGACGACCGCTGGCTGGCCGACTGGTCCAAGGCCGACGCCGTGGTCCCGCAGCCGCTGGAGCCCATGGTCCTGGCCGACACCGTCGCCGACCTGATGCGCCGCCGCGCCTCGACCCGACTCAACGCGAAGTAGGTGCCCGCCGTGGATGCCCGGACGACCTGGCCCGCCCTGCTCTCGGCTCTCCTGTCGGGTGAGCATCTGACCGCCGATGAGACCTCCTGGGCGATGCGGGAGATCATGTCCGGCTCCGCGACGTCGGCCCAGATCGCCGGGTTCGCGGTCGCGCTGCGGGCCAAGGGCGAGACGGTGGCCGAGGTCGTGGGCCTGGCCCGCACCATGCTGGAGCTGGCCACCCCGCTCGACGTCGAGGGCCCGGTCGTCGACGTCGTCGGCACCGGCGGCGACCGCGCCCACACGGTCAACGTCTCGACGATGGCCGCCATCGTGGCCGCCGGCGCGGGCGCCCGCGTGGTCAAGCACGGCAACCGCGCCGCCTCCTCCTCGTGCGGCGCCGCCGACGTGCTGGAGCACCTGGGCATCCGCCTCGACCTGACGCCCGAGCAGACGGCCCTCGTCGCCCGCGAGGCGGGCATCGCCTTCTGCTTCGCCCCGGTCTACCACCCCGCGCTGCGCTTCGCCGGGCCGCCGCGCAAGGAGATCGGCGTCCCGACGGTCTTCAACTTCCTCGGCCCGCTCACCAACCCGGCCCGCCCCGCCGCCCAGGCCATCGGTGTCTTCGACAAGAACATGCTGCCGGTCCTCGCGGGCGTCTTCGCCGAGCGCGGCGTCTCCGCCCTGGTCTTCCGCGGCGACGACGGCCTCGACGAGCTCACGATCGCCACGACCTCCACGGTCTGGATCGTCAAGGAAGGCGCCGCCACCCAGACCGTCTTCGACCCCTCCGTTCTCGGCATCCCCCGGGCCGACGCGGGCGCCCTCAAGGGCGGCGACGTCGACTTCAACGCTCAGGCGGTCCATGACCTCCTGCGCGGCAAGACGGGCCCGGTGCGCGACGCCGTGCTGCTCAACGCGGCAGCGGCCCTGGTGGCGCTGGACGGACCCGGCGACGACCTCGACGCGGCGATGATCGACGGCTACGCGCGCGCCGTCCAGGCCGTCGACTCCGGCCGCGCCGCCGCCGCCCTGGACCGCTGGATAGAGACCAGCCGCTCCCTCAGCCCGGCTTGACCCCATCGGGACCTGGCGACCGCAGGACGCTCAAGAGGGCTCCCACGAGGACCCCAGGGACGGACAGAGGGCCTCAGCCGTAGCGCCTTGCACGGGCCTTCCGCGATAAGAGCTCTCAGCGGTTAAGGAGTGTTCAGCGGTTGAGGAGCATGGTGGGGGCGGCCTTGAGTGAGCTCCACTTGAGCCACTCCCGCCAGCTCTCCTGCCAGTGCCCCCACCCGTTGGTCGGCTCCAGCACCCGGGGCGAGCCCGTGATGATGATCGGGTCCCCGATCAGTGTGTTCTTGAGGAACCAGGCCGCGTTCTCCGGGCTGACGTTCACGCACCCGTGGCTCACGTTGGCGTAGCCCTGCGAGCCGACCGACCACGGCGCGCTGTGGATGTACTCGCCGCTGTTGGAGATGCGCACGGTGTCGTAGACGGTCAGCTGGTAGTAGCCCGCCGAGCCGGGCCCGATGCCGGGTGAGGTCATGACGGTCACCGGCTCCCTGGACATGGCCAGGTGGATGCCGGAGGTCGTGTAGTACTTCCAGTCGCCGCCCTGGCCGGCGCTCATCGGCATGGTGCGGATCGTCTTGCCGTCGCGGCGGACCGTCAGCACGTGGACGTCGGTGCTGCCCTTGGTGATCTGTGAGCGGCCGATCTTGAAGTCGAAGGCGAAGTCGCGCTTGCCGTACACGCCCTCGGCCCCGCGTACGCCGGCCAGGTGGGCCTCCATGCGGACGTTGGTGTGGGCCGGCCAGTAGTGCAGCGGCCGGAAGTCCACGTGCCGGTCGTCGAACCAGTGCCAGGCTCCCTCGACCGGCTTCGAGCTGTGGATGACGAGATTGCGCTCGACCGCCACCCGGTCGGTGATCGGCTGGTCGAACGTGACCATGACCGGCATGCCGACGCCGACCGTCAGACCGGTGTCGTAGCGGTTCGGCGTCACCGTCTCGATGTCGAAGGTCTTGGTCGCCTTGACCGTCGAGAACGTGCTGGTGCTCTCGATCGGCTTGCCGTCGGCTCCGGCGGCGAGCGTGGTGATCGTGTACGTGGTGCCCGGCCTGGCGGTACGGGTGCTGCGCCAGGCAGTGCCGTCGGCGCTGAGCACGCCCGGCAGTTCGCCCGCCTTGCCGCCGCCCTGGATCCGGACGCTCTTGAGGGTGCCGGACTGCGCGGTGACGACCACGGTCTGGTCCGTCGGGATATTTCCGGCTTTGTTGAGTGGATTCACCACCACGGTGGCCGCCACAGGCGGCTTCGCGACCCCGTCACCGACCGCGGCGGTCTGACCGGCCGCGGCCCCGGCAGCCGGACCCCCGGTGGCGGCACCGGTCGCCCCGGCGCTTCCGGAAGGGTCGGTCTGGGTCCCAGAACACGATGTCAGCAGGGCCAGGGCCAGCAGCCCGGCGGATCCATGAGCCAAGCGCCCCACGTGCACTCCCCCGTCCGAGATCGATCCATTCCCCTCACTTGTTACCCTGAGTGCTTGATTCGTCACATCCGTGTACCGGCAAAGAACAACAAAAAGCGGGCGTCCTCTCCCAGAAGAGGACACCCGCCGAAAGTCTCGCGGTCAGTGCGAGAAGTTACCCCGGTAGTACTGGAACACGAATCCGATCATGGCCATGATGATCAGGAACACGCCGATCAGGAACATCCAGAACCCGATCACGAACCCGGCGAACGCGAACGCCGCCGCCAGGCAGAGGAACAGCGGCCACCAGCTGCTCGGGCTGAAGAACCCGATCTCACCGGCGCCGTCGCTGATCTCGGCCTGCTTGTTGTCCTCGGGCTGGTCGCCGATGCGCCGCGCCGTGAACATCAGGTAGTAGCCGATCATGAACGCGAAGCCGACCGAGATGGCCATGGCCGTGGTGCCGACCGGCTCCCCGTGCCCGGTGTCCGCCTTGGTCCAGAACCAGTAAGCGACGTCCACGCCGGCGAAGAACAGGCCGCACAGCAGGAACAGCCAACCCTGTACCTTCATCAGGCCTCGACCTCCTGGGGCGTCTTGGCGGACACGTGCGGGTAGTGCAGGTCGAACGCGGGACGCTCGGACCGGATCCGCGGCAGCATGGTGAAGTTGTGCCGCGGCGGCGGGCAGGAGGTCGCCCATTCGAGCGAGTTGCCGTAGCCCCACGGGTCGTCGACCGTGACCTTGGGCGCGCTGCGCGCGGTCTTCCAGACGTTGTAGAAGAACGGCAGCACCGACAGGCCGAGCACGAAGGCGCCGACCGACGAGATGAGGTTCAGGTCGGTGAAGCCGTCGGCCGGGCTGTAGTCGGCGTAGCGGCGCGGGAAGCCGACGACGCCGAGCCAGTGCTGGATCAGGAACGTCGCGTGGAAGCCGATGAACAGCAGCCAGAACTGCAGCTTGCCGAGCTTGTCGTCGAGCATCTTGCCGGTGAACTTGGGCCACCAGAAGTAGAAGCCGGCGAACATCGCGAACACCACCGTGCCGAACACCACGTAGTGGAAGTGGGCCACGACGAAGTAGGTGTCGCTGATCTGGAAGTCGAGCGGCGGCGAGGCCAGGATGACGCCGGTCAGGCCGCCCAGCAGGAAGGTGATCAGGAAGCCGATCGAGAACAGCATCGGCGACTCGAACGTGAGGTGCCCACGCCACATCGTGCCGATCCAGTTGAAGAACTTCACGCCCGTCGGCACCGCGATGAGGAACGTCATGAACGAGAAGAACGGCAGCAACACCTGCCCGGTCGGGAACATGTGGTGCGCCCAGACCGTGATCGACAGGCCGGCGATCGAGATCGTCGCGGCCACGAGGCTGATGTAGCCGAAGATCGGCTTGCGGCTGAACACCGGGAAGATCTCACTCACGATGCCGAAGAACGGCAGCGCGATGATGTAGACCTCCGGATGGCCGAAGAACCAGAACAGGTGCTGCCACAGCAGCGCCCCTCCGTTCTCCGGCGTGAAGATGTGGGTGCCGAGCTTGCGGTCGGCCTCCAGGGCCAGCAGCGCGGCGGCCAGCACCGGGAAGGCCATCAGCACGAGCATGCTGGTCAGCAGGATGTTCCAGGTGAAGATCGGCATGCGGAACATCGTCATGCCCGGCGCGCGCATGCAGATGATCGTGGTGATGAAGTTGACCGAGCCGAGGATCGTCCCCAGGCCCGACAGCGCCAGACCCATGATCCACAGGTCACCGCCCATGCCCGGCGAGCTGATCGCGGTCGACAGCGGCGTGTAGGCGAACCACCCGAAGGAGGCGGCGCCGTTGGGCGTGAAGAAGCCCGACACCGCGATGATGCTGCCGAACAGGTAGAGCCAGTAGCTCACCATGTTCAGCCGGGGGAAGGCCACGTCCGGCGCGCCGATCTGCAGCGGCATCAGCTCGTTGGCGAACCCGGCGAACAGCGGCGTCGCGAACATCAGCAGCATGATCGTGCCGTGCATGGTGAACAGCTGGTTGAACTGCTCGTTGCTGGTGAACTGCAGCCCCGGCTGCGCCAGCTCGGCCCGCATGATCAGCGCCATGACGCCGCCGATCAGGAAGAAGGCGAACGACGTGATCAGATAGAGGTGACCGATGATCTTGTGGTCGGTGCTGGACAGCCACTTCACGACCACCGCGCCCTTGGAGGCGCGCCTCGGGGTCGTCGAGATTGGCTCTTGGATGGCGGTCACTGAGCGCTCCCAGCCTGAGTCGCGATGTACTGGTCGTACTCAGCCTGCTTGACGAGCTTCACCGAGAAGAGCATGCGGCTGTGGTCGACGCCGCACAGCTCGGCGCAACGGCCCGCGTAGACGCCGGGCTTGTCGAGCGTGGTGATCTCGAAGAAGCGGCCCTTGTTGTCCTTGGGCAGCCCCGGGATGACGTCACGCTTGAACAGGAACGCCGGCACCCAGAAGGAGTGGATGACGTCGGGCGACTCCAGCTCGAACTCCACCTTCTTGCCCACGGGCAGCACGAGCTGCGGGCCCGACTTGTAGTCGCTCACAGGCTGGCCCACGACCGGCTTCAACGTCTTGCCGTTGATCGTCGTGGTGAACCGCCAGCTCCACTGGAACGCCTCCACCTTGACCTTGACGTCAGGGTGGCCGGAGAGCACCTGCAGATCCCGGCTGTCGCGCGCGGTGAAGAAGAAGAACACCGACACCATCACCAGCGGGATCAAGGTGTAGAGCATCTCGATCGGCAGGTTGTAACGGACCTGCGGCGGGAGCTCGGCCTTGGCCTTGCGCTTCACATGGAACACACACGCCCAGATGATCAGGACGATGACCACGGCGCCCGTGGCGAGTGCGGCGACCCAGGCCCCGTTCCAAAGATTCTGGACGATGTCGCCCTGGCTGGTGATGTGCTCAGGAAGCAGACCCTTGGACCAATCGGCCTTGGGAACGTCATTAGCACATGCCGTAGCGGAGGCCAGCAGCAACGCCAAAGCGGCGGCTCGCGGCACTCTGCGCCGGGCCAACGAACGCCGTGTCGAACGGCGAGTCGGACTCACGGATCGCCTACCCCACAGATGAAGCCCAGGAGTCCTCCTGGGCGCTCGTATGTCTAAAAGCACAGCTGATTGCAGACACATTAGCGTGCAAGAGCCCCGCCCTCCCGCGCGCCCCCTCGATGGCGTACGGCAAGTGGGACGATGGGTCTCGTGGCGTACTTTGACGCGGCCTCGACCGAGCCGCTCCATCCCCAGGCCCGCGAGGCGCTCCTGGCGGCGATCGATGTCGGCTGGGCCGACCCCGCGAGGTTGTACGGCCAGGCCCGCCGTGCGCACCTGCTGCTGGAGCAGGCCCGTACGGAAGTGGCCGAGGCGCTCGGCGCGCGCCCGGACGAGGTGTCGTTCACCTCTTCGGGCACACAGGCCGTGCATCTCGGCGTGCTCGGCACCCTACACGGCAGGCGGAGGGCCGGGCGGCATCTGGTGACCAGCGCGGTCGAGCACTCCAGCGTGCTGCACGCCGCCAGCCTGCACGAACGCGGCGGCGGTACGGTGGAGATCGTGGGGGTGGATCTGCGCGGACGCGTCGACCCGGCCGCCTTCAAGGCCGCCGTCGCCAGGCCCGACACGGGCCTGGCCTGCCTGCAGACGGCCAACCACGAGGTCGGCACGCTCCAGCCGGTGGCGGAGGTGGCCGCGGCCTGCCGGGAGCACGGCGTCCCGCTGCTGGTCGACGCCGCGCAGACGGCCGGTCGGCTGCCGATTCCGGAGGGCTGGTCGGTGCTGACGGCCAGCGCCCACAAGTGGGGCGGTCCCGCCGGGGTGGGCGTGCTGGTGGTGCGCAAGGGCACGCGGTTCAGGTCGTTCCTGCCGGAGGACGAGCGCGAGCGGCGCCGGGTCCCCGGGTTCGAGAACGTACCGGGCATCGTCGCCGCCGCGGCCGCGCTGCGCGCGATGAGCGCCGAGGCGGCGCGCGAACGTTCCCGGCTCTCCGCGCTCGTCGACAAGATCAGGCGGACCGTGCCGGAGATCGTGCCCGACGTGGAGGTGATCGGCGATCCGGTCGAGCGGGCGCCCCACATCGTGACCTTCTCCTGCCTCTATGTCGACGGGGAGGTCCTGCTCACCGAGCTGGACAAGGCCGGATTCGCAGTATCGTCCGGGAGTTCGTGCACCGCTAGTACGCTTCGTCCATCGCACGTTCTGGAAGCCATGGGCGTGCTCACGCATGGGAATGTCCGGGTGTCATTGCCCAGGGGCGCTTCCGCGGCCGAGGTCGACAGGTTCCTCGCCGTGCTGCCCGATGTGGTGCACCGAATCCGGCAGGACGCAGGAGTCGCATGACCGAGGTTATTCAGCCGGCGTTGACGATCGACGCGCTCGGGAAGAAGTGCCCGATCCCGATCATCATGCTCGCCGAGCAGATCAACTACGTCCCGCTCAACGCCGTGATAGCCGTCCTTGCCGACGATCCGGCCGCGTTCACGGACGTCCCCGCGTGGTGCCGCCTGAAGTCCCACCGCCACGTGGGCTCCTACGAGCTGCCGCAGGGCGGCTGGTCCATCCACGTACGCCGCAATTACTGATATTTCGTACGTACGGCGCAGAGCACCCCAAAGTGGGTAGGAAGCCCCTCGGGTCAGACCATCGACTTCTGGGGGAAGACATGACGGATGGACATTCACATCGGACCGCGCGCGACCTGATGAGCCAAGGCGCGGAGTGCATCCCCGCCCACGAGACGCTCGATCGGGCCGCGCAAATGATGCGTGACAGCCATGTCGGGGCACTGCCGGTCTGCGTGGACGACCGCGTGACCGGGATCATCACCGACCGCGACATCGTGATCAAGTGCGTGGCCGAGGGCCGTGCCCCGTCGGCCATGCGGGCGGGCGACCTGGTGGTCGGGCTGGTCTCGGTGCCGGCCGACGCCACGGTCGAGGAGGCCCTCCAGCTCATGGAGGAGCACCAGATCAAGCGGCTGCCGGTGATGGCGGACATGCGGATCGTCGGCATGATCACCGAGGCCGACCTGGCCAGGCACCTGCCCGACGACCAGCTGGTCGAGTTCGTCCACCGGGTGTACATGGACGCCTGACCACCTGCCGCATCGCGGGCCGCGCACGCCCTGCGATGTCGCGGGCCGCGTACAGGGCGCGTCTTCGCGGGGGAACGCACCACCCCGCCGCACTGACCGTGCGGCGGGGCGCTCCGCGTGGGGAGGCGGTGGCGGGTCAGGCGTGGTGGCAGCGGACGAGGTCCGCGATCTCCTCGGCGGCCCCGGCCCCGTAGGCGGCGCCGAAGCGCTCCAGGAAGGCCTTCTGCCCGAGCTCGTACTCCTGGCCGCCGACCCGCTCCAGCACGTGCGTGGCGGTCAGGTTGCCGAGCTGGCCGCAGCGCTCCAGCGGCAGGCCCCAGGCCAGACCGGACAGGAAGCCGGCGCGGAAGGCGTCGCCGACGCCGGTCGGGTCGGCCTTGCCCTGCTCCGGCGCGGGAGCGACCTGGATGGACGGCTCGCCCGCGCGGTCGATGACGGCGCCCTTGGGGCCGAGCGTGGTGACGCGGACGCCCACCCGGTCGAGGATCTCGGCGTCGGACCAGCCGGTCTTCTGCTCGATGAGCCCCTTCTCGTAGTCGTTGGAGAACAGGTAGGCGGCGCCGTCGACGAGGTCACGGATCTGCTCGTCGCCCATGCGCGCGAGCTGCTGCGAGGGGTCGGCGGCGAACGGGATGCCACGCTGGCGGCACTCGTCGGTGTGGCGCAGCATGGCGTCGGGGTCGTTGGGGCTGATGAGCACCAGGTCGAGCCCGCCCACGCGGTCGGAGACGGGCCGCAGCTCGATGAGCCGCGCCTCGGCCATCGCGCCGGTGTAGAACGAGGCGATCTGGTTGTGATGCTCGTCCGTGGTGCACAGGAAGCGGGCCGTGTGATGGTTCTCGGAGACGTGCACGGAATCGCAGTCCACGCCGTGGCGCTCCAGCCAGGAGCGGTAGTCGGCGAAGTCCGAGCCGACCGCGCCCACGAGAATCGGCTTGAGCCCCAGGCAGCCCATGCCGAAGGCGATGTTCGCCGCGCACCCGCCGCGACGTATCTGCAGGTCGTCCACCAAGAAGGAGAGCGACACCCGATCGAGCTGCTCGGCGATGAGCTGATCGCCGAAGCTTCCTGGGAAGGTCATCAGGTGGTCGGTCGCGATGGAGCCGGTGACGGCGATGCGCACGGGATTCTTCTTCCTCGTTGTCGGCAAGCCAATGAACCAAACGAGGATACGCGAGTAAGGATACGCGAAGGTCCCGCGTCGCACGGATGCGAGCGGGACCTTGGACGCATCGACTAGTTGAACGAGTCGCCACAGGCACAGGAGCCGGTGGCGTTGGGGTTGTCGATGGTGAAGCCCTGCTTCTCGATCGTGTCGACGAAGTCGATGGAGGCGCCCAGCAGGTAAGGGGCGCTCATCCTGTCGGTGACCACGCTCACGCCGCCGAAGTCGGACACGACATCGCCGTCCATCGAACGGTCGTCGAAGAAGAGCTGGTAGCGCAGACCGGAGCAGCCACCCGGCTGCACGGCCACGCGCAGCTGCAGGCCCTCTTCGCCCTGCTGCTCAAGCAGGGCCTTGACCTTGGCGGCGGCCGCGTCAGTCAGGATCAGGCCCTGCGTCGTGGTCTCGCTGCTCTCAACCGTCATCTGCTGACTCCCTAACCCGGCTGTCTGTTTACGACGTCCTACTTAGACGCTACCAACACATCCCCTGTGCTACACATTCCCAGCCCTCCGGACCCCCGGAATAAGCGCTACGGGCGATATGTCATGATGAGTATCGTCAGTTCGACGATAAGGGGGTATGGCCATGGCCACCCAGACTGGGCTGCCGCTCTTCGTACTCGGCCGGGACGCCGATCCGCACAGCGAGAAGGGGGTCGACTGTCCTGGTGAGCTGCCACCGGCCTCCGATCCGGACCTGGTGGAGCGGGCGCGCAAGGCCAAGGAGGCGCTCGGTGACCGTTTGTTCGTGCTGGGTCACCACTATCAGCGTGACGAGGTCATCCAGTTCGCCGACGTCACCGGCGACTCCTTCAAACTCGCGCAGCAGGCCGCGGCCAGGCCGGAGGCGGAGTTCATCGTCTTCTGCGGCGTGCACTTCATGGCCGAGTCCGCCGACATCCTGACCGGCCAGGAGCAGAAGGTGATCCTGCCCGACCTGGCGGCGGGCTGCTCGATGGCGGACATGGCCACCTTCGACCAGGTCGAGGAGTGCTGGGAGTCGCTGGAGGACGCCGGTCTCGCCGATCAGGTGATTCCCGTCACGTACATGAACTCCAGCGCCGACATCAAGGCCTTCTGCGGCCGCAACGGCGGCGCGGTCTGCACCTCCTCCAATGCCAAGAGGGCCCTTGATTGGGCCTTTGAGCAGGGAGAGAAGGTGCTGTTCCTGCCCGACCAGCATCTGGGCCGCAACACCGCGGTGCTGGAGATGGGCATGTCGCTGGACGACTGCGTCGTCTGGAACCCCCACCGCCCGAACGGCGGCCTCACCCGCGAGCAGCTCGACCGCGCCAAGATGATCCTGTGGAAGGGCCACTGCTCGGTGCACGGCCGTTTCACGGCCGAGTCGGTCGATGACGTACGGCGGCGCATCCCGGGCGTCAACGTGCTCGTGCACCCGGAGTGCAAGCACGAGGTGGTGCTCAAGGCCGACCACGTCGGCTCGACCGAGCACATCATCAAGACGCTGGAGGCGGCTCCGGCGGGTTCGAGCTGGGCGATCGGCACCGAGCTGAACCTGGTCAAGCGGCTCGCCACGCAGTTCCCCGACAAGAACGTCTCGTTCCTGGACAGGACGGTCTGCTACTGCTCGACGATGAACCGGATCGACCTGCCGCACCTGGTGTGGGCGCTGGAGTCACTGGCGCTCGGGGAGGTCGTCAACCAGATCACGGTCGACGCCGACACCACCCACTGGGCCAAGGTCGCCCTGGACCGCATGCTGGCCCTCCCCTAACGCCGGGGCTCCCCTGCCACGACGGACCGCCCTTATCCGCTCCCCCGCAGGGGGTAATCCCTCAAAGGACCCCAGCCCACAACGGACCGCTTCTTTCCCACCCCGGCAGGGGAACCCCCCGAAGGGACCCCAGCCACAACGGACCGTCGCAGGGATCGAGACGGTCGCGCGACGAACCCCACTAATCACCGAAGGCGTACACAACCCGGACGCCAACCGACAAGGTCTGGCGTCCGGGGCTGATCGACGCCTTCTCCTCCGCCGCCAGCGCGGCGAACGCCATCGGCTGCGGCCCGCCCACCGACTCCTCGGTCACCGAGACGACCCCGCCCAGCGGGCGCCCGGCGAGTTCGGCGTACTGGGCGGCCTTGGCGGCGGCGTCACGGAACGCCCGTGTCCTCGCCTGCGCCAGGGCCCCGCTGGGGTCGGACAGCTCGAACGAGACGCCGTTCAGCCGCGCCTCCTCCCCCACCGCCGCCACGGTGTCGATCACCCGGTCGGCCCGCGACAGGTCGCGGACCAGCGCCTCGACGCCCTGCGCGGCTCTGTATGCGGCCACCTTGGGATAGACCTCGTACTCGGGACCAAGGGACAACTCGCTGGTACGCAGGTCCTCCGGGGCGATGCCGGCCCCCGTCAGCGCCTCTGTGAGCCGGACGGCGGCGGCCCTGACGGCGGCGAAGGCTTCGGCGGCCGCGGTCCTGCGCACCTCCACGCCCGCGTTCAGGCGCATGACGTCAGGCGCGGCCGAGACCGCCCCCTCGCCGGCGACGGCGATCTGCTCGTGCTCCGTTTCCACGCGCACCCCCTCGGGTCCGTAGGATCGGCGGGTTCGTCAGGGCGTACCGCGGCTGAAGCGCATGCCCATCTTGTCGAACTCGGCCCGCTTGGCCGCGGTGGCCAGCACTCTGATGACTTGCCCCTTCAGATCGATCACAACCGCCTCGTATCCGGCGCCCTTGACCCGCCACACGGCCAGGTGCTGGTCATCCCACCAGCCGATGAGCCGGTTGGTGGCGAACGGGATGGTCACGGGCGTGCCGCCGCCGCCCGTCGTGGACCTGGCGCAGACCGCGCCGCCCGCCGCGGTGCAGTGGGACAGGAACAGCCCGCCCGACGGGGAGACGTCGTCGCCCTCCACCCAGACGGGCGAGCCCGCGCTGGTCAGCGTGCGCAGCGCGTTGCCGTCCAGGTCGTAGAACTTCATCCGGCCGCCCACCCACGTACCGACGGCCTGCCCGCCGGCGTCCCAGAAGAAGCGCCACTCGCCCGCGCCCTTCTCCTTGACCTGGTAGACCTTGCCCGTGCCCCGCGCGATATCGATGACGCCATAGCCGTACTCGACGCTTTCCCCGCTCTCATCCTTGAAGAGCGTGACCAGGCCGAGCTTGCCGTCCGGCGACCAGCGTGGCGTCGTCGGGAACACCGGCCTGGTGCTGAGCTTCACCGTGCGCTTGGCGCCGGTCCGGTGGTCGATGATCGACACGAGGGAGTAGCCGTCGCCGCTGTAGTCGACGTCGGTGGCGAGCGCGCGGGCTCCGTCGGCGTCCAGGGCGTACTCGAAGTAGTGGTTGTCGAGCGTGAAGTCGTCGGAGGCGGCCCGCCGGATGTAGACGCCCTTGCCGCCGTTCAGGCTGTAGGAGGCCAGCTTGATCGGGTCGGAGCCGTTCTCCCTGATCTCGACGGAGGTGCCGGGCAGCGCGATCGTCCGGGTGCTCTGGTCCGGGCTCGGGGTCGGCGTCGGGGTGGGGGTGGGGGTCGGGGTGTACGAGGCGTCCGGGCTGTTCGTGTTCTCCGGTGTCGGCGAGGAGGTGCCGATCGGGCCGGGCAGGGACGCGAGCCGTACCGCGACGATGCCGCCGACGGTGGCCAGCGCCAGCGTGCACGCGACCGCCGTGGCGACGATCCACCCGATGCCCCGCCTGCCGCCCGTCCGGGCCGGCGGCTGGGTCAGCGGGAGCTGCTGTTGGTATAACGGCCGCGCGTACGGGGGCGGCGGAGGCTGCTGGTACGGCATGTGCGCCGACGGCACCGGCCCCGAGCCACCCGGCGCCCGAGGTGTGGAGCCCATCGCAGGGATGGGACCCGAGGTGACCGGCGGGATGGGGCCCGAGGCGGCCACGGCGGTCCCCTGGTGCAGGAGGCTGGGCGGGGCGCCGCCGGACTGGTGTTGGAGGCCGGGTGCGGCGCCGCCGGGCCCGTGGCCGAGCAGCCGCATCAGTGCCTCGCCCGCCGTCGGCCGCCGACCGGGATCCTTGGCCAGGCAGTCCGTCACCAGCGAGCGCAGCGCCGGATCCTGAATCGGCGTGACGTCGGCGTCGGTATGGATGATCCGGTTCACCACCGCCGGCAGGCTGTCCTGCCCGAACGGCGGCTGCCCGGAAGCGGCGAACATCAGCGTGCACGCCCACGCGAACATGTCCGCCTGAGGCCCGGGAGCCGCCTCCGTGAGCTGTTCGGGCGCCATGAACGACGGCGTGCCGATGGCGCTGGCCGTCAGCGACGAGGTCAGGTCGAGCGCCCTGGCGATGCCGAAGTCGATCACCCGGGGGCCGTCGGAGGCCAGCACGACGTTCGACGGCTTGAAGTCGCGGTGCACGATGCCCGCCTGGTGGATGGCGACGAGCGCGGTCACCGTACCGATCGCCAGGCGGTGCAGGGACGTCCCCGAGCGCGGACCGTCCGTACGCACCACGTCGTCGAGCGTCGGCCCGTCGATGTACTCGCTGACGATGTACGGCAGACCGCCGAACAGCCCCGTCTCGATGACCTGAGCGGTGCAGAAAGGGGCGACCCGCCGGGCCATCGCCACCTCGCGGACGAACCGTTCGGACGCCTCGTGGTCTCCGGCCAGGTCCGCGCGGAGCAGCTTCACCGCGACCCGCGCGCCGTTGGCGGCGGTCGCGAGGTAGACGGTCCCCTGCCCGCCCTCGCCCAGCCGCCCCGACAGGGTGTACGCCCCGACCGACGCGGGATCCCCTGGCCTGAGGGCCACGAGGTCCGGCATTGCAACCCCCATATATGGCGTCTTTTCCGCCATTCTGGTGGGTTCCGCGGCTCCGCGTCAGCCCATCGACCCACACACCAGCCAGAACACGCCGGTCGCGTCGTCCCGCGGTCCGCCGCCGAGGCCGGGCGCGCCGTCGCGTCACGGCCCCGGACGGTGTCACGCCACAGGCCGCGGGCGCGTCGCGTCACAGGCCGCGAACGGCGTCGATGATCGCGCCAGCGGCGGTGAGGTGGATGCGGCGGGTCGAGGAGGTCAGGCGGACGTGGTCGGCGTTCAGGTCGCCCGCCAGCCGCTCCTGACGTCGTGCCCTCCCGCCCGCGCTGATCACGGCCACCGGGCTGATCACCGTCACCGGTACGTCAGGAAAGGCGTGCCGCGCCCGGACAAGGCGCAGGTCGGCCGCCATGTCCCGCCGGGCCAGAAACTCCCCAACGGCCGCGGCGAGCACCCGGCCGGTACGGTACCCGCGCCCCCGGTCCGGCAGTCCACTGACCAGCCGATGGACGACCGGCCCCGCCAGGAAGGCGAGCGCGGCGGCGCCCCAGGCACCGCCCAGCGCAGGCAGCCATCGGCCGACGGACCGGCCGAGCGACGAGGCGCGCCGGTCACGGTCGGCGCGGCTCGGGTCGACGAGCACCAGCCGGGACACGCACATCGGATGCAGCCTGACGAACGCCTCCGCGTGCCAGGCGGCCACCGAGTGGGCCACCACGGTGACCTGTTCGGGATGGGCGGGGGCCAGGGCGGCCAGGCGGGCCGCCTCCCCGTACAGAGTGGGTGGAGCCGGCGAGGCGGGACTGCGGCCGAGACCGGGCCGGTCGAAGCGGATCACCCGGTGGCTCCGGGCCAGTTCGGCGGCCACCCCGTCCCAGTGGGACGACGCACCGCCCAGCCCCGCGCTGATGAGCACGACCGGCCCCACGCCCTGAACGACCACATGCGGCCCCTGACCAAGCGACAGCGGAGGGTCGTCGGCCTCCAGCAGTCGCAGCGCGACGTACACCAGCCAAATCGCCACAAGCGTCGCCTGCCCGCGCTGCGCCAGCCCGGCCGGATATCCGCCCGCGATGGCCGCCAGCGTCAGTGCGGTGACGCCCAGGGCCGCGCCGGTGATCAGCCAGGCGAGGCAGGTGTCCCAGTATCGGCTCAGCAGGGCCATCGCGGCCAGCACGGCGGCCGTGGCCAGCACGCCGGTCACGACGTGGACGTGGTGCGAGAGCGACAGCGGGCCGAGCTCGCAGACGGGATCGCCCAGCGCGGCGCAGTCGAGCGGGAACAGCCCACCGGCGAGCACGAGAACGCCGAAGGCCGCCAGCCCGAGCCAGGCGAACCGCTCCCGCCGCACCCTGGGAGTCAGCGCCACCCCGAGCACGATCGCCAGGCCCGCCAGCACGTCGGCGGTCCTGAACAGGCGCGTCGCGGGCTGGTCGCGCGCCGCCAGCTCGCCGACCAGGCCGTCGCTCCGGTCGACCAGCGGGCTGGTGAACTGGCCGGGCATCCAGGCGCTGTACAGCACGGCCGCCACCACGAAGGCGGTGGCCGCGAGCACCAGCAGTCGTCGCTCCACGTGATCATTAGATCACCCAGTGCGATCAGAGGCCTGGGGCGCCCCATACCGGGAACCAGCGGCCGAGGTCCTGTTCCAGCGGTAGCTCGCCCTCCAGCGCGCCTCTGGCCTGGAGTTCGAGCGCGTTGTCGCGGTGCTGGCCGGACAGGGGCGCGAAGGGGTAGAACGTGCCGCGCTTGTACAGGTAGACGACCGCCAACCGCCGGCCGTTGGGATCGGTGAACGACACCAGCGAGCAGAGCAGCGAGGGACCGAATCCGGCGCCCTCCAGCGAGGCGTTGACCGCGTGCAGCTCGGTGACCAGGTCGCTGATGTCGTCGGGCGATCGGCGCACCAGGAGCCAGGTGTAGCCGTAACCGTCGGAGGACTTGTCGACGCGGTCGCCGAGCAGCGCCTGCACGTCGCTTTCGAGGGTGGCGAACGCGCCGCCCTCCGCCGCGCGGAAGGACACCGAGCCGAGACCGGTGGGAACGAGACCGGTGGCGGCCTGCAGTGTCACCGCCGCGGACGGCAGCGCGAACAGTGCGTCGAGGTTGGGTGGTGCGGGCTTCGACCGGCCTAGCAGGGTGTCGAGCCAGCCCATACGGTCAGCCCCTTCCGAGTTGGGCGGAGATCCTGGCCAGCTGCTCCAGGCGGCGCTCCAGCGGTGGGTGAGTGGAGAACAGGGTGGCGATGGAGGCGCCCTTGGCCAGCGCCGGGGCGAAGTAGAAGGCGTTGAACGGCGCCGCCTCACGCAGGTCTTGGCTCGGGATCCTGGCCATGTCGCCGGTGACCTTGGTCAGCGCGCTGGCCAGGGCCGACGGCCGCTGGGTGAGCAGCGCGCCCGCCCGGTCCGCGGCCAGTTCGCGGTAGCGCGACAGGGCTCGGGTGAGCAGGAAGCTGATCGCGTACACGACGATCGAGACCAGCATGATGATCAGCCCGATCGGCACGCCGCCGTTGTTGTCGCGGCTGCGCCCCAGCCCTGTGTACAGGGCGAACCTGGTCATCAGACCGGCCACGATGCCGAGGAACGAGGCGATCGTCATGACCGCGACGTCACGGTGGGCGACATGCGACAGCTCGTGTGCCAGCACGCCCTCCAACTCCTGGGGCTCCAGGCGGCGCAGGATGCCGGTCGTCACGCAGAGGACGGAATTGTTCTGGCTGCGGCCGGTGGCGAAGGCGTTGGGGACGTCGGAATCCGCTATCGCCACCCGCGGCTTGGGCATGTCGGCCATCGCGCACAGGCGGTCGACCATGCCATGGAGCTCGGGAGCCTCTTGCGGCGAGACCTCCCGGCCGTGCATCGCGAACAACGCGATGCGATCGGACAGGAAGTACTGCGCGAGCAGCAGGCCCCCGGCGAGTACCAGCACGACCAGTCCTTGAACGCCCACAGCGATGAGGACGCCCATGAAGGCCACGTAGAGCAGCCCCAGCAGGAACATCGTCACGACCATGCGGGTGGTCAGACCGCGGTCGGGTGCGAACCGCGTGTTCACGGCTAGCCCGGGATGAGGCCCTGGTCGCCCAGCATCTCCCGGACCTCCTCGATCGAGGCGTCCGCGGGGGGAAGGATCAGCTCTGACGGCTCAAGGCTGTCGTCGGGAAGCGACTTGCCCACGAGGCGGACCTTGTCGAGCAGGGCGTGCAACTTGACCCGGAAGCTCGCCTCGTCGTCGGACTCGATGGCCGACTCGAGCTCGCTGTCGAGCTGGTTGAGCACGGAGATGTCGTCGGCCGAGATCTCGACCTGCCCCTCGCCCATGATTCTGACGATCATGCGCCCTCCCCAGGCTGGCGCAGCTGCTGCGTGTTCTGAGGCTGAGCCTGCTGGGGCGCGGCCTGCTGGCCGCCCTGGCCCGGCTCGATGGCGCTCTTGGGCGCCGGACCCTGGCCGAGCTCGGCCTTCATCCTGGCCAGCTCCAGCTCCACGTCCATGCCGCCGCCCATACGGTCGAGCTCGGCCTGGATGTCGTCGCCGCGCGTGCCGCTGTAGTCATCGAGCGCGCCGCTGGCGAGCAGCTCGTCGATGGCACCGGCGCGGGCCTGCATCTGCGCGGTCTTGTCCTCGGCGCGCTGGATCGCGAGACCGACGTCGCCCATCTCCTCGGAGATGCCGGAGAAGGCCTCGTTGATGCGCGTCTGCGCCTCGGCCGCGGTGTAGGTGGCCTTGATCGTCTCCTTCTTCGTACGGAAGGAGTCGACCTTCGCCTGCAGCCGCTGGGAAGCCGTGGTCAGCTTCTCCTCCTCGGCCTGCAGGTTCTCATGCTGGATCTTCAGGTCGGCCATCTGCGACTGCAGATTGGACCGGCGCTGGAGGGCCTCGCGGGCCAGGTCCTCGCGCCCGACGGACAGCGCCTTGCGGCCCTGCTCCTCATAGCGCCTGGCCTGCTGTTCGAGGCCGTTGACCTGCAATTCCACCCGCTTGCGCGAGGTGGCGACGTCCGCCACGCCCCGGCGTACCTTTTGCAGCAACTCCAGTTGCCGCTGGTAGGAATAGTCGAGGGTCTCGCGCGGATCCTCCATTTTGTCCAGGGCCTTGTTGGCCTTGGACTTGAAGATCATCGAAAGTCTCTTCATCACGCTCATGCGCGTCGGCCGTCCCCTTCTTAGGTCGTGCTGGTGTTCACCCAGTGCAGCGCAGCCGCCTTGGGATTACCCTACGCATAACGCACGGGGGCGTCACTAAGTTGCCATCCAGGTAGGGTTGACGTCGTGTTGCGACGCCGTTCCCAAACCTCCGTGGACGACACCCCCGTCCCCATTGACGATCCTAAGCCCCAGGGCAAGGGTCGTCCCACACCCAAGCGCCGGGACGCGGAAGGCAGACGGCGCCAGCCGGTCACCGCGCCCAAGGACCGCAAAGAGGCCTATCGACAGGCCCGCGCCAAGCAGACTGTCGAGCGCGAGCGGGCCCGCAAGGGCATGCTCGCGGGCGACGAACGCTATTTCCCGGCCCGCGACAAGGGCCCGGCGCGCAAGTTCGCGCGCGACTGGGTCGACTCGCGGCGGCTGCCGAGCCAATACTTCCTGCCGTTCTCGCTGGTGATCCTGCTGGCGACGTGGATCCCGTGGCCCGCCGACATCCGTCCGCTGGTGCTCGGCTACGTGATCACGATCGGCTGGCCGATCATGATGATCGGTGTGCTCTTCACCTCGATCTTCGTGGCCTGGCGGATCAAGAAGCTGGTGGCGGAGAAGTATCCCAAGGAGAACCTGCGCGGCGTCGGCTTCTACGCCGCGATGCGGGCCCTGCAGATCCGCAAGCTGCGCTTCCCGCCGCCCGCGGTCCTGCCGGGCGGCAAGCCGGTGCCGCCCAAGAAGTAACGCGGTTCACTCCGACTTCTCCCAGCGCAGCATCCCTCGCGTGACCGTGGGCCGCCAGCCGTCGAACTCCGTACGGTTCTCCAGGCTGTCGGCGACGGTCCGCATCAGCGCGTAGTAGGAGGGCAGGCGCGGGCTCATGCCGGAGACCATGTCGTCCCAGCCGACCTTGCCGCCGATGGAGTCGACCACGGCGTATTCGAGGTCCGCTCCCTCACGCTGACCGAAGGAGAGGACGGGGATCGTCCGGCCGTGCCACCACCCGATCGCCGGGTCGGTGCCGTTGTTGGCGCAGAGAGCCCGCCAGGTGTCCCTGATGTCGCGGATGCCGAGGTTGACGGTGCCGTCGAACCAGGCGCCGAAGCCGAAGGCGCCGGCCCCTCTGGAGCCGTTGTGGCGCAGCAGCGAGGCGCGCAGGCTGTCGGGGAAGTCCACGCCCATCTGCGACTCGGCCACAGCGATCGTCTTGGCGCGGCCCGGACGGCCCAGCGTCGCGTACGTCTTGGGCGCGTTGGCCTTCAGCCACCGTTCGACGCGCCGCCACTGGCGGTCGACCGCGCGTTTCACCTTGGGGTCCAGCGGCCGGACGGTGACCGGCCGCGGCTCGGGGTGGCAGAACGGATCGGGTACGGCGGGCGAAGGCGTCGAGGCCGCTTGGTCGGGAGCGAACTCGTCGGGAGTGGGCCCGGCGGAAACGGACTCGGCGGGAATGGGCTCGTCGGTGGCGGGCTGGGCGGGAGCGGGGTCGGCGGTGGCGGCCATGGCCGAGCGCCTCGCGGCGTCGCGGAACATCTCGCCGACAGGGTCTTCCTCCCGGTCGTGGATCGGCATGCCCATGAGGGCGAACACCCCGAAGACCACCGCGGTCAGCGCGGCCACGCCGAGCAGCGCCATCACCGACCGGGCCTTGCCGCGCACCCGGTAACGCGCCAGATCAGCCCCGCTGGGGCGGCCCAGGATCGGCTCGGGGCCGCTCGGCTCAGTCCCTTGCTCAGGCCCTTGCTTCAGGCTGCGGGCCCGGCGGCGCAGCCGTACCGCTATCGCGGTCAGGATGGCCGCAGTCAGCGCCAGCCGTACGAGCTTCAGCACGTCGCGCACCCTATCCCGATTTAGATCACTTCATGAGACGGGCCTAAGGTCGGATCTATGGAATTCCGTACCCTCGGTCGCAGCGGTCTCAAGGTCAGCGAGATCAGCTACGGCAACTGGCTCACCCATGGCTCCCAGGTCGAGGAGGACGCCGCCAAGCAGTGCGTGCAGGCGGCGCTCGACGAGGGCATCACGACGTTCGACACCGCCGATGTCTATGCCGGCACCAAGGCCGAGTCGGTGCTCGGCCGGGCCCTGAAGGGCGTACGCAGGGAATCGCTGGAGATCTTCACCAAGGTCTACTGGCCGACGGGCCCCGGTCCGAACGACCGCGGCCTGTCCCGTAAGCACATCACCGAGTCCATCCACGGCTCGCTGCGACGCTTGCAGACCGACTACGTCGACCTGTACCAGGCGCACCGCTTCGACTTCGAGACGCCGCTGGAGGAGACGCTCAAGACCTTCGACGATCTCGTACGGCAGGGCAAGGTCCTCTACATCGGCGTCAGCGAGTGGACGGCCGACCAGATCGCCCAGGCGCTGAAGATCGCCGACGACATGGGCTTCGACCGGATCGTGTCCAGCCAGCCTCAGTACTCGATGCTCTGGCGGGTCATCGAGCCGGAGGTCGTGCCGCTCAGCGAGCGTGAGGGCATCGGCCAGATCGTCTGGTCGCCCATCGCGCAGGGCGTACTGACCGGCAAGTACCTGCCCGGCCAGGCCCCGCCGGCAGGCTCCAGGGCGACCGACACGGCCGGCGGCGCCGACATGATCGCCCGCTTCATGAACGACGACGTCCTCACCCGCGTACAGGAGCTCCAGCCGATCGCCGCCGACCTGGGCCTCACCATGGCGCAGCTCGCAGTCGCCTGGGTCCTGCAGAACCCGAACGTCTCCAGCGCCATCGTCGGCGCCTCCCGCCCCGAGCAGGTGCGCGACAACGTCAAGGCGGTCGGGGTCAAGCTCGACTCCGACGTACTGGAGCGGATCGACTCCGTGCTCGGCCCGGTGGTCGAGCGCGATCCCGCCAAGACGGCCAGCCCGCCGAAGCGCCCATAACATCCCCGGCAGCAAAAACCCCTTGAGCAACAATGACGCTCAAGGGGTTTTTCATTTCTCTTGCTTCACTCCGGACGCAATGACAATCCCGTGTATTCGACCCGGTCCTCGTCGAGCAGCGCCACCTGCTCGACCCCGGATTCCAGCAGCTCACCCCAGTTCTCGCCGAGCCAGGACTCCGCGTCCGCCTGGCTCGGAAAAACTTCTCGCGGCAAAGGGCGATCCGTTACCTCACCACCATTTGCATTTTCATAACGCCACCGCCATGTCATGCCATACGCTCCTTTTCCGCAGGTTCGCCGGCGCACCCTCCGACGGCACTGGAACCTTACTCCCGAGCTTGGCGGTCAATCGATGCCGCGCGCGTATCGTGTGCCGGCGGGAGTCGCCTTCGGAGCGGCTCGTGTGGCGGCCTGCCGTCGTTCCAGACGGTGTGCGGCAAGGACCCCGCGGCCTCCGACAGGAAGGCGTCGGACTCGGGGTCGCCGAAGTCCACCCTGACCACGACCCGCTTGCTGGCCGGGTAGGCGTTGATCGTCACCACGTCCCCCTGAGCGTTGACACGGGCCTTGGCAGCCGAGACCAGTAGTTGGGCCATAGAGGCGGTCTCCGCGCCCGTCACGCACTTCGTCAGCCCCTCCGCGGGCGGTTGCTCGTCGGAGGGCCAGCACCGGCACCGACCTCGGCACCCCCGCCTTACCCGCCCCCGCCTCACCCGCCGACGCCTCGCTGGACGGCGCCTCGTCGAGGGGCCGCCACTCACCACCAGCAGTTCCACCGCAGGCCACCCCCAACCCCAAGACCCTCAGCCCGCCAAAAGCGGCATCTCCGCCGCAGGCCGGGATGCCGGGCTCTATGTACGCTCGGCCTGGTGAAACTCCTTCTCGCCGGTACCGCAAGTCCCACGGGCTGGCCGGAACCGGGTTGCCCGTGCGCCTCATGTGCTGGGCTCCCCTCCGGCTACCGACGACCCTTCGAGCTCGTCGTCGACGGTGTGGCGCGCTTCCCGTTCGACGACGAGCCGCCCGGTTACCGGACCTTGGCCGACAGTCACGGCCTGGAGGGCCCCGATGGCACCCGCCTGCTGTACGCGCTCCCGGCCGCGACAGTAACCCCGAACGCAGCAACGCTCTCGGCCGCGACGGCGACCCCGGATGCCACGGCGGTCCCGGACGTGACAGCGACCCCGGAGGCGGCGGCGTCCCCGGCTGGCCCGTATGACATCGTGCTGATCGATCCGCTCGACCGGCCCGAGCGGATCGGGCTCCTGCGCCGGGCGGGCCTGGTGGCCGACGGCACCCAGGTGGTGGCCGTCGGCCTGGACCACCGGGTCAGGTCCGAGGAGGAGTTGTCACGGCGGCTCGCCCTGTGGGGCGTACGAGCCGTGCCGGACGGGACGACGCTCGACACCACACTCGCCGTCCCACCGGCTTCACAGGCTCCAGCACAGCCGAGGAGAACTCTGCTGCTGGGCGGTTCCCGTTCGGGCAAGTCGGCGGAGGCTGAGCTACGACTGGCCGCCGACCCGTACGTCACCTATGTCGCCACCGGCTCGCGCGGCGAAGGCGACGGTGAGTGGGCGGCGCGGGTACGGGCCCACCGCGAGCGCAGGCCCGCGCACTGGGCGACGGTGGAGACCACCGACCTGGCGGGGACGATCCGCGCGGCGACGACGCCGCTGCTGGTCGACGGACTGGGCACGTGGCTGGCGGCGGTGTTCGACGAGTGTGGTGCCTGGGACGGCGATCGGGCGCCGGTCGCCGCGCGGTGCGATGAGCTGGTGGCGGCGTGGCGGGGTACGACCCAGCGGATCGTGGCCGTGTCGGACGAGGTGGGCATGGGCGTGGTGCCCGCCACGGCCAGCGGGCGGGCGTTCAGGGACGAGCTGGGGCGGCTCAACGAGCGCCTCGCCGACGAGTCCGAATATGTCGCCCTGGTGATCGCCGGCCGCCCAGTGCGTCTGTGACACCGGAGATACGCGACGCCCGCGTGCGGTCCGGATCGGCCCGGCGACGGACCGCTCCGGCGTATGGCCAGGGCGGGCGGCGGACCGCTCCGGCGTACGGTCTGGCACGGCCGCGGACGACTCTGGCGTATGACCGGGCTAGTGGCGAATCGCTCTGGCGTACCAGCGACCCTCCATGCGATCCACGTGCAGGGAACGGCCGAAACAGTCGGACAGGTTCGCGGGCGTGAGGACGTCCGCGACCGGCCCCGACGCCAGGACGCGCGCGTCGCGCATGAGCATGGCGTGCGTCGTCGTGGCGGGTACCTCCTCCAGGCGGTGGGTCACCGTCACCGTGGTGAGCACCGGCCTGGTCGTCGCCAGGTCCTCCACCGCTTCGATGAGGTCTTCGCGGGCCGGCAGGTCGAGGCCGGCGAACGGCTCGTCGAGCAGCAGCACCGCCGGGTCCGCCATGAGCGATCTGGCCACCCTGATCCTGGCCCGCTCACCCTGGGAGCACACCCGGAACAGGCGCTCGGACAGGTCCTTGCAGCCCACGTCCCCCAGCAGGCGCAGTGCGCGGTCCCGCTCGGCGTCGCCGTACTTGTCCCAGAGTGGGGCGCTCGTGCCCGTGTGGCCGGTGAGCACCACGGTGAGGGCGGTGGCGCCTTCCTCCTCCAGGAGTTCCTCGTCGATCAGCCGCTGGCTGGAGGCCACCAGGCCGATGTGGCGCCGCAGCGAGCGTACGTCGGCCCGGCCGAGCCGGTGGCCGAGGACGCTGACCGTGCCCTCCGTCGGGTGCCGTACGGCCGCGGCCAGCGAGAGCAGCGTCGTCTTGCCGGCACCGTTGGGCCCGAGCACGGCCCAGTGCTCGCCGTACTCCACTCGCCAGTCGACCGCACTCAGCAGCGACTTGCCGGCGACCCGGACTCCTACGCCTTCGAGTTCAACAACGTGCATCCGGCCACCCTAGTGGCCGCCCCCGGACTCCCTCAGCGTCCGATGGGTGGGTGTTATTGCTATTTTTACGGCCGGCCCGGTGAGCCCCACCCGCCATCTGCGGCTGAGGTCTGTCCAGGGGCACGCTCCTCCGGTTCACCGGGCTGGGCGCCGTGACGTGCGCTACTTGACCCCGGTCCGTGGACACGCCGACACCATAGGGAGAGCGCGCGCGTCTTGGGCCTGGTCCGTGCACGCGTCGGCGACCGTAGGGAGAGTGTGATGGACGGGGTGCGGTTCGCTATCGGGACGTTGAGCGTGTTCCCGGTCCGGGTGACACGGGTCGATCGCCAAGTGGCGGGGCGGGCGATGGTGCTGGCCCCGGCCATCGGGCTGGTGCTGGGCGCGGTGGCCTGTCTGCCGTTGCTGCTCCCGGGGCCGCCGTTGCTGGGTGCGGCGCTCGCGGTCGGGCTGCTGGCCGTACTGACGCGGGGGCTGCATCTGGACGGCCTGGCCGATCTCGCGGACGGGCTGGGCAGCGGGAAGCCCGCCCCTCAGGCGCTCGACATCATGAAAAAGTCGGATATTGGGCCGTTCGGGGTGATCACCCTGGTGCTGACGCTGCTCATCCAGGTGACCGCCCTTTCCGGGCTCGCGCCGACAACCCAGACAACCGCGCTGTCCGGGCTCGGGTCGGCATCCCTGGCGACCACGCTTTCCGGGCTCGAACCGCCCGCTCTGACCGGGCTCGGGCCGCCCGCCCTGGTGATCGCCTGCGTCACCGGCCGGTTGGCGCTCACCTGGGCCTGCCGGTCGGCCGTTCCCGCCGCCCGCCCCGACGGGCTCGGCGCGCTGGTCGCGGGCACGGTACGGCCGGGCGCCGCCTGGGCGGTCACCGCCCTGACCCTGGCGGCGGCAGCGGGCCTCGGCCTGGTGGCGGGACAAGGGATGGTGTACGTCCTTCCCCTCGGCGTGGCAGCCGGGCTCGCGGCGGCCTTGCTCCTGCTCCGCCATGCCAGGCGGCGCCTGGGCGGGGTCACGGGCGACGTGCTGGGGGCCCTCGTCGAGACGGCCACGGCCACTACGCTCACGGTCTGCGCCGTGTTCGGCTGACCGACGCCACCCCTTCATGGCCACCACGCTCACGATCTGCGCCGTGCTCCGCTGATGGACGCGGCCGTTCGTACCCCTTGGGAGAGCGTCACGCCTGTACGGCCGGCCGCTCCGCGATCAAGGCGTTGATCAGGGCCGCGCCGCGCTCGGCGTCGTCGATGCTCACGGCCAGTTGCCCGCCGGAGCGGTAGCGGATGATCAGGCATTCGCCGCCCCGCAGCATGATGGTGGCGCTGCCCGGCAGCCCGCGCAGGCCCCAGCCCCCGACCTGGCTCGGATACCGCGGCTCGGACCACGCCTTGTCGATCTTCGACAGCCGGATCCGCCGCACCGGCCAGCCCAGCGGCCCGAACCCGATCGCCAGCCCGTCCCGGGTGACCCGGGCGGTGAGCGACGAGGTGAGCAGTCCGGCGAACAGGACGATGCCCAGCCCGGGCACCGTACCCCCGGCTGGCAGACCAGCCAGGACTCCAGTGATCGCCAGCACGCCGGCCACGGCCAGGGCGACGGCCGCGGCCATGCTCATGGCGGTCAGCCAGGAGTTGGTGATGCGGCTGACCCATACCGAGCGCTGTCCCGGCTGGAGCCGCAGCCGCGGCGGCTCCTCGCCCGCGGGCGGGCGCTGGTCGAGCCCGCCACGGCCGAGGTAGCCGGCCAGGAGCGCGGCGGCGAGCGCGACGCCGACGACGGCCGGCATGGTGCGGCCTTCCAGGTCCGCCTCCCGCCAGGTGGGCGCGTCGAGGTTGGCGAGCAGCGTCGCGCCGCTCATGCCGAGCGCGAACACGCTCATCCCGGCCAGGGACCCCCACCAGTACATCCGGCTCAGCCTGCGCTCCATCGCCTTCCCGTTCACCGCGACCCCGAACAGCACCGCCCAGGCCACACCCCAGGTCACGACGCTCACCATCAGGAAGGCGGTGAACGACTGCTCGCCATCGGGCACGAGACCCGCTCTCCAGTGCGCGGCCAGCGGGTCGGGCAGCCGACCGCGCATCGCGAGTGGCGCCGCGACCAGCGCGGCGGCGACGATCAGCCCCCAAGCGGCGGCGGCGAATCGGGAGTTCATGGCAGCTCCTCCAGCATCGTGATGAGGTCTTCGCGGCGGTAGCCGAGCCTCGTGGCCTCTTCCAGCAGTTCGCGGGCCCGCTGCAGGAGCAGCGCCCGCCCGTCGGCGCGGCCCGCGACGCTCACGCCGCGCCCCCGCCTGAACTCCAGCAGCCCCTCGTCACGCAGGTCACGCAGGGCGCGCAGCACCGTGTTGGGGTTGATGCCGAGCGCCTCGGCCAGGTCGCGGGCGGGTGGCAGCCGGTCGCCCGGCGCGTACGAGCCCTCGCCGATGGCACGGCGGATCGCGCCGGCCACCTGCTCGTGCAGGGGTCGCGCGTCGTTGAGGTCCAGAGTCAGCAACATGGTGCTAATGACACTAGCACCAAGTCGCCCTGGGCGCGCGTCGGCGAATGGTAGGATGAACCCCTGTTTGTGAGTACCTCTAAACCCTGGATAGCATCGGTTTACGTGACCACTGTGCGGCTGAACTCAGCAGATCCAGTCTCTTTCGACACCGACGCGCTGATCGTCGGGTTCCGGTCCGGCCCCGAAGGCCCTCGCCCCGCTACGGGCGCCGAGTCCCTCGACGCGGCCTTCGGCGGCAGACTCGCCGCCACGCTCACCGCCGTCGGCTTCTCCGGCAAGCCCGGAGAGCTCGCCAAGGTGCCCGTGTTCGGCGCCATCACCGCTCCGCTGCTGGTCGCGGTCGGTCTCGGCGACTCCGCCGACGCCGAGACGCTACGCCGCGCCGCGGGCGCCGCCGTACGGTCCCTCGCCGGCACCGCCCGCGCCGCGCTCCTCCTGCCCGCCGAATCGGCCGACCAGGCCGAGGCCGTGGCGCTGGGCGCGCTGCTGGGCGCCTACGGGTTCTCCCGCTACCGCACCAACGGCGAGGTGAAGGCGCCCGTGGGCGACCTCACCGTACTGTCGGCGAACGAAGCGGATGGATCCGACGGGATCGCCGGCCGCGCCTCCGTGCTCGCCGAGTCGGTCACGCTCGTCCGCGACCTGGTCAACACGCCGCCCTCCGACCTGTGGCCGGCCAAGTTCGCCGAGATCGCCGAGCAGCGCGGCGGCGAGGCCGGGCTGAGCGTCGAGGTGCTCGACGAGAAGCAGCTCAAGGACGGCGGCTACGGCGGCCTCATCGGCGTCGGCCAGGGCTCGGCCAACCCGCCCCGCCTGGTCCGCCTCTCCTACACCCACCCCGAGGCCACCAAGACGCTGGCGTACGTGGGCAAGGGCATCACGTTCGACTCCGGCGGCCTGTCGCTCAAGCCGTCCGCCTCCATGGACTGGATGAAATCCGACATGGGCGGCGCGGGCGCGGTCCTGGGCGCCCTGATCGGTGTCGCCCGTCTGGCCCCGAAGGTCAACGTCGTCGGCTACCTCTGCCTGGCCGAGAACCTGCCCAGCGGCACCGCGCAGCGCCCCTCCGACGTCATCCACAGCTACAGCGGCAAGACCGTCGAGGTGCTCGACACCGACGCCGAAGGCCGCCTGGTCCTCATGGACGGCATCGCCCGCGCCGCCGAGGACTCCCCCGACCTGATCGTCGACGTGGCCACCCTCACCGGCGCGCAGATCGTCGCACTCGGCTGGCGCACGGCCGGCGTCATGGCCAACGACGACGCCGTGCGCGAGCTGGTCGTCGAGGTGGCCGGCGCCGCGGGCGAGGGCGCCTGGGGCATGCCGCTGCCGGAGGAGCTGCGCAAGGGTCTCGACTCCCCGATCGCCGACATCGCCAACCTCCAGCCCGAACGCTGGGGCAGCATGCTGGCCGCGGGCATCTTCCTGAAGGAGTTCGTGCCCGACGGGGTGCGCTGGGCGCACATCGACATGGCCGGACCCGCGTTCAACAAGGGCGAGCCGCACGGCTACACGCCGAAGGGCGGCACCGGGGCCATCACCCGCACGCTCATCGGACTGGCCGAGCGGCACGCGAGCATCTGAAACAAATGAAAAGATGACGGCATCACGAACACCCCGACAAGGAGCCTGACTGTGGCCTACGACATCGTCGTCCTGGGAGGCGGCAGCGGCGGATACGCCTGCGCGCTACGGGCGGCTGAGCTGGGCAAGACGGTCGCCCTGATCGAGAAGGACAAGATCGGCGGCACCTGCCTGCACAGGGGATGCATCCCCACCAAGGCCCTGCTGCACTCGGCCGAGGTCGCCGACGAGACCCGCGAGAGCGAGACGTTCGGCGTCAAGGCCCGGTTCGACGGCATCGACGTGCCGGCCGTCCACGCGTTCAAGGACAAGATCGTCACCCGCGCCTGGAAGGGCGTGCAGGGCCTGCTCAAGGGCGCCGGCGTGACGATCGTCGAAGGCGAGGGCCGCCTGGTCGGATCGCACCGGATCCAGGTGGGCTCCGAGGTCTACGAGGGCCGCCACATCGTCCTGGCCACCGGCTCCGCGCCCAAGTCGCTGCCCGGCCTGGACATCGACGGCGAGCGCGTCATCACCAGCGAGCACACGCTGAGGATGGACCGCGTGCCCTCCTCGGTGATCGTGCTGGGCGGCGGCGTCATCGGCGTCGAGCTGGCCAGCGTCTACCGCTCCTTCGGCGCCGAGGTGACGATCGTCGAGGCGCTGCCCCACCTGCTGCCGACCGAGGAGGAGTCGAGCTCCAAGCTGCTCGAGCGCGCCTTCCGCCGCCGCGGCATCAAGTACGAGCTGGGCGTCTTCTTCGAGGGCGTCAAGACCACCGACACCGGTGTGGTCGTCACGCTCGCCAACGGCAAGACCCTCGACGCCGAGCTGCTGCTGGTCGCGGTCGGCCGCGGCGCCGTCTCGGCCGGGATGGGCTTCGAGGAGCAGGGCATCGCGATCGAGCGCGGCGCGGTCGTGGTCGACGAGCACTGCCAGACCTCGGTCCCCGGCGTCTACGCCATCGGCGACCTGATCCCGACCCTCCAGCTGGCCCACGCCGGGTTCGCCGAGGGCATCATGGTGGCCGAGCACATCGCCGGGCTCAACCCGCCCGCCATCGACTACGCGGGCGTGCCCCGCATCACCTACTCCGACCCCGAGGTCGCCTCGGTGGGCATCACGTCCGCTCAGGCCGCCGAGCGCGGCATCGAGATCGTCGAACAGGTCTACGACCTCGCGGGCAACCCCAAGAGCCAGATCCTCGGCACCGCGGGTGCCGTCAAGGTCATCGCCCAGAAGGACGGCCCCGTCGTGGGCGTCCACATGGTGGGCCGTCGCATCGGCGAGCTCGTGACCGAGGGTCAGCTGATCTACAACTGGGAGGCGCTGCCCGCAGAGGTCGCCCAGCTCATCCACGCCCACCCGACCCAGTCCGAGGCCGTCGGTGAGGCGATGCTGGCCCTGGCCGGCAAGCCGTTGCACGTACACAACTAATTCAAGCCCTCGAAATCAGAACGCGAGAGAAGATAACGATGCCGGTCTCTGTACAGATGCCCCAGCTCGGCGAGAGCGTCACCGAGGGCACGGTGACCCGTTGGCTGAAGAAGGAGGGCGAGCGCGTCGAGGCCGACGAGCCGCTCCTCGAGGTGTCGACCGACAAGGTCGACACCGAGATCCCGTCGCCGTCCGCCGGCGTCCTCACCAAGATCGTCGTCGCTGAGGACGAGACCGTCGAGGTCGGCGCCGAGCTCGCCGTCATCGACGAGAACGGCCAGGCCGGCGGCGCCGCCACGCAGGAGGCCGCGCCGGCGCCCGCCGCGCAGCCCGAGCCGCAGCCGGAGCCCGAGCCGGCCCCGGCTCCCGCGCCGGTCTCCTCGATCCCGCAGCCCGCTCCTGCCCAGGCCCCGCCGCCCGCTCCGGCTCCGGCTCCCGCGCCGGTGCAGCAGGCTCCGGCCGCTCCGGCGCCCGCCCAGCAGGCTCCGGCCGCCGCCGAGCCGACCCCGCTGCCGTCCTCGGGTGACAGCCCGTACGTGACGCCGCTGGTGCGTAAGCTCGCCAACGAGCACGGTGTCGACCTCGAGTCGATCACCGGCACCGGCGTGGGCGGTCGCATCCGCAAGCAGGACGTCCTGGAGGCCGCCAAGTCGCAGCGCGAGCAGGCCGCCGCGCCGGCTCCCGCCGCCGCCCAGGCCGCTCCGGCTCCCGCCGCCGCGCCCGCTCAGGCCGCGCCGGCTCCGGTCGCCGCCGCTCCCGAGCCCGTCGAGGTCGACACCACGCTGCGCGGCCGTACGGAGAAGATGTCGCGGCTGCGGCAGACCATGTCCAAGCGCCTGGTCGAGTCGCTGCAGACCGCGGCCCAGCTCACCACGGTCGTCGAGGTCGACGTCACCAAGATCGCCCGGCTCCGCGACCAGGCGAAGGCCGACTTCCTGCGCCGCGAGGGCGTCAAGCTGTCGTTCATGCCGTTCTTCGAGATGGCGGCCATCGAGGCGCTCAAGCAGCACCCGAAGCTCAACGCCACGATCAACAACGAGACCATGGAGGTCACCTACTTCGACGTCGAGCACCTGGGCCTCGCGGTCGACACCGAGCGCGGCCTGATCGCGGCGGTCATCAAGAACGCCGGCGACCTCAACCTGGCCGGCCTCGCCCGCAAGACCGCCGACCTGGCCGAGCGCACCCGCGCCAACAAGGTGACGCCCGACGAGATCACCGGCGGCACGTTCACGCTGACCAACACGGGCAGCCGCGGCGCCCTGTTCGACACGCCGATCCTGAACCAGCCGCAGGTCGGCATGCTCGGCACCGGCGCCGTCGTGAAGCGTCCCGTCGTGATCGACACCGCTGAGGGCGAGGTCATCGCCGTTCGGTCGATGGTGTACTTGGCGCTGACGTACGACCACCGCCTCGTGGACGGCGCCGACGCGGCCCGCTTCCTGACCACCGTGAAGCGGCGCCTCGAAGAGGGTCGTTTCGAGGCTCAGCTGGGCCTCGCGTAGTTCACGCGCGCCAGGGCCGGGGATTGATCGCCTTCCTCGGCCCTGGCCCACCCACCTCGGACATCGGTGACGGCGATTCTGCGGGATCGCACCCACCGCCCTCGACTCGGTCAGCTGGTGGTGGTGACGAGGTAGACATCGCTGCCGACGACGTGGCCGAGCAGTTCCTCGACGCGGTCGGCGGAGAGCGCGATCACCAGGCCCGTTCGTGGCTCGCCGCCGGACAGGTCGAGGACGGTGACGCCGGAGAAGGTGAGGGATTCCGCCTTCTCGGCCGATGTGGCGGGCGGGAGCACGAGACGCAGCATGGCCGTCGTGCCCCGGGCGGCCGCGTCGGCGTACAGATGGCCGGGGCCCGGGCGCAGGGTGATGACGGTCTTGCCGTCGACGGCGCCGCGTGGCAGACGAGGGCCCAGGGCTTCCGGGGGTACCTGCTTGCCCTCCTCGATCTGGCGCAGCACGTACCGGCCTACCGCGCCGACCGCGGACGGGCCCTTCACGTCGGTGGCGGCGAGAACCTGGTACGGGTGCAGCGTGCGGGCGGCCACCCAGCCGCCCGGCGATCGGACGGCCAGGTTGCCCGCGACGACGAGGATCCCCATGACGGTCGCCACGGCCACCAGCCACGGGCCCAACCGCAGCGGTCGTGCCTTCCGCCCGCCCCCCGAGGCACTCACCGAAGCCCCGGCGGGGTCCGGAACGGGCTCGGTGGACTTCGGGGCGGGCTCAACGGACTTCGGGGCGGATCCGGAGGGGTCCAAAAGGGGCTGCATGGGCTCGGTGGCCGGGTAGCCGAGGCTGGTGGCGTGTTCGCTGTCGGCCGCCCCGATCACCCAGAGCTTGTCCAGCTGCCGCCACTGCTCCGGCTCGCCACGGTACTCGGACGGCCGCCGCAGCCCCATTGTGTCCAGCAACGTCCACCGATACACGTCGAACGCCGAACGGAACAACTCCCCGTACGGCTCAGCGGCACACACCGCCCCCCGATACCCCCACCACGCGACCACCAGCCCGCCCCAGCAGCACCCCAGCGCCCAGTGCCACGGCAGCAGCACCGCCCCGAGCGCCCCGCCCGCCAGCGAGAACGCCAGCCCCAGCCCGCTCACCGTGACCATGAGGTCGAGATCCCCCGCAGCCGCCGCGAACGTCTGCCGGAAGGTGTCCGGCAGCGTCGCGTACAGGCGCGGCCACGCCGTCACCCCGTCGATGCCGTACCTGTCGCGGCTGTGGTCCTCGGCCTCCCGCAGGATGTTGCCCAGCGCGGTCGGCATCAGCCGGGACTCGTCCACCGGATACAGGGAGCCCCGCTGGTCATCGGATGCCATGAAACGCAGCCGGCACCGCTCGGCCAGCCGTTCTCCGTACGGCAGGCCGTCCCAGTAACCCTCATAGACCCGGATCAGCCCGACCCGCCGCACGGCGACGAGCTGGCTGATCAGCAGCGCGCCCGCGAGGACCAGCCCCGACATGACGACCTGCACCTCCGCGCCGAGCCCCGACCACCAGCGGGCCGCTGTGGCCCAGCCCACGCCCGCGACGGCGACCGCCGCCAGGGCGCTCAGGAAGGCCAGCACCGGCAGGAACGTCGTGGTGAGCAACCGGCGGTCGACCACCCCCGACGCCGCTTCGACGAGTCCGCCCATGTCAGGCGCTCCAGTAGGGGACGAAGTCGTGATCCCCGTGCTGGCAGGTGTAGGCGGCCGCCTGACTGAAGCGGCGGAAGGTGTTCGTCGCGCCGCAGGTCTTGCACTGGATGCGGCTGGGGCCCGGCGCGGCCCGCCTGCCGTAAGGCTGCGCGTCGCCGAGCTGCCGTCCGGAGACGAGGCGGGAGGCGGTGTCGCGAACGATCTCCCCTTTGATCGCCTCAGCGCTGAGCACGCCCACGACGTCCTTCCCCCGTACGATCACCAGGCCTGGGCTGCCGGACACCAACGCGTGCAGCAGGTCGGCCGAGTCGAGCACGTCGCCGAACGGAGTGTCCGCCTCGACGACGCAGGCCGGTCCCCGCTTGCCCGCGCCGGTGAGCCCGGCAGGCTCACCGTCCAGCCCGAGCAGGACCGTGAACCCCGGCCCGTTGTCCGCCACCTCCGCGACGGTGAAGTCATTGGTCATCAACTCCTCGACCGCCCGTTGCCGCTCCACACCTTCCCCCTCCTGCCGTGATCAGAGCCAGTCGCCGATCAGCGTGAACGGCGCCCAGTGGTACGGATCGGCGAACGCGGGCACGCCGAGGTCCGGTGCCGCCCCCGCGTCCGTGCCCGTGTCCATGACGAGCGTGGCCTGCAGCATGCCCACCTCCGCGCCCTGCCGCTGCTCCTCGTTCAGGTCGGGGCCGGCGACGAGGTCGCGGAACAGACTGGCCGCCGCGGAGTAGTCGCCCGCCGCCAGGCGCAGCCGCGCCTCCTCCAGCCGGACGGCGGCCAGCGCCCTGGGGTCGCCCGCCAGGCGCAGGCAGGCGCCACGCGCGTAGTCAAGGACGTCGGCGATCGTCCTGTCGCGCAGCCACAGCTGCGCCCTGCGCAGGGCCTCGGCCTTGGGCGAGCCGGCCCGCAACGCCGCGTAGAACTCGCCGAACAGCATGCTGGTCGACAGCTCGTCCACGCGCCACAGGGCGACCAGTGCCGAGGGCGCGCCCGCGTACAGCAGCGCCCTGGTCAGGCCGATCAGCTCGTCTCCTGGGCGGCTCTGGCTCATGCCGGTCTCGCAGGCCGCCAGCGTCACGAGGTCCACGTCGAGCCGGAGCCCGAGGATGTCCGCCGCGGTCAGTCTGCCGCCCGCGAGCTCGATCCCGGACCGCATCGGGTCCTCTCGGTCGAATACGCCGTGAGTCGCGAAGTGGACGATGTCCGGCGCCTGCCCGGGTTCGGCGAACCGGGCCAGCAGGCTCTCGCGGGAGGCATCGCCCGCCGCCAGCACTTCCTGGCCGCCGAGCGTCTGCGACACGGCCAGCGCCTGCTCCCTGGCGAAGGCCAGCGGATGCTCTTCGGGCGGCGCGGCGACGATGAGCGCGCTCGCGCGGCGGGCCTTCCGCTTGGCCTGGCAGTAGCGCAGCACAGAGGCCGACGGCACGAACACGACCGGGTTGCGCTCGATCAGCGGGACGCCCTCGACGAGCACGGCCTGCAGGGGCAGCAGGTGAAGGGAGTCGTGCGGCACCAGGTAGACCACGTCCCCCGGCTCGGCCCACTCGGCCACCGGCGCGAGCAGCCGCACCAGTCGCTCGTCCGCGAGGTGCGCGCCGAGGCCGGCCCTGTCGCGGGCCAGGGTGTCCCCGGCGGCCCCGGCCAGCTCGCGAAGCTCGGCTCGGGTCACGTCCACGGTGACGACCTGCGGCTCCGGCGCGTCGGCCGTCACGCCGAAGACGTACGTCTCGTGGTCGGTCACGTGGTACTCGGCCAGCACCAGACGAGCCATGGCCTCGGTCCCCTCTGGCCCGTCCTGTGAAGGGCCCGGAGTCAGCAGGGCGGTGATGCCGTTCCAGCCGAGGCGTTCTCCCCGGCGCATCGACACGTACTCGGGAGTCAGCTCGGCGAGCTGGTTTTCCAGTTGGTGCAGACGCGACAAGTTCTGCCTGTAGGCCGTCAGCAGCGCCGCGTCCGCCGATCCACCGGACCGCAAGCCCGCCTCCTGCGCACTCAGGAGGCGGCGGGTCTCGGCCTCCTCGGCGAGGATCGTCGCCGGTGCGCCGGGTGGTGCGGCCAGGGCGGTCCAGGCCAGCCTGCGTACGAGCTCCTGACCGCGCGCGGCGTCCGCCCATTCGAGTGCGCCCGCCCTGTCGCCCAGGTGGAGCGAGAGCCGCACCAGCATGCCGGGGGCGTCGAGACGGGACTCGCTGAAGTAGGTGACGGCGTCCGCCTCGTCGAGCAGCGCCCCCCTGGCGTCCCCCATCGCCTCCGCCGCGGCCAGGTAGGCCACGCGCGCCTGCGCGTAGTCCTCCTCCAGCATGCTGATCTCCGCCAGCAGGACGCGCGTCTGATAGACGGTGTGCGGGTCGGCGAGCGTCTCGGCCTCCCGCAGTGCCTCCTGCAGGTGGTGGCGCGCGAGAGGGAGGTCGTCCTGGTCGCGCGCCAGCACTCCCAGGTCGCAGAGGGTGGCCACGACCGCGCGCCGGTAGCCCGCCCCGCGTTGGATGTCCAGCGCCCGTTCATGCACACGGCGGGCCTCGTCGTACTGGCGGGCGAGCTGGAACAGCGACGCTATGGCACCGAGGTCGTCGGATACGCCCAGTTCGGCGCCGATCTCCAAATTGATCGTCAGGGAGGTGGTGAAGCATTCCATGGCCTCGCGGTGCCGCCCGCCCGTGTCCAGCAAACGGCCCACGTTGTGCGTGGCGGCCGCCTCGCCTTCTCTGTCTCCCGCCGCGCGGTAGGCCTCGGCCGCCTGTCTGGCCAGCCGTTCCGCCGGTGCCGGTTCATTGAGCAGCTCGTGGACGAGGCCCAGAGTGAGCAGCGTGTGCCCGAGCAGCGCCGGGTCGGTGCAGTCGCGGGCCGCGGGCTCGATGCCGGCGAGGAGCCCGCGCGCCTCGGTGAGGCGCCCCTGGTCCTTGACCGCGACGGCGAGGTTGACGGCGGCGCGTACGGTGCCCTCGCGTGAACCGGCCCGCCTGAACAGGTCCACGGCCTTCCGGTGGGACTCCTCAGCCGCGCGGAGTTGCCCGAGGTCGCGCTGCATCAGGCCGAGGGTGTCCAGGGTGCTCGCGTACTGCTCCGCCGCCCCGGGGTCATGGCCCAGCAGCTCACAGGCCTGGACCAGCGCCCGCAACGCCTCCTGGCCGCGCCCCGCCTTCAGCAACGCCAGCCCGAGCCACTGCCGCAGCGCGGACCTGACGAGCGGATCGGCGCGCCTGCCGTCGGCGAGCCTGCACGCCTGCCGGTATTCGCGGGCCGCGTCCTGCGGCCGCCCGCGCGCCAGGCGCCGCCGCGCACGGGCAAGGTTGGGCGTCCAGGGGTCGCCGGTCCGGACACGCAAACGCCTTGGCATGGCCCTCCGCGCTGGTTTTTCCGCCGCCACGCAGAAGTTATCCCCACCGGATCGCTCTGAGAAGGGCGAGATACGCATTCGTGATCGGGCGTGAACAGCGGCGTTCGCGGGGAAATCCCTCCAGTGGGTGACAAGCGGGCGTTACCTGATCATGGCCTGCTGATCCGGCCGCCGGGGCGGGCCGACCGGGTGTCAGCGTGGGCACGGCGGGTCGCCTGCGTGACGCCTGCCGCGCTCGGCGTGTGGGCGGCGGCCCGCACGGGCGGGGGCGCCGCCTGGCTGCCCCTGCTGGCCGGGCTGCTGGTCAGCGGGCACGTGGCGGGCAGGATGACGGCCTGGCGCGGCCTGGTCCGCAAGCGGGCTCGGCTGCGGCGCTGGGGAGAGATCATCGTGCTCGCGGCCGGCACGCTGCTGGTCTTCTCCCCTGCCGGAGAGTGGCTGGCCTCGGCCTGGGCGACGACGGCCTGGGCCACGGCGTTCAACGGGGTGTTCCTGGTGGCCGCCGTGCTGCTGCTGCAGGTCGGGGTCGGCACCTTCCGTGCCGTGGCCAGGCCGCCGAAACCCTTGCGGGCCCCGCTGGCGCTCTGCTCGGTGCTGGCGACCGTGCTGCTGCGTTACGCGTGGACGCCGTTCCTGCTGGCGTACGTGGCGCACCCCGACCCCCGGCTGGCCGTGCCCGCGCTCGCCCTGTGCCTGGTGGAGACGGTCGAGACGCTCCACAGGATCGCTGTCGGCACTCCCCAGGCACAACACTCGGACGTACAGGTGATCACGGCCGTGAATCTCGGTGAGTGGCTCTACGACGGTTTCCTGACCCGCCGCCGCAGGCCCGACTACGCGTTGATCTCCGCGCTGCTGCTGGACGCGCGGCTCACCGTCGGCTCCGTGTCCGCCGAGGCGGCGCTGCGCCGTGTCGAGCTGGCCGAGCTCGCTTTGGACCTGGTCGACGAGGAGGTCGTGCCGCGGACCACCCGGCGGCTGGCACGGCACCAGGAGATCCAGCGCACCTGCTGTCTGTGGCTGCGGGCGGAGATCTACCAGTATCTCGGGCTGGAGGACGAGGTGCTGGCCACCTGGCGGGAGTGCGCCCGCCGCTTCTCCGCCCTGGGCCTGCCGCGGATGGCGGCCCAGGCCCGGCACACTGCCTGGAGCCGCCTGATCACCAGGCACGGTCTCGGCTCGGTGGACCTGGATCACGAGCTTCTCTCGCCGGATGACAGCCCGTACCTGCGTAGAAACGCGCTCTTGGGCCTGGCGGTGATCACGCAGCAGCGCGGCGACGAGGAGGGCGCACGCCGGCTGGAGGCGCGGGCCATGGCGATCCGCCGCAGCGGAATCCGGGAGCGGCTGGCCTGGGGACAGGAGCAGGCGCTCACGTTCAACACCCATCCCTTCGCGCTGCTGATGGGCGTGCGCGGGCACACGAACCTGGACAAGCAGCTGCGCTCGTGGCTGTCCCGGCGCACTCCCGCGCCCTTCCCCGCTTGGGGCAACCCCATCCGCGACCTCGCGCTGCGCGCCGACGATCTCGTGACTGAAGGCCGCCCCGCCGAGGCCGCCGCGCTCTTCACCGAAGCCGCGCTGCGCGCCCGCGCGGCCGGGCAGGTGACATGGGAGATGAACGCGCTGACGGGACTGTCCCAGCTCGCCAGGTCCGTGGGCGACATGGAGGTGGCCAGGGACAGCCTGCTTGAGGCGGTGCGCTCGGCGGAGGACGTGCGCGGGCGCGCCCTCAGCCCTGATCTGCGGATCAGCGCGGGCGGCTCGATCAGCGGCCTGTACGACCTGGGCGTGTGGCTGTTCGCCTCGGCCACGCCGCAGGCACTCGGGGACGGCGGCACCGCGGTCACCGCCTGGCAGTTCTCCGAGCTGGGCCGCTCCAGGGTCTTCCTCGAACTGCTCGGCGAGCGGCTGCCGCCGCCCGCCGAGGGATCCGCCGCCGAGCGTGAGGCGTATGACACCTATGTCCGGCTCCGTGACCTGTCGGACCTCGAGAGCCCCGGCGCGGCCCAGGCCGTGCGGAAGGCCCACGACGAGTGGCACGCGGCGTGCGCCGAACTCGCCGCGCAGGGCGGCGCCGCAGGCGAGTACGCCGCCCTCCGGCTCGGGCGCCCGATCGAGTACGACGAGCTGCGCCGCCTGCTGGGCACGGTCGGCGAGGTCGTGCCCGCGGACACGAACACCGATAAGTGAAGGCGGCATCAGCCGCGGTCAGGGATGACCGCGCCGTCGTTGTCGCGGGCCTCGTCATCGCCCAACCGGCCGAGGTAGTACGCCGAGACGTAGGACAAGCGAGGTCCTGCCCGGATCATGATCAGTTAGACGCCCGGTGAGGAAGGCCCGCTCAACCTCGTTGTCGGTCAGCTCCAGCGCCTGCCGGTACGCGGTCGCCGCCTCGTCCGTACGGCCGAGGCGCCGGAGCAGGTCCGCCTTGATCGCCGGCAGGTACTGGTACCGGGAGAGCCGGCCATCCTGCTCCAGCGCCTCGACCAGGGCCAGTGCGGTCGCCGGTCCTTTGGCCATCGACACGGGCACGGTCCGATTCAGCGCGACCACCGGTGAGGGCCAGAGGGCCAGCAGTCTGTCGTAGAGTGCCACGATCTGTGCCCAGTCCGTCTGCTCGTACGACGGTGCCTCGGCGTACAGGGAGGCGATCGCCGCCTGCAGCAGGTAGCGCCCGGCGCGGCCACCGCGCAGGCCGGCCACGATCAGCTCGTGCGCCTCGGCCAGCGCGCCGCGGTCCCACCGGGAGCGGTCCTGCTCCTCAAGGCGCAGCAGCCGGCCGTCAGCGTCCGTCCGGGTCGCGCGCCGGGCGTCGGTGACCACGAGCAGTGCCAGCAGCCCTCGTACCTCTGGCTCATCGGGCATGAGCTCTCGCAGCGCGCGGGCCAGGTGCAGCGCGCGGTCGGCCAGGTCGGCGCGCACGAGCGCGGGGCCCGAGGGGGCCGTGTGCCCGGCGGTGAACAGCAGGTGGAGCACGCCGAGTACGGCTGCCAGCCGGTCCGGCAGCTCCGCCGGGCGCGGCACCCGGTAGGGGATGCGGGCGACGGAGATCTTCTTCTTCGCCCGGGTGATGCGGGCGGCCATCGTCTGTTCCGACACCAGCAGTGCCCGGGCGATGTCCGGGGTCGGCAGCCCGCACACCAGCCGCAGCGTGAGCGCGAGCTGCGCCTCCTGCGCGAGCGCGGGATGACAGCAGGTGAAGATGAGCCGCAGCCGTTCGTCGGGTACGGCATCCTCCAGTTCCACCGCGTCCGCCTCATCACGGTCCGCCGGCCTGCGCGGAGCGAGCTCGTCGGACTCCACCAGCAGTGGCAGCTTCGACCGGAAGGTCCGCTCGCGGCGGATCGCGTCCATCGCCCGGCGCTTGGCCGCGGTGGTGAGCCACGCCGCGGGGTTGGCGGGGATACCGTCGCGTTCCCAGGCCGACAGTGCCGCGGCGTACGCCTCCTGTACGCACTCCTCGGCCAGGTCCAGGTCCTGCGCGACGCGCACGGTCGCGGCGAGCACGAAAGCCCACTCGCGCCGATGCGCGTCAGCCACCGCCTGACCCGCGTCCGCCCGTCCCGCCTCCGTTTGGCCCGCCTCCGTTTGGCTCGCGTCGGTTTGGCCCGCGTCCGCCGCGGCCGTCATCGGGCGGTGGGCGCGATGCCGCCCGCGACGGGGCGCACCTCGACGCCGCCACGGCCCCACTGGACGGCGGGGTTGCGACGCGCCAGGTCCAGGGCGGCGTCCAGGTCGGGGGCCTCGATGACGCAGACGCCGGCGATGACTTCCTTGGCGTCGATGAAGGGCCCGTCGGTGACCACGTCGCCGCGCAACGAGGTGGCGGTGTCGGCGGACCGCAGCGCGTAGGCCGCGATCATGGCGCCGGAGTCGACGAGGTCGTCGGCGTGCCGCTGGCTCGCCGCCTGCTGCTCGGGGGTGTAGTCGCCGGCTCCGGCGTTGTCGAAGATGAGGATCGCGTACTGGGGCATGAGGGTCTCCTTGGCCGTCTGTCCGGTCGGTACGCCTCTACGTCGGACGGGCGAGGCGAATTCGACAGACCGTACGCGAACCTTTTCCAGACGCGCCCTGGCGCGACTTCAACAAGACACCCCCGCTACTTGACGGATCGACGAGCCGGCCGGGCTGGGCATGGCGATTTCATGGCGATGGAATTACCCAGGTCAGGGGTGCGTTGTACCCATCTGTGCGCCTGGCCTAGACAGTGAGTATCCCTCTGGCCGCGCCGCCAAAGTCCGAGTACGGACGTCATACCCATCGCATGCATCACAGGCAATCACCTGTGACCGCTGAACCCGCCTGTGCGCGGGACCGGGGACCCATGTCTCGATCGGGGCTAATCGGCACGTCAACGTGCCGTAGGGCAGCTTCCACGCCCGAGCCCGTCAGCTAACCCGGTAAGCGGAATGGAAGCAAGGAGTAATCACCATTATCCGCACCCCCAAGATCAGCTATGCCAAGATCGCGCTCGGCGCGACCCTCACCGCCGCCGCCCTCGGCGCCCACACCGCGGCGAACGCCGCCACCGCCTCCACAGGGCACACCCCCACCGCGGCTCAGGCCGCCCCCGCCTCCGCGCAGGGCGGCAGGAACGGCGAGGCCCAGGTGAACGTCACCGCCCAGCAGGTCCTGAACCTGGCCAAGGCCCAGGTCGGCACGTCCGAGGACGCCAACGGCGGCGGCACCAAGTTCCAGAAGTGGTACATGAACTCGGCCCGCGCCGCCGAGACCGTCCAGCGTGACGGCGGCAGCAGGCAGGACTACCTGAACGCCGCCTGGTGCTCGATGTTCGTCTCCTGGGTCGGCGAGGAGACCGGCGCCCGCTCCCAGGTCGGCTGGGACGCCTACACCGTCGCCCACGCCAAGTGGTTCGCCGCCAACCAGCGCTGGGGCACCGTGGCCAAGCCCGGCGCCGTGGTCTTCTACTCCTGGAGCGGCAGCAAGGACCTGAGCTCCATCAGCCACGTCGGCTTCGTGGTCAAGGACAACGGCGACGGCACGATCTCCACGATCGAGGGCAACACCGGCAACGGCAAGGTCGAGCAGCGTGTCCGTCCCACCTCCCAGGTCGTCGGCTACGGCTACCCGCACTACGCCGCCTGACAGCTGGCCTGGCGCCTCTGGCACCCCCCGAGCGGCGTCCCCGAAGCGGTGCGCCGACACTGGAGGTGGAAAGATCATCGCATGCCGATCGATCCGCACCTGCTCGCCGTTTTCACGGCGACCACCATCGTCGCTCTGATCACCCCCGGACCCGACATGCTGTTCGTCCTGGGATGCGGTCTGCGGGGTGGGCCCCGCGCCGGGCTGCTGGCCACGGCCGGCGTGATCACGGGTGACGCGTTGTACGTCGCCGCGGCCGCCGCCGGGCTCGCCGTGCTGCTGACGACGTTCCCGGTCGTCTTCACGGTGCTACGGTTCGCCGGCGCCGCGTACCTGATCTACCTCGGCGTCCAGATGATCCGCAACCGCAAGAACGGCCAGGCCGACGATCCGGCCAGCCGCGGAATGTCCGGTCGGCGGGCCTTCCTCAACGGCGTGGTCTCCTCCATGGCCAATCCGCAGACGTTCACGTTCATGGTCGCCTTCCTGCCCCAGTTCATCGATCCCGCGGCGGGGCCGGTCTGGCTGCAGTTCGCCGTCCTCGGCGCCGTCCTGATCGTCCTGGAGTTCCTGGCCGACGCGACGGTCGGCGTGCTGGCCGGGCGGATCGGCGGCTGGCTGCGCGGCCGCCAGGCGGTGCGCCGCCGGATCGACGCCGCGACCGGGAGCGTGTTCATCGGTCTGGGCGTCACCCTCGCGGCCGAACGCTGACCGGCCGCGGCCCGGTCAGCGGAGGAACGCGGCTCGCCGCCTCGGTTTCCGACGGGCGACCCGTCTCGCCGGACGGGCTCGTCGGCGCGGTGTGGGGAGACGAGCCGCCGAATCGAGAAGTGCGGGTGCAGTGAGCGGCGGCTGCGCAAGCTCCCTGCGCGCCTGGTCGTCCATCTCCTGATCGCGCCGTGCTTCAGGAGTGGACTGCGATGAGTTCGGCGAGGTCCAACGCGTCCCCGCTGATACCGGCCAGCCAATCATCTTGTACGTACTCGAAGTCACCGGTTTCGGTGTCGAGCAGGCCGATGCTCCCAGCTGTCACCCGTTGTTCGGGGTTGATGGGCTCCGGCTCCCACTTGGTGGTCTTGGGCCGCACCAACTGGGCGAGCGCGTAGGAGGTCGTGCGGCCGTAGCGGCGGGGGCCGTTGGGGTGGTGGTAGTGGCCGCTGACGTGCAGGCGCGGGTGCAGGTGCTCGATGAGTGCGGTCAGCTTCGCCGAGCCCTGTACGTTCCCGCGCCGGTCGCGTGAGATCCCGTACGGGCCGTCATGAGTCACCAGGACGTCCACGTCACCCGGTCTGACCGCCATCAGCCGCGCGTACGCGCTCTCGTCCAGATCCATCTTCCCCGGAACCTCGATAAGCCCCAGGAACGCCACGCGCTGCCCGGCGACCTCAACCACGTTCCCGCAGGCGACATGGAGGTAGGCGCCGAGGGGATCCACCGGCACGACCTCGGCGCCCGCCGCGTCGTGCAAGGATGCCAGCCAGTCGTGATCCTCGTGGTTGCCGCTGACGAACAGCACACCGGGGACCCGCCCGAGAGCCGAGCGCACCCCCTCGGCGAAGGCCGGCGACGGATCGAGCAGCCGGAAGAAGTCCCCCTGAGCGGGATGATCCCGGCCGAACCGACGGCTGGCCTCGTCCCACCGATCGAACGACGGGTAGGCGCCCAGATCGCCGACCTGGATCACGGCGTCGAGCCGGAGCTCCCGTCGCTTCCGCAGCGCCACGACCGCACCCAGCGCGTGCAGCACACAACCATGGACATCACCCAAGAAAGCGATCTTCATCGCCTGCCGACCTTTCGCGAAAGCCATCCGGACATGGCCCAGCACCGGTCGAGCGGCGCAACGATGCGGTGTCAACCACCGGCCCTGAACCGGTGACTCACATCCCAGCGCTCCACCGCCATCTCGACGACCGAGCCAGGTCGAGCTTGACACCCTGGCCGGAAGAACGTCAACAACGGTGCGACGACCACCGCACCGGGAGCGGCCTGCTGGATCCAGGCGTACGGCACGGTGTGAATGCCACACGTGACGTGTACCCGGTCGTACGGTGCCCGGTCAGGGCAGCCGGCCGCGCCGTCACCGACGATCAGGTGCGGCTGCGCCCCGACCGCGGCCAAGGACTTGGCCGCCTGCTCACCGAGACCTTCATCAACCTCGATAGATGTCACGCTGCCGTCCTCGCCGACCAGATGTGACAGCAATGCGGCGGTCCAGCCCGTGCCGGTACCTCCTTCCAACACGCGGTGCCCAGGCCGGGGATTCAGCAGTCCGAGCAGGCCGACCACGGTACCGAGGGCTGAGCTGGAGCAGTTGTAGCGGCCTTCCGTGGCGCGGAGGGCGGTCGCGCCCTCGTCGAGTTGGGTCACGATGGCGGCCGGCCCGTAGACGGCCGCCCACCACGCGTCTGGATCGCTACGCCAATCGATGAGCACAGGCCCGTCATCGGCCAGAGCCAGCCCCACCGAGGGCACGAACAGGTGCCGCGGCACGGCTTTCAGCGCTTCCTCGAGGGTGCCGGTGACCGGCTCTCGATTACCGCTTATCGCGTTGATCTTGCCGCTGATGCGGTTGTCGAGGTCCGGCGGCGTCACCTCCGCTTCCCGCTGCTGTGTCGGCCATCTCCTGTGCCGCCCCCGTCCCCCTTGTTGTCCTCGTCCTTGGGCGGATCGAACTCCTCGTACGTGCGCTTGTCGCGCCCTCATGCTTGCCCACGCCCAACTCCTCACGCCCCGAACAAACAACCTCCGTAACTGTACGAATACCTAACGTGGCGAATATGTGGCGGTGCAGTCGGGAGTGCGGCACCCTGGCAAGCAGTGCCACCTGGTGACAAGGGCCGTGCGCGAGCGTCATCGGGTTGCGCAGGACCGCACCGGCCATTGGCGTCATGAATGACCCCTGGACCCGGCCGCTACGGCGGTCAGCGCTGCCTGCGCCTGAGGAAGATCGATGAAGGTGTCCTTGCGTTCGACGAGCCCGTTCTCGTCAAGCGTGACCACGTCGAGGCAGTCGAAGCGGATCGGCCGCCGGTTGCCGCCGGAGTCGGTGAGAACAGCGGTGAGAGCCCAGTCAAGAACCCAGTGCCGCTCACCAATGATGACCCGGTGGATGTCGAATCCCAGGTCAGGCCACTGGGCGAACAGCAAGGCGAAGCTGTCGCGGAGCGCGGATCGACCCTGAACCGGCTGCTCGCCGTTGTGCAGCCAGAACTGGGTTCCGGGCGAGTGCAGCGCGGCGATCGCGTCCACGTCGCGAGTGGCGAAAGTTGTGGCGTAGGTGTTGAAGAGTTCTCTGACGTTGTGCGCGGGCGATGCGGCGGTGGGCATGGCGCGCTGCCTCCTGTCACTAGGCTCACTGGGCTCACTCGGCGGGCTGATGGTTGGTCACTGGATGCGGTAGACGCGGTATTCGACGTGGTCGAGGGACAGCTCGTTGACGGCGATGGCGACGGTGGAGTTCAGCCACGAGTAGCGCTCCGCGCCGGTCTCGAACAGCGGCACGGATCGTGCGTGCATCTCGTTCCAGCCGATGGTCTCGCCGGCCAGTAGCCGGCCGATCGCCTCCTCCGACAGCGTGGCGCGGCCAGTGACGGTGACGAACACCAGCTCGTCGTCATGCGTGCGAATCGTCGCCCGGACGTCGAGGCGGGCGACACGGTCGGAGCCGACGGTGATCCAGTCACCGCCACCGGGCAGGAACTCGCCGCGCAGCCGCGGCCCCTCGACGGTTCCGCGGTCAACGACCGCGATCATGCGCATGGCCACCGGGGTGGAGAAGATCTGCATGGTCTGGAACCTGATGGCGAAGTCGCACAGGTGCTCGACCGTGACCATGGTGGCGGTGGGGTCGGTTTCGACGAGGGTCATACGGTCCTCCCAAGGCCAGGTCATGGAGCAGGTCCTGATCGTGCGACCTGCCGCGACAACACCTTCAGACGATCACTTGGAAAAGTCAAGTAGGTGCTCTGAAATTCAGATCAGAAACTTGGATGGACCGAGAAGTGGGGTAGGCTGCCCCCATGGCATCGCGGTCCTACGGCCATTACTGTGCGGTGGCCAAGACACTTGACGTGGTCGGCGAGCGGTGGACTCTGCTGGTCGTCCGTGAGCTGCTCGACGGGCCGAAACGCTACGTCGATCTACTCGCCGGGCTCGTAGGCATCTCCACCGACATGCTCGCCACCCGTCTGAAGGTCCTGGAGGAAGCCGGAATCATCAGTCGGCGCACGCTCCCCGCGCCGGCCGCGTCAAAGGTGTACGAGCTGACGCCGCTCGGCCGTGCCCTGCAACCGACGATGACCGAGCTCGCCCGGTTCGGCATTCATTTGCTCGGCGAGCAGGACGACGGCGCCGCCTTCCAAATTCACTGGATCACATCGTCCCTGCGGGCGATGTTCCGGCCCGAGCGGGTCCCGGCCACACCCCTCACTGTTGAGTTCAGAGTGGGCACCGAAGCCATGCACGCCCGCATCGCCGAAGGCGACCTACACACCTTCCCCGGCCACATCGACGATCCAGATGTGGTCCTGACCTTCGCCGATGCCACGACGCTCGCCGAGATGGGGCGCGATCCCGCCGCCGCACTCGCCGCGCTCTCCACGGGCCGCCTCCACGTGCAAGGAAGGCCCGACGCCATCCAGGCCACGAGAGAGCTCTTCGGGCTCAACCACTAGGACGGCCCAGTGCGCCTTCGGCTTCTGCGCCCCGGTCGGCCAACGTCGCCGCTCCCTCGCAGAGGGTCCTTCCACTCACGGATTTTGGCCGCTGGTCACCCATCTGAACCATGGCAAAGGGGCGAGCGCGCGGCCGACCACCGACCGACTGATCGCCAACTGGCTTGCGGCACATCCCGACCGAACGCTGAAGTGACTGCTGGACAGCGGCGCTGTACGATCCGGGCTCCTGTACGCCATCCACGGTGAGCCAGAATGGGCGAACAGGCGGCCCTGTTCTCGCGCGGCCTTCCCCGGCGGTTCCACAACCCTGACCTGCCCGCATCCCTGACCTATCTCATGTGGCGACGCGTGATCTCCGCCAGCCCCTGGCACCGACAGGTAGGGCGGGCAGCAGCGGGCTCTATGGGCGGTAGGCGTCGCGGCGGTGTTTGATGGACTGGATCGTCACAGTGTGTTTGTCTTCGTCGATGCGGTAGACCACACGGTAGGTCCCGCGCCGGGCAACATGCAGTCCCTCGTATGGCTCTTGCAGAGGCTTGCCGACGCGCCATGGTTCGCGAGCGACAGCGCCGGTGATCAACTCCCAGGCCGCGGCCGCTACAGTCTCGGGAAGGCCCGAGGCGAGCGCAGGGCGAGCCGGTGGGCTCAGGAGGATGGTGTAGCGGTCGCTCACGCGCCGGACTTGCCGAGGCGAGCCGCCAGGATGGCTGCCATCTCCTCCTCGGTGGTCACATCGCCGCGCGCCTCGGCGGCAGCGGCCTCGACCAGGTCGGCGCGCATTTCCGGGTCAGCGAGAATCTCGAGTGTCTCCTGCAGGGACTCCCACTCGGCCACGGACGCGATAACGGCATGCGGCCGCCCGTTCCGGGTGAGTGTGAAGTGATCATGCTCGCGCGCGGCCCGGTCGGCAAGCTCGGTCAGCCGGTCCTTGGCTTCGCTGATCGGAATGACCTCCATGGATCCATGATCGCTCCATGGCTGGGATATCGGCCAAGATTTCGGCTAGCTACCGATGCGCTGCACTGATCGGTTGGTGCGCTCACGACCTTGCACCAAGTGGCGATGCCGGGGCTGCGCCGAGAACCGCCGCCGCGCCGATCAGCTTCTCTCCTGCGGACGGCACCAAAGCAGCGGTCGTGTCTTTGTCGTCGTCTCCAATGACGTCCCTTTCCCGTCTGTCCGGTACGTCCCGTGCGATCGCCCGTTGCCTTGGGCTCGGCCAAGGGCATCACCAGCGCCATCTGGACAACAATCGAAGCCGTGGGCGAAGCGCGCGGCGGAGCCGCGCCCCAGGGAGACGCCCGAGCGAAGCGAGGACCGACGCGGGGGCGGGCGCCAGCCCGCCTGACAGGGCGAGCGAGCGAAGCGAGCACCTTCGATCGGGGTGGGCATCAGACGGCCAACACTCCAGACGGGTAACGGTGGGTGGCGGGAGGGCTCCGGCGTAGTGTGGGAGGTATGACGATCATCGTTACGGGGGCGTCCGGGCTGCTCGGGGGGCCCTTGGTGGAGGCGCTCAAAGGGCAGGGGCGGCGGGTTGTCAGGATGGTGCGGCGGCCTCCCGAGAGCGATGAGGAGGCCTACTGGGAGCCTCGGGACGATGTGATCGATCTTTCGGTGCTCGAAGGGGCCGAAGGCGTCGTACATCTGGCCGGAGCGCCCATCGCCGACCGGCGCTGGAGCGAGTCGTACAAGCGCGAGCTGGTGCGGAGCCGGGTCGACGGGACTCGGGTGCTCGTCGACGCGTTGCGGCAGTTGTCCCGGCCGCCTGAGGTGCTCGTGTCGGCCTCCGGGGTGGACTTCTACGGTGACACCGGGGATCGGGTCATCGATGAGTCCCAGGGGAAGGGCACCGGGTTTCTGGCTGATCTGTGCGAGCTCTGGGAAGGTGCCGCCAAGCCCGCCGAGGAGGTCGGCATCCGGGCCGCGCAATTGCGTACCGGGCTCGTATTGAGTGGGCGTGGTGGGGCGCTTGGGCGGATGCTGCCCATCTTCAAGATGGGGCTCGGCGCGCCGCTCGGGAGTGGGAAGCAGTACTGGTCCTGGATATCCGAGGACGACTGGGTTCAGGCCGTACTACATATCCTGAAAAATCGGGAATTGGTGGGGGCGGTTAATCTGACTTCGCCCAATCCCGTGAGCAATGCGGAGTTCACCACCACGCTCGGGAAAGCCCTGCGTAAGGGCACTGTACCGATGCCTGTCCCGGCCTTCGCGCTGAGCATCGGCCTGGGAGAGTTCGCGCGGGAAGGGCTGTTGCCCAGCCACCGGATTCTGCCGGGGAAACTGTCCGGCAGCGGCTACGGATTCACCCATAGCCACCTCGACGAGGCCTTGAGCGACATAATCTAGCGCCATAATCTAGGGTGCTGTTCATCCTTTACCACGCGGGAGATACCAACATGACCAGGTCCGGCCAGTCGCACATTCTTGCCATCGGCGGTGGGTCGTTCCGCCCGACGGCGCGTCACGGTTTTCTGGAGGCGAGCCCACTGCTGCGCTACGGCCTCGACCTGACCGGCCAGGACCGGCCGAAGCTGGGGCTGGTCGCCACCGCGATGGGCGACGACGCCGACTGGCTGCTGAAGATGTACGGCGCCTTCGCCGGGTGGGACGTCGAGCTGAGCCATCTGACGGTGTTCCCGATGCCCAATGTCAAGGATCCCCGGGCGTGGATGCTCGAGCAGGACATGATCTATGTCAGCGGTGGCAGCGTGGCCAACCTGGCGGCCCTGTGGCGGCTGCACGGCTACGACGAGGCGTTCGAGGAGGCGTGGCGGTCGGGCGTGGTGCTGTCCGGGCAGAGCGCGGGCGCCCTGTGCTGGCACGTGGGCGGCAACACCGACTCCTTCGGCCCCGAGCTCAACGTGTGGGCCGACGGCCTGGCCTTCCTGCCCTACTCGTGCGGAGTCCACTACAACTCCGAGCCGCAGCGCCGGCAGTTGCTGCACCAGTCGGTGGCCAGCGGCGAGCTGCCCGAGGGCTACGCCGCCGACGAGGGGGTGGCGCTGCACTACGTGGGCACCGATTTCATTCAGGCCGTAACCACCGATCCAGCCGGATACGCCTACAAAGTCGAGCATGACGGGGCCGAGGGGGCAAAGGAGTTCCGGATCGAGCCTCGGCTGCTCACCTCCTGAATTACCCTGGATGGGTGAGGGAACGGCACAATGGACACATGCGCCCCAAGCACGGGGTCGACCCCCACGCATTGGCCATCGTCCGTCTCGGTGTCGACGTCCCCTACGAGCAGGCTTGGCAGCTGCAACGCTGGGTGCACGGCAAACGGGTGGCCCGGGAGCTGACCGACACGGTCCTGCTCCTGGAGCACGCGCCCGTCTACACGGCGGGCAAGCGCACCGCCCCGCACGAACGCCCCTCCGACGGTACCCCCGTGATCGACGTCGACCGCGGGGGCCGCATCACTTGGCACGGTCCCGGCCAGCTCGTCGCCTACCCGATCGTCGAGATCGACGACGTGACCCGCTACATCTGCCGGCTCGAAGACACGATGATCCAGATCTGTGCGGACTTCGGCGTCACGGCCAGGCGAATACCGGGCTGGGCCGGGGTCTGGGCCGCGGGCGACACCAGCCTCGGCCTGCCCGACCGCCAGCTCGGCGCCGTCGCCATCCGCGTCTCACGCGGCGTCACGATGCACGGCTTCGCGCTCAACTGCGCCAATGATCCGCGGTGGTTCAGCCGGATCGTCCCGTGCGGCATCCCGGACGTGGGGGTCTCCTCACTGTCCGCCGAGACGGGCAGGCGGATCGTGGTCGAGGAGGTCATCCCGATCGCCGAGAAACGGCTGGCCGAAGCACTGGGCCTGGAGCCGTACGACCTGCACGAGGAAGACCTCATGCGCCGCTGACCCACGGCCGGTCGCCGAATCGCGGTGAAATCTGGCAGTCGCCTGTTTACGATCAGCCTGTGAAGCGGTCTGTGCAGCAGTCTGCGACGTGGCTCGCGGCCCTGGTTCTCGCTCTCGTCGTGCACACCCTGACGCTGGCCTTCGTCGTGCTGGGCGGGTGGACGATCGTGGTCAACGCCCAGTTCGCCGCGGCGTGGGCGCTCGGTGCCCTGCTGATCGCCATCGGGTGGATGCTGCGACCGCGCCTCGGCAGCCTGCCCGCCGACGCCGAGGTCCTCGACCCCTCCTCGGCCCCGCAGGTGTACGGCATGGCGGAGCGGGTGGCCGACCGGATCGGCGTCAAGCGTCCCCAGAAGGTGGCGGTCAGGGATCTGGTCCTGGGCACCACGTACGCGCGCACCGGCCCGCTGCGGGTGCCCGTGCTGGTCATCGGGCTGCCCTCGTGGCTGGCGCTGTCGCCGCGGCAGCGGGTCGCGTTGCTGGCCAGGGCGTACGCGGAGCTGCCGACCGGCGGCGAGCTCATCGTCGACGGCGCGCTGGCGACGCTGGGCGCATGGCGCGAGGCGCTCATCGGAGCGGCACCGCTGCGGGCGCGCGAGGCGGCCCACACGCAGATGGCCACCTCGCTCGGCGTACTGAACTCCAACAGCACCGGCTACGAGGCGGTCAGCTTCCTGGGCCGGATCGTCGGGCGGGTGCTCGGCGGCCCGGTGCTGCTCACCGAGTACTGCCTGAAGCGGCTGGCCCGCTCCGACGACGCCCGCAGACACGAACGGCGGCAGGCGAGGGCCCTGCGCGTCCTCACGGCCGGGGAACTGGCCGAGATCGACGGGCTGCTGGCCAGCGGCAGGTACGTCGCCCCCATGCAGGCGGCGGCCCTGCGCGGCGAGAGCGTGGCGTCGATCAGGCGGACCGCGCTGCTGGCCCCCAACAGCGCCCCCGACGGCGTCCGCACCACCGCGCCCGGCTCGGCGCTGTCCGGCTCAGCACCGTCCGGCTCAGCGCCGTCCGGGTCCGTGCTGTCCAGCTCGGAGCTGCTCGGCTCGGCCGAGTCGGACCGGATCGACGACGAACTGCACCGCCACTACACCCGCGCCATCCGCAGCTTCGGCCTGGTCATCTGAGCCCGCCAAGCCAGCTGAATCATCCGATGACCCGGCGAATGGTGGCCCTGGGAGTGGGAGAGGTTGGGGCGAGACGTAAGCTGGGTCGGTGACCGTTGCTCCTGAAGGCCGAAAGCTCCTCCGCCTGGAGGTGCGCAACGCCGAAACCCCTATCGAGCGCAAGCCCCCGTGGATCAAGACCAAGCTGAAGACGGGCCCCGAATACACCGAGCTGAAATCGCTCGTGCGCCGGGAGGGCCTGCACACGGTCTGTGAAGAGGCGGGCTGCCCCAATATCTACGAGTGCTGGGAAGACCGCGAGGCGACGTTCCTCATCGGCGGCGACCAGTGCACGCGCCGCTGTGACTTCTGCCAGATCGACACCGGCAAGCCCAAGGAGTACGACCGGGACGAGCCGCGTCGCGTGGCCGAGTCGGTCGAGCAGATGGGCCTGCGCTACGCCACGGTGACCGGCGTGGCCCGCGACGACCTGCCCGACGGCGGCGCCTGGCTCTACGCCGAGACCGCGCGGCAGATCCACGCGCTGCTGCCCGGCTGCGGGGTCGAGCTGCTGGTGCCCGACTTCAACGGCAACCGTGAGCAGCTGGAAGAGGTGTTCTCGGCCAAGCCCGAGGTGTTCGCGCACAATGTCGAGACCGTGCCGCGGATCTTCAAGCGCATCCGGCCCGCGTTCCGCTATGAGCGCTCGCTCGGCGTGATCACGACGGCCCGTGAGGCCGGGCTGGTCACCAAGTCCAACCTGATCCTGGGCATGGGCGAGACGCGCGAGGAGGTCGTGGAGGCGATGCGCGACCTGCACGCCGCCGGCACCGACCTGCTGACGATCACCCAATACCTGCGCCCGACGCCCCGCCACCACCCGGTCGAGCGCTGGGTCAAGCCGGAGGAGTTCGTCGAGCTCCAGGCGGAGGCCGAGGCGATCGGCTTCGCGGGTGTCCTGTCGGGCCCGCTCGTCCGCTCCTCCTACCGCGCGGGCAAGCTCTACAAGCAGGCCATCGAGGCCCGCCAGAGCGCCTGAACTCCCCTGGGCCGCCTCCGCCATGGAGGCGGCCTGGCTGCGTGACATCGGCTCCGCTGAATGGACGTGCAATACCGGTTTGGTAACGCACGTAGGCCGGGGTCTCACCGTCACGTCACGGCGCCCGGCCCCGCATCACCGGAGGAGCGTGCCCCTGGACAGGGCCCGGCCCCGTACGGCGGGTGGGGCCCACCGTGCTCTGCCGTAAAAGAAAACCCCCGAACGACCAGAGGCGTTTTCGTATCCCGCTCGGTTGGTTTGTATTCTTCGAAGCATGGCAAAGTCCGAGGACCCAGAGAAGCCGGGACGCATCAAGCAGTTCCGCATGATCGCGCAGATCATCAAGCAGGCCAACCCCAAGGGGTTGCCGATCGTCTTCCTTTCGGCGGTCGGCACGCTGGCTGTGATCGTCGTGATCGGGCTGGTCACGGACTATCTGTGGTATTCGGTGTTCCTCGGCGTGCTCGCCGCGCTCACCGTCGGCCTCGTGGTGTTCGGGCAGCTGGCGCAGCGCGCCCAATATTCGATCCTGCACGGCCAGACCGGCGCCGCCGCCGCGGTGCTGCAGGGCATGCGGGGCAACTGGCAGGTCACCCCGGCCATCGCGGTCAACCGTGACCAGGACCTGATCCACCTCGTGATCGGGTTCCCGGGGGTCGTACTGGTGTCCGAGGGGCCCGGCAACCGGGTGGCGAAGATGCTCGCGGCCGAGAAGAAGCGGGTCGCGCGGGTGGTGCTGGGCGTCGAGATCTACGACATCCAGTGCGGTGACGGCGAGGGGCAGGTGCCGCTGGGCAAGCTCCAGCGCCACATCATGAAGCTGCCGCGCAACCTCAAGAAGCCCTCGGTCAACGAGGTCAAGGACCGCCTGCGCTCGCTCCCCAAGAACATGCCGATGCCCAAGGGCCCGATGCCCAAGGGCGCTCGGGTTCCGCGCGGCCCCAAGATGCGCTAGTGCCTCCAGGGAACGCGCTGTCGGACTCCTCGCGGGCCAACCGCGGCTGGTGGGACGGCAACGCCGACGACTACCAGGTCGAACACGGCGAGTTCCTGCGCGACACCGGCTTCGTCTGGTGCCCGGAGGGCGTCGACGAGGCCGAGGCGCACCTGCTGGGCGACGTACGCGGCCGGCGAGTGCTGGAGATGGGCTGTGGCGCGGCCCAGTGCGCGCGGTGGCTGGTCGGGCAGGGGGCCGAGGTCGCCGCGTTCGACCTGTCACACCGGCAGTTGCGCCACTCGCAGCGGATCGACCTCGACACCGGCCTGCACGTCCCTGTGGTGCAGGCCGACGCCGAGGTGCTCCCGTTCGCCGGCGGGTCGTTCGATCTGGCGTGCTCGGCGTTCGGAGCGCTGCCGTTCGTGGCCGATCCGCTGGCGGTGTTCCGTGAGGTGGGCCGGGTGCTGCGGCCGGGCGGGCGGTTCGTGTTCTCGGTCAGCCATCCGATCCGGTGGGCGTTCCCCGACGATCCGGGGCCGCGCGGGCTGACGTCCGACCGGTCCTACTTCGACCGTTCGCCCTATGTCGAGACGGACGAGTACGGCACAACCACCTACGTCGAGCACCATCGGACAATGGCCGACTGGATCGGCCTGATCGTCGCCTCAGGCCTGACCGTGACGGGCCTGCTGGAGCCCGAATGGCCGGCGGGCCACGACCGGGTGTGGGGCGGCTGGAGCCCGCTGCGCGGCAAGTACATACCGGGCACCGCCATCTTCACCTGCACACACCACTGACCCACCGCACCCCGACCGACAGCTCGGCCTCGCGCGACTGACCGACCGAGCAGGGTTCAGGCGCGCCCGTACCGGGCCGCCATCGCGTGGAAGGCCGCCTTGGGCTCCCAGCGGGTCTCATCCAGCATCCGGACCACGCCGTACGCGCCCAGGTCGTCGTCACCGACCTGGTTGTAGGAGGCGAAGGTGAACCACAGGGCCGTGTCGACCCCCTCCTGTTCGAAGACGTCGAGCAGCTCGTTGAGGTAGCGGACCTGCTCGCCCTCGTCGCGTACGGAGCCGTCGGGCACCTCCCACGCCATGCCCCCGAGCTCCCCCGCCCCCGTATAGGCACAGGTGCCGAACTCGGTCACCGCCACGGGCTTGCCGTGCTTGAAGTGGCCGCGCACCTCCTCCACGAAGCTGCCGGCGTTGTACGCGGCCCGATAGGCGTCCACACCGACCAGGTCGAACGGCGTCCAGTCGACGAACTCCCACGGCCCGGAGGCGTACGTGATCCGGCCCCCGAACAGCGGCCGCACCGTCTCGGCGGCCTCCCCGAGAAAGCCGTTGAAACGGCCCATGATCGTGCCCAGCGACTGCCACCACTCCATGTCGGCCGACATCATCGCCCGCAGGCGCTCCATGTAGTCGGCACCGGGCATGAACCCTTCGCAGAAGGCGCTGGTCTCGCAGCCGGTGACCAGCACCACCTCGGCGCCGCCGCGCCGGACGGCCTCGGCTCGTTCGGCGCTGTCGGCGTAGAGGGGGATCACCTGTTCCGGCGTGAGGTCGATGGGGAACGGCGCGAACCAGACCTCCAGCCCGGCCGCGGCGGCCTGCTCGGCCGCCACGCTCAGCCGCTCCGGGTCGCCGCCGGACACGCGTACAGCCGCGCAGTGCAGCTCGTCGGCGATCACCCGCATCTCGCGCCCGACCGTCTCGGCGTCGAACGTCGTCCGGGACAGGCTCTCGCCCGGCAGAAACCCGGTGTCATAGTTGATGCCTTTTTTAATATCCCCTTATTGTCCGGTGAAGCCGTGCTCTAGGAGGTCGAAGGCGAGCTCGACGTCGTCCGCCAGCCGACCGCCCGCCTCGGCGATGGGCGTCCCCTCGACGAGCCGCTGGAAGAACCCCTCCTGCACCGTCGTGAGCACGGCGGTGATCTGCGCGGCCATGAGCTGGTCCCGCAGCTCGCACGACCCGTCCGGCACCCCACGCGCACTGGCCAGAGCGGCGGCCAGCTCGTACCGCTGCCCGGCCCGGGTCTGGTGCAGCCCCGCCATCAGCGCCGGGCTGGCCGAGATCACCCAGGCCCGGGTGAGCAGGCCCTCGACGTCGACCCCCTCCGTGTCCTCGGCGGCGAACGCCCGGTAGTGCTCACGCAGCGCCTCGAGCGGCGCCTGTCCCGGCCGCCGCTCGTTGACGATCTTCGCCATGTCCTCCTTGACCACGTCGAGGACGAGGCTCTCCTTGGTCGGGAAGTAGGTGAACAGCGTGACCTTCGCGACCCCGGCCGCCTCGGCGATCTCGTTGACCGTCACGGCCTCGTAGCCCCGCTTGGCGAACATCCGCAGCGCCACCTCGGCGATGCGCCGCCGGGTCTGCTCCTTCTTCTTCTCCCTGAGTCCGGCCATCATCATGGGGGCATCATAAACCTTACCGGGTTCAATATCGAACCCGGTAAGATTTTTATCGCGCTAGAGACCCTTGCACTGGCCCGCCGACGGTCCCAAGACCGTGTTGGACAGACCGTTCGCGGTCGGTGCCGGAGAGTTGCCCGTGCAGGTCAACGGCCCCTTGACCGTGCTGGCGGCGATCAGCGGCCCGCTGTCGCCGACCAGCGTCACCGGTCCGCCCACCACCGATTTCTCCACGGACAGCTCCTTCACCGAGGTCGCCGTGAGCGGGCCGCCCACCGAGGTGTCCACCAGGACCAGCCGCCCGGCGCCCACCGCGGTGACCGGTCCGCCGACCGTGGCGGCCCGCGCGATCAGCGAGGCCCCCTGCCGGACAACGAGGGGGCCGGTCACGTTCGCGCCCGCCGCCAGGCAGGTCACGCCGGAGCCGACCGTGAGGGGGCCGCTGTGGGTGCCGGTGACGGATCGCGTGCAGGCCGGATCCGGCACTGCCAGCAGCTCCAGCTCGGCCAGCGTGCCGGAGACGGTGAGGCGGTACTGGGCGTACCGCCCGGGGCGGGCGATCTTGAACGGCCGGGTCTGCCTCGCCTGGTCGAACCGCTGGCCGTCCCGCTGGTCGATGACCGTCCAGGCCGTACCGTCGTAGGAGCCCTCGAGCTTCCATGACGTGGGACCGGTGGCCGCCGAGGTGAGGGTGTAGAAGCTCACCTGGTCCCGCGTTCCCGCCTGAAGAGTGATATTTCCGGAAACGGTGGCTGTGGTTGCCGAGGTGTCGTCCGACAGCGCCGCCGGGCCCCCGGTGACCGGGATGTCGCGCATGGGCCGCGGCATCTCGCCGTCGGGCGTGATCGACGCCGGCGGCTCGCCCCACGTGGACGGCTTGGACCCCATCGCGAAGTCCAGTACGGCCCCACCGGCCAGCACGTCGTGCGGTAGCGCGGTGGACGTCCACGCCTTGCCGTTCACCTTGAGGCCCTGGACGTAGACGTTCTCGGCGCTGTTGGCCGGGGCATTGATCACCAGGTCCTTGCCGCTGGGCAGATGCACGGTGGCCTTGGTGAACAGCGGCGAGCCGATCGCGTAGTCCTGGCTGCCGGCCTGGAGCGGATAGAAGCCGAGGGCGCTGAAGACGTACCAGGCGGACATCTCGCCGTTGTCCTCATCGCCCGGATAGCCCTGGCCGATCTCGCTGCCCAGGTACAGCCGCGACAGCGCCTCCCTGACCTTGGCCTGCGCCTTCCACGGCTGCCCCGCGTGGTCGTACATGTAGATGATGTGGTGCGAGGGCTGGTTGCTGTGGCCGTACTGGCCCATGCGGACGTCCCTGGCCTCGCGCATCTCGTGGATCACGCCGTTGTACGAACCGGGGAACGTGGCCGTCTCCTGGTCGGCGAAGAACGCGTCGAGCTTCTTGGCCAGACCCGCGCGCCCGCCGTAGAGGGCGGCGAGTCCGGTGCCGTCCTGGGGCGCGTGGAAGGCCATGTTCCAGCCGTCGGTCTCGGTGTAGTCGTAGCCCCAGACGCGGGGGTCGTAGTCGGCCTTGGTACGCCGCCACTTGCCCGTGGAGTCGCGGCCCTGGAAGAAGCCCACCTCCGAGTCGAACATGTTGACGTAGTTCAGGGCCCTGCTACGGAAATATTCGGACTCCTCCAGGTAGCGGGCCTTCTCCGCGCCGGTGGCGTCCTTGGCCAGGGACGCGGCCATGTTCGAGATCCCGAAGTCGTTGATATATCCGTCCATGGCCCAGGACAGGCCCTCGCCTACCTCGTTCAGGGCGGTGTAGCCGCGGAAGATCGAGGTCTGCAGGCCCTTGCGCCCAACGGCCGGGTTCGCCGGCACCACGGTGGCGTTCTTCACCGCCGCCGCGTACGCCGACTTGGCGTCGAAGCCGCGCACGCCCTTGCTGTAAGCGTCGGCGAAGGCCACGTCCGAGCTGGTGCCCACCATGAGGTCGGCGTAGCCGGGCGAGGACCAGCGGGCGATCCAGCCGGCGTCGCGATACTGCTGGACGAACCCGTCGATCAGCTCGCCCGCCTCGGGGGCCAGCAGCGAGTAGGCGGGCCAGGTCGTCCGGTAGGTGTCCCAGAAGCCGTTGTTGACGTAGATCTTGCCGTCCACGATCTTGGCCCCGGTCTGGGTGGGGGTGTCCAGGCCGCTCCTGGCCGATACCGGGCTGGCGTACTTGTAGGCGGGCGCGGCGGCCGTACCGGTGTTCTCGAAGCCCGAGTTCGGATAGAGGAACAGCCGGTACAGGTTCGAGTACAGCGTCGTGAGCTGGTCGGGCGTGGCGCCCTCGACCTCGACGGTGCCCAGCTTGTCCTCCCAGGCGCGCTGGGCGCGCGCCTTGACCTCCTCGAACGTGCCGTTCTCCAGCTCCAGGTTGCGCTTGGCCTGCGCCACGCCGAGGAAGGAGGTGGCGATGCGCATCGTGACCTGCTTGGCGGAGAAGGCGACATAGCCCGTCACGTTGTCGCGGCCGGCGCCGGTCAGCTTGCCGCCGCCGGTGGGCTGCTGGTCGAAGACCGCGTAGACGTACATCCGGGTGGCGCCCGCCGACAGGCCGCTGCGCGTGTCGGTGTAGCCGGTGACGACGCCCTGGTCGATGGTCAGCCCGCCGTCGTTGTTGTAGTTGTCGAAGATCAGGCTGCCGCCGTCGCCGGGGAAGGTGAAGCGGAACACGGCCGCGTGGTCGGCGGGCGCGATCTCCGTACGGATGCCGTTGAGCAGGTCGACCCCGTAGTAGTACGGCCTGGCGGTCTCGCCCGAATACAGGAACGGCGTGGCCCTGGCGACCCGGTCGGGGTTCGGCTTGGCCAGCAGCGACGGCATGACCTGGAAGGACTGCCGGTCCCCCATCCAAGGGCTCGGCTCGTGGCTGGCGGCGAACGCCTGGATGGTCGGGACGTTGTCGGCGTTGCCGTTGCGGTGATACTCGTACAGCCACGAGTTCGAACCGGAGCCGGTCATCGGCGTCCAGAAGTTGAACCCGTGCGGCACGGCCGTGGCCGGGAAGTTGTTGCCCCGCGAGAAGCCGCCGGTCGACTGGGTGCCGCGCGTCGTCACCACATGGTCGGCCAGGCTCTTGACCTGCTGGGGCTTGGCGTTGACGAGCGTGATGTCGTCCACCCAGCCCTTGAACGGCAGCGGCCCGGCCGGCGCGTCGAAGGCGATCAGGATGCGCTTGATCCGCTTGCCCTTGGCCACCTCGCCGATGCGGGAACGCTGGAAGTTCCACTGGTCGGCGTAGAGGGTCTTGGACTCACCCTGCGCCCGCGGCGTCAGCCTGACGCCATGCTGGTCCTCGGCCCTAAGCTCACTGAGGTAGGTGCCGTCGGCGAAGGCCAGGTCCACGCTCGCGTACGTACTGGGGTAGCTCAGCGCGGCCCCGGTGAACTCGGGGAACAGCACGTACGACAGCTCTGTGTCGGCCGTGACCTCGATGTCGGTCTCGAACACCTTGTTGGCCGAGTGACCACCGCCGCTGGTGGTCGTGCTGCCGGAGTAGCGCAGCGCCTTGAGGCCCGTGTAGCCGGCGCGGGGCTTGGCGGTGTAGCCGCTGCCGGGGCCGGGGCCGATCAGGCTGCGCATGTCGGAGGGCGGCTTCGGGGCGGTATCGCCGTCCGAGAGCTGCAGCTCGGCGAGCTGGACGATCGCGCCCGAGCCGATCCGCGTGACGTTGAGCCGGTAGTAGAGGTAGGAGCCCGGATGCGCGACGTCGAACTCGCGGGTCTTCAGCCGGGCGTCGAACACCTCCCCCGCCCGCGTGTCCACGGCCGTCCAGCTCTGCCCGTCCGCCGACCCCTCCAGCGCCCAGTCACGCGGGTCGCGCTGGGCGGCGTCGTTGGCGGAGGCCATGGCGTACCGGGTGACCGCGATGGGCTTGGACAGCTTCACCGACACCCAGCCCGTGCCGGTGAACGCCAGCCACTTGGTGTTGACGTCCCCGTCGAACAGGTTCTCCTTCACCTCGCCCGAGGGGGTGTTCTCGCCGCTGGCCGCGATGTCGACGACCTCGTCGGTGATGTTGCCCGGGATGCCGCCGGTGGTGGCGCCGGTGATCCCCTCGGCCTTCCTGCCCTCGTCGACCGTGTTGAGCCAGGTCGGCTGCGGGTCGCCGGTCTCGAGGGAGGAATAGAAGAGCGCCCCCGGCGGCGCGGTCCGTACGGCGGCTTCCCGCTTGGCGCCCGGAGGCGGCGTCACCTCCTCGATGGGCGCCGGCTGCGTGGGCGCCGCCGAAGGCGCGTCCGACGGCAGCGGTGACGGAGCTGGATCGGTCACTGTTGGTGACGTCGGCGGATCGGCCGTCGCCACCCCGGATAACCCGGCGAATCCCAGTACAGCCGCGGTCGCCACGACCGCAAGACGTGCTCTCCGCATGTCGCCCTCCTGACAACGTTGTCAACAGCAGACTCCGCGAAGACAACGTTGTCAATGGACGTTTCACATACGCACGACGACCGTGTTGGAGGCGCGGTCGTGCAGCCCCCTGTGGTCGCGATCCCAGATGAGCGCGGGCACGGCCAGGCAGAGCAGCACCGTGCGTGCCAGCACGGGCACCAGCCGGGGGCTGCCACCGTCCATCGCGGCCACCCTGATCCCCGCGAGCCGGTGCCCGAACGTCTGCCCCATGAACCCGACGAGCAGGATGTACTGGATCGCGAACACCACCACGGGCGCCCACGGCGACTCGGCCGGGTTCATCCGCAGCACGAGCTGGACCACGACCCAGGTGCAGATCATCCAGTCGATGACCAGCCCGGCGATGCGCCGCCCCCACCCGGCGACGGCGCCGCTCCCATGCTCCGGCAGCCCCAGACGCTCACCCGGGTAGCCGAGATCGACCCCCGCCGCCCTCACACCGCCCAGCCAGGTCTGCGTCCACCGAGGCTCGTTCCCGCTCATACCCTCAACGGTATCCGGCGGGGGGCGCGGTCGGGATCGTGACCCAACCGCGCCACAAAGATCACCTTTGTCCCCCATCATGTACGCCATGCCGAACGGGGATGACTTAGACGCGCGCTTCAACGAGCTCGTCGCGCAGATCGATGAGGACGAGCGGCGCAGGATGCGCGCGGCGGCCAGCAGGGGAGCCAGGGCGCCGCGCTCGGACAAGGCCACCCGGCCACGGCGAGCGGGGCGGGGCCTGCTCGCGGCCGGTCTGGTGGCCGCGGTGATCGGCGGCGCGACCGTGATCGTCGCCGCCCGGCCCGACCTGCTGACACCGCAGGTGGGGAGTCCGGGGCCGGTCCCGGAGGAGACCCAACCGGTCATGGCGGCCCCGGAGGCGGCCGGCGTCGAGACCGCGACCCCGGAGCCGACCGCGGCGGACCCGTTCGCGGGCTCCCCTGCCGAGAAGTACGCGGAGGGGGCGGCCGGCTTCGTCCTGCCCAAGGCCAAGGCGCTCGGCGGGCTGTCGAAGAAGGACGTGGCGAAGGCGCTGGACCGTACCCGCAAGCTCATGACCGCGGCCTTCCTCGACCGCAAGACGCTCATGGGCGGCAAGCCGAAGGCGTTCATGAAGCTGCTCGATCGCGAGCAGCGCGTCTGGTTCCAGAAGTACCTGGACCGGAAGAAGAGCGGCAAGGACGACGCCGACAGCCGTGGCTGGGTGACCAGCTTCGCCCCGAAGACCGCCGAGCTCTCCACCGACGTCATCAAGGTCAAGGGCAAGACGACGGTGGCCAAGGCCAGGAAGTACGGCCGCAGCGGCGCCGAGGTGAAGCTGAACTACCTCGTGGTCTATGCCGTGAACCGCCCCGGACAGCCCGCCACGACGATCCGCCTCGTCACCCACCCCGTCGGCAGCGTGTTCGCCTACCGCGAGGCGGGAGAGCTCGTTCTGTGGCTGAAGGGCTGGGGCTACACCAGTACTCCCGCCCGCTGCGACGTGGACGACTTCTTCATCCACCCCGTCTACGACGACTCCGCTCCGGGCACGGTGCAACCGAGCGGCCCACCGTCAAACCCCTACGATCTGGACGAGGAAAGGCGCGGCAAAAAAGACGATGAGGACAGCTGCTGGGCTTCGGACCCGACCTGAGCCCGCTTAACATGTGCGAAACAATCGAGACACCGATCGGAAACGGCCGGGACCTAACCTCGGCCTGATAGTCATGTCCCCAGGGAGGTTCGAGAGTGTTCAACTCCGCCGACGACGTCCTGAAGTTCATCAGTGACGAAGGGGTGCAGTTCGTCGATGTCAGGTTCACCGACCTGCCGGGGACGACGCACCACTTCACCTTCCCGGTAGAGAACTTCGGCGCCAGTGTCTTCACCGATGGGCTCATGTTCGACGGCTCGTCGATCCGCGGCTTCCAGGCCATCCATGAGTCGGACATGCTGCTGCTGCCCGACCCGTCCAGCGCCGTGCTCGACCCGTTCCGCCAGCACAAGACGCTCAACATCAACTTCTTCGTGCACGACCCGTTGACCGGCGAGGCCTACAGCCGCGACCCGCGCAACGTCGCCCGCAAGGCGGAGGAATACCTCAAGGGCACCGGCATCGCCGACACCGTCTACTTCGGGCCCGAGGCGGAGTTCTACATCTTCGACGACGTCCGCTTCGAGACGCGGCAGAACGCCGGCTATTACTACATCGACTCCATCGAGGGCGCCTGGAACACCGGCAAGGCCACCGAAGGCGGCAACCTCGGCTACAAGCCCCGTTACAAGGGCGGATACTTCCCGGTCCCGCCGATGGACCACTTCACGGACCTGCGCTCGGAGATGGTGCGCAACCTCATCGAGGCCGGCATCGACGTCGAGATGCAGCACCACGAGGTCGGCACCGCCGGCCAGGCGGAGATCGACTTCAGGTTCGGCACGCTGCTCAAGACGGCCGACAACCTGATGCTCTACAAGTACGTCATCAAGAGCACCGCCCTCGAATACGGCCACACGGTCACGTTCATGCCCAAGCCGATCTTCGGCGACAACGGCTCCGGCATGCACTGCCACCAGTCGCTGTGGAAGGACGGCTCGCCGCTCTTCTACGACGAGGTCGGCTACGCGGGCCTGTCCGACACGGCCCGCTACTACATCGGCGGCCTGCTCAGGCACGCGCCGTCGCTGCTGGCGTTCACCAACCCGACGGTCAACTCCTACCACCGTCTGGTGCCCGGCTACGAGGCCCCGGTCAACCTGGTCTACTCGCAGCGCAACCGCTCGGCCTGCGTCCGCATCCCGATCACGGGGTCCAACCCGAAGGCCAAGCGCATCGAGTTCCGCGTGCCGGACCCGTCGTGCAACCCGTACTTCGCCTTCTCGGCCATGCTGATGGCCGGCCTCGACGGCATCCGCAACAAGATCGAGCCGCCGGAGCCCGTCGACAAGGACCTCTACGAGCTGCCTCCGGAGGAGGCCCGCCAGGTGCCGCAGGTGCCCGGCTCGCTCCCCGAGGTCCTGGCCGCGCTGGAGGCCGACCACGACTACCTGCTGGAGGGCGGCGTCTTCACGCCTGACCTGATCGAGACGTGGGTGGCGTACAAGCGCGAGAACGAGGTCGACCCGATCCGGCTGCGCCCGCACCCGCACGAGTTCGAGCTTTACTACGACATCTAGCAGCCCGACCGGAACAGCCCGGAACCGACCACGGTTCCGGGCTGTTCCGCGCTCGGGTGGGTGATCGTCTGGGCGCGAGCGGCGTACGGAGGTCGAATATCGGCCCGGCTCGGTGGCCTGGAAGGCTGGCGGGCGTGACGGGTGACGCGGTTGAGGAGTTCGAGCGGCACCGCTCGACCCTGTTCGGGCTGGCCTATCGGATGCTGGGTTCGGCCGAGGAGGCCGAGGACGTGGTCCAGGACACCTTCCTCCGCTGGCACCACGCGTTGGCTGTCGAATCGCCGTGGGCGTGGCTGGCCAAGGTGGCGACCAACCTGTGCGTGAACCGGTTGACGTCGGCGCGTGCCCGCCGGGTGAGCTATGTCGGTCCGTGGCTGCCTGAGCCGGTGCTGACCGCGAACGGCGCTCTGGGACCGCTGGACAGTGCCGAACAGCGAGACTTCGTCTCACTGGCCTTCCTGACCTTGCTGGAACGGCTCAACCCCGTGGAGCGCGCGGTGTTCGTGCTCCGTGAGGCCTTCGACTACAGCCATCGCCAGGTGGCCGAGGTCATCGACTCCTCCGAGGCGAACTCCCGGCAGCTGTATCGGCGTGCTCGCCTGCGACTCACCGACGCTCGTGGGAGCACCGAGCGCCCGGTGGACCGGGCTCACCACCGTGACCTGGTGAAAGGTTTCCTGGCGGCCGCAGAGGAGGGGGATCTTCCAGGGCTGGAGAAGCTGCTGGCCCACGACGTGACCGTGTGGGTGGACGGCGGCGGCAGGATCAGCGCCGCCAGGCGACCTGTCTTCGGCGCCGACCGGGTGGCGCGCTATCTGGTCGGCGCATCGCGCACCACCGGTCAGCGGATCCGGCTGTCGATCGCGGAGCTGAACGGCGCTCCCGGCCTGCTGGCCCTGGCCGGTGAGGAGCTGATCGGCGTGCTGGTGCCGGAGACGGCGGGCGGCCTGATCAGCGAGATTCGCATCATCGCCAATCCCGCCAAACTTCGGTTGTCACGTCGGGAAGGGCTGACCGGTTCTTAATGGGTGCACCTGACAACCGCGCGCGGCCATCAGCCTCGCGCTCTTCCATGAGAGTTGCCACCCATGACAGATCCGATCCTGGTGACGGGCGGTACCGGCCGGCTCGGCCGTAGGTTGGTTCCACGGCTTCTGGCCGCCGGCCACTCCGTACGCGTGCTGAGCCGCCAGCCGCCGCACGACCAGATGACGCACCGCGGCGACCTGATCACGGGTGAGGGGCTCGAGGATGCGGTCGCCGATACCGGCACGATCATCCACTGCGCGACCGGTAACGGCCACGCGGACCAGGACGCCACCCGCAATCTCGTCCGGGCGGCCATGCGAACCGGTCGCCCGCACCTGATCTACGTGTCCATCGTCGGCATCGATCGAGTTGACATCTCCTACTATCGGGCGAAGCTGGCGTGTGAGCGGCTCCTGGAAGAGTCCGGGCTGCCATTGACGATCCAGCGCACCACCCAGTTCCACGAGCTCATCGCCTGGATGTGCGCGATCCAGCGGCGGCTGCCGATGATCATGATGCCCGCCGGGGTCAGCTTTCAGCCCATCGACACCGGCGAGGTGGCCGCCCGCTTGACCGACCTGGCCGAGGCGCCACCGGCGGGCCGGGCGCGGGACATGGGCGGGCCTGAGGTACGTACCGCGGCCGATCTGGCCCGCGCCTATGCTCGGGCGCGGTCCAGCCGCCGGCCGGTGGTGTCGGTGCCGCTGCCCGGGATCGGGGGAACGCGCGGCTTTCGGGAAGGAAGACACCTGGCTCCCGACCATGCCGTCGGGCAGATCACCTTCGAGCGGTTCCTCACCGCATGAGCGCGCGCATCTGGCTCCGCGCGGGCCTGGCGTTCCTGGCCGCGGCACAGTTCGCCGTGGGCTGCTGGGCGCTGTTCTTCCCCCGATCGTTCTTCGACATCCCGTTCGTGGGGATGCGCATGCCGTACAACGCGCATCTGATGATGGATTACGGCGCGATGAGCCTGGCGACGGCGGTGGCGCTGGGGGTGAGCTTCTTCGTCGTACGGCGCGGCATGGTGCGCACGGCGCTTGCCGTGTACGTGGTGTTCGCGGTGCCGCACCTGGCGATCCACGTGCGGCTGCTGCACCACCTGACGCCTGGAGAGCGCGTGCCGTTGCTGCTCGCGCTCTCGGCGGCGGCCGTGATCCCGCTGGTCTTGTGGCCGCTCACCAATAGGCTCCTATCGGTGCGCGAAGCGCCGCGCTCGACTTGAACCGATCACCGTATGCGATCATCGAACGCTTATGGGCAAACTGACATGGTTTCCACTGCCGTTCGGCCTCGTCGTGGTCGTCGTCAACTTCTTCGCCGTCCGCGATGTGAAGAGGCGCCTTCCCGCCGGCCCCGTCGAGGCGAACGAGGACGTAGTGCCCCAAGCGATCGACGCCTTCATCCCCTTCGCTCAGGGGCGGATCGCCCTGCTCGGGGCCTTCTTCATCGCCGCCACCCTGCTGTTCGGCCTCGTCGAGTTCGGATTGAACCGCCGGCCCGCGGGCCTCATGCTCGGGACAGGCTTCCTAAGCGCTGCCTACATGGCCGCGATGCCAGTCCTCTACGTCCTCAACCCGGTCACCGGCTACGACGAGGAGTTTCTCGACCCGTCGGGCGGATACGCCACGATGCCCTTCGACATGGGCGCGCTGTCGCCGCCGTGGTACCTGCCGCTGCTCGGCTTGATCCTCGCCGCCGCCGCGATCGCCCAACTCCTCGCGGTGCGCGGCGTCGTGCGCCGCGACACGGTCCTTCCACCTTCTTCCCCCTGGAATGTGTGGCTCCTCCTGCTCCCGTTGGCGTTCCTCCTGGCCTTCGCCGCGGCCAACCTCGTGTCCGACCAGATCGCCCGCAGCGCGGCCCATCCCGGGTCCTTCTGGGAGGCCGACTACGCGCTACGCCTCATGTTGCAGATATGGGCCTTCGCCGTCGTGCCCGCCGTCGGTCTGGCCCTGCACGGGATCCTCCTGCGTAGGCACGGCGTTCGCCCGCGCTCCCTGCTGCTCGTCGGCGTCTTCACGGTCGTCTACCTGTTGACGCTGCCACTCGTGGCTTGGGGCAACCTGCTGATGTACGCGGATGAGCAGTCAGGCTTCTCCGAGCACCTCCCCGCCTGGCGGGAGGAGGTCACCAACGGCATCCTCGCCGCCGCCGCCCTCGTCCAACTCGCCACCGTCCCGCTGCTGGCCCGGCACGGGAAACCCAGATGACCGGCGCAGCTGCCGCCAGTAAGTGATCACTGTGTTGCGACGACCCCTTTCTCCCCCATATCAGCGCCTGGTCTGGCATCCGGCGTACGGTGAGCGCGCGGCGAGCCGATCATGACGCGCGAAGAGCCGACTGCGAGCGTCGACGCCTTGATTTGAGACCGTGCCCGGCAACCCCCAGATCAAGGGGGATGTGGATGACCGGGAAGCTGCCGACGATGGGAGTCAGCCGAACGAGTCGAACCCGACTCGTCGAGAGAAGGAGTCCCCCATGTCCCAAGAGACCGTCAGCGCCATCCCGACCATCGAAGCCGACGCCCACGCACCCGCCGACCAGACGGGTACCGCCGCCGACGAGGTTCACGGCCGCAACGAACACTTCAGCGCCGCAGGAGAGGTCATCCTCCGCGCGGCGCTGGCCGGTGTCACACCGTTCACCCCGGTCACCGTCTCCATCACCGAGATCGACGCCAACGGTCACCCCTTCATCGGCGGCGCCCGCATGACCGTGCACAACGTCCGCGCCTTCGAGGACGGCGTCGACACCCGGGTCAGCATCGAGTTCGACAGGCCTCTGCAGGTCAGACTCAGCTACCTCTGGTCCTGACCGCACCCGCGGGGCACTCACAACTCTGGGAAAGGCCATCGGCTGCCCCCAACAGCCGATGGCCATGCGTTCGATCCCGGCCGGTACCCGCCTTCCGAGCAGGGCCTTCAGCCGGTCGAGTTCCTGTCCGTACCGCGTGATGATCGCCCGATGAGCGTCAGCGCGCACATCACGGTTCCGGTGACCGCGCCGACGATCAGCAGGATCACCAGTGGGTTGACGTATCCGGGTGCCAGATCGGTCGTGGTTCCATCCCGCCAATGGCACAGATGCCTGAGCGGGAGCCACGTCCATGAGGTAGCCGGAAAGCCTAAAGGCTTGCTGACACAGTATTCGCTGTTGGGAGCCAGCTCGAGAAATCGCCCAGCCCAGAATCCGTGCGCGTAGACGATCAGCGCGCCGACAGTGGAGAGGAAGGCGACAGCGAACCAACGGGAAGCTCTCACAAATGCCCAACTTTATCCAACGCATCTCGCAGAACTACTGGAAACGGGATTTATGGTCCCGGCCGACCGACTTCCCGGCGCCACTTCCCGCGCACCCCATACTGTCAAGCCATGGGCACGATAGACGACGATGACGAGCAGAAAGAACACAGGCGCCGCGGCGCCTGTTTCGGCGAGGGTGGTAACTGGGAAGACCCGAACGGGAAAAGCGACAAAGAGCACGAGTGGACCAAATGCCGCACTTGCGTGAGGGGTGGTTGGCAATGACCCACCCCCTCACCTGCCCCGAATGCCAAGGCACCGGCGCAGATCGGAGCATTCCTGGGTATGTGCTCAAATGCATGTGCTGCTACGGCAGAGGCGTCGTAGGCGGTCCTGACGATCCAAAAGTGAACCCTCGACCCGCGCCGACGGCACCACTCCCCGCGTGGCTGCATCCGGCACTGGAGGGAACAGGGCTGTGCGGCTACTGTGTCGGCTCCGGCCTGGTCGCCCACGTCAACAAGGAGACCAGCCGTCTCACAGAAACACCCTGCCCAGTATGCGCGCCGGCACCGCCGCACATCACCTTCTGAGCCGGATCTCTCCGGCTCGGCGTTCGCAAATACCCAGCGGGCTTCGCTGCCCACGATCCGGGATCCCACTCAAGCCTCTTCACTGCGGGTACCGAGTCCAAGCGTCTCCTCCCGAGCCGCCTGTATCTCCGTCCCGGTGAGCGGGTGGTCAGGAGCCACGTACGACATGGCCCCCAAGATCGCCGAAACTCTCGGTGACGGCGGGCAGTGTCCGCCGGGCGCGCGCCGCGACGCCGTAACAGGCGCAGGTCAGTGCCGTCACGGTGGCAGCCACCGGCAAGGGGTCGCCGAGTACGGCCACACCGAGGGTGGGTTCCGCCTCTACGGACCGGGTGGCGGAGTCAAGATGTCGTGAGTGCCTATCCTGCGCCAGACGATGTGGACTTCAGTGGCGGAACAGGACCGGAACAGAGCGGCCCGGCATCGAATCACGAATGCGCCGGGCCGTTTCTGTACTTGAGTGGCCCAGGCGGCCCCCTACGGCGCGTACTGCGCATCTTCCCGCTCCAGGGCGTTCTGGCCCGGCAGCCTCGCGGTATCCGCATCTGAGACGCCACTCTGCGACCGGTGCGTCTCCCACCCACCCCCACCCACACGAAGCCTGGCAACTCGAAGCGGACCAGGCCGGTCGAGTCGGAGCACGCCAAGTTGGGCGCCGAAGGATTCGCAGGCAACGAGCCGAAGATCGAGCACTGACCCCTCGCCTATTAGCACCTTGCGCAAGGCCAATGCCGCTAGCACATAACCCCAAAAAGTGCGCGTCAGCCTTCACACATGGACAAAACTACCCACCAATACGGAGACAAAGGTGCTACTTTCTCTCGAGCAGTCTGCAAATGATCAAGCTGCCCGTGGATAATAGCTCCCATGTCACGAGTGGTACTTATGCGGATAGGTGGAGTTGTCGCAGTCGGAGCAGTGGTTGGCCTAGCCATCTATTTCGCCATTGTCGGCCTCGCTCAGGCTGAGAAAGTTGCCACTGTACTCGGGCTGTTCGTTGCCCTGGGCGGCTTGGCACTTGCCGTTCCAGGGGTCATTGAGCTATGCCGATCCAGACGCACTTCACCCATTGCCGAAATCAATCGACTGCCATCAGCCAAGTCGACACCTACGGCGCCTTCAGAAGGGCAGGTAGCAACCGGAAGTCGTTCAGTGGGCCAGATCGGAAACATCAACGTATACAACGAGGGCTCATCGAATAACTACTTCGGGGACAACCCTAGATAATTAGAAGCAGGTACTGGAATGCATGCCATGAGGGACCGTGCCCAGTAGCGACGATGTCATCCTTGCCATCCTTCGCCAGATTGCCAGCGGTAGATACGAAAAACAGGACATAGACTACCTAGAGAAGTCGATACGGTCTCATGGCAGGAATGTCTTGCAGTTCGGAAACACGAATGTATACCTGGAGCGCGACGGCAAGGTATACATCAATTCTACGGTAATCGAAGGCCCGGGGGCTGAAGCCATCCGTAGCGTAGTGGAACGCTGGCTGGACGAACACGATGGCGATATTCCACGCGGCGCTTTGCGCAGCCCTGGTGGCGTCATCTATGGAGTCGGCCTATTAATTGCCATGGGTAGCGCCGCGCTGGGCATGATCGGTGGAGCCGTCGGGGAACACGAATCAGGTCATAGCAGATTCCCCACCATGTTTATGGGATTTTTCATTGGAGCCATCCTCACCGTAATCGGCCAATTCCTACGGGAGCGAGAGAAAGGTCGTGCTCGCCCAGCAAGCGAAGAATTTACCGTCAAAGCGTACGCACGCGACCCACGCAGGACTCACGCACGTCCGCCGAGGACTTCGAGATCATTCAGCGGAGTCGTATCCAAGCTGATAGAGATAGCTGGAATAGTGGTCGCCTTCATCGGCTTCTACATGTTCGTCGCTCCCTCTTTCCCGCTGTCCAGCGGAGAGAAGACCATAACCGAGATAGCTGCAGCAGGATGGCCACCCCGCTTGGCCACGGAGGGCTTCGTCGTCATGGTAGTAGGGATGGTGTTGATTGTTTTGGGCAAGGTCATGAGCGGATGGAGCGAAGAATAACCATGGGCAGTCAACTCATCCATCACGACAGATGACTGCGGTTCCCGGATTACTTCCCGGCTGGAAGTCCAGCCGTCCCTGGTGAGCCAACGGTGGACATCGTCCGTCGGGCGCGGGCCATGACGCCGTAGCAGGCGCAGGTCAGTGCGGTCAGGATGGCGGCCACCGGCAGAGGGTGAGACAGGCCGCCGAGTACGGCCACGCCGAGCGTCGCGCCGACCTGGCGGGAGGCGTTGAGGACGCCGCCTGCCGTGCCCGCCGTGCCGGTCGGCGCGCTGGTGAGGATGCCGGCCATCAGCGCTGGCAGTACGAATGACAGCCCGAAGCCCATCACGACCAGCCATGGCGCCAGGTAGTCGGTGAGCGAGACGCCGGCCAGGCCGGTCGCCAGCAGGGCGAGGCCGCCGAGGATCGGGGGGCGGGGGCCGTAGCGGGCCACCAGGCGGCCGGTGAGCAGCGGGTTCACCGTCATCGGGAGGGTGAGGGGCAAGAAGGCCAGGCCCGTGGCCAGCGGGGTCAGGTGGTGGGTGTCCTGCAGGAAGAGGGTCAGGACGAACAGGGCGCCGGAGAAGGCGAAGTTGGCCACCATGCCCGCGAGCAGTTCCGGCCAGGTCACGGCGAGCAAGCCGCCGGGCAGGACGGGGGGCAGGACGGGGGCGTGACTGCGGCGCCCTGCGAAAAGCCCGCGGCGCTCCACGAATGCCGGGCGGCGATCGGCGAGCGCCTTTCGTCGCTCCACGAACACCAGCACGGCGAAGGCGGCCAGGGCCGACACACCGGCGACCGGTGACGAGTCGATCAGGGCTTCGGCGAGCAGGCCGAGCAGTACGCAGGCCAGCGCCTGCACCCACCAGTCGATGAGCCGGTGCCCCCGGGGTGAGCGCACCCTTCGCATGGCCAGCAGGCTGATCAGGGCGATGGGTGGGTTGAGCAGGAAGACGGCCCGCCAGCCGTACTGGTCGACCAGGAGGCCGCCCAAAAGCGGGCCCGCGGCCAGGGCGGTGCCGGTGATGGCGGCCCACAGGCCGGTGGCGCGGGCGCGGGCGGCGGGGTCGGGGAAGAGTTCGGGCAGGAGGGCGAGTGAGCCGCCCGTGCAGAGCGCTCCCGCCACGCCGAGCAGGGCGCGGGCCGCGACCAGCGCGCCGAGATGGGGCGCCGCGGCGCTCAGCAGTGAGATCACGCCGAAGGCCGCTACGCCGACCTTGAAGATCCGGGCGGCGCCGTACCGATCGGCGACCGCTCCCCCGGTGAGCAGTGACGCGGCGAAGGCGACGGTGTAGGCGTTCACCACCCATTGCTGTCCGGCCAGTGAGCCGCCGAGGGAGGTACGGAGGTCGGGCAGGGCGATCGTGAGCACGGTCGTGTCGAGGATCACCAAGAAGTAGGCCAGGGAGAAACCGAACATCTTCATGCCCCGAAGCCTGCTAAAGCGGCATATTTCCCCTCAACAGGCGCGGCCGCAGGGGGCGTTCGGGAAAACCGTATGCTTGGCCGAATGGATCTGCGTCAGTTGCGGGGGTTCGTGGCGGTGGCGGGGGCGGGCACCGTCACCGGCGCCGCGAACAACCTCGGTCTCGCCCCTGCCTCGGTGTCCGAACAGGTGCGCAGGCTGGAAGACAGCCTCGGCGTCGCGCTCTTCGAGCGCACTCCCCAGGGCATGCGCCTGACCGGCCCGGGCGCCACTCTGCTCACACGCGCGCAGGGCCTGCTCGACCATGCGGACGAGGTACGGCGGGCGGTGACCGGCGGACGCCGCCAGGTCCGGATCGGGGCGCTGGAGATGTTGGCCGCGGCCAAACTGCCGGTCATCGTCCGCCGCCTGTCGCAGCGCCACCCCGACCTGGACGTGGAGGTGCGCTCATACACCAGGCAGGCGTTGCTGTCCGAGGTGGCATGTGGCGACCTGGACGCGGCGCTCCTGCTCGATTCCGGTCCGCGGATCGGCGGGCTGGGGTTCGCCCCGCCACCCGACCTGGACTTTCTGGACGTGGACGAAGTCAAGCTGCTGCTGGTCGCGGCTCCAGACGGTGATCGGGAGACGCTGCTGGTGAGCGCGCCGGGGTGTTCGATCCGGCTGGCGGCCGATCAGCTCTTCGGCACGCAGGTACCGCGCAGGGAGCTGACCAGCATCGCCATGGCACGTGAGTGGGCCAGGCAGGGGTTCGGCAGGGCGCTGCTGCCCGACTTCACGCTGGAGGCGCACTTGACCGCCGGCACACTGGTCCCGCTCGACTTCGCGACAGAGACGGACCCCGCCTCCGACGCGCCGACGCTGGTTCTGCGGCTGGTCTGGCTGCGCAGCCGCGAGGCCGCCCTGCGCGACGTGCTCTACGCGATGAGCGCCTGACCTGCCCAGACCACCCATAAGCCGGTACGTACTACGCCATGAGCGCCTGACCGCGCCTGAGCCGGTACAGGACGTGCGGCCGTTGCGGGCTGTCCGCCGCGACCCGCGGGTGATAGAAGTCGTCAGCTATGTCACGGGTCATGCCCAGGCGTTCCATGACCTTGCGCGAGCGGGTGTTCCCCACGGTCGTTATGGAGACGATCTCGTCCAGCCCCGCCACGTCGAACCCATACCGTACGGCCTCCCGGGCCGCCTCGATCGCGTACCCCTGCCCCCACGCCGCCTTGGCCAGCCGCCAGCCCACCTCGACCGCCGGGGTGAACGGCGCCTCGAACGTCTGCAGGACCAACCCGGTCAAGCCGATGAACTCGCCGCTCTCGCGCACCTCCAGTGCCCAGAGCCCGTACCCGTGGGCCTCGAAGCCCGCCTCGATCCTGTCGACGAAGCCGTCGCTCTCCGACCTGGTCAGCAGGGCCGGGAAGTGCTCCATGACCTCGGCGTCGGCGTTCATCGCCGCGAACGGTTCCCTGTCGTCGTCGCGCCATCTGCGCATGATGAGCCGTTCTGTCTCCATCAGCGCAACACTAGCCCAGATCTAACGACGGCCACGGAGACCGGTGAGGCGGCGGAGCAGGTCCCACCAGAACGACGCGCCGAACAGCAGCGCCACGAACGTCAGCACATAGCCGGGCCAGTGGCTGAGCGTGGTGAGGCGGTCCCACCAGGCGGCGCCGTTCCAGTGGATGCTCGGGTCGCCCTCGGCCGGGATCGCGATGTTGACGATCGCGTGGTCGAACACCATGACCAGCGCGGGCTGGCTCAGCGTCTCAGTGATGCACGGCATCGGATTGGACTGCGCGCACCGCTCCTTGAGCTCGCTGTAGGCGTCGGGCCCCGCCTCGGCCACGGCCGTCACCGAGGCGCGGAAGGCGTTGTCGCGCAGCAGCGTCTTGCCGTACTCGAACCCGTCCATCGTGAACAGCAGCACCACCACCACGCCGAGCAGGGCGACCACCCACTTGACGTAGCGCTTGTAGAGCATCGACAGCCGCTGCATCTCGCCGTCGAACCACGTCTCCACGCCCTGCCGGAAGCGGTCCATGTCGCGCTGCGCGGTCTCCCACACGCCCTTGAGATGGCCGTAGAGCGGGCTGCCCATCGACTTGAGCTTGGCCAGCAGCCCCTCGACGCCGTCCTTCTCGCCGGCGGCCATCTCCATCAGGGCCACCGCGAAGCGTTCCGGCGGAATGTTGGCGATGCTGGTGCGGCCCCTCTTCGGATGGTCGATCTCCTGGACCCGCTGGTAGAGCAGCTTCGTCACGGCGTCGTCGGCCTTGGTCTCCTGCTCGGGCGCCTGGGCCGCCTCGACCGGGGCCGGCTGGTCGCTGTGGGCGGGCCGTGGATCACGGATGAACGGCAGCCGCGCGAACACGTCGGCCACCTTGGCCGGCAACCACGACTTCCCCTGCGCGTCGCTGCCGTCCATGGTGTCGCGGAGATAGGCCCACAGGAACTTGCTACGAATGCCCAGCAGCCGTACGAAAGCCTCGTTCAGCCCGCTCACCAGCAGCGACAGCAGGAGGAACGCCAGCACCAGACCTAACGCGAGGTCGACGTAAATGGATAGCAAAATGGATCACCCCGCGCCTTGATACACCCGCCGGGGCCGGCCCGCACGGCCCGCAACCAACCTGTTACCGAAGGTCCGCAGGAAGCCTCGGCCTTCGGGCCGGGGATGAATGCGGTCCCTCCTTTGGGGGATGGCCCGCTGTAGGCGGGGCATCCCGGAGCGCGGATTTGGCACCTCAGGTGGGGCGGCGCTGCTGTTCGATATACGTCTTGATGATCGATAGGGGCGCTCCGCCACAGGAGGCGGCGAGGTAGCTGGGTGACCAGAAGGGGCCGTGCATGATGGCGTGGTTGACGCTGCCGGTGAACTCCTTGCGCAGGTAGTGCGAGGAGACGCCCTTCAACGAGTTGACGAGTTTGCTGATCGCGACCTTGGGCGGGTAGTGGACGAGCAGGTGGACGTGGTCGTGTTCGCCGTTGAACTCGCGCAGTTCGGCCTCGAAACTGTCGCACACCTCGATCATGATGTCTTCGCAGCGGCGCAGCATCGCGTCGTCGAAGGCGTTTCTGCGATATTTGGTGACAAAGACCAGATGGGCGTGCATCGCGGAAACCACGTGTCTGCCTCGTCGATATTCTGCTTCCTGGCTCATAGACCAGATGATAATGTGTTCGAGTCGGTGAGACGTGAGCATCCCGAGGGAGAAGGGGGTGTTTCGCATGTTGGCGGGCCGGAAGTATCGCCTGGAGTTCGACTTCGGACAGCAGGCGTTCGCCGAGAGGCTGGGTGGGATCTGCCGGGCCGTGTGGAACACCGGCCTCGAACAACGGCGGCAATACCGGCGGCGCGGAGGGTGGATCACCTATGCCGAGCAGTGCAGGCAGCTCGCCGAGGCGAAGAAGGACCCGTACTGCGACTGGCTCGCCGATGCCCCCGCCCAGGTGATCCAGCAGACCCTCAAAGACCTGGACCAAGCGTGCCGCAAGCATGGCACGTGGACAGTGCACTGGAAGTCGAAGGCGAAGTGGCGGCCCTCGTTTCGCTTCCCCACCGCCAAGCACCTGCCCGTGGAGCGGATCGGCCGCAAGTGGGGGCGGGTCTTCCTGCCCAAGTTCGGGTGGGCGCGGTTTCGGATGTCGCGTCCGCTCGGGGGGAGCGTCAAGTCCGCGACCGTGTCCCGGGACGGCAAGCACTGGTTCATCAGCTTCCTGCTCGAGGATGGGATCGCCGAGCGTGAGGAACACGCCTGCCCTGGATGGGTGGGCGTGGACCGGGGGGTGGTCACGGCCGCCGTGACCTCGGACGGGGAGTTCTTCGACCGCCGCCACGCCGGAACCAGCGGTGTCTCCTCCCGGCAGCTGCCCCGGGAGACGAAACGGGACCGGCAGGGCGACCTGGGGTATGTCACGCCCGGCGAAGCGGAACGGTATCTGCGGTTGCAACGCCGACTCGCCCGCACGCAGAAGGGATCGAGGCGCCGCAAGAGGGTCAGGGCTGCGATGAGTGAGGTCATGCGGCGAGTGCGGTGGCGGCGCGCTGACTTCAACGCCCAAGCCGCGCACCGGCTCACCCGCGCCTACGGGCACGTGGTCATCGAAGACCTGAACACCAAGGGCATGAGCACGGCCGTCAAGCCGAAGCCCGACCCCGACTGGCCGGGCAGGTTCCTGCGCAACGGCGCGGCGGCGAAATCCGGGCTCAACAGGGCGATTCTCGACAAGGGCTGGTACGGGCTGGAAGTCGCTCTCCGCTCCAAGGCCCGCTACACCGGCAGCGTCATCCATAAGATCAACCCTGTGTACACGTCCCAGACGTGCCCGGAACCTGCGTGCGGGAAGGTGGACGAGAAGAGCCGCAAGAGCCAAGCGATCTTCTCCTGCACCTCTTGCGGGCACACCGAGCACGCCGACATCATCGGGGCGAGGAACATCAAGAGCAAAGGACAGGCGGCCGGGCTGGTCGTCTCAGGGCGTGGAGACCCACCCGGGTCCGCGAAACGTCAAGCACCCCGTCCCACAGCACGGGCCGCGCAAGCGGCACGAGCTGCCGCATAGCGGCACGGGAATCCCCGTCCCTTCAGGGCGGGAAGCAGGTCAAAGGTCAGGAACCGTAGAAGACCCGGTCGACCACCTGGCGGGCCCGCCGGGTCACCCGGCGGTAGTCGTCGAGGAAGTCCTCCGAGCCATCGGGCGGATAACCGAGGATGCGGGCGATGAGCCTGCGCTCCCTGACGTCGGCCGGGACGCTGTCGCCGGGACGGCCCTTGACCAGCATGATCGCGTCCCTGACGCGCGAGGCGAAGCGCCAGGCCGCCGCCAGTACGGCCGCGTCGGGGGCCGCGAGCAGGCCCTCCCCCTCGGCCGCGCGCAGCGCCTCCAAAGTACGGGTGGTCCGCAGCGCCGGGTGTCCGGCCGCGAAACGGAGCTGCAGCAGTTGCGCCACCCACTCGACGTCCGACAGGCCGCCGGGGCCCAGCTTGGTGTGCAGGGCGGGATCGGCGCCGCGTGGCAGCCGCTCCGCCTCCATGCGGGCCTTGAGCCGCCTGATCTCGCGTACGACGTCGTCGGACAGGCCTTCGGGCGGGTAACGCAGGTCGTCGATCACGGCGACGAAGTCGGCGCCCAGCGCGGCGTCACCGGCCGAGAAGCGGGCCCGCAGCAGTGCCTGCGCCTCCCAAGGGGACGACCAGCGCGCGTAATAGGCCTGGTAGGAGGCCAGCGTACGGACGAGCGGGCCCTGCCTGCCCTCGGGGCGCAGGTCGGGGTCGATGAGCAGCGGCGGGTCGGGGGCGGGGAGGGCGAGCAGGCGGCGCAGCTCGTTGGCGACCGCGTACGCGGCGTCGGTGGCGTCGCGTTCGGAGGCGCCGGGCACGAGCGAGTGTACGAACATCACGTCGGCGTCGCTGGCGTAGGAGGACTCCATGCCGCCGAGCCGTCCCATGGCGATCACCGCGAACCTGGTCGGCAGCGGCCCCCGCCGCTCCAGCTCGACCTTGCCGATCGCCACGTCCAGCGCGGCCTGGATGGTCACGTCGTTCAGCGACGACAGCGCCACCCCGACCTGCTCAATACTCATAAGTCCGGAAATGTCGGCTACGGCCGTACGGAACAGCTCCCTGCGCCGCAGCGCACGTACCGCCGCCACCGCCGACTCCATGTCGGACCCGTGCCTCGACACGGCGGCCGACGCCTCTTTCAGTAGCGCGTCCGGCGAGCGCGCGGCCAGGTCCTCGTCGGAGCCCAGCAACCCGACGGCGTCGGGCGCGTTCAGGAGCAGCCCGGTCGCGTAGCGGCTGCTGCCGAGCACCCGCGCCATCCGCGCCGCCACGGCCGTCTCGTCGCGCAGCAGCCGCAGGTACCACGGCGTGGTGCCGAGCTTGTCGCTCACCTGGCGGAAGCCGAGCAGCCCCGCGTCCGGGTCCGGGGTGTCGGCGAACCAGCCGAGCATGACCGGCAGCAGCGTTCGCTGGATCGCCGCCCGCCGCGAGACGCCCGTGGTCAGGGCGGCGATGTGGCGCAGGGCGCCGTTGGGGTCGACGTAGCCGAGCGCCGCCAGCCGGGCGGCCGCCGCGATGGTGGACAGCCGGGCCTCGGACTCGGGCAACCGGGCCACCGCCTGCAGCAGCGGCCGGTAGAACAACTTCTCGTGCAGCCGCCGCGCCTCCCTCGCGTGGCGGCGCCACCTGGCGGTGAACTCCCCCACCGGGTCGGCGTGCATGCCGAGCGCGCGGCCCAGCCGCCGCAGGTCGTCGGGGTCCGACGGCAGGACATGCGTACGACGCAGCCGGTGCAGTTGCAGCAGATGCTCGACCTGGCGCAGGAAGGTGTACGCCTCGGCCAGCCCGCGTGAGTCGTCACGGCCCACGTAGCCGCCACGGGAGAGCGCGGCCAGGGCCGGCAGGGTGGCCTTGCGCCGCAGCAGCGGATCCTGCCGCCCGTGCACCAGCTGCAGCAGCTGCACCGCGAACTCGATGTCACGCAGCCCGCCGGGACCCAGCTTGATCTGCCGCTCGCCCTCGGCCCGTACGTGGGACTCGACGCGGCGGCGCATGGCCTGCACGTCCTCGACGAAGTGCTCCCGGGTCGCGGCCGACCAGACGAACTCGTTGACCGCCTCGACATAGGCCGAGCCCAGCGCCAGGTCGCCGGCCACCGGCCGCGCCTTGAGCAGCGCCTGGAACTCCCAGGTCTTGGCCCAGCGCCGGTAGTAGGCCAGATGGCTGGCCAGCGTGCGCACCAGCGGCCCCGCGCGGCCCTCGGGCCGCAGCCCGGCGTCGACCTCCCACAGCGCGCCCTCGGGGGTGGTCGCGGTGCAGGCCCGCATCATGGCCTGGGCCAGGCGGGTGGCGCCGCGCAGCGCCGCCGTCTCGTCGGCGCCCTCGCGCGGCTCGGCCACGAAGATCACGTCAACGTCGCTGATGTAGTTGAGCTCCCTGGCGCCCTGCTTGCCCATGCCGACCACCGCCAGCCGTACGTCACTCGCGTCGACCTCGGCCCGCGCGATGGCCAGCGCGGCCTCCAGCGCCGCGCCCGCGAGGTCGGACAGCTCGGCGGTGACGTCGGGCAACCCGATCTGCCCGGTGAGGTCGCGCGCGGCCAGATGCAGCAGCCGCCCGCGGTAGGCGACCCGCAGCGCCACCAGCGCGCCGGGATCCGACGCGGTGGGCTCGTCCTCCTCCGGCTCGGCGCCGACGGCGCGCAGCAGCTCGGCCCGCGCGTCTCCCAGCTCGGGCAGGGCCAGCAGCCCCACCTGCTCGGGATGGCGTACGAGGTGCTCCCCCAAGGCGGCGCTCACCCCGAGCACCGCGAGCACCCGGCCCTGGAGGTCTTCGTCCGCGCGCAGTGTGTCGAGCACGCGGGGCTCGCGCTCGGCCAGGCGGGTCAGTGAGGCGAGCGCCAGGTCGGGATCGGACACGGCCACCAGTCCTTTGAGCAGATCGTCCAGCTCGGCCCCCGACTGTCGTACCAGGGTCGCGGCCCGCGCGCCGTCGGCGAAGCCGAGCTTGGCCAGGCGGGCGGCGGTGGACTCGATCCTCGGCACCCCTCCATCTTGACAGCCCACCGCCTCCGAAGCCTAAAGTTAAACGCAACGTTGCGTTGCGTTTTAGGGAGTTGAGATGGACGGCGTGCCGGCGACGGTGACGTGGGGGCTGCTCGCGGCCTGGGTGGCGCACGACGCGGAGGAGCTGGCCACGATGGCCCGCTGGACCCGCGAGCACCGGCCCGAGCTGGAGCGGCGCTACCCACGGGTCCCGTGGCAGCGGCTGGAGATGTCGCAGCGGCAGGTGAACGTGGCGATCGGGCTGATGGGCGGCGTCGTGGCCGGGGCGTCGGCCATGGGGGCGCGCACCGGAGGACGCAGCCCGGTGTTCCAGGCGGTGCTGGCCGGGTTCGGGCTGCACGGGGTGGGCCATCTGGTGCAGTCGGCGCTCGCGCGCGGCTACACGCCCGGCGTGGTGACGGCGCCGGTGGTGGTGATCCCGTTCACGGTGTGGGCATGGCGGCGGCTCAAGGCGTCGGGAGTGCCGACTGGGGGCGCCGGGTCAGCCCTGACCGGGCTGGCCGCGCTGCCGCTCGTCCTGGGCGGCGTCCACGCACTCGCCCATGCGCTCACCCGACCCCGTACCGGCCGCCGGTAATCATCCGGCCCGGCGGCCGGTACGCGCGGACATCAGCCGACGCAGACCAGGAACAGCCAGGGCGCGCGTCGGGGAACGACTCAGGACATGCCCTGAATGGGCTCAAGGTCCGGCCGTGCCCTGTCGGCGACCAGGCGCCCGAACGCCTCGGCCACCGGCCGCCAGGTGGCCATGAGCGTCTCCTCGGCCGCGCCGACCGCCGCGTTCAGCTCGCGGGCCGAGCCGAGGCCCGAGGCCGTGGACCACGAGGTGAAGATCTCCGGCGTGGCCTCGGGGTGGAACTGCACCGCCCAGGCCGCCGCGCCCAGCCGGTACGCCTGGTTCGGGTACGGCGTTCCCGTCATCAGCGGCACCGCCCCGTCGGGCAACCGGGCAATCACGTCCTGGTGGAACTGGACGGCCACCGCCGTACCGACACCGGACAGCAGCGGATCGGCGGCCGCGGCGGGCAGCGCGACCACCTCGCAGACGCCCACCTCCAGCCCTTCGCCGCCCCGCTCGACGGTGCCGCCGCAGGCCAGGGTCATCAGCTGCGCGCCGAGGCAGATGGCCAGCGTGGGCGTACCGTCCTCGACGGAGCGGGCCAGCAGGTCGCGGGTGGCGGGCAGCCACGGGCAGCGATCGTCCTCCCACGCCGCCGCCTCCCCGCCGAGCACGATCAGCCCGTCGGCGGCGCGCTCGGGAACCTCCTCGCCCAAGTACGGCCGTACGACGTCGCAGACCGGCCCCAGCCAGTCGCCCAGGTAGCCGAGGGTCGCGTCTGCCTCGTGCTCAATGACCGTAATCCTCATAAGGAGTAATTTATCCGCCCAAACTTTCACCAAGCCGCACGCATCCAACTGCCCGTGGACAAGTTGATCGACGGGGATCCCCAGCGGCTGGGCAACTACTGGCTGGCCGGGCGGCTCGGCACGGGCGGACAGGGCGTGGTCTACGAGGGCTACGCCGAGGACGGCCGCCGGGTGGCGATCAAGGTGCTGCACGGCGACCAGTCGGCGCAACTGGCCAGGGAGGCGACCGCGGCGCGCCGGGTGGCCGCGTTCTGCACCGCGAGCGTCCTGGAAGCCGACCTGGAGGGGCCCAGGCCGTACATCGTCAGCGAGTACGTCCAGGGCCCCAGCTTGCGCAAGGCCGTCTCGGAGGGACGCCGCTTCGGCGGCGGCGAGCTGCACCGGCTGGCCACGGCCGTGGCGACCGCGCTGACCGCCATCCACGACGCCGGGGTGATCCACCGCGATCTGAAGCCCGACAACGTGCTGCTCGGCCCCGACGGGCCGCGGGTGATCGACTTCGGCGTGGCGCGGACCGCGGAGATGTCGCTCACCGCGACGGGCCTGGTGACGGGCACGCCCACGTACATGGCGCCCGAGGTGTTCGGCGGGCAGCGGGCCGGGACGCCCGCCGACGTGTTCGCCTGGGGCGCGATCATGGTCTACGCGGCGAGCGGCACCGACCCGTTCGAAGCCGAGAACCTGGGCGCGGTCATGCACCGGGTGCTGTCGGCCCGGCCCGACCTGAGCGTGCTGCCCACCACGCTGCGCCCGCTGGTGGCCGCGGCGCTCAGCAAGGAGCCGCTGGAGCGCCCGTCCGCTCGGGAGCTGCTGCTGGCCCTGGTGAGCGCCGAGGGCGGCCTCGACACCGGCCTGCTGCTCGCCGCCGGCGGCAGGGAGGCCGCGCGGGTGGGCGCCCCCGCCCACGATCCCGCGCTGGGCACGCTGGCCGAGGAGGCGTACGCGCTGCTGTCCGCCGAGGAGCGCGAACTCGCGCCTGAGGTCTTCCTGCGGCTGATCACGGTGAGCGAGCAGGGCGGCCTCGCGGTACGGCGGGCGGAGCTGGCCGAACTCGTCGAGGGCCGGCCGCTGCCCGAGGTCTCGTCGATCACCCGGATCCTGGAGGTGTTCGGCTACCTGCTGTCCAGGGAAGGCGAGGAGGTCTGGCTGGCCCGCCCCGCCATGCCCCTCGCCTGGCCGCGCTATCGCCGCTGGGTCGAGGCCAACCGGGACGGCCTGGCCGTACACAAGGAGATCCTGACCGCCGCGCAGCGGTGGGCTCGGGCCGGGCGCAAAGACGGCGACCTGTTGCAGGGCAGCAGCCTGGAGAACGCGCTGCGGTGGGCGGCCACGGCCCGCAGGAACATCACCCTGTCCACCGCCGAACGCGACTTCCTCGACGCGGGCGCCGGTCTGACCAGGCGCAGGAGCAGGCGGACCAGGCTCATCTCCATCAGCCTGGCGGCCCTGCTGGTGATCTCGCTGCTCGCGACCGGCCTGGCCGTCCAGCAGAGCGCGCTCGCCGACGAGCGGGCCGATCGGATCGCCGCGCAGCGCGACCAGGCGGAGGCGGCGCGGCTGGCGCAGTTCGCGGGCACGCTGCGCAAGAGCGACCCGAGAGCGGCGATGCTGCTGAGCGTGGCCGCCTGGCGGCTGGACCGGACCCCGCAGACCAGGGCCGCGCTGACCGCTTCGCTGGCGCAGCGCGAGGTCGCCGCGTTCAGGGACCCCGCCGCCTCGGGCGACGCGCTGCGGCTGCTGAGCCGCGACGGCAGGACGCTGGCCAGCGTGAGCGACGACGCGGTCAGGCTCTGGGACGTACGCACCGGCAAGCGGAGCGGCGGCATCGGCCGGCTGGGCCTGGCGGGCGAGCGGCCGCTGACCGCCGCCCTCTCCCCCACCGGCCGGAATCTGCTGGTCGCCACCAACAAGCGGGCCCATGTGTGGGACCTGCGCACCGGCAAGGCCGCCGGGACGTGGACATTCAGCCATGACGTGGGCGACGACACGGGCACCTCGGTCGGCGTCCAGTACGGGACGACCGACCGGTACGCGCTGATCATCCTCGACCAGGACGAATACACCTGGGACCTGCGGACCGGCACCCGGACGAAGAGCCCGCTCGCCACTCGCCCGGTCGTCTCACCCGACGGCAAGTCGGCGGTGCGGCTCGTGGGCGGAAAGCTGCGGATCACGTACCGCCCAGGCGGACAGACGGAGAATCTCGGGAACGAGGTGGACATCTGGAACGGCGGCGCGGTGACCTTCAGCGCCGACGGGCGGTTGCTTGCCTCGGCGACCGGGCAGAACATCCAGGTCTGGCGGGCATACGACAGACTGCTCACCACGCTGACCCTGCCCGGCGGCACTGAGGACGATTCCGTGCCGCTGCCTCAGGTCGGCTTCGACGGCCACACCCTGCGCTATCTCAGCGAGGACCGCGTCCTCACCGTGGACCTGAGCGACTTCCCGGTGCGCAGGCCGAAGAAGGCGCCCTCGTGGTGGTGGGCCAAGTTCGGTCCTGGTGCGCGGCAGGCCCTGACCTCCGATGACGGCTACAAGGTCTTCCTCGCCGACCCGCGCCGGCCACTCGGCGCCCCGGTGCTGAAGAAGCCCGGTTCCGACCCGGTGGACGCCGCGGCGATCAGCCCCGACGGGCGGCTGGCCGCGGTGGGCAGCATCAGCGGGTTCACGGTCCTCGACACCGGCACGCGGCGCACGCTCGCGCAGGCGGCGCCCCGCGGCGACCTGGCGGAATACACGACCTCCTTCCTGGCCTTCAGCCCCGACGGCACGAAGCTGGCCACCGGGCTGGAGTACAGCGACGAGGACGTGTCCCGCCGCTACGCGGTGAGCGTCTGGGACTGGAAGTCGAAGCGCCAGCTGTGGTCGGCCAAGGTGGGCGAGGTACATGACGCCGACTTCTCCCCCGACGGCAAGGTACTGGCGGTGGGGTCCGGCGAGCAGTACCTGTTCGACGCGGCGTCGGGCAGGCGGCTGGGCAAGCCGTTCGGGGGCACCGGCCGGGGCACGACCGTCACCGACGTGGTCTTCACCCACGACGGCAGGTCACTGGCGGTCGTGGACTCCCGCGGTCGCGTGAGCGTCTACGACACCGCCACCGGGAAGCGGGCCCGCCAGGCCGCCCTGGGCCGGCTCGAGGGCGGGGACGTCGCGGTCAGGTCACCCAGCGAGGACGTGGTCGCGCTGGTCACGCGCGACCACCGTTTACGGCTCGTCGACCTGGCCGCCGGCGCGGACCTGGGCACGCTCGACGACGGCGACGGCAGCGGCGGCAAGCTTTACGGCCCGGCGTTCACCACCGACGGCTCGGGAGTGCTCACCCTGGACGAGGCAGGGGCCCTACGCGAGCGGCCGGTCGAGCCGGGCAAGATGGTGGCCGCGATCTGCGCCCGCACCGGCCGGTCGCTGAGCCCCGGCGAGTGGCGAAGCTTCGTGTCGGGAGTGCCGTACCAGAAGGTTTGTCCTTAAGATCCCGGCTATGAGACTCGACGAGGTCGACGGCATGCGGGTCGCCACGTTCGGCACGGGACCACGCCTGATCATCGCGGTGCACGGGATCACCGCCTCCCTGATGGCCTGGGCCGCGGTGGCGCGGCTGCTGCCCGCCGACTGGTCTCTGGTCGCGATGGACCTGCGCGGTCGCGGGCACAGCGCCGCGCTGCCCGGCCCGTACGGGCTGACCCGGCACGCGGAAGACGTGCTGCGCGTGGCCGACCACGTGGGCGCGGGCCCCGAGACGGTGCTGACCGGGCACTCCATGGGCGCCTACGTCGCCGCGCTGGCCGGTGCCGAACGCGACTTCGCCCGCGTGGTGCTCGTCGACGGCGGGTTGCCGCTGCCGCTGCCCGAGGGCGCCGATCCCGACGCGGTCCTGGAGGCCACCCTGGGACCGGCCGTGGAACGGCTGCGCCGGACATTCCCGACACCGGAGGCGTACGTCGGCTTCTTCATGGCGCACCCGGCCTTCCTCGACAGCTGGAACGCCGACGCCGAGGCGTACGTGCGCTATGACCTGACCGGCACCGAGGGCGCGCTGCGCTCGCGCGTGGCCGGTGACGCGGTGCGCGAGGACGGGCGGTGGATGCTCACCGAGTCCGAGCGCATCGGCGCGGCGCTGAGCGCGATCGGGGCGCCACTCTCGCTGATCAGGGCGCCGCGCGGGCTGCTCAATCAAGACACCGGCATGCTGCCCGACGCGCTGGCCGCCACGTGGACCGCGCGCCTGCCGGGGCTCGCCGACGAGGTGATCCCCGGCTGCAACCACTACACGATCATGTTCGACGAGCGCTGCGCGTCGATCGTCGCCGACCGGCTCACGTCCGGATCCTGAAGCCTGCGTCTCAGGCTTCGCGGGGAGCGATCCAGGTGGCGCGGGCGGCGGCCACCAGGGTGCCGTCGACCTCGTAGATCGCGCTCTCGCCGAACAGCTTGCGCCCCTCGCGGCCGGTCGCGCGGGCCACGACGGAGTAGGCCCCGCCCGCGTACAGCCGCCCATGGATCTGTACGGCCAGCCGCCCGAGCAGCGCCGACTCGCCGGGCTTGAAGTGGGCCCAGCCGGTGACGCAGTCGAGCGCCGCACCCACCACGGAGGCGGGCACGCCGTCCTCGTCGGCCACCGTGAACGGCACCCGCCACCCAGCGGCCACCAGGTCGGTCCCCTCGACCGGGCCGGGGAAGATCCGCAGCCCGTCACCCGGCTCGCGCAGCCCGCACGCGAAGCACTCGGGGAAGGCGTGGCCCCGCCAGCCGGGGAAACCGGCCTCGGCGCGGGCGGCGTCGTTGAACGGCACGAACTCGGGCGCCGTCAGGTCCTCGGCCACCGGGATGGCCTCGACCAGCAGTTTGTCGCCCTCGTGGAGGGACACCGTGTTGGCGACGTGCTCCAGGCACAGATCGGTCTCCAACGGGGTGGGCGCGTGCAGCGTGACCTCGACCGCCGATCTGTCGCCGCCCAAGGCCTCCGCCATGGTGCCGGCTATCCAGCCGCCGTTGGCGACTCCAGCCGGGCCCCTGAAACGCTCAGGAACGGTCAGCACGGTCTGCAGGGCAGCCGTCGTCATGCCACACCCTCCAACATCGCCCATATGGCGAAATATCCGAAAAGTCGTTTTGGAACGAGCCGATTTTAACGGACGATCAGTTTCCCACAACCTGAACGGGTCTTTGCCCACCGCATAACCCGCGCGGGGGCGTGAAACTTCCCAGCGGGAGACCCGGGCTGCGCCGGATCCTCCATGTCCGTAAGATACGGGCCCAACTTTGCACGGACGTTACCTGGGAGTCAGAAGTGACAATGCTCACTCGCCGGATGCTCACTCGTAGGAGCCTTCTCAAAGCGGGGGCCATTGCCGTACCCGCCGCCGCGATGACGGCTCGGCCGGCGCTCGCCGCACCCGTTCCGGTGGTGGAGACGTCGGGGACCGCTCCCGCGTCCTTGGCCGGGTTCGACAACGTGATCAAGACCTTCGTGAAGGAACGCGAGATCTCCTGCGCCCAGCTGGCGGTCATGAAGAGCGGAAAGATCGTCCTGGCCCGTGGCTATCGTTACAACACCGGCGCCCAGGCGATCCCCGCCGTCACTCCGACGTCGTTGTTCCGCATCGCCAGCCTGAGCAAGAACATCACCTCCGCCGCCATCATGCGGCTGGTGCAGGACGGCAAGCTGAGCCTTTCGGCCAAGGTGACCACGCTGCTCGGCCTCACCCCCGCCGACACCCGGATGAACCAGGTCACCGTGCTCCGGCTGATGCAGCACCTGGGCGGCTGGGACCGCGACACCTCCAAGCAGGACCAGCTCTGGCTGGACCACACGATCTCGGCCGCGCTGGACGTGCCGCTGCCGATCGGCCACGCCGAGATCATCAAGTACGCCACTGGCCGGCCGCTCGACTTCGCCCCCGGCTCGAAGATGGTCTACAGCAACTACGGCTACATGCTGCTCGGCCGGATCATCGAGAAGGTGTCGGGCATGTCGTACGAGACGTACGTCAAGACGAAGCTGCTCAAGCCCCTCGGCATCACCCGGATGCGCCTCGGCAAGAGCCTCAGGACCGAGGCCGCGGCCGGCGAGGTGATGTACCAGTCCCAGTACACGAACAAGACCGTCATGGACGAGTCGGGCACCGTCGTGCCGTACCCGTACGGCGGCTTCAACATGCCCAACCAGGACGCCAACGGCGGCTGGCTGGCCTCGGCCGTGGACCTCGTCCGCTGGACGCTCGCCTTCGACCGGCCGGGCACGGTGCTGAGCACGGCGTCGATCGCCAAACTGTTCGCCAAGCCGGAGACCGGCGTCACCTCCTCCGGTTCCTGGTACGGCGGCGGCTGGTGGGTCCGGCAGGTGACCGGGCACCTCAACACCTGGCACAACGGCTCGATGCCGGGCACGTTCTCGTACCTGGCGCGGCTGCAGAACGGCTGGAGCTACGCGGCGGTGTTCAACCGGCGCGAGGAGACGGGGACGCCGGACTTCGACGTGATCGACGACCAGATGAACGCCGTCAAGATCACCACCTGGCCGACGACGGACCTGACCTCGAAGTACTTCTGATCCAACGACGCGGCGGCCCCTCGCCGAGGGGGCGCCGCATCAGGCGTGAGCTCCCGATCAAGCTAGCCATCACGACCTGCGGCGGGGAGGGCGGGTGATCCAGGAGCGAATCTGGAGAAACAGAGCCGCGACTTCCTGAACGGCACCGCCATGGGCGGTTACTCCGTTCCTCAACGTGGGCCGAACCGTGGGACCGGCTGCCACGAGGCCACGACCTGCGACTGAAATATCCTGGCTTGGGTAGCTCAGCAGGTGATGTGGACTGCGACATCTCCCCGGCAGTGCCTCGCGCGTGTTGGAGGGAAGCCATGAAATTCATCATCGCCACCGCCGGGTTGTGGCTGCTCCCCATGTTCGGAACGATCCCCGCCTGGGACGGCGACCGCCACCAGGTCAGCGAATCCCAGTACGAGGTCCTGCTGCATCAATGCAGGTACGCCAACACATCGCAGGCACGTTCGGAGTGCCGCGCGGCGGTCAGGGCGAACTACCGCGTCGGGGAGGTCGATCCCTCGCTGGATTGCCGCACCTATTCCAGCGTGACCGTGTGCGGCATGTTGCGGCTGAGCGCGAACGAACGCGCGTGCGTGCGGGACTCCGTGGCCAAGCACCTGTCGTATCGCCGAGCCGAAGTGGAGTGCTACGCGTTCCAGTGACCGCCGCGCCATCCACCCGAGCCGACGCTCGGGACCCAAATGATGCGCCGGTTCCACCAGGGAGAGGTGATGACCGCTGCCCAGATGATCACGATTCGGCGAAGCCCGCCATACCTTGGCGATCACGATCATTAGGTTCTGATCGAGCGCAAGAGGATCGAGCGCAAGAGGAGGGACAGCGCCCATGCCGCTCGATCTCACCTCGTTGATCGAGGCCGGTCCGGCGCTCCCGCACGGCGCGCTCGACGGGTCCTGGCCACCGGCCTTGCTGCGGGCCTATCGCCGGGCGCTCCCGCGGCTCCGCACGCTGCCCGGCTCTGAACGGCTCGAGTTCCTGCGCGCGACCGCCGCCGCCGAGGAACCGGAGGCCCTGGCGGCATTGGACTCGGCAGAGCCGGGGACTTGGACCCTGGCGTGGGAGACCGGCGAACAACCCACGGCCTTCCACGTGTGCCCGGCCCGGCACGACGGCCCGGTCTGGGCGGTGGCGGTGGGCGAGTTCGAGGGCCGCACGTTGGTGGCCAGCGGCGGCGACGACCACGTGGTACGGCTGCGCGCCGTGTTCGACCAGTCCGGATCGGAGCTGGAGGGCCATTCCGACCAGGCCGCGCCGGACCTAGAAGGTCATACGGCGAGCGTCCGCGCCCTGGTGTTCGGCGTGGTGGACGGCCACCCGATGCTGGCCGGCGGCGACGACGGCGGCACGATCCGTACCTGGAATCCGCTCACCGGAGCGAGCGGATTCACCCGCGACCTGACCGGCGGCTACCCGACAGCCCTGGCCTTCGTCGAGGCCGAGGGTGGGCGGACGCTGCTCGCCGTAGCCATCGGCTTCTACAACCGCGGCTACCCGGAGGACGACGAGGACGGGCGCGTCGACCTGCTGGATCCGGCCACCGGCGAGCTCGTACGCGCACTGCGCGCGGAGGAGCGGGACGCGGTACTCGACCTCGGTGTGACGAAGCTGGGCGAGCGGACGGTGCTGGCCGCCCTGTCCCCGTACGAGCTGCACGTGTGGGACGTCACCACCGGCGAGCGACTGGCGACGGCCGAACTGGACGACATCTGGGAGGACATGGAGCAGGACGGCCTCACTCCGCCCCTACTGATAGGCGAGGAGAACGGCCGGCCCGAGGTCGGTGTGGTGGTCCGCATCGAACACCCGCCCGGCTACACGGTGCAAAGCCGCGAACTGGTCTACCTGAAACTGGACGACCTCCGCGACAAGTCCCGCGGCCGAGGGTTCGACCGCGACCAGGGACCGGTGGCCATGACGACCCACGCCGGGCGGAACGTCATGCTCGTGGCGAACCACACCGACACCGGCAAGAAGTGGGAACGGCCCGCGAAGGCGGTGATCAGCCACCCAGGCCACAAGACGGACATCGACCTGGACGCCGACACCCGCCTGATCACGACCGCCGCCTTCGGGAGCCTGGCGGGACGTCTCTGCCTGGCCACGGGCGGGCTCGACGGGACGGTGCAGGTGTGGGACGCGCAGACGCCGCACCAGCACCGGCGGACCGGCTACGGCGGGTCAGGGCTGGCGCTGTTCACCACGGAGCAAGGCACGCCCGCCCTGGCCGTCGGCACGCACAGCGACACCGTGCTCCTGGTGGACGCGGCGGACGGGAAGAAGATCGGCTCAGTGGGCTGCCGCCAGAGCGGCCGTGGCCACGACTGCGACATCTCGCCCTACGACCACTGCTGCCGAGGCTTGACGGCCGGGCAGGTGGCCGGTCGGCCGTACATCGCGAGCAGTGGCTGTGCCTCGTACGGCACCATGCTGTGGCAGCCGCTGAGCAAGATCCGCGGGATCGCGCGGAAGGACGACGCCGAGGGCGGCCGGGTCACCTTCGGCGGCCTGGACCACTCCTCACCCACCGCTCTCGCCTTCGGCGAGGTCGACGGCCGGGCGCTGCTCGCCGCCGGCGCCGAGGTGTGGGACCCGGTCACCCAGGAGTGCGTGGCCAAGCTGCCCAGGTGGGGGTTCGCGCTGAGCGAGAGCGCCTTCGGCCGGGCCGGGGATCAGCCGGTGCTGGCCACGCGGCGCGACGGCGAGGTGGACCTGTGGAACCCGCTGACCGGCCGGCACATCCGGACGCTCGGCGTGGACGACGCCGGTGCGGGCCTGGCCATGAGTCACATCGCCGATCACGACGTACTCGCCGTCGGCAGCGGGAGGTATGTACACCTTTGGGACGCCGCCGCCGGAGAGCTCCGGGAGTGGATCCCGCACACTTCGACCGTCACCTGCCTGAGCCTGGTCGAGCACGACGATCGGGTCCTGCTGGTGACCGGGACCGAGGACGGCACGGTGACGCTGTGGGACGCCGCCGCCCCGCGGCGCCGGGTGGCCGTCCTGGGCGCGTTCGCCCGCCCGGTACGCTCCGTGGCCGCGGCGACCATCCGCGGGGAACTGCACGTGTACGGCCAGTCGCGATACGGCCGCGTGCTCGCCTGGCGCGTCGACGCGGTTTGAGCGAATCGCCGGGCCGGAGATCGACCACGCGAAAACGGCGGAGGCCGCGCCGGCAGGCGCCGCCTGCAGAGGATGCGGAGTGTATCGACGCGCGCGGCCCCTCACCGCATTTTGCTGGTGAAGGGCCGCCCTGGCCGGACGAGGTCTGAACTAAGCGAAAGTACGACTTTCGCTCCGACTTTCGGCAAGCGAGTTCAGATCGTCTCTACCCAGGTATTGGTCCATGTGTTCCGCCCGACGCGACCGTCGACCACGAGAGCGTGCTCTTTCTGGAATTGGCGGCAGATTTCTTCGCTCTTTGGCCCGTAGCTCCCGTCGACCATGAGGGGCCAGCCGCGCTTGTTAATCTCGTCCTGCCACTGCCGCACATCCTCGCCGTTCATGATCGGCGGCTGCATGAGGACGCGACCGGGGAACGGCGGGGCCACCGCGCTCGGGGCCGTCCACGTCTTGTCCCACGTCGTCTCGTCGACGATGCCGGTGACCTGCAGGTGCTTCTCGGCCTGGAAGTTCTTGCAGAGACGCTCGCTCTCTGGTCCATAGATCCCGTCTACTTTGATGTGCCAGCCGCGGTCCTGAATCCGCTGCTGCCATTTCTTTACGGCTTCGCCCTCCTGAGGCTTTTTGATGACGCCGGGAAATGGCGGTGCCTGCAAAGTCGGCGTAATGGTCACGAGTCGTCCTCCGTCGAGTCGTCGGCAAGGGCGGCGTCAGTCCCGCTTTCTGGGACAATTCGCCGCCCTAATCCAGGTTTCCGGCAGGTGGATACCCGGCACCCTCGGCGGTACTCTGGGGAAGCCGACGATTTAACTCGTTCTGGAAAATGTCGATACGACCTGTTGACACCAAGCCGAGGTGCGGCACCGACACCGTCGGGCGCGAAGCTCGGGCGGCGGGTGTCACGACGGACCCGCCGCCCCGCGCTTACAGGACCGGCAGGTAGCGGCCAAGCTCGAACTCCGTGACCTGGCGGCGGAAGTCGCGCCACTCCGCCCGCTTGTTGCGCAGGAAGAAGTCGAAGACGTGCTCGCCCAGCGTCTCGGCCACCAGCTCGCTCTGCTCCATGACCGCGATGGCCTCGTCCAGCGACTGCGGCAGCGGCTGGATGCCCAGGGCGCGCCGCTCGGCGCTGGTGAGCGTCCACACGTTGTCCTCGGCGGCGGCCGGGAGCTCGTAGCCCTCCTCGATGCCCTTCAGGCCGGCCGAGAGGATCAGCGCGAAGGCCAGGTAGGGGTTGCAGGCCGAGTCGAGCGAGCGGAACTCGATGCGGGTCGAGCCGCCCTTGTGCGGCTTGTACATCGGCACTCGTACCAGCGCGGACCGGTTGTTGTGGCCCCAGCAGACGTAGGACGGCGCCTCGCCGCCCTGGCCCGCGATGGCCTCCGCGCCGCCCCAGAGGCGCTTGTAGGAGTTGACCCACTGGTTGGTGATGGCCGTGATCTCGGCGGCGTGCTTGAGCAGCCCGGCGATGAACGAGCGGCCGGTCTTGGAGAGCTGGTAGTCGGCGCCGGCCTCGTAGAAGGCGTTGCGGTCGCCCTCGAACAGCGACATGTGGGTGTGCATGCCGGAGCCCGGGTGCTCGGTGAACGGCTTGGGCATGAAGGAGGCCCAGATGCCCTGCTCCAGCGCGACCTCCTTCATCACCAGCCGGAAGGTCATGATGTTGTCGGCCGTGGTGAGCGCGTCGGCGTAGCGCAGGTCGATCTCCTGCTGGCCGGGCGCGCCCTCGTGGTGGCTGAACTCGACCGAGATGCCCATCGACTCCAGCATCATGATCGCCTGGCGCCTGAAGTCGTGGCCCGAGCTGTGCGGGGTGTGGTCGAAGTAGCCGCCGGAGTCGATCGGCTCGGGGCGCTGACCCGGCTCGGGCCGGTTCTTCAGCAGGAAGAACTCGATCTCCGGGTGGGTGTAGAAGGTGAAGCCCATGTCGGCGCACTTGGCGAGCGTGCGCTTGAGCACCCAGCGCGGGTCGGCGTGCGACGGCGAGCCGTCCGGCATGAGGATGTCGCAGAAGATGCGGCCCGCGCCCGGCGTCTCACTGCGCCACGGCAGGATCTGGAACGTCGCCGGGTCCGGCTTGGCCAGCATGTCGGCCTCGTAGACCCGGGCGAAGCCCTCGATGGCCGAGCCGTCGAAGCCGATGCCCTCGGCGAAGGCGCCTTCGAGCTCGGCCGGGGCTATCGCCACCGACTTCAGGAAGCCGAGAACGTCGGTGAACCAGAGCCGGATGAACCGGATGTCGCGTTCCTCGAGCGTGCGGAGCACGAACTCCTGCTGGCGGTCCAAAGCATCCCCTAGCGAAGACAGTACTGAGTTCCCTATCAGGATGCCGTGTCCGTGTTTCGCACACGTTACGTGGGGTCCCGGTGCGAGCCTCGCTGACAAAGAGCCCGGCCGGACCTATCGTGATCACGCAGTCAGTCTCGGGGGAGGCATTGGTGGCTATCGACCTGCTCAATCACAAGCTTGATAGGGCTTTCGACCACATCGACGCGGGCGACGGGGGCGTCATCGAGCGTGTGGACCTGCTGGGGTTGGGTGCACGGCTCCTGGTGGGATTCGGAGAGTCCCCAACCTCGGTCACCGGCAGCGATCTCGTCGCCGGTTTCGACGGGATCTGGTCGACTCTGTCCGAAGTGCTCGGCCGGGACGCCGACTGCCAGATCTTGCGGGAGGAGTTCCGCGAAGGCATGGCGGCGGCGTTCGTCGAGGGCGACCTGTACGACCCGGTGTTCCGGCCGGCCACGGCGGCCGTGGCCGACCTCTGCGACGACGACGGCGACGGCCTGATCGGGCCCCGCGAGTTCCGTACGCTGCTGAGCGCCTTCGGCACCGCCTACGACGACGTGGACGAGGCGTTCGACCGGCTCGACCGGGCGGGCAGGGGCGTGCTGACCGTGGACGAGCTGATCGTGGCCGCCTGGCAGTACTACGTCAGTGACGACCCGAGCGCCGCGGGCAACTGGCTCTTTGGTCCCCTATGAGCACCGACGTGATCACCTCGGTGCGCACCGCCCTGAGGTCCATGCTGCAGTGGAAGCCGCTGGCTCCCGGACCGCGCCGCGGGGCGCCCGCCGCCACCACGCTGCTGGTGCTCACCGAGCGGGTGCCCGGCATGGCGGAGCCCTGCCGCATGCATCCGGCCGTGTACGCGATCGAGGCGGCCGTTCTTGACTGGGCCCGGCGGACCCATCTCCACGCGGGTCCCGGTGTGGGGTTCCACCGCATGGCGGGCCGCGCGTTCGCCGAGTTCGACGCGGCCGCGGCGGCGCTGTTCGCGCAGTGGCTGACCTGGCTGTTCAACCTCGACGACGAGCTCGACGAGGGGCCGGGCCGGCTGGAGGTCTTCCAGGGCCTGCTGGCGGGCGGCGCGGCCCATCCGCTGGAGGCGGCCTTCGCCGACCTGTGGCGGGTGACCAGCGCCCGGATGAGCGACCTGTGGCGGAGCAGGTTCGCGGCCAACCTGCGGCGTCAGCACGACGCCTGCCGCATCGAGGCCGAGAACCGCGCCACGGGCCGCGTACCGACCCTGGAGCAGTATCCGGCGCTGCGCAGGGGGACCGTCGGCCCGTACCTCTACGACCTCGTGGAGCCGTGCCTGCGCGTGGAGGTGCCCGCGTGGGTGCACGCCTGCGAGCCGTGGCAGCAGCTCGTCGACGCCTGTACCGACGTGACCGCCTGGTGCAACGACGTGGCCTCACTGCCCAAGGAACGCGGCGACGGGCACAACCTCGTCGTGGTCGTGATGCACCAGCTCGGCCTGGACCAGCCGGAGGCCACGGCCTGGGTGCTCGACCGGATCGCCGAGCGCTGCCAGGACATGCACGAGGCGGCCCGGAGCCTGCCGCTCGACACGCTCACGCCCAGGCTGGCGCGCGACGTGAGCAAGGTGGCGTGCGCCTACCTGGCCGCGCCGCGCGCCCACCTCGACTGGCTCCTGGAGTCGACCCGCTACACCTGACGACCGGCGATGGCGGGCGTGGGAGCAAGCGTGGGGGCGGGCGTGACCGGCATTGCGGGCGTGGGGGCCGGCGTGACCGGCATTGCGGGCGTGCTCGCGGCCAGCGCGTCGCCCGCGGCGGTGCGGCGGTACACGACCTGCTTGCCGACGCGCATCCCGACGGCCAGCCCGCCGCCGCTGAGTACGCCGAGGTGCTGGCTGACCGCGCCGGGCGTGAGCGACATGCGCCCGGCCAGCGCCGAGGTCGTGCTGGGCTCGGCCAGCGCGAGCAGGATCCGCGCCCGGCTGCGCCCGATGAGCGCCGCCAGCGCCTCGGGCGCGGGCGGCGGGCCCTGCTCCCACAGCGTCCCGACGCCCAGCACCGGATAGACCAGCATCGACTGGTACGGGGCCGACATCACGGCCACCGACGGCCAGTAGAACGCGCTCGGCACCAGCACCAGCCCGTCGCCGTGCAGCCCGGCGCCGTCCCTGTCCATCGTGCACCACGGCCGGTCGATGTGCAGCCGCTCCCCCGTCCACTCCACGGCCGGATCGAGCGCCGCGAACAGCTCGCGGGCACCGCCCTGGGCCAGCTGCCGCGACCTGCGCAGCACGTCGCGCTCCAGCAGCCCGTAGACGCGCGGCCAGAACTCGGCGAAGCACGTCTCCCAGTAGGCCTGCAGCGCGTCGGCGACCCGGGCCACGCCCGCCGCCGGATCATCCATGAACCGTTCGATCACCGCCGGGTCGGTTCCCCGTACCTCGGCCGCCTCGGCGCGGGCCCGTTCGGGCGGAGTGAGCCGTACGCGATCCAGCTCGGCGGTGAAGTCCGGCAGCGGCGTGTCGGGCGGCGGCGTGATGAAGTCGGCGAGATAGCCGCTCGGCGGGACGAGCGCGAACAGCTCGGTCAGGTCCAGCGCCGCGAGGCGGGGGCGCACGCACTTGATCCACGGCAGGTGGATCGACTGCCTGGCCGGGTCCTGCAGCGTACGCAGGCTGGCGACCAGCTCCCACATCGGCGAGAACGCGAACCTGATCCGCGCGACGTCCTCAGGCCGCATCACCCACATCACCGACATACCTTTTAGTGTGCCCTAAATCGTTCGCGGCCACCAAAGGCGAAAGCTCAGTCTTAGTCCCATGACTAGCACTGTTGTTGAGAAGCAATCGTTCCTGAGGTCCCAGGTGGGCGGGCTCCCCCGGCCGTTCTGGGCCCTGTGGAGTGGCACGCTGGTGAACCGCCTGGGCACCATGGTGATGCCGTTCACCGGCGTCTATCTGACACAGGCCAGAGGCGTCTCGGTGGCGGGCGCGGGGCTCGTGATGGCCGTGTTCGGCGCGGGGTCGCTGATCTCGCAGTTGCTCGGCGGGTGGCTGACCGACCGGATCGGGCGGCGGGCCACGCTGTCCGGCAGCATGATCGCCACCGCGGCCGCGATGCTGGGCCTGGGATACAGCACCTCCCTGGCCGCGATCACGACCTCGATGTTCGTGCTGGGGCTGGTGGTCGACGCCTACCGGCCCGCGTCCAACGCGCTGGTGGCGGACCTGGTCTCGCCGGTGGAGCGGCCCAGGGCGTACGGACTGCTGTTCTGGGCCATCAACCTCGGCTACGCGGTCGGGATGACGGCGGGCGGGTGGCTGGCCCAGCTCGGGTTCGGCTGGCTGTTCTGGATCGACGCCGTCAGCAGCGTGATCTTCGCCGTACTGGTCTGGCGGGCGGTTCCCGAGACCCGCACGGCCGAGCGGGAGTCGGCGGGCGGGTTCGGCGTCGTGCTGCGTGACCGGGTGATGGTCGCCTTCACGCTCGTCGTGCTGGGGCAGGCGCTGGTGTACATGCAGACGGTGACCATGCTGCCGGTCGCGATGGTCAAGCAGGCGGGACTGTCCACCGGGGAGTTCGGCGTGGCGATGGCGCTGAACGGGGTGCTGATCGTCATCGTGCAGCCGCTGGTGTCCGGCTGGATCGGCCGCCTGGACGCCGCCAGGACGCTCGCGCTGGGGCTGGCCATCACGGGGGCCGGATTCGCGCTCACCGCCTTCGTCACCGACGCCGTCTGGCTGGGCGTCACCATCGCCGTCTGGACGGCCGGCGAGATCATGACGGCGGGCATCGCGGGGACCATCGTCGCGGCGCTGGCGCCCGCGCACCTGCGGGGGCGGTATTCGGGGCTGTTCGGATTCGCGTGGTCGGTCGCCTCGGTGCTGGCGCCGCTGGCCGGTGGAGCGCTGCTGGACGTGGGGCCGCAGGCCCTGTGGTTCACGGTGGGCGGCGTCGGGCTGCTGTCGGCGGTGGCCATGCTGGCGCTCGGCCCGGCGATCAGGCGGCGCGCCCTCCAGCCGGCTCTGTGAGCGAGCCCACTTTTCGTCGCTTGGACGATAAAAACGGCACCGTACTAGGCTGACCTTTGTGGCACAACTCCGTATCGCGCTGGCACAGACCAAACCGACCGTAGGCGACCTCTCCGGCAACGCCGACCGACTGCTCACGTGGACCCGCGACGCCGCGGACCGCGGCGCGCACCTCGTCGTGTTCACGGAGATGTTCTTGACCGGCTATCCGGTGGAGGACCTGGTCCTGCGTACATCCTTCGTGGACGCCAGCATCAGGACGCTGGGCGAGGTCGCGCTCAGGCTGCGAGAGGAGGGGCTGGGCGAGCTGCCCGTGGTCGTCGGCTACGTCGACCGGGCGGGGCTCGCGCCGCGCATCGGCCAGCCCAAGGGCGCCTCGCTCGACGCCGCCGCGGTGCTCCACCGGGGCGAGGTCGTCGTCCGCACGGCCAAGCACCACCTGCCCAACTACGGCGTGTTCGACGAATACCGCTACTTCGTGCGCGGCGACCGGCTGCCGATCTTCCGGCTGCACGGGGTCGACGTGGCGATCGCGGTCTGCGAGGACCTGTGGCAGGAGGGCGGCCCGGTGGCCGTGGTCGGCCAGGCCGGCGCCGGTCTGCTGGTGGCGCCCAACGCCTCGCCGTACGAGAAGGAGAAGGACGACGTACGCCTGGAGCTGTGCGCGCGCAGGGCGCGTGAGGCCGGGTGCGCGCTCGTCTACGTCAACCAGGTCGGCGGGCAGGACGAGCTGGTCTTCGACGGCGACTCGATCGTGGTGGACGCGGCCGGCGAGCTGGTGGCGCGCGCCGGGCAGTTCCGCGAGGAGCTGCTCGTGGTGGACCTGGATCTCCCGGTCTCCACCGCCGAGACCGGGTCGTTCCCGTACGACGCCGGCGACGGCTCCACCATCACCGTGGACCGCCTGGTGCTGTCGTCCGACCCGGTCGAGCCGCGCGAGCCCGTGCCCGCGCCGGTGGCCGAGCGCCTGGACCCGCACGCGGAGGTCTACTCGGCGCTGGTGCTGGCCGTACGCGACTATGTGGTCAAGAACGGCTTCCAGTCGGTGATCCTCGGCCTGTCCGGCGGCATCGACTCGGCGCTGACCGCGACCATCGCCTCCGACGCGATCGGGCCCGATCGGGTCCACGTGGTGCTGATGCCCTCGCGCTACTCCTCCGACCACTCGCTCGGCGACGCCGAAGAGCTGGTACGCAGGCAGGGCATCAACGCCCAGGTGGTGCCGATCGGCGAGATCGTCGACGCCTTCGAGAAGGAGATCGACCTGTCCGGGCTGGCCGCCGAGAACCTGCAGGCCCGCGTCCGCGGCACGATCCTCATGGGCCTGTCCAACGAACACGGCCACCTGGTGCTGACGACCGGCAACAAGAGCGAGCTGGCGACGGGCTACTCCACGCTGTACGGCGACTCGGCGGGCGGCTTCGCCCCGATCAAGGACGTACCGAAAACGATGGTGTGGGAGCTGTCCCGCTGGCGCAACGCCCACGGCGACCCGTCGTTCCGCCTCGACGCCGAGCGGCCCATCCCGGAGAACTCGATCACCAAGGAGCCGAGCGCCGAGCTGCGTCCCGACCAGCGCGACACCGACTCGCTGCCGCCGTACGAGGTGCTGGACCGGCTGCTCGACGACTACGTCGAGAAGGACATGGGCGTACAGGAGCTCATCGCGGCCGGCCACGACCCCGCCCTGGTGACGCGCATCATCCGGCTGGTGGACACGGCGGAGTACAAGCGCCGGCAGTACCCGCCGGGCCCGAAGATCACCCCGAAGAACTTCGGCCGCGACCGCCGCCTCCCCATCACCAACAGGTGGCGCGAAACCACCTCCTAAGGCAAGGTCCTCATTGCGGAGGCGCTGCGCGCCCATGGCTCGGGCAGCGCCTCCCAGGGGGCTGCCGCCCCCTTCGACCCCCGACAGGCATGGTCCTCGCTGCGCTCGGGCAGCCTCACTGGGGGCTTCGCCCTTAGCGAGGGGGCTTGCCAGCCCCCTCGCGCTCCCCCGGCCCCAGGCCTCTCCCGACTCATGCTCACTTTTCGTGATTACGCTAGCGCGGAGAGCGACGACATGTTGTCATTGGACTCGCCCTTCCCCCGGACGAGAACCTCCGATGCCACCACGTTCCCGTGCCCGCACCGCCGCCCGCCCCCGGACACAGAAAGAGCCGCAGAAAGAGAAATCAGCCCGAGAAGAGGAGCCTCACCGGCGGGTCGATCGCCACACGTTCTTGATGTGGCTGGCCGGAGCCGTGCTGATCCCAGCCATCGCCGCGATACCCGCCTATGTGCGCTTCCTCGGCGATGACACACCACCCTCGCAGACCGCGAAGGTGGCGCAGACGCTCCCATCCTTCGCAAAGGCGAGAAAGATCACCTATGCGGGTTCCGGCGTGCTCTACGCGATCTTCGCCGACGGAACCCTCCGCCGATTCGTCCACACCGATCCCGAGAACGGCGGCGCCAAGTGGCTGGCCCCAAAGGGAGAGGAACTTGGCGGCGGCTGGAACCGATTCCGCTGGCTGGAGGCAGGAGCGGACGGTTCCCTTTATGGGGTGGACGCGTCAGGCGACCTGTTCCTCTTCAAATATCAGCCGGGCGCACGTATGGAAGCCGACTCCGGCCAGGGCATCGGGCACGGGTTCAACGCATTCAGGGATTTCACCGCCGCCCCCGGAAACGGCTCGGATCAGATCTTCTACGGCCTCCTGCCCAACGGCCGACTCTGCTGGTATCGCTATCTGGGACCCGACGCTGTCGAACCATGGGTGAACGCCGGGCGCTGCAAGGTGGTCAAGCGGGGCTGGCAACGCTACCGCCGCATCATCGCATTGGAAGACGGCGTCCTGTTCACCATCGACGCACGCGGAGACCTGTACTGGCACCGCCAGCACGCACCCGAGAAAGGCGGCCGGACCTGGTTCAGAGACGATTACGAACCCAACGGCACCGGATGGCTGATCCACCAGGACGAGACGGCCTACCGGGGCGTCTTTTACATCCTGCTCCGCAGTGGCGAGCTCAGATGGTTCAAGTATCTCGAACCAGGCGTCTACAAGCCGGGCTACACCGGGTGGACATACCTCGGCAGTCCACGTTTCCCCGCCGGACAGATCACCGGCTAAGACGACCGCCTCCTCGCCCTCACCCGCACGCACGTAGGGGAAATATCCTCCCTGGAAGACGGTCAGGTGACCCGGTAGTCATATACGGCTCCGAGCGTTTCACGGTCGTCAGGCGAAGCGGCGCTTACGCCTCAGGGATGACGATCCCCAGGCTGATCGGGTCCCGCTCGTCGGGGTCCGGACCGCTGCGCACGCCGGTGTCGAGCGCGTCGACGCGGGCGATCTCCTCGGCTGACAGTTCGAAGTCGAACACGTCGAAGTTCTCGGCGATGCGGGCGGGATTGACGGACTTCGGGATGGCGGAACGCCCCTGCTGCAGGTGCCAGCGGAGCATCACCTGGGCCGGAGTCTTCCCGTGCGCGTCCGCGATCTCACGCAGCACCGGATCGGAAAGCACGCTTCTGCGGTGCTCGCCCCAGCCGGGATAGAAGGTGATGCCGCCGATGGGCGACCACGCCTGGGTGAGGATGCCGTGCTCCGCGTCGGCCTTCTGCACCTCGGGCTGGGTGAAGTAGGGGTGCAGCTCGATCTGGTTCACCGCGGGCACGACATCGGTGCGTTCGATCAGCTCGGCCAGGTGCCGGGGCATGAAGTTGCTGATCCCGATGGAGCGGACCTTCCCGTCGGACAGAAGTTTCTCGAGCGCTCGATAGGCGGCGATGGTCGCCTCGAATCCCTTCGGCGCCGGCTGGTGCAGGATCAGCAGGTCGATCTGCTCCACACCGAGCTTCCCGGCGGCCTTGTCGAAGGCATGCAGGGTCTGGTCGTACCCGTAGTCGCTCACCCAGACCTTGGTCTCGATGAACACCTCCGAGCGGTCCAGCCCCGAACGGCGGATGCCCTCGCCCACCTGGCGCTCGTTGCCGTACGCGGCGGCGGTGTCGATGTGCCGGTAGCCAGTCTTCAGCGCGGTCTCGACCGCCGCGGCGGTCTCTTCCGGAGACGACTGGAAGACGCCGAAGCCGAGAGCCGGCATCACGACGCCGTTGTTCAACTGGAGAGAAGTGGTGCTCATGACTCCACCTTAGGAAGCCTCGGCCGCGTGAGGGAGAGCACGCCAGTACCTCTCAGGCCAGGAATAGACGAAGCGCCGAACTGACAGCTTCTGGCACCACCGGTCAAGCCAGGCCCTCCCGCGGCGGCTGGGTCAGGGGCGTATGGATGCGAAGAGTTCAGCGAGGCAGCTAGTGGAGTGCCGCCTCCGCCTTTTCATAGGCCTCTTGGGCGATCTGGGGGAGCAGTTTGGCGGGATTGGCGCGAGGGCGCGGTTCCTGATTCGGGATCCGGATCTCCAGCAGATACCGCGAGGTCTGGATCACCTCCACCCAGTGCCAGATGGGGACCTTCCCGCTGCCGGTGATGCGATAGGCCCAGGCTCGTTCGCCCAGGCGTGGAACATCTATCGGCTGGATGTCTCCGGATCCGACGTCCGCATCGGACAAGTGGCGGCATCGCGCGGGCAGACTCGGATCCCCAAGACGGTTCAGCATGTCCGGGGAGCCGGTGATGATCGCCTCGTGGAAGCCCGCACCCTCGGGCCGTCGCAGGTGCTGCGTCCCTGAGTTGGGGACGGACTCGGTGATCGCGGTGACGGCCATCTGCGCACCTGCGGTGTTGTACCTACGCAGCACCTCGAACCACATTCCGGCGGTCCACTTGTCGCACTCCTCCGGCCCCACAAAAGGGGTGCTGATCTGGCGCAGTGGAATAAAAGTGGACTCCAGGTCGGCGACGGGCAACGCAACGACGGCACCCGGCACGTACGACCACTCCCGCACGTCTCGGAAGCGAGTGAGCAGGGCTGCGACCAGCCGTGGGTCGCCCGCGCCCGAACCGGGATTGGGAGTTTTGTCCTCCTGCCCCCGTTTCATGATCCTCACATCCAGCCACGCCGACGCGGACGCACTCGGCGAGGGAGACACGGATAACGACGCCGACGCGGACGCACTCGGCGGAGGAGATACGGATGTGGCGGTCCGGGCTGCGATGTTGGCCGGTTGTGCTCCACATCCCGACGCGGCCACGCCCAATACTGCGGCGACCGCTACCCACCTCACCGCCCTGTGACTTGTCATGCTCCACCTCCCGAAGCCAGGCGCTCGAAAGGTCGAGGCCGAAGATCAATTATCGACCCTTTCCGTGCTGCGCCCGCGAATGCGTCGATCTCCTGACCACCCTGCCGACGACGCACACGCCTCCCGACTGGCACCGTCGGTCACATTGATCGTGTCACTGATGAGCAGCAGCCGTACTTCGTCGTCAGGGACGCGCACCGGGAACTCGGCGATACCCGATCCCACCCAATACGCGGCAGAGACAGCCAACGAATGGGAGCGCCAGATTGCCCCCGCCCCCGTTACACTCCGGCAATGATGGATGTGATCTTCCCTCCCAAGCTGACCGATGGTGACGTCATACGAGTGGTGGCGCCGGCCGTGTCCCGCGCGTTCGTGATGGAACACGACCACACCGACATCATCAACTCCCGTTTCGCCGAACTTGGCCTGACGCTCTCCTATGGCAGCCATGTCGACGAGCGAGACGCGTTCAACTCCTCCAGCATCGCCTCACGCGTCACCGACCTGCACGAGGCATTCGCGGATCCATCGGTCGCGGCGATTCTGACGGTCATCGGCGGCTACAACTCCAATGAGCTCCTGCCGTACCTGGACTGGGAATTGATCCGCGCCAACCCGAAAATCTTGTGCGGATACTCCGATATCACGGCGCTGCAGAACGCCATCCTCACCCGCACCGGGTTGGTCACCTACTCCGGCCCGCACTGGTCGACCTTCGGGATGCGAGACCACCTCGAGCAGACCCTGCGCTGGTTCACCTCGGTCACGTTCGACACCGCCCCGATCACCCTGACCCCGGCAGCACAATGGAGCGACGATCTCTGGTTCCTCGACCAGGACAAGCGCGAACTGACACCCAACGAGGGATGGTGGCCGATCCGGCCCGGCATCGCCGAAGGGCGGATCGTCGGCGGCAATCTGTGCACCCTCAACCTGCTGCAAGGCACTCCCTACATGCCAGCCCTTGCCGACGCGATATTGATCATCGAGGACGACTTCGAGTCACAGCCGGCGACCTTCGCCCGCAATCTGACCTCGCTGCTCCAGCTTCCCGACGCTCCGGGGATTCGAGGACTGGCGATCGGACGGTTCCAGCGCGCCAGCAATATGACCCGCCCATTGCTGGAACAGATCATCGACGCCCAGCCGATACTGACCGGCATCCCCGTCCTGGCCAACATCGACGTCGGCCATACCAACCCCTTGGCCACTTTTCCGGTCGGCGGCCAGGCCCAGCTCACCGTCGCCGATGGCCAGACAAACCTGACGCTCCTACGCCACTGACCGGGGGCTGGTCGCCCTCGACGGGGTTCAGTTCGGGCGCGTAGGCGGGTAACTGGACGATGCGCGTGCTCGGCGGCGAAAACCCCCGGCGCCGGCGACATCGTGCACTTCAACAACGCCGGCTGCGGCCTGCTGGCCACGCCCGTGCTGGCCGCGATGGGTCGACCACCTGCGGCTGGAAGCGCACATCGGCGGCTACGAGGCCTCGGCCGCCCGCGCCGAGCAGGTGCGCGAGTTCTACACCGAGACCGCCGCCCTGATCAACTGCACTCCCGAGAACATCGCCTTCGCCGGTAGCGCAACCCATGCGTTCTCCACCGCCTTGTCGGCGATCCCGTTCAAGGCCGACGATGTCATCCTGACCACCCGCAACGACTTCATCTCCAACGAAGGTCGGGCGCCTGCCAGTCGGTCGGCCAGTACCCGGTCGACGTGGCCGAGATCGGCTGCGGCCGGGGACCCGCCGGTCCGCGAGCTGATCGCTGAGCCTGGTCCCGCGTTCATGCTCACCGCCACCTGCCGCAAGTTCCTGCGTGGACCTCGCGGTTCGGGCTTCCTGTACGTCTCCGACCGCGTGCTGCGCGCCGGCTATGAGCCGCTCTTCATCGACATGTACGGCGCGCGCTGGGTGGAGCCCGGCCGTTACGAACCCGTCGAGACGGCAGCCAGGTTCGAGGACTCGGAGTTCCCCTACGCCCTCGTGCTCGGCTGCGCGGCCGCCGCACGCTACGCCCGCGAGGTCGGCATGGACGCCACGCCCGCCGTACCCCCGCACTGGCCGCCAGCCTGCGCGACAGGCTCGCCGACCTGCCCGGAGTCCGCGTTCGACCACGGCCGGCAGCTGGGCGCCCTGGTCACCTTCGCCATCGACGGCTGGCAGCCGGGCACGTGGCCCCGCGACGGCGATACTGACCGCAGGGGCCGCGCTGGGCGGGCCTGCTCGTGGTGGCGATCACATGACCGCTGTCAGGCGGTGGTCGATGCGATCTGCCGGTTGTACGTATTGACGATGGCGTCCAGGAGACCAGGAAAGCGGTTCTCGAGATCCCCCAAGCGGAGTGTGGTCCAGCGACGGTTGCCGTCCTCGCGCTGGTGGATGATGCCGGCCTCTCGGAGTACCCGGAAGTGGTGCGTGAGCGTGGAGGGCGCGACGTCGACCGGGAAGGTGCCGCATGCTCGCTCGGGATCGACGCGCAGGGTTCGTACGATGGTCATGCGGGTCGGGTCGGCGAGCGCATGCAGCACGTCCAGCACGTCGAACTGGTCGGTGTCCGGGTGGGTCAATGTTGCTCGGCGGCCGTGTGACCGGGGCATCCCGCACCTCCTTTTACAGACATCGTACAAGCATGATACTACTTTCGTCGTACGACGAACGTCGAAATAGGAGCCCGTTATGCGTGCTTTGCTGATGGCCGCACCGTCACAGGGATCGGACCGCACTCAGGTCCAGGAGATCGACGAGCCACGTCCGGGCCCGGGAGAGGTGACCATCGATGTCGCCTACGCCGGGGTGAACTTCATGGACGTGATGGCGCGCCGCGGCGACCCCGGATACGCATCTGCCTGGCCGTACGTGCCCGGCCTGGAAGTTGCCGGGACCGTGCGCGAGGTGGGTGCGGACGTCGGCGACCTCGCCGTGGGGCAGCGGGTGGCCGCGTTCACTTCTGGGGGCGGCCTGGCCGAGGTCGCACGCGCTCGTGCGGCGCTCACCGTTGCAATACCGGACCAGGTCTCGTTGCTCTCGGCGGCGGGCGCTCCGATGGTGTTCACGACCGCCCTGCTCCTGCTGACCGACGCCGCCCGGCTCGGCTCTACCGACAGCGTGCTGGTGCACTCGGCCAGCGGTGGCGTGGGCAGCGCTCTCGCGCAGGTGGCGCCCACGGTAGGGGGCGGACTGCTCATCGGCACCGTCGGCCGCCCTAACAAGGTCGACTCGGCGCGCAAGAGCGGCTATGACATCGCCATCGCCCGTGGGGACGATCTGGTCGAGGCGGTACGTGCGGCCACCGGAGGCAAAGGCGTCGACGTCGTACTGGATCCTCTTGGCACCAGCATGCTCGACGTCGATCTGGCGGTCACGGCGCCCGGCGGGCGGATCGTGCTGTTCGGCAACGCCGGCGGCGCGCAACCCGCCCCGCTCCCGCCCGCAGGCAGGCTCATCGGCGGCAACGTCGCGATCGGTGGGTTCAGCATCACCGGCCTGAGCGCTTCCGCTCCCGAGCGCGTCGCCGCAGCCCTGCGCCGCGTCCTGGACATGCTCGCCACCGGCCGGCTCGACGTTGCCGCCACCGAGGTCGACTCACTCGCCGGCGTACCCGCCGTGCACCAGCTGCTCGCAGACGGGCGCGGCAACGGCAAGTACGTGGCACGAGTGACCGCCGGCGAATAGCACTCCCATGCCAACATCAACATCGATTGCCCCGTCCACGCGGCCTGGACTACAGGATCCTCTCGTGTTTCGCGGTTTTCCTTGATCATTATGCATGCGGGAGGGGGATGTTTCCGCGTGCCTTCGCTGGTCTGCGGGGCGGATATGGAGATATCAGAGGAGCATCGGCGGTGTCTGCAACACCCTGCTAGAAGGTGAATCCGCCGATGCTCTACCCGTTCTTGGCGCCATCCATACTTCTGATCCCAACGCCGACGGCCCCACAACCGCCGTACGTGCTCGAACCGCTTGCCGCGCCCGCCGGGCGAGTGGCACCTTGATCGCCATGACTGCTGTGCCCCCGGCCTGGGTCGACGACCTGTTCCCTTTTCCCACGCCGCCCGCGCTCGCCAAACTGGTCGACATCGCCTGGCCGCACGCCTTCATCGACGAGGAGCTGTACGACGACGGACTCCTGACAACGCACTACGACTTCATGTTCGACCTGGAATCCGTTCCCCGCGCTCCCGACGGCTGGGAAGAGGCCTATCCAGGTCCGGCGTGGCGAGGTGACCACGTGCCGTTGTTCGCCACGCCGGAGTATCTGCAGTTCGGCCATCTGGGCAATGGCATATACGTCGGATGGGTGGTGCCCGCGCCGGAACTCGGCGGAACCGACCACCCTGTCGCCCTCTTCGGCCAGGAACCCGGAGGACGCGTCGTCGCCAGGGACACTCGGGCCGGTCTGGAGTGGATGCTCTCGTTCGGCCTCCGCAAGGAGAACCTCAGCGACGACGACCGCTCCCTCATCGCCCGCGTCGCCGCCGAGCTCGACCTCGACCCCGCCTCTGAACGCGCCGTCACCCCGGACGGTTTCGACGTGGTGGTGCCCCTTGAGCTCGCGGTCCCGTCCGGATGGAGACACGAGCCCGGTGCGTACGGAATCGGCCCCGGGGTTCTGGCCCCGGCGGACGCGTTCGCCCCGGACGGCCCCATGGACTCCTACCGGCTGGATGACGTCCTCGCCGACGCCGCCCAACTGCTGGGCGCGGGGTTCCCGGCAACCGCCCTGCACGGAATCATGGACGCGTTCCACCGTGACATCGCCCACTTCACCAGCCTGCTCCCCCTCTGGGTGCGCGCCTACCAGGACCTGGGCCGACCGCAATTCACGACCCGGCTCGATCACATCCTGCCGATGTACGAAGGCCTGCAGCCGCTTTCGTGATTCGCGGTACTTCGCGACAGCCGGATTCATTTTCTGGACAGCACGAGCCCTTGGGGGAAGGTGGTCATGGGCACGAGCAGAACCAACTGCTCCCCCTGACGAACAAGGTGAGCGCCTAATCCCACTAAGTCTTCAAAACTGACAAAATTCCAAGAGAAGCGCATTACGACTACTCTTGACTTCTTCGGGAACTCCACTTTGACCTCCCAGGCTGGCGCGTCCCGATATGTGCGCATATCGTAAGTGGCATGGCAGAACATAATGGTCCTGTTCTGTGGCGGGCAATGCGGCCGGTCATGCCGTAACTGACGAAGAAGGCCCTCGATGACATCGAACAAGCCGGATTTCATTACACTCGTGCTCGTAGGGGCATTCTCCCTCGCCCTGGCCGCCTGCGATGCCCATGGCCAGATGGCCATTCGCGGGAGCACATCCGCATCCCCATCGAAGGCAGCCGTCAACGCACCATCGCCATCCCCGTCCGTTTTTGCCACCGGGCTATCGACGACTGGGGCTACACCAGATCCGAACAACGACTCCCCTGTGCTGAACATGATCCAGGAGCGCGGAGGCGGCAGCCTTGCCGCCCCGAGGGGAGCCATGGCCTACAGCGACAATCCCAGGAATACTACGGTTGTAGTACCCCAACAAGAAGGTTCCGAGTACTGGGGGACGGACTGGTGTCATTACTTCTACCGCCAGGCTCGCTGGTACGGGGATCTTTGCTTGCGACAGGCGCTCGCCGGTAATGGCCAAGCATTGACCAACATATACAATTTTTATCTCTACCAACCTGGCACGCTCGGCCAGTTGGTCCTGCAGGCTGATTTCAACGATCCACGCTGGAGAGTTATCAGCAGCCCGCTATTTCCGATGTCCAATGTGGTTCATTGGTTGGCGTGGCCAACTGCTGGCGAGGCGACGGCAAACACGCTGTGGCTTAACATGACAGACTACCAACAGAACCAGAATATCTGGCTTCCCTACCAGAAAGTGGCTGCTGAGATTCGAGCCGGAAACGGTTCCCGATTCGGCATTCAGGCAAACCAGCCACCACAAGACCTGTCCGCATGGGCTTGGGGGGTCTCCACTTTTACCAGCATGACCAACGCCATCGGCACACAATGGACTGCGCCGCAATGCGCCGCCAGCTATAACGGCTGCGGAACAGGTTGAATTCGTAGAGTGAACGCCACCTGGGCCTTCCATGCGCCTTCTTCCGCCTGCACCTCGACACCTGACAGCATCTGAGCTTCGACCGTGAACCCGGCATCGCGCAGCCAGGCTGCCACCTGGGCGGGCTGACGGTGGTGAACGTGGACCTTCATGGGATGGCCGCCATAACCTTGCGTCTTCAATCGTGACCCGTCACGACATGGAAGCCGACCAACACGAGTCCGCCGGGCCGCAGCACCCTCTGGAAGTGGCCGAAGACAGCGGGGATCTCAATATCTGGGACGTGAATCACCGACCAGAAGGCGAGCAGCTCGGCGTCTCAGGCCTCCTGGCCGAACTGACCGGGACCGGGGTGTGCGGCGTCCTCCGCTTCGCGGTCGCCACCGGCGGCCCGGAGTCCTGATCCGGTGACGAGGGCGTCGCCGAGCTCCGAGCGTAGATAGAGGACCGAGCGGCCGTGGCGGGCGCTGGCGAGGAGGCCGGCGGCGCGGAGGGTGCGGAGGTGCTGGTTGACGGCCGATGGGGTGACGCCCAGGCGGCCGGAGAGTTCGGTCGATGAGGCGGGGGTCTCGAGCATGGTGAGCAGCCCTGCCCGGGTGGCGCCCAGAAGGTCGGTGAGCACCCCTGGGGAGTGACGGGGCTCCGGTTGCCACAGCGTGCCGACGCCCCGAGTGCCGTACATGATCAAAGGGGGCTCGGACGGGGAGATGGGGACGGTGGAGGCCCGGGTGAAGAGGGTCGGGACCAGGGTGATGCCCTCGCCGCTGGTGGAGCGCCGGTAGCGGGTGTCGCTGATCAGCCTCATGCGTACGACGCCGTCCTTCAGCTGAACACGCTCGCTGAGGTCGGCGAACATCGTGGCCAGGCCGCGGGCCGAGATGACCTGGCCGCGGTGGACCACGTCGGCCTGCAGGACCGCGCGCATCCTGGGCCACCAGGGCGCGAAGCAGGTACGCCAGTAGTCCCGCAGCGCGTCCAGGATGCGGGACGACGGGTCGCCGCGCAGCGGCTCGGGGAGCCGGGGGTGGATGACGCGCAGGTCATCGAGCACCCGGTCCACCGGGACGCGGGCGACTGTGGCGAGTTCGTCGTCGATGCGGGTAAGCGGGGCGTGGGGGCGGGGCGACAGGTAGTCCGGTGTCCACATGTCGTCGTTGGTGAGCGCTTTCAGCAGGGGCACGTCCAGCGTGGATCGGGCCTGCTCCGTGCGGCGCAGCCAGGGCAGGTGCACGGGATAGCGTCCGGGGTCGCGGAACGTGCGCAACGACAACGTGAGCTCGTTGAGCGGCGAGATGGCGAAGCGGACGTCGGCCACATCCATCCCCGCGAGCTCGTACTCGACCAGCCCGGCCATGAAGCCATACGCTACATCAATTGGCGACAAAGGCCCTATTGCGAGATAAAAGCCCCCGTGATCCAGACCTTCTTCCCTCAGGACCGCGTCGCCCGCTCACTGACCGTCAGCACGATGGCGTTCGCGCTCTCCAGCGGCGTCTTCTACACCGTCAGCACGCTGTACTTCACGCTCGTCATCGGGCTCAGCGCGACGACGGTGGGTCTCGGGCTGGGCATCGCGGGCGGCACCGGGGTGATGGCCTCGTACGCGGGAGGGTGGCTGGCTGACCGGGTCGGCGCGCACCGCGTCCAGACGGTGGCGACGGGGCTCAACGGGGTTGCGCTGCTCGCCTACACGTTCGCCTCCGACGCCGTCGTGTTCGCCCTGATCGCCTGCTTGGCCGTGATCATGCGTTCGGTGTGCTCCTCGTCGAAGCAGGCGATGCTGGCGCGGTGGTACACCGGCCCGGAGCGAGTCGAGGTACGGGCCCGGATGCGCGTGGTCACGAACGTCTTCATCGGCCTGGGCACGGTGGCCGCTGCGGCGGCGCTCCTGATCGGCACCGCTTCGGCGTACCGTGTGGCGATGATCGTCGCCGGCGTCTTGCTGCTGGCGGCCACCGTGCCGCTGGCCGGGCTCGGGCGTCAGGTGCCGGAGCTCGCCGCCAGGATGACCGCCGTCAGGGAGCGCACCGCGTCCACCGGGCCTTCGCCGCTCCGGGACCGTACGTACATCGCGAGCGTGGCGTGCAACGCCGTGGTGGCCACGCACTTCGGCCTGCTGACCGTCGGCATGCCGCTCTGGGTGGCCACCATCGACGCGCCCACCGCCATCGTCTCGGTGCTCCTCGTCCTCAACACCGTGGTCGTGGCCGCACTCCAGGTGCGCGCCTCGCGCGGCACCGACGACGTGCGCAAGGCCGGGCGCACGGTCAGGCGCGCGTCGTGGCTGCTCGCGATGGCATGCGGTCTGTACGCCCTGGCCGGCTACGGAAACATGATCGTCGCCTGCGTCCTGTTCGTCCTGGCCGCGTTCGCCCACACCATGGGTGAGATCCTGGGCGAGGCGGGTGGCTGGGGCATGGCCTTCGAACTGGCCGACCAGCGCAGCGCCGGTGCTTACCAAGGCCTCAGTCAGACCGGCTACGCGATCGCCGCCATGTTCTCCCCGATCCTCGCCACCACCGCCGTCGAACACGGCACCGCGGGCTGGGTCGGCCTGGCCGCCCTCTTCGTCCTGGCGGGCACGGGCGCCGCCGCGGTGGCCCGGCACGCGGCCACGATGATCCCCGCCGCCTAGCGAAGAGACGGAGCTGCGACGAGTCCACGTCCAGATGGTCCCGCTCCCGACCACACCAGGCACACCGTCGAGGCCGCTCACCGCGTGGATGGTATGGCCGGAGAAGCAGTGGAACATCCGAAGATCATTCATGCGCGAGACCGCATCCCCGCTAGTGGGCGGTGTGGCGCGGGAGTGCCGGTACACCGTCCAGGTGTTCAGGTCCCGCTAGTCATGGATCGGAGGGCGTCGGTGACGTGCCCGCGGGCGAGCCTGACGCCGCGCGGATGGTTCCAGCCGATCGCCGCGGTGGGGACGCCGTCCACTTCGGCCAGGGCGGCGAACCGGCCGCTGCCCGGCTCGCCGTCGAGTGGGCGCAGGCGGGCGCCGGGTGGGATGTGGCCGTGGATCTGGAGCTTGACGTCGTACTGGTCGGTCCAGAAGTACGGGATCGGGGTGTACGGCGCGCCGTCGCCCATGATGTCGGCGGCTACGGCCATGGCTTGCTGGGTGGCGTTGGTGCGGTTCTCCAGGCGGATGCTCGTACCCAGAAGCTCGTGGTGCCAGCGGGCCACGTCGCCGACGGCGTACACGCCCGGTGCGGCCCGGCAGTGGGAGTCGCACTCGACGCCGTCGGTGAGCGACAGGCCGCTTCCGGCCAGCCAGCCGGTGGCCGGGATGGACCCGACGGCGATCACCACCACGTCGGCGGGGACACTCTCGCCGCTGGTCAACTCGACGGCACCGACCCGCTCGGCCGGACCACCCCCGCCTAGACGATCCGCACCCGGGCCGTCCCTGCCCGAACCATCCCCGGCAGCCGCTCCTGTCAGGCCGGCCACGCCCACCCCGGTGCGTACCCGGACTCCATGGCTTTCGTGGAGTGCCCCCACCAGGCTGCCGAGCTCGTCGCCCAGCTGGCGGACCATCACGGTCGGCAGGGGGTCGACGAGCGTGACCTCGGCGCCCAGGGTGCGGGAGGTGGCGGCGATCTCGCAGCCGAGTACGCCCGCACCGATGACCGCGACCCGCCGCGCCCCGCGCAGCCGCTCGCGCAGGGCCAGGGCATCGTCGAGAGTGCGCAACGTATGCACCCCGCCGAGGTCATCAGCGCCCAACGTGTGCGCGCCGGCAAGGTCCCGCAGGAACGGCGGTCGGCGCGGGCTCAGCCCGGTGGCGATGACGAGCGTGTCATAGGACAGCGTCCGCCCGTCGTCGAGATCCACCGTACGGGCGGTGGTGTCGAGCCGTTCGGCGCGGCGGCCGAGGATGAACTCGGCGCCGAGCGCGTCGAGCCGCGCGGGGTCGCGCAGGAAGACGCGTTCGGCGGGCCAGGCTCCGGCCAGCACCTCCTTCGACAGCGGTGGCCGGTCATAGGGCAGATGCGGCTCCTGCCCGACCAGCCGGATCTGCCCGGCGTACCCCTTGGCCCGCAACATCTCCGCCACGGTGAGCCCCCCGGCCGAGGCGCCGACGATGAGCACGCCGCTCACGGCTCCTCCGTCAAAGCGATGGCCGTGGCCGGGCACAGCAGCGCGGCCTCGCGGACGGCCGCGTGGAGTTCGGGCGGCGGCGCGGGGTCGAGCAGGACCACTACGCCGTCGTCGGGGTGCTGGTCGAAGACTTCAGGAGCGCTGAGCACGCACATGCCCGCGGCGCAGCAGCGTTCCGGGTCCACGTCGATGCGCATCACACCACGTCCCAGGTGACCGGGAGCCGGTGCACGCCGTAGATCATCATGTCGGTGCGCAGCGGCACCTCCTCCGCCGGTACGTCCAGGCGCAGCGTCGGGAACCGCTCGAACAGCGCGGGCAGGCCGACCTGCAGCTCGACGCGGGCCAGCTGCTGGCCCAGGCACTGGTGGACGCCATGGCCGAAGGCCACGTGCCCGGTGGCCGGGCTGCCCAGGTCGAGTACGTCGGGGTCGGCGAACTGGTGCGGGTCGTGGTTGGCCGCCGGGATCGACACGGTGACGGTCTGACCGGCCTTGATCAGCTGCCCGCCGAGCTCGATGTCCTCCAATGCGGCCCGGTGCAGGCCGGGGACGATGCTCAGGCGACGCAGCAGTTCCTCGACGGCCCTGCCGGCGTCGGCGCGCAGGAGCGCGAGCTGGTCGGGGTGGCTCATCAGGGCGAAGGCGCTCAGGGCGAGCATGTTCGCGGTGGTGTCGAACCCGGCGCCCATGAGGATGCCGCCGATGACGGACAGCTCGTCGTCGGTCAGGTCGCTGTCGTTGGCCAGGCCGCTGAACAGGTCGTCGGTGGGCTGGACGCGCTTGGCCGCCGCCAGGTCGCGCATGAACCCCTGCACCGCGGCGAAGGCGGCGACCTTGTCCTCCGGAGATATGCCCATGCCCCCGAGCACGGCCATGTGGTGCTGGAACTCGGCCCGGTCGGCGGTCGGCACGCCCAGCAGTTCGCAGATCATCAGGGCCGGGAGCGGCAGCGCGAACGCCTCCACCAGGTCCACCGGCGGGCCGTGCCGCTCCATCGCGTCCAGGTGTTCGGCGGTGATCTGCTCGATCCGGCCCGTGAGCTGACGCATCCGGCGGACGGTGAACTGGCCGGTGAGCAGCTGGCGGTAGCGGGTGTGCTCGGGCGGGTCCATCGAGGGAAAGGCGCCGGGCGGCGCGGGCCGGGGCTTCGCGCTGAGAGTCGCCCCGGGGAACGGGCTGTGGGTGAGCTCGGCCCGGTGGCTGAATCGCTTGTCGGCCAGGACCGCGCGGACCAGGTCGTGCCTGGTCACCAGCCAGCCGATATGGCCGTCGGGATAGGCCATCGGGGCCACGGGATGTTCGGAGCGCAGGTGCCCGAGCTCTTCGGGCGGGTCGAAGGGACAGCCTGGGCGACGCGTCATCGGAATCGGGATCGGGCTCGGGTACGAGGGTGCGGACATCTCATTCCTCTCTGGTCTGGAGGTGACGCGGCTCCACCTAACACCACTAAGAGCAAAAATACAACTAGTGTAAAAACAGTCGTGATGTAAGCTCGTCCCCGTGGAGGAGACACGGCGTGAGCGCAAGAAGCGCCAGACCAAGCAGCTGCTCGTCAGCACCGCGTACCGGCTGTTCAGCGAGCAGGGCTACGAACGGACCACCGTCGCGCAGATCACCTCCGAAGCGGATGTGGCCACGAAGACGTTCTTCAACTACTTCCCGAGCAAGGAGGACGTGCTGTTCTCCGACGCCGAGCACTACTACGAGGCGGCGCTGGAGGTCCTCGCCGAGCGGGCACCGGATGAAGGGGTCCCGGAGCTGCTGCTGCGGACCTACGACCGGGTCATCGCCCGCTATCTCGCCGACGGTCCGCTGGCCGGCGACCGCGAGCGGATGGAGGTCTACGGCAACCTGATCATGACCGTCCCGGCCGTACAGGCGAAGGCCCTGCACGTGCTGTTCGACCTGCAGAGCAGGATCGCGGGCGCGTTCGTGAAGGCCTTCCCGGACGAGCTGGACCCGATCAGCGCGGCGGCCGCGCTCGGCTCCCTGCTGGGCGCCGTCCAGGCGGCCACGCGCGCCTGCGGGGAACTGCACGGCCATTCGGAGGAGGAGTACTTGAAGGCGGGCCGCCGAGCCGTCGAGATCGCCATGCGCGGACTGGGGACATTGTGACCGGGCTCTTCTCGTACGAAATGCCGATGAACCCCGCCATGCCTAGTCCGCGACCACACGCTCAGGTGTGTCAAGCCAGAGCTGCTGCCCCTGAGAAGTGACGGTCATGCCGTACCTGGAGGTCATGCGCACCCGGGTGCCGGGCAGACACCAGATCAACGCCCGCTATGACGTCTGCTGCGCGCTGCCCACCCAGGGCATCGCGCCGGCCGCCCTAACGCCGGAGGCGTTGCCGCGACGGGCGCGACCATGAACGCTGGTCCATCACCGCCCCAAACCCCAGGAACCCGACCCCTCCCTTTCAGAGGCATGAGCCACGCAGCGCCGCTCATGAAACACGTCCTACATACCGTCTCCCACAAGGCCAGTTAACCGGCGCCTTCAGACGTCACCAACGTCGCCAGAGCATCGAGGATCGGCGACGAGGTGATAGCAACATGATATCAACCAGCTATCAGGCAGCACTGAGGCTCGTTGACTGCTGGACTCATCATGAGCGCGAACACGGGCAAGGACATGTCCGCACGTCGAATCGGTCGACGGCGGCGGTCGCAGGCGTCAATCGCACGGCGGCCGAGCGTGAGATCTTCGGGCCGCGCGGCGAACGGTCCTCGCCGACCGGATCCGTCGAGCGGCGTCGAGCCGGCCGCCACCTCTTCCGGCTGGTCCTGCGCTACGGCGATCGCGAAAGCCCTACCGATACGACCGGTGGTGATCACGACCGATGGTTGACGGCGTGGATGTGACGAGGTCGCCGGCGGGTTCCCGATCGTGGGCGGTGCCGTGGCCGGTGTGGCTGGTGGCCGGGCTGATGGTCGCCGGGTTGCTCAGCCTTTCGGGGGCGTACGGCTTCCATGGTGACGAGATGTACTTCGCGGTGGCGGGGCGGCATCCGGCGTTCGGGTACGTGGATCAGCCACCGCTGACGCCGTTGCTGTCGGCGGCCTCGGTCGCGATCCTGGGGGCCTCGCCGACGGCGGTGCGGATCCTGCCGGCGCTGGAGATGGCCTCGGTCGTGATGATCGTGGGGTTCATCGCCCGCGATCTGGGTGGCTCGCGCCGGGCGCAGATACTGGCCGCGGTGACGGCCGGCCTCTCCGGGTATCTCGGCGCGGGGCATCTGGACACCACCACCGAGCTGGACCTGCTGGTCTGGGCGGTGGTGATGTGGTTACTGGTGCGGCTGCTCGCCGGCGGGGATCGGCGGCTGTGGGTGGCGGTGGGGCTGAGCGCGGGCATCGGGCTGGAGAACAAGGACACGCTGCTGTTCCTCGCCGCGGGGCTCGCCATCGGGGTGCTGCTGTGCCGGCGCTGGGAAGTCGTCCGCTCACCGTGGGCGGGGGCTGCGGCCGTGATCGCGGCCATGATGTGGGCCCCGAACCTGGCATGGCAGGCCGTGAACGGCTGGCCGCAGCTGACGATGGCCTCGCAGATCGCCGGGTACGCGGCGACGAACCGCGCCCAGGCCCTGCCGTTGCTGTGGCTGTTCACCGGTCCCTTGCTGTTCCCGGTCTGCGTCATGGGCCTGGTCTGGGTGCTGGGGTCGCGGGCGGCCGCGCCTTGGCGACCGCTGGGGGTCGCCGCCCTCGTGGCCATGGTCTTGGTCCTGCTCAGCGGCGGCAAGGCGTACTACGCGATCGGCAGCGCCGCGCTGTTCATGGCGGCCGGCGGGATCGTCCTGGACAAGTGGATCGCCCGGGGCCATCGACGGCTCAAGATCGCGGGGTTCGGCGCGGCGGGCGTCGCCTCCGGTGGGCTGATCGCGCTGCTGACCCTGCCGGTCCTGCCGGTCGGTGCTTACGCCAAGACCACCCTGCCGGCCACGGTGCCCGACGTGGCCAACCAGATCGGCTGGCCACAGTTCGTTGGGACCGTGGAACAGGTCGTAGCCGGGCTGCCCCCGGCGCAACGCGCCCACGCGGTGATCCTGGCCAACAGCTACAGCGAGGCCAGCCCTCTCATCCTCCTCGGCAAGAGCCTGCCGCCGATCCACTCTGGCCACAATTCCTACTGGACCTGGGGACCCCCGCCCGCCGAGCGCACCGTCGTCGTCCACGTCGGGGACTGGCGACCGGCCAACTGGGCCCAGTACTTCACCGGCTGCCGGGACGCGGCCCGTATCGACAATCGGCTCGGGATCGACAACGGCGAACAGGGCAAGCCGGTCACGGTGTGCACCGGCATCCGCGCCCCGTGGACAACGATATGGCCCGCCCTCCGCACCATCAGCTGACCCAGCAAGCCCGCCTTGACCAGCAGCGCCGCAGCCCACGTCGCCGCCGTGAACCTCGGTATCCCGACATTCCGCGACATCGCCAGCGAACGATCATCGGGAACGAACGCTCAGGGCATTGACCCGGCTCAGCCGGGTTCCGGTGGGGTCTGCTCAGGACACCGATCGCGTGTCACGCGTACGGCCGCCCCGTGAGCCGCCTCTTAGCTTGACGTTTAACCTGCGATCTACACATTTGCCGTGAGGGTCGCATGGGTGACGTCTGCTGCTGTAACGGATTGTGGCGATCTGGGTACGGGCAGGCGCTATGCGTAGGGCGGCCATCGCCTCATCGTCGAGTTGAGAAGACCACGGGGAGAGGCGGTGGCCGTGACCTCCATTTTGGCGTGCGCGACGGCGAGCGTCCCAGCACCGGTCGGGGAAGGCTCGCGTACCCAGGCGCTGGATGACCTGTCGGAGTTCCGAGCCGAACTCTACGACCCCGCGTGTTCGGCCGGCCACCAGCAGTCCTTGCGCTCGATCCCGGACAGCAGCCCGGACAGATGGGCGCGGGCGGTACGGCGCGGTTCCACCCGGCAGAACCGGTCCGCGACCCGGCCCATCAGTTCCTCGAAGGTGACCGGCCAGTCTTCAGGCCCTACGCTGTCGCCCGCGGCCACGTCACGAGCGTCTCGAGTTCGAGCAGGCGCTCGAACTCACTGATGATCACGCGGTGGCCGTACTCATGTGGCCTCAACAGCGAGATCGCGAAGTGTCGCTGGGGCCCTCCCCTGGAGTGCTAGGAGACAGCGCATGCCCACGAAGCCGTCCCTGCCCGAGGTGGTCGCAGCGCTGCTACGCCGGGACCCGGTCGTGCTGTGTACCCGACTGGCGCTCACACACGAAGGAGTTGCCCGGCTGCCGATCCCGGGGCGCCGGAAGTTTTGGGTAGTGAGCGATCCCGACTGCCTTCATCGAATCCTGGTCACCGACGCGACACAGTTCGACAAGGGCGGGCCCATCTATCGGATCATCGCCGATGCCCTGGGCGAGGATGGACTATTCACGGTGAACGATGAGGCGACCTGGCGCCTGCTGCGCCAGATCATGAATCCCGCCTTTCGCCGAGCCGAACTGCGCACCGTAATGGAGTTGACGGCCGATGCTTGGCGGAGCCGAATGGACGCATGGGATCTGCGCGGTCCGATAGACATCTTCAGCGAGCTGAAGCTGCTGAGTGTCGAGGTGTTGATGCGGCATGCGCTGGGGAACGCAGTCGATACGGCCGAGCTCACGCAGCTCGCCCTGCCGGTCTTCGACGGCATGGCGGGGCGAATCTTCCTCCCGCACTGGGCACCTGGGGCGAGCGGCTATCGAAAGGCCATCGCGGCGCTGGATGACAGAGTTAGGTCAATCATCTCCTCGCGCCGGGATCAGGGCACCGAGGCCGGGGACCTGCTCGGGCAGCTGATGACCGCCACCGATCCGCAGACCGGTCACCGCCTAAGCGACCGGCAGGTACGAGACCAGGTCTTCACGCTGTTGATGGCGGGATTCGACTCCACGGCAACCGTGCTGTCGTGGGCGTGCGTCCTGATGGCCGAGCGAGGGGATCAGCTGGACCGGCTACGGACCGAGGTGGTCAATGTCTGCGCGGACCGCACCCCTACACTGGAGGACCTTCCGCGGCTCGTCACCGTGCAGGCTCTGCTGCAGGAGTCGCTGCGCCTGCATCCCGCGTTCCCCATGTTTTTCCGCAACGTCAAGGCGGAGACTCAACTTGGTAAGCACCGGCTCGCCGTGGGCGACCAGATCATCATCGCCCCCTATGCGACGCACCGCGATCCAGCCCGATGGCCCGGCCCGGCGGGCTTCGACTCCGGCCGATTCGCCGGCAGGCTCGACCACGAGCAACGGGCGGCTTATCTGCCGTTCGGCGAGGGAAAGCGGAAATGTATCGGTGAGGACATGGCCACCATGACCGGGCTCCTCATCCTGGCTATGTTGGCGCAGCGGTTTACCGCTTTTCGCCGCCCGGATGGCCATAGCGGCCAGGCGGCCCGATACGCGATGACCCGTCCATCGAGGGACAACGCCCGCTTGATCCTCACGCCGATCGGTGAGTAGGCCGACCTGGTGCGGCAGCCTCCATTTGTTTAAGCTGAGCTGCTTGTATGCGCTGGCCAGGCAGATTTGTTGGTGGAACCAGCGGGCGCGGGCTTGGTGCTGGCGTCGCCAGGCTGACCAGTGGGCGGTGTGTTCCAGTTCGTCGCGGGCAGAAATTTCGGCAAGATATGCGCGCACTACCATGTCGGCGGTCGCGTTAGCTTTTGGCAGGGCAGTGTTTCAGCGCGTTTGGTGGTCTTGCCAACGTCGTGGTGATGGGCAGGAGCCCGGTTCTTCGAGCCCGGGGTCTGCCGGGGCCGGGCCGGGTAGGTTTCGGTGCGCCGGCAGGTAGAGGCAGGCGCGGGGCGCAGGTGCCGAAACCCTCGGCGGACGCGAGCGGGGGTTAGTCGTTCAGGTGGAGCGGGACGTTCCCACGGGCGGCGCAGGTCGGGTGCAAGCAGGCGGGCGAGCCGGGGCTGGGCGTAGACGATGATGATCAGCCAGGTCCAGCGATCGGCGGCGTGCGGGTCGCGGATCTTCGGGGCGGTCCAGCCCAGGGTCTGCTTCCACATGCGGAAGGTGTGCTCAAGCAACGTCAAGCTAAGAGCAACTAACAAAATGACCCATCGGACGGCTGCCGATCGAGAGCATGACGGAGTGTGTAGTCCGCAGTGGCGTAGACGCCGCCCTGAAGCGGGTCACCGGTGAAGTACTGGGTCGCTCCAGGGATCCGGTCCGCATAGACCTCCGCGTCATCTTGAGGGCGATACCCGAGTTGGTCGTCGAGCTCCCAGAACCGGCGGGTATTGGCCGATACCGCGTACGCGGCGGTGAAGGTGATGTCGGGCCGGGTCAGGGCGGACCAGATGAACCCGGCGCAGTCGCGCGGGCTCAGCCAGGTGGCCAGGTGCCGGGGCTCGCTCGGCTCGTGTTCGAGGCTCCCGATGCGCAGGCACACTACCTCCATGCCGAACTTGTCGGCGTACAGCCGCCCCAAAGCTTCCACGGCGACCTTGCTGACGCCGTACAGGCCGTCGGGGCGAGGCGGCAGGTGCGGCGAGACCGTTTGCGCGGCCGGGTAGCAGCCGGTCAGGCGGTTGCTGCTGGCCAGTACCACGCGCTTGGTCCCCGTCCGCCGCGCCGCCTCCAGAACATGGTGGGTGCCCAGGACGTTGCCCTCCAGGAGGTCGGCGAGCGGCGCTTCATCTGGCACTCCGGCCAGGTGCACGACCGCATCGGCACCCCTGATGACCGACATCACGTCCTCGATGCCGGTCAACGAAGTTTGGCGGACTTCCTCGTTCGGCCCTTGAACGGTCAACGGCGCCCGGTCGACGGAGATCAGCCGGCTGAGTCGCCGCCGCAGCGGCTCACGCAACACACTTCCGACCCGTCCAGCGGCACCAGTAAGAACAACCGTCTCCATCGTCATGAACGGCAGTATGTCAACGCCGTCCGACGCTCCTGATCGCAGGAGGTCCCGCATTGATCTTCTCGCGACCGATATCCATGGGTGGGGCGCGGTGGGGATCGTTTTGTTTCGGCTACGTCGCAGCACCCCAGCACCTTCAGGCGAAGAGCAGGGTCAGGCCGCCGATCGTGTAGCAGATCATCAGGACGAACAGCGGGATCTGCCCCGCCACCGCCCTGTCGGGCCGCAGCGGGCGGACGGATCGGTCATGCGCGGCGACCACCCCAACCACGTGCCCGATCACGATGGCCAGCACCTGGACCGTGGCGATCGTGGCCGGGCTGACCACGTTCTGGTCCACCGAGGTGTCGAGGCCGAGTGACAGGATGATCGCGCGCTGGCCCTCGATGACCAGCAGTGAGAAATAGTGCGCGATCAGGTAACCGATCGCGATCGGCACCAGCGAATGGGCGAAGCGGGGCGCCAGTCCCCTGGTCCCGCCGATCAGTCCGGCCAGCCCGAGGCAGGCGCCGTACAGCACCGCCACCCCGGCGATGGCCGCCAGCAGGCCGAGCGTGCCGAGCCCGGCTCTGCCCAGGGAGCCGGACTGCAGGGCGTTCACCCAGGCGGGCGACGAGGAGAAGCCGTCGTAGCCGGTGCCGCCGAGCAGTACGCAGACGGTGGCCACCAGGCCGGGGGCCGGTTCGAGGGCGTCGAGGCCGTCGAACGGATTCCGCAGCACCGGCTTGCCGTCGGCCCGCCTGCCGAAGGGTGCCAGATGGCCGATCAGGGTCGAGTACACCTCGAACGGGTCGCCCCTGGACAGCCACGCGTGGCCGTACACCAAGGTCCCGGCCAGCTGCGCCATGCTGTACAGGCCGCAGAAGACCAGCAGCGTCGCGGGCGCGGCGGGCTCGGGCGCGACCAGCTCCATCCAGGTGTACGCCAGCAGGCCGACGGCGGCGGGCCAGTAGCCGAGCCGCGGTGGCAGTGGCGCGCGCGGCCGGTCGGGCAGCAGCCGGAACGGGTTCAGCACCCGCCACACCGGCCCGAACAGCAGCGAAGCGGGCACGAGTCCGACCCAGAAGAGCACATACACCAGGTACGGGCCGGCGTTGCCGTCAGCGGGGCCGACCACGAGCCAGCCCAGCGTGTACGCGACCGCCAGGAGGGTGAGCACCCGCAACGGCCGGGCAGGTGGGCGCAACGGGAGCACCCATCCCGCCCGATCGCCGCGGAAGCGGGAGTCCGCCCAGAGCAGCCCGAGCGCCAGGAATGACACCACGAGCGCGGCGAATGCCCCGGCATAGGCGTAGAAAAGCGGAATCGGCAGATCGCTGCGACTACCAATCCCATGCGCCAGCACGCCGGTCACCTATCCGCCCACCGTCTCGACCGCGCGCCCGCTACTTGGGCGCCCGCCATCTCGACCGCGCCCGTCATCGAACCGCCACCTGGGTGAGTACGAGCTTGCTCCGGTGTGTCTCCACCTGGAACACGCCGGTCAGGTCCGCGGTGAACCGCAGCGTCACCGGCTCGCCGGGTCGCAGCTCGGCCTTGAGGTCGTAGCCGTGCACGTGTACCTCGTCCGCGACATCACTGGTCACCGTGATGCTGACCGGCTGCCCCTTGGCCACCTCCAGCCACCCCGACGGCGGGCTCACCTTGCCCCCGGCGATAGTGATCGCCGTGTTCGGCCGCGCGCTGGGCTGTCCCGTGGAGACCTCGTGGCTGTTGCCGGGATTGTGGTGGGTCTGCGACAGCGGCCCGCACCCCGTCACCAGCCCACACGCCAACGCACACACCGGGGCACACACCAGGGCGACGACGGCTCTCCTCACGTGAGCACTCACCCGAGCACTCACGCCGGCATCCCGGCCTCGGCCGACGCCGTCTCCGCCGTACCGCCGCGCCGCCTGGGCGCCAGGACGACCACCGCGCAGAGCACCCAGAACCCGGTGAGCAGCCCGCGAACCCAGCCAGGCCCCAGCGGAATCACCGGGATCAGATAGACCACCCGGTCGAACGCGTCCAAAGCCGCCAGCACCCCCAGCACGATCGTGAACCAGCCGAACACCGGCCGCCCCCGCCGCAGCGCCGTGCCCAGGCAGAGCCACCAGCCCGCCATGAGCAGCAGCGCGAGCGCCGCCACCAGCGTGCCGCCCGTGGCGGCGGCCACCACGTCGAACGCCAGACCCATGAACCCGCACAGGCTCCCGGCCACGACCAGCCGGTGCCGGTACTCGCTGCGCGCGGCCATCGCCGGGGGCACCCCGTTGGCCGCCGGATCGCCCTTGCGCCGCCGTACGGCCTGGCCGGTCCGTCGCCAGAACAGGGCCGCGAGCAGCGCGAGCACGGCCGAGCCGCCCAACGCGAGCTGGGCCTCCACCTTGCCGAGGCCCGCGGCGCCGAACCAGTCGCAGCCTGCGGGCAGCCGCGCCTGCGCGGCGCTGAAGTCGGCGCACAGGTAGAGCTTGATGAGCTTCACCGGCTCGGCCAGCCAGCGGCTGGAGCCACCGGACAACGCGGGCGCCTCGGCCGCGCAGACCGGCAGCACCGCGGGCGAGGCCCGGCCCACGTCGGCCTGCCAGCAGTTGCCGGTCCCCTGGCCGTCCCACCAGACGTCCAGAGCGTTGGGGCGCCGCTCGCCGGTGGGGCTCACGCCGAAGACGTTGCCCTCGTAGCGGTTGAAGTTGGAGGTGTCGGCCTGCTTGGCGAGGTCGTTCTCGCCCCTGATGAACGCGGGGACGCCGAAGAGCCCGAAGGCCGCGCGGTTGTGGCCCCAGATCTGGTTGTTCTTGAAGACGTTGTAGTTGCCGCCCGCGACCAGCACGCCGGTGCCCGGCGGGGCGCCCGTCTGCGAGCAGACCACGCCCTGCTCGTAGCCGCGCTGGGCGGGCGGCTTGGCGCAGGTGCCGTTGCGCGTGTACTCGTAGTAGTCCTTGTTGTTGTCGTGGATCTTGTTGTTCTCGAACTTGGCGTGGTTCTGCGGCAGGCCAGGGTGGCTGGGCCAGAGGCTGTCCATCGTGGCGCCGACCATGTTGTCGTAGAACTCGTTGTCGTGGACCCACATGGAGTCGCCCGCGGTGCCCGAGTAGCCGAGCGCGTTGTCGTGGCTCTTGCAGCGGCGAATCTCGATGGCGTAGCGCGGGACCTCGTGGCCGCGGCCGTTGTTGATGTTGGAGGCGCTGCCGGGGTAGAGGCCGCCGTCGCCGTTGCCGTACGCCTCGCAGTCGGTGTAGAGGCCGTGGTCGCTGGCGAAGGTCAGGAAGCCGTACTCGTCGTTCCAGCGGGTGAGCACCTGGTCGATGACGAAGCCGTCGGTCTCCAGGATGTACAGGGAGTTGAACGTCGTGCGCTGGGCGGTGAGGTTCCTGAAGTAGACGCCGTCGGTACGGTCGGCGCGGATGGCGTTCAGCTTGCGGTACTGGGCGTCGACGATCACGTCGAGAGGGGACGCGCCGGTGCCCTCGATCTGGAGGTCCTTCTTGCCGAGGATGGCGACGAGGTTCTGGTTGTGCGGGCAGCGCTGCTGCTGTTCGAAGGAGAGGATCTGGTAGCCCCAGGTGGACCAGCGGGCCGGGAGGTGGGCGCAGTCGCCGGTCGGGGCGGCCTGGCTGGGTTCTTCCTGGTACAGGCCGGGGAGTACGGCGATGGTCATGCCCGGCCGGTCGACCTTGTCGACGGCCTCCTGCAGATCCCTCACCCCCTTTTCCCGACATTTCGCGAAAAGGTGGAGGTTGCGTTGTTTGATGGGTTCCGGGAAGGTCGCGATTCTTCGGGCGAAGTCGTCCGCGTCTGTTTTACAGACCAGCAGATCGGGCTCCGCCCCGCGTAAGCCGGGTCGTAAGACGGGTAAGGTGCCCGAACCGTCGGGCAGCGTGACCGGGCGCTCTTCGTGGGCCAGCGCCGGGGCGGCGAGCATGAGCAGCAGGGACGAGCTCAGGGCGACGACGGTGGCGACGGTGGCGAACCTGCGCATGGGGGGCATGGCCGCGAGGCTAGAACAGGACTCATGTTCTGCCTAGAGCCAAGATCAAAACGGCCGGGAGAATCTCCCGGCCGTCCGAACCTCAATCCTGAGAGCTGATCTCAGCTCTGGGGACCGATCCCCGCTATGACCGCGTCGACGATCCGCTCGGGCAGGTCGGCGGGCAGGTCGCCGGCGGGCGCCCACTTGGTGTGGTGCATCATGGTCCCGGACAGCATGGCCATGGCGAGGTCGATGTCGAGGTCCGGCCTCAGCTCACCCGAGGCGACGCCACGCTCCAGCGTGCCGCGCATGGCCCGCTTGCGCGGCTCGATGGCGCGCTTCATGAAGCGCTCCATCAGCCGCGGGTAGCGATCCGCCTCGCTCATCGCGATGTTCATCACGCACCGGCCCCGGGACTCGCCCGCTTCCTTGCGGATCAGTTCCAGCAGGACGATCAGGTCATCGCGCACCGACTCTTGGAGTAGCGGCGGCAGCGGTGCCCTGAGCGTGGCGAGCGCGTCGACCACCAGGTCTTCCTTGTTGGACCAGCGCCGGTAGATGGTCGTCTTGCCGACGCCCGCCCTCGACGCGATCGCCTCGATGGTCAGCTCCGACACGCCCATGCCCTCGGCGATCAGATCGAGGGTCGCCTCGATGATCGCCTTCTCGGCCTTTTCGCTGCGCGGACGGCCCGCCGGACGGGCCGTCGTGGATTCCTGGATCGTCATCGCGGCCTCACACTACCGCTGGTTCTTTCTTTTCCACCTGCTGGACCGGGCGCGCCTTGCCCGGCATCCACTTCAGCACCACCAGCACGCCCAGCAGCGCGATGACCGCGGAGACCAGGGCCGTGGTGTGCATCCCGTGGAGGAAGGCGTTGAAGGCGGGCTGGATGAGCGCCTGCCCGTGCTGGCCGAGGGCGTGCGCGGCGCCGACCGTCGCCATGATCGACTCACCGGCGGCGTGCTGGGCGTCGGCCGGGAGGCCGAGGCCGGACAGGGCGGGCGCGATCTCGCCCCGGTAGCTGGAGGACAGCACCGAGCCGAGCACGGCCACGCCGAGCGCGCCGGAGATCTGGCGGACGGTGTTGCTCATGGCCGAGCCGACACCGGCCTTCTCCCTGGGCAGCGCCTCCATGATGGCGGTGGTCGCCGGGGGCATGATGTTGGCCATCGCGGCGCCCTGCACGAAGAAGATGATCTCGATGATCACGATCGGCGTGCTCTGGTCGAGGAACGCGTAGCTGGTGAGCGCCGCGGTGACCACCAGCATGCTGACCACGGAGGAGAGCTTGGCTCCGAAGCGCTGGTTAACCCGCTGGCTGAGCGGCGCGAAGATGAGCTGCGCCGCGGCGAACGGGATCATCAGCGCGCCCGCCTGCACCGGGGTGAAGCCCAGCACGATCTGCATGTAGAAGGTCAGGAAGAACATCCCGCCCATCATCGCGAAGAAGACGATGCCCATCATGCCGATGGCGGAGGAGAACCGGACGTTGCCGAAGTTGCGCACGTCGAAGGCGGGGTGGTCGGTACGCCGCTCCCACCAGACGAACGCCGCCAGCACCGCCACACCGATCAGCGTCGGGGTGAGCACCTCGGCGGAGGCCACGGTGGCCAACTCGCCGCCGCGGATGATGCCGTAGACGATGGCGACCAGGCCGATGATGGACAGCACCACGCCGATCGGGTCGAGCTTCGACGGCTTGGGGTCACGCGACTCCGGCACGATCGTGCCGATGAGGATCATGCTGATGATCACAATCGGCACGTTGACCAGGAAGACCGAGCCCCACCAGAAGTGCTCGATGAGCACGCCGCCGGTGATCGGGCCGATCGCCACCGCCAAGCCGACGCCACCGGCCCAGACGCCGATGGCCTTGCCGCGCTCGCTCGGCGGGAAGACGTTGGAGATGATGGCCAGGGTCGCGGGCATGATGGCCGCGCCGCCGATGCCCATCGCCGCCCGGGCCAGGATCAGCTGCATTGGATCTTGTGCGTAGGCACTGGCCAGCGAGGCCAGGCCGAACATCAACATGCCGATGAACAGCATCCGCTTGCGTCCGGTGCGGTCACCGATCACCCCGAAGGTGAACAGCAATCCGGCGAACACCAGCGTGTAGGAGTTGATCGCCCACTCCAGCTCGCTCTGGGTCGCGCCCAGACCGACGTTGGGGTCCGCGATGGTCTTCATCGCCACGTTGAGGATCGTGTTGTCGAGCACGACCGCCAGCAGGCTGAACACCAGCACGCCGAGGATGGGCCAGCGGCGTGGATGTCCTGTGTTCGCATCCATGGAAAGCACCTTAATTTCGATACGCTTGAGTTTCGCAACGCTACCGTATCGCAAGGATATTCCGATACGCAACGGACTCGTTTCGTAAGGGTTAACTTGTGGCGACGACTGGCTCGGCCGGCTCCGTGACCACGGTCGGCGGCGCCTCGACCGGCTGGGGTCGCCGCCGCCAGAACGGCAGCGCGACCAGCACCATCGCCACCCCGGTGAGCCCGGCCACCACGAACGCCCAGGCAGGACCGTGCGCGTCGATGATCGCCCCGGCGACCGGCGCGGAGAGCGCGCCGCCGATCAGCAGGGCGGTGCCGTGGAAGCCCATCGCCTCTCCCCTGGCGCCCGCGGGCACCCAGCGGCTGACGGTGTCGACCGTGGAGGACAGCGAGGGGGCGCAGAGCACACCGGCGGGCAGCAGGGCCAGCATGAGCCACCACCAGTCGCCACCGGCCAGCGAGGCCAGCACGGTCAGCAGCCCCATGCCCGCGATGAGGGCCAAGGGCGAGACGCCGCGCGACAGCCCACCGTACACGAAGCCGCCCGTGAGTGAGTAAAGGCACCAGATCGCGACCGCGAGCCCGATCCACGGGGTCTGACCGGCGTGCTCCATGGTGCCGACCAGGGCGAGCTCGGTCGCGGTGAGCACGAACGTGGCTGCGGCCACCGTGCCCAGCAGCGCGACGAAGGCAGGTGTGAGCCACTGCCGCCGGGGCACCTTCATCGCCGGCGCCTTCAGCTCCTCGGCCGACCGGGTCGGCGGGTTGAGCGCGATCAGCGCCACGCCCGAGCCGGTCAGCCCGACCGCGATGGCCGCCAGCGTCGGCCCGCTGCCGAGGGTGGTCATCCCGGCCACGGCCAGCGCCGGGCCGACCATGTAGGCGAGCTCGACCAGCATCGAGTCGAGCGAGAAGCCGGCCCTGCGGTGCTCGACCGGCACCATGGCCGCCAGGCACTGCCTGATCACGCTGAACACCGGCTGCCCCAGCAGCCCCGCCACCGCCGCCGCCACGACCAGCCCCGCGTACGGCAGCGCCCACGCGCCCGCCCAGAAGGCCGCCTGCGCGACGGTGGTGACGGTGAGGATCGGCCGCAGCCCGTATTTGTCGACGAACCTGCCCGTCAGCGGCGACCCGACGGCCATGCCGACCGTGCTGGCCATGGTGACCAGCCCCGCCTGCCCGAAGCCGAGCCCCAGGCCGTTGACGACATAGAGCGTCAACGCCATGCCCGTCGCGGTGGTGGGGATGCGGGCGATCAGGCCCACCAGGAGTAACGTACGCACGCCGGGCAGCCGGAACAGCCGCTTGTAAGGGTCGAGAGCCATGTTGATTGCTTACCTCCAGGTCCATTGTGGCAAGCGGCACCGACAATTCCGCCACTGGTTATCGCCGTGCGCCGTCAGCCTCGTGCCATCATCGGAAGGGTCCGGGTACGCCACAGGGGCGCCTCGAGACTTCACCGGAGGGTTGTCATGTCCTCTTCCACCACGCTGAACGGTTCCACCACGCTCTACGGCGGCGCCACGGGCCGCCGCGTCACCGTCCGGGACCTCATCGCGGCCAAGGAGCGCGGAGAGAGGTGGCCCATGGTCACCTCCTACGACGCGATGACGGCCCGCGTGTTCGACCAGGCGGGCATCCCCGTCCTGCTGGTCGGCGACTCGGCGGCCATGGTCGTCTACGGTTACGACTCCACGCTGCCCGTCACGGTCGACGACCTGCTACCGCTGACGGCCGCCGTCGTCCGCGGCTCCGCGCGCGCCCTCGTGGTCGCCGACCTGCCGTTCGGCTCGTACCAGGGTTCGGCCCAGCAGGCGCTGGAGACGGCGGCGCGTTTCATGAAGGAGGCCGGCGCGCACGCGGTCAAGCTGGAAGGCGGCCGGCGTGTCCTGCCGCAGGTCGAGCTGCTGGTCTCGGCGGGCATCCCGGTCATGGGGCACCTCGGCCTGACCCCGCAGTCGGTCAACGTCCTCGGCGGCTACCGCGTCCAGGGGCGCGGGCAGTCGGGCGACGAGCTCATGTCGGACGCCAAGGACCTCGAACGGGCGGGCGCCTTCTCGGTGGTGCTCGAATGCGTGCCCACCGAGCTGGCCGAACGGGTCACCGCCTCGATCGCCATCCCGACGATCGGCATCGGCGCGGGACCGGCCACGGACGCGCAGGTGCTGGTGTGGCAGGACCTCATGGGGCTCACCCCGCGCCCGGCCAAGTTCGTCAAGCAGTACTCGGGGCTGGCCACGGAGATGGACCGCGCCGTACGCGCCTTCGCGGCCGACGTGACCTCGGGCACCTTCCCGGAGGCTGGTCATTCGTACGAGTGACGCGAGTGACCGGCCACGGCCAGACCCCTGGACACATCCCGACAAATGGGAAAAAGTTTATTGACAGCTTATAGTCCGGCCGGTTGGGGTGCGCGTCATGCCTTTCGTGGGACGAGAGCACGAACTCCGACAGCTGGCCGACGCCCTGAGCCGTCCCCCGCTCGTCCTCCTCATCGAGGGCGAGGCGGGGGTCGGCAAGACCCGGCTGCTGCATGAGCTCACCGGCCAGCCGATGCTCGTCGGGAGCTGCCACCCCATGCGGTTCCCGTACGGGCCGGTCGTGGAGGCGTTGCGCGAGGTACGCCCGCTACGCGACCTCAACCCGATCACCGGGGCGTTACGCCCGTTCCTCCCGGAGTGCGGCCATCTGCTGCCGCCCGCGCCGCCCCCGATCCAGGACGCGATGGTGGAACGGCATCGGCTGTTCAGGGCGGTGCTGTCGCTGCTGGGCTCGCTGCGGCCGATCACGCTGGTGGTCGAGGACGTGCACTGGGTCGATCCGGGGACCAGGGAGCTGCTGGCGTTCCTGGCCCGCTGCCTGCCCGACGGGGTCAACCTGGTGGTCACGTACCGCACGGAGGACCTGAGCCATCCCGTGACCGAGCTGCTCGCGCATCTGCCGCCGCGGATCGACCACGCCGAGATCGCGCTCGCCCCGCTCGCCACCGCCGAGACCGCGCTCCTGGTCAAGCATCTGCTGCCGGGCGCGGCCGACCTGTGGCCGCTCACCGGCGGCGTACCCCGCGCCATCGAGGAGCTGACCCGCATGCTGGCCGACGGCCAGGAGCCGGGCACGCCGCCCGCGCTGCGCGACGCCGTGCTGGTGAAGCTGGCCGCGCTGCCGCGCGCGGCGCGCCACATCGTGCAGGCGGCCTCCCAGGTCGAGCATCCGGTGTGCGAGGACGTGCTGACGGGCGTCGCGGGCGTGCCGCCGGAACAGGGCGAGCGCGGCCTCACCGAGGCGGTACGGTGCGGCCTGCTGCGCGAGTGGGCACCCGGCAGGTACGGCCTGCGCCAGCCGCTGGTCAGGCAGGCCGTCTCGGAGACGATCACCCCGGCGGCCGGCAGGCGGCTCCGGCGCAGGCTCGCCGGCCCGGCCGAACCTCAGGGCACGCTGTCGCCGCGCGAGGAGGAGGTGGCCAGGCTGGCCGCCGACGGTCTCACCAACAAGGAGATCGCCGAGAGCCTGTTCCTGTCGCCGCGCACGGTGGAGGTGCACATCGCCAACGCGCTGCGCAAGCTCGGCCTCACCTCACGCAAGCAGCTCAACGTCGGCACGACGTGAAACGCACTAAGTAGTCGCAATACGTGTCCTCCACGTATGGCCGCGAGCGCGCTTCTGACTCATGTTTTCAGTGATCCCCGTCCAATACCCCAGGAAGGGTTCACACCTGTCATGCGACCACGCACCCTGATGCTCGCATCGCTCGTCGGCGCGCTGGCTCTGTCCGCGGCGCCGCTCCCCGCCTCGGCCGCCGCGCCGGAGACCAGCACGTACATCGTCCAGCTCAACCCCAACGTCCGCGCCGGCACGCAGGCCGCCGCCCAGGACCAGGTCAGCAGGTACGGCGGGCACCTGATCGGCGTCTACGAGGACGCCTTCAAGGGTTACACCGCCACCTTGACCGCGGAGGCCGCGGAGAAGCTCCGGCAGACCCCTAACGTGCTCACCGTCGAAAAGGACGCCGTCGTCACGGCGTTCGCGCAGACGGTCCCGACGGGCGTCCGGCGGATCTTCGCCCCGTCCAACCCGAACCTGGACATCGACGGCGTCGACGACGTCCAGATCAACACGGACGTGGCCGTCGTGGACACCGGGGTGGACTACACCCATCCCGACCTGAACGTGGTGGCGCGGACCAACTGCGTGACCGGCGTCTGCGTGAACAACACGGGCACCGACGACAACGGCCACGGCTCGCACGTCGCGGGCATCATCGGCGCGCGCGACAACACCATCGGCTCCGTCGGCGTGGCCCCGGCCGCCCGCATCCACGCGGTGAAGGTGCTCAACGCGGCCGGCTCGGGCACCCTGTCGGCCATCGCCGCCGGGCTCAACTGGGTCGTGGCCCGCGCCTCCACCATCGAGGTCATCAACCTGAGCCTCGGCTGCAACGGATGCACGAGCAGCGCCATCAGCACCGCGATCACGAACGCCACCAACGCCGGCATCGTGGTCGTCGTCGCGGCGGGCAACAACCACGCGAACGCCTCGTCGTTCTTCCCGGCCAACCACCCCGACGTGGTCACCGTCTCGGCGCTGACCGACAACGACGGGCTGGCGGGCGGCCTCGGCGGCAGCACGCTGTCGTGCCGCAGCGAGACCGACCAGGACGACACCTCGGCGTTCTACTCGAACTTCGGCGCCACGATCGAGATCACCGCGCCCGGTACCTGCATCTACTCCACGTGGATGAACGGCGGCTACAACACGATCAGCGGCACCTCGATGGCCAGTCCGCACGTCGCGGGCGCGGCCGGCATCCTCACCTCGGGCGCCCGCAAGCCCACCAACCGGGCAGGGGCGCTGGCCGTGCGGAGCAAGCTGATCTCCACCGGCAACTCCAACTGGACCGACGACTCGGGCGACGGCGTCAAGGAGCCGCTGCTCGACGTACACGACGCGACACAGTACTGACCCCTCCCCTTCACTGACCGCTCCCCCTCACTGACCGCTCCCCCTCACTGACCGCTCCCCCTCCAGGTGCCCGGCACGCCGGGCGCCTGGAACGTCAGGCGAGCGTGGCGGGGTCGGTGTTCGAGCCGCACACCACGACCGCGACCCGCTCGCCGTCAGCGGGCACGTACGCCCCGGACAGCAGCGCGGCGTACGCGGCCGCTCCCGCGTGTTCGGTGGCCAGCCGGTGCTCCTCCCAGAGGGCATGGCGGGCGGCCACGATCGCGTCGTCGGACACGAGCACGCTCTGGACACTCGCCCGGGAGAGGACGTCGTAGGCCACGCCGCCGACCTGGCTCGCGCCCAGCGCGTCCGCTCCCACACCGCTGACCTGCACCGGCACCGGATGGCCCGCCCGGAGCGCCTCGTGCAGAGTCGGGCACAGCACCGGCTCGACGGCGACGATCCGCGGCCCGCTCCCGCCACCAGAGGCACCGACACCGACCGTGATGCCCGCGGCGAACCCGCCGCCTCCCACGGCCACCACTACCGTGTCCACCCCGCCCGTCTGCGCCATCAACTCCAGACCCGTGGTCCCCTGCCCCGCCACGACCTCCGCCTGGTCGTAGGCGTGCACCGCGAGCGCCCCGGTCTCCGCCGCCCGCTTGGCCGCCGCCTCCGCGGCCTCCGAGTAGATGGCCCCGATCTGGTTGATCTCCGCGCCCAGCCGCCGCAGCCCGGCCACCTTCACCGGGCTGGTCACCTCCGGTACGAAGATCTCCGCCCGGACGCCCAGCGCCCTGGCGGCGTAGGCGACGGCGAGGCCGTGGTTGCCGCCGCTGGCCGCGATCACCCCGCTCGGCGGCAGCTCGCCGGCCGACAGGATGCGGTTGAACGCCCCCCGCACCTTGAACGATCCCGAATGCTGCAGCTGCTCCAGCTTGAAGAAGAGCCCGGGAGAGATCTCGAGCACCGGTGTACGCAGCACATGCCCGCCGATCCGCTCGGCCGCGCTCGTCACGTCCTCGTACGTCACCGTCATCGAGATCTCCCTCCGAAGCATTTAGGCATTTTCCTAATTCCCTAAGCGTTATGTCAACGCCTGGGAGATGTCCGCCCACAGATCCTCGGGGTGCTCGATGCCCACGGCGATGCGTACGGTGCCCTCGCCGATCCCGTGCCTGGCCAGCTCCTCGGCGCTGAGCCCGAGGTGCGACGTGGTCGCCGGGTGCATGACGAGCGTCTCGACACCGCCCAGCGAGGGAGCCAGCAGCGCCAGCTTGATCGAGCTCATGAACTTCTCCCCGGCGGCCCGGCCGCCGACGAGGTCGAAGGAGAACACGCCGCCGAAGTCGGGCAGGAGCTTGGCCGCCAGCTCGTACGACGGGTGCGACGGCAGTCCCGGCCAGTGCACGGCGGCGACCGCCGGATGCTCGGCGAGCCGGGTGGCGAGCAGGCGGGTGTTGGCGCAGTGGCGTTCCATGCGCAGCGCCAGCGTCTGGATCCCGCGCAGCGTCAGCCACGCCGCGAACGGGTCCGCCGAGGCACCCAGCTTCGTCGCGAAGCGCCACACCTTCTCGTACAGCTCCTCGTCGGCGAACACCGCGATGCCGCCCACCACGTCCGTGTGCCCGGACAGGTACTTGGTCGTGGAGTGGACGACGATGTCGGCGCCGTGTTCGATGGGACGGCACAGCATGGGCGTGGCGAAGGTGTTGTCCACGACGGACACGATGCCGAGCTCCCGCGCGACGGCGAACATCCCGGGCAGGTCGGCGACCTGGGCGATCGGGTTGGCGATGGTCTCCAGGTAGACGAGCCTGGTCTCGGGGCGCACGGCGGCGCGCAGGGCGGCGGGGTCGTCCTCGGGCACGTAAGTGACCTCGACGCCGAACCTGGCGACCAGGTCGTTGATCATCCCGGCCGTCCCGCCGTACAGGGCCTTCTGGGCGATCAGGTGGTCGCCCGGCTTGAGCAGGCCCAGCAGCACGGTGTTGATCGCGCCCATGCCGGAGCCGGTGGCCATGGCGGCGACTCCGCCCTCCAGGCCGGAGACGGCCAGTTCCAGGGCTCGGACGGTGGGATTGCTGTAGCGCCCATACACGAACGGGCCGTCGGGGCGGCCCATCGCGTCGGCCATGATCGCCGGGTCGTCGAAGACGAAGCCGGAGGTCTGGTAGATGGGCATCGTGATCGGACGGCTGCCCTCGATGGGTGGCTGGGGCAGATGCACGGCTCGGGTCTCGGGGTGCAGTTCGCTCATACAGCGAGAATGTCCCAAGATGTGGCTCTTTGTCAGATCCAATGATAGAGAATTGGTCCATGAATGGGGCCAATCTCGATGACCTCGTCGACCTGCTGGGCCGCTGGGCGTCCGGGCGCGGGCCTCTCTACCTGCTGCTCACGGGCCGCCTGCGGGCGCTCATCGACGACGGCGTACTGCCGCCCGGCGAGCAGCTGCCGCCCGACCGGGCGCTGGCCAGGCGGCTGGCGGTCGGCCGGGGCACCGTCGTGGCCGCCTACGACCTGCTCCAGCAGGAGGGCCGCGTGGTGCGCCGCCAGGGCAGCGGCACCCGCGTCGCGGCCTGCGACCTGCCCTCCACCCGCGCCACGGACAGCGTCGTCGCCAACCCGCTGCTCCTGCACATCCTCCATCCCCCGGACGGCGTACAGCTGCTGACCTGCGCCGCCCCCGACGACCCCCCGCCCGAGCTGATCGAGGCCTACCAGGAGGCGGCCGGCCGCCTCGCCGGTATGCGCGACCTGGGTTACCAGCCCGCCGGGAACCCCGCCCTGCGCGAGGCCGTCGCCGCCTATTACCGCGAACGCGGCGTGCCCACCACCGCCGGGGAGATCCTGGTCACGAACGGCGCGCAGCAGGCGCTGACGCTGCTGTCGGGCCTGCTGGTCGCGCCGGGCGACACTGTGCTGACCGGGTCGCCGACGTACCCGGGCGCGCTGGAGGTGTTCAGGCACGCCGCCGCGGCCGTCCGCCCCGTGACCCTGGACCCGGTCCCCGCCGAGGCGATGCGCGAACGGCCCGCCCTGGTGTACGCCGTGCCGACCGCCAGCAACCCGGCCGGTTCGATCATGGAATCGGCTGACCGGAGGCGCCTGGCCGCCCTCGCCGCCGAGTACGACGTGCCGGTGATCGACGACGAGGTCTGCGCGGAGCTCTGCTTCTCCGGCGAGATCCCGCCGCCGCTGGCCGCGTACGGGACCGGCGAGCAGGTGATCACGATCGCCTCGCTGAGCAAGCTGGTGTGGGGCGGGCTGCGGGTGGGCTGGATCCGGGCGTCCGCGCCGCTGGTCTCGCGGCTGGCCCGGCTGCGGGCCGTACACGATCTGGGGGGCGAGATCCTCGGCCAGCTCGCCGCCGCCACGCTGCTGGGACGGCTGGCGGAGATCAGGCGAGCGCGCGTACGGACGCTGCGGGCGCGCCACGACCACCTCTGCGCCGAGCTGCGCGAACACCTGCCCTCGTGGGAGTTCGAGCCCGCGTGCGGCGGCCAGACGATCTGGGTACGGCTGCCGCGCGGCGAGGCCGACTCGTTCGCGCAGGTGGCGCTCAGGCACGGGGTGGCGGTGCCGCCGGGGCGCTCGTTCGACCCGCTCGGCGGGCACGCTGAGTACACGCGGCTGCACTTCCTGTTCCCCGAGGAGGAGCTGTCGCGGGCGGTCGCCGGCCTGGCGCGAGCCTGGCGCTCCTACGACGGCGCCCACGAGCCCGCCGCCCGCCACACCCTGATCGTCTGATTCGCCATCGTCTAATTCGCCATCGTCTGATCCGCTCTCCGCCGAGTCCGCCGACAGCTGACATCGGCGTGGCCGGATCATCGCGTGCGGGAAAGTAGAAGCATGAACGTGACGTTCGTGCTCGTGCACAGCCCGTCAGTGGGGCCTTCGACCTGGACGCCGGTGGCCGAGGCCCTGGGGCGCAGGGGTTATGCCGCCGTGGTGCCCGACCTGACCGGGGTGGCGCGGAGCGGCTCGCCGTACTGGCCGAAGGTGGTGGAGGCGGTGCGCGCGGCCGCGCCCGAGACGCCGCTCGTGCTGGTCCCGCACAGCAACGCCGGGCTCTTCCTGCCGGTGATCAAGGAGGGGCTGGGCGAGCGGGTGGTGTCGTGCGTGTTCGCCGACGCGCACATCCCGCCCCGTGACGGGCTGGTGCGGGCGGCGCAGGAGGCGTTCCTGCCGTTCCTGCGTGATCTGGCCGACGACGACGGCGTGCTGCCGCGCTGGACCGACTGGTGGAGCGACGACGACGTGGCCGCCATGCTGCCCGATCCGCGCGTCCGCGCCACGGTGGTCGAGGAGCAGCCGCGCCTGCCGCTCGGTTACTACACCGAGCCCATTCCCGTCCCCGCCGGGTGGGACGCGGTCAGGTGCGCCTGCCTCTGGTACGGCCCGCCCTACGACAAGGTGGCCGAGGAGGCGCACGGGCGGGGCTGGCCCGTGCTGCGGACGCCCGGCGAGCACCTGCAGCAGGTCGTCGATCCCGAGGGGGTGACCGACGCGCTGCTCAAGCTCTCACGGAAGTCGTGAATTCTTCACGGGCGCCGACCCGCACCTCCCGAAATAGTCGTACATATGACAGCGATTCATGTGGAAGAGGTCAGGAAGCGCTACGGGGACTTCGCGGCGGTCAAAGGCATCTCGTTCGAGGTCGCCGAGGGGGAGATCTTCGCCCTCCTGGGCCGCAACGGCGCGGGCAAGACCACGGTGATCGAGCTGCTGGCCGGGTTCCAGCAGCCGGACGGGGGCGCCTGCCGGGTGCTCGGCCTCGACCCCGCACGGGACCGGTCGGCCGTCAGACGGCGCACCGGCATCATGCTGCAGGACGCCGGGTTCTTCCCGGATCTGACCGTCGCCCAGACCGTCGACATCTGGCGTGACCTCACCGTCGCGCCGAGGCCCCGCGAGGAGGCGCTGGAGCTGGCGGGCCTGCTGCCGAAGGCGGGCACCCGGGTGCGCCAGCTCTCCGGCGGCGAGAAGCGGCGGCTCGACCTGGCGCTGGCTCTGCTGGGCCGACCCGAGGTCCTGTTCCTGGACGAGCCGACCACCGGCATGGATCCCGAGGCGCGCCGGAACACCTGGGAGGTCATCCGTGACCTGGCCGGGCAGGGCACCACGGTCCTGCTGACCACTCACTACCTTGACGAGGCGCAGCGGCTGGCCGCCTCGATGGCCATCATGGACGGGGGCGAGATCGTCGCGTCCGGCGGGATGGCGGAGACGCTCGCCGCGCGGAGCGGGCGGGTGGCGTTCCGGCTGCCCCCGGGGACGGCACCGGACGACCTGCCGCTCCCGGTGACCCTGGAGGGTGAGACGGCCGTGTGCCGGGCGGCCGATCCCGATCTGGCCGCGCAGACGCTGCTGAGCTGGGCGGCCGAACGCGGCCTGCGGCTGGCGGGCCTGGAGGTCCGCACCGCCACCCTCGAAGACCTCTTCCTCGACCTGTCCAGGAGCGCCCGATGAGCTACGCAGCGACCTACCGGCTCGGCACCAGGTTGTTCTGGCAGGACCGGGCCATGCTGTTCGCCTCGGTGATCACGCCCGTGGGGCTGAGCGTCGGCCTGCCGGTGCTCATGCGGCACGTGACGGCCGACGGCGTGGCCAACGCCACCCATCTCTCCCAGGGCATGACCTCGATCCTGCTGTCGCTCACCGCGTTCATGAACGTCGCCGTGGCGCTGACCACGCGCCGCGACCAGCTGGTGCTCAAGCGGCTGCGCGCCACCGGGCTGACCGACGGGCAGATCCTCTCCGGCCAGATCGCCAGCACCGCCACGCAGACCGTGGTCGTGGCCGCGCTGTGCGCCGTGGCGGTGCGCCTGCTCGCCGACGTGCCGGTCCCCGCGAACCCGCTGGTGTACGCCGGGGCGGTCGTCGTGGGCGCGGTCGTCATGGCCACACTCGGCGTCGCCTACACCGTGGTGATCCCGCGCGCCGAACTGGCCGCCGCCACCACGATGCCCATCTTCCTGGTGTCCGGGATCGCCTCCGGCGCGATGGGCCCGATCCGCGACGCCCTGCCCGCCTGGGTGGGATCCGTACTCGACCTGCTGCCCACCTCCGCCGTCGTGCACGCCCTCAGGACCGGCGAGGTGGCGCTGCCCGCGCTGAACCTGGCCGTGTGGGCGGTCATCGGCGTCGTCGCGATCCGGCTCTGGTTCCGGTGGGAGCCCCGGCGGTCATAATAAGTCCGGACATGAACTCCTCCTCTGCGCAGCGGCTCGCCCGCGTCCTGATCACGGCCGTATCTGTCGCGTACTCGTTCATCGGGCTGCTCTACTTCGCCAGCGGCCCGCGCAACGGATTCGTGGCGAGCGCGGCCGTGATCGGCGTCGTCGTGACCCATTACCTGAACATGCGGGCGGGGCTGCGCGGCGAGCGGCCGCCGCTCTTCCCGCTGACGCTGGTGCTGCAGGTGCTCGCCACGTACGTGCCCGACTACCTGCTGCCCTCGGGCTGGTCGGCCGTGTCGGCGCCGATGCTGGCCGGGAGCCTACTGGTCTTCCTGCCGCTGCGCTGGAGCGGTCCGCTGGTCGGCGCGATGACGCTGTGGGACGGCGGCTCGATCTTCGCCTGGTCCGCCAACCCGGTTTTAGCCCTCTTCTACGGTCTCTCCGTATCCACCACCGGCGCGATGATCTACGCCATGGTCCGGTTCGTCCGCGTGACCGTGGACCTCTCACACGCCAGGGCGGAGCTCGCCGAGGCCGCCGTACTCAAGGAACGGCTGCGCATCTCTCGTGACCTGCATGACGGGCTCGGCCGCAGCCTGACGGCGATCGCCCTCAAGGGCGACCTCGCCGCCCGCCTGATGGACCGCGACCCCACCGCGGCGCGCGGCGAGGTGGGCGAGCTGGTGCAGGTGGCCAGGGAGGCGGCGCAGGATGTACGGCAGGTGGCGCGGGGATATCGAGAGCTGTCACTGGTGAGCGAGGTGGATCGGGCGGTGGCGCTGCTGGAGTCGTCGGGGGTCGGTTGCCAGGTGCATCTGGTGGACGCCGCGCTGCCGGAGCGGTCGGAGGCGGCGCTGGCGTGGGGCGTGCGGGAGGCGGTCACCAACGTCCTGCGCCACAGCCGCGCCACCACCTGCACGATCAGCACGTCCCTGACGGAGGACCGGCTGCGGCTCGAAGTGGTCAACGACGGCGCCCCTGACGCCGATGGCCGTGAGTCCGGCGGAGGGCTGACGGGACTGGCGGAGCGGGCCGCCCAGGCGGGCGGGACGGCCGGCGCCGCCGCGACGGGCACCGGCGGATTCCGCCTGACCATGGAGGTACCCGCGTGATCCGGGTACTGCTGGCCGAGGACATGCACATGATCAGAGCCGCCCTCACAGCCCTGCTCCGCCTGGAGCCGGATATCGAGGTGGCGGCGGAGGTGACCCGGGGCGACGAGATCGTACCCGCCGCCCTGAAGACCCGGCCCGACGTGGCGATCGTGGACATCGACCTGCCGGTGATCGACGGCATCACCGCCGCCGCCGAGCTCCGCGAACAGCTGCCGTCGTGCCGCATCCTGGTGCTCACCGCGATGGGCCAGCCCGGCCAGGTGCGCCGCGCGCTGGGGGCGGGCATCGAGGCGTTCCTGGTCAAGGACGCCCCCGGCCACCGCCTGGCCGACGCCATCAGGCGCACCGCCGCCGGGCTCCGCGTACTCGACGCCGAGCTGGTGGCATCGGCGATGGAGTACGGCGAGAGCCCCCTCACCCCACGGGAGACCACCGTGCTGCGGGAGGCCGCCCGTGGCGCGTCGGCGGAGGAGATCGCCGCCCGCCTCCACCTGTCGGCGGGCACGGTGCGCAACCACCTCACAGGAGCGATCACGAAGACGGGCGCCCGCAACAAGATCGACGCCATCCGCATCGCCGAGGACGCGGGCTGGCTCCCTTAAATGGTCGTCACACGTCGGTGACGCGGACTCCGGCGTGAGCCTTGTACCGGCGGTTGATGGAGATCAGGTTCGCCGTCAGTGCCTCGACCTGGAAGGCGTTGCGGAGCCGTCCGCCGTAGACGCCGCGCACACCCGGAATGACCGACGCGAGCGCCTGCACCGTGTCGGTCGCCTCCCGGTCGTCACCGAGCACCAGCACGTCCAGATCGACCTTCTCCACGGCCGGATCCATCAGCACCACCGCCGACACGTGGTGGAAGGCCGCCACCACCCGGCTGTCCGGCAGCACCGCGGCGGCCTGCTGGGCGGCGCTCCCCTCCTCGACGGGCAGCGCGTAGGCGCCCTGCTTGTCGAAGCCCAGCGGATTGACGCAGTCGACCACGATCTTCCCGGCCAGCTCGGTACGCAGCGACTCCAGCAGCGCCTTGTGCCCGTCGTACGGCACCGCCACGATCACCAGATCGGCCTCGGTGGCGACCACCGCGTTCTCGGCCCCCCGGGCGCCGGAGCCGATCGACTCGGCCGCCTCCTGGGCCCGCCCCGCGTTCCGCGACCCGATCAGCACAGGGTGCCCGGCCAGCGCGAACCGCCGCGCCAGCCCCTTCCCCTGGTCTCCGGTCCCGCCCAGAATCCCGATCGAAACACCGCTCACAGTCATGTCGCATTCCTATCAGCCCGTTTCGCCCCTGAGCACGCCGGGCCCCAGGAGCGCGCCGATAACGGGCGAAAGGCATGGTCCCTCATAAGGGCGCGCTTCGCGCGTGGTGTCTCGGGGCTGTTCTTCCCAGGGGCCTGCCGGCCCCTTCGACCCCGGCCCTTGGCCGTCTGGGTGACCACGATCGGACAGAGGTGCCGCCTGGCACATTTCGTAGCAGGGGTTTGTGCACCCGCATGTCCCCGCGATGACGTGCAGGCCACAGCCAGCGCCGACGTCCCCTTCTCATCGTGGTCGGGCTCTTCGCATCGTGGTCGGGATCGGTCAGCCGAACGTCAGTTGATCGGCCACAGGCGGCAGTTGATAGGGGCCTACTAGGTTGTCCCGTTCTTCAACGACCGCTTTCCCGGCGTTGTCCGGCCGGTTAGTTTCGATCATTAGATCTGGCATCTGATCGGACCTGCTCAGGGGCGCGATTCATCCCGCCCACGGCGCAGTCCATGCAGCGAAGGAACCCCCTGATGCGAGTTGTCCAGCTGTTAACCGCGACGGTCGCTGTCCTGACCGGCTTGACCGGCTTGGCCGGTTTGACCACCCCGGCCATGGCACAGGTCACCCCCACGCCAGCCGACGCCACCCACACCCGGCCCATCGAGGTCCGCCGCAACCACCCGGACACGCGGATTCCTGTCATCGTCCGGAAGTCCGGCGAGGCACTCATCGACCTGAACGCGTCCGCACCGAACACGGACTGGGCGAAGGCGGGCGCCGAATCGGCCGTCGTGTCCATCTCGGTCGACAACCGCTATGTCGCCGACCTCGTGGTCTCCGGCGCCCAGCCCCTGCACCGGCAACTCGCCCTGGGCCGACTCAAAGCCGGAGTACACCAGCTGCGCCTGCACTTCGCCGGCGAGCGCTCCGCTGCAGGGAGCAAATCAGTCGCGGTGGACGCACTGAAGGTCTCTACATACGCGCCGGGAAGCCCCGAGTACCTGGTACTGCGATACGCACCCGTCGTCTATGGCCGCAACCTCGCCGCCCTCGGCAACCCGTACCAGAACGCGACCACCGACACCCCACTCATCGCCTGGCACGACGCGGCACCGGCCACCACCCCCGGCCACACAAAGCTCACGTACTCGGTGATCTGGAGCAACGAGGACGGCGGCACGAACACCCCCGCGCTGATGGCCCGCTGGGGCCGCACGACCGACATCGAGTGGATCTACAGCGTCGAGGTCGACCAGAACGGCGACCGGGTCGCGGGCAGCGACACCTACCAGGCCCCTGACCACCAGACCCTGCGCTTCTCCGGCCGGTACGAGAACGACCACGCTCTCCTGCAGACTTGTACGTCGAACAACAACATGTGCGACACCGTGGACGACCCGATGCGGTTCTTCCTGTCCTACCTGCCGACGCTGCCGGCTAACCAGGCTCGCGAGTACCTCATGGACGCCAACCCCTGGACCTACGAGATCATGGCCAAGGAAATGCTCCGCGAGGGCAAGATCGAGGCCCCCTCAGCCACCACACCGACCACGCCCGAGGTGAGCGACCAGCGCAACTACCTCTACGCGGTGGTCAAGAAGACGACGCAACCGGCCAACGCGGGAGCATCCTGGGTCGGGGTCTCGCTCGGCGTACGCCTGGTCAGCGGCGACACCGTCTATCTGTCCAACCACGTGGATCCGACCTGGTCCATCCAGCGCGACGACCCGGCGGCGACCACGGTCGAACTGCCTGCGGGCACGACGGCTGACGACATCGCCGAGGTGACGGCCCACCGCGTCGTGGTCGGCACCGACACCGGCGCCACCGTGCACGTCACCGGGATCAAGCGCGGCTTCCTCCTCGGCCAGAACTACCTCCCCCAGCAGTCGTTCCTGACCTGGAACGGCGACGTCACCCTCGACAGCACCACCACCTCAGCCGCCCTCTGGCACCGCTGACACCACGGCGTGGCGGGCATCGGCAGGTGCCCGCCACGCCCACATTGCACGGCCTGGAGCCTCTTCTCAGTGGAGTAGACCGAGCAGCAAAGCACTCCACTGCGCATCCGCATGCTTGGCAGGCCATCTATCGCTTTCATCGACGATCCACGCGTTCGACCCGATACGCGTGCGTCGAATGAACCGCTGGCCGCCCACCTGGCACAGTTCGTAGAAAGGGCTGCTGCACTCGCACGTACACGCGATCACGCGCACGCCACGGTCGCCCTCATGCGGCGCGTTCCACGTCAACCGCTCGGCATGCGACCGCGCTGGGGACGTATGCGGACTTGTGCAGTGAGGAAACCACACTTGATCGACTATCCAGGACACCCCAAAGCACCTCATTTCCGCCCTCCCGTCCTTGCCACGGAGGCCGACGTACCGTCCTTCGTGGACATCTCCACCCACACGACCCGCCGCCGGTAGGCCTCATCTCGCACACCCCACCCGACCGCGACCGCCTCCACCAGCCACAGCCCCCGGCCGCCACACTCACCGGCATCGGCGTTACGCACCTCGGGAATGGTCACCGACCCTTCGTCGATCACCTCGATGTAGGCCGTCACGGCATCCACGGAGGAGATCTCCACCGTGACGAACCCGCCAGGCTCGCGAGAAGCGGAGTGGGACACGGCATTCGTCACCAACTCACTCACCACAAGCAGCACGTCGTTGAGGTCCTCATGCCCGGCGACAATCAGCACCTCCCTCACACACCGACGAGCCACCGCCACAGAACGCTCCACCCCCGGCAACACGATCTCGGCCAGGAACAACCCGCTCATTGCGCAAGCTCCCAGATCCGATCGGCCGCACTCACGTCAAGCGCGGCCACCTGCCGGAGTCGGCCCCACCCGCACATGAACGCCCGCCGCTCGTCCCGCAACACGGCCTGCGCCCGCGCACAGGATCCCGTCGCGCTCGATAGCGCGATGAACGGCTCCCATTTGCGCAGTAATCCAACCTCAGCAGGCACACCCATCTGACGCAGAACACAGGCCAGTGCCACCAGACGGAGATATTCCTCCCGGTCTCGGATGGACCGCGTCCGGTAATGCCACATCGCGTCAACCGCCCTTCAGCGACTTGCGCCTGATTCGAAATAGAAGGAAAGAGCAGAATGCCCCTTTTGGCGGCAATCCCGCTTCCGGCTGGTAGTCTCCAGCATGGCCGAGCAATTGCGGCTACGCAATTGCGTCTAAGCAACTGGCGCGACATCGACGCGTTTGCGTGGGTTGCCGCCGATGGCCAGACTGAGAGCGAGCAGGACGAGAGGAGCAGCATGCCCACCAGCCCTACCGCGCGCCGGCGACGCCTCGGACACGAGCTTCGGCGCCTGAGGGAGGGTGCGCGGCTACGAGCTGACGAAGTCGCCGAGCAACTACAGTGGTCTGCGACCAAGATCTCGCGAATTGAGACCGGGCAAGTCAGCGTGCATCACGGAGATGTTGCCGACCTTCTTGTCCTCTACGGCGTCAATGATCCGGCCCTCAAGGCAGAGTTGACGGACATGGCCCGCCAGTCGCGACAAAAAGGCTGGTGGCATCGTCACCGCGATGGTTTCAAGCGCGGGTTCGACTCGTATATCGGCTTGGAAGCTGAAGCCAGTCGTATACGCACCTATCAGGGGCAAGTAATTCCCGGCCTTCTCCAGACCGAGACGTACGCACGGGTGGCGATAAGCGCTACAGCGATGGAACAGGCAAGCGGGACAGACATCGACGGCAAAGTCGCAGTCCGCATGAGTCGCCAAGAGCTGATAACCCGCACGCCACCGCTTCGTCTGCATGTCATCCTGGATGAAGCAGTGCTACGCCGCCCGGTAGGCGGCGCGGCGATAATGGCCGAGCAACGTCAATCCCTCGTCAGCCGAGGAGAACGAGACAACGTAACGCTGCAGGTACTCCCCTTCGCTGCCGGGGCTCATGCAGCCCTGGACGGCGCGTTCAGCATGCTGGAATTCCCGCACGCCAAGGATCCAGACGTTGTCTACCTGGAGCAGGCAACGAGTGGCCTGATACTGGAAGACGCCGCGGAGTTGAAGCGCTATGCCGAAATATTCGAGCACCTGATCCGTCTCGCACTCGATCCTGACGAGTCGATTACCTTTATCAAGTCTCTCGCACAATCGAAGGGAAGCGCCCGATGACGGTTTCTCAAGAGCCACATGTCGCATGGCGCAAGAGCAGCCACAGCACCAATGGCGGAGATTGCGTCGAAGTGGCTACCATCGCCCATGGCTCAGGCAAGTCCCCTGGCATTACGGTACTAATGCGTGACTCCAAAGACCCCGATGGGCCTAGGCTCGAATTTACTGACGCCGAGTTTCAGGCTTTCGTCCAAGGAGTAAAAGACGGGGAGTTCGACGGCCTGATTTAGCCGTTGGACCCGTCTCGCCGCATCCTTACACCTACGTCTGATTGTCCGGGCGCAGGTGGAACCTGAGCAGGAACGGGCAACCATCTGACCACGTGATCTGGCGATGGGCGGGAGCGCGCGTTCCGGGCGGCGAAAGTGTCACTGTAATTCCACATCCGTGGGAGGAGGGACGGCATGGAAGACAACGACCTGCTTGGCGCCAGTTGGCGGACGAGCAGCCTGAGTGGTGGAAACGGTCAGTGCGTAGAGGTTGCCTTCATCGGCCAACGTGTAGCCGTGCGAGACAGCAAAAACCCTGGCGCGGCAGTACTGATCTTCACCCCAGACGAGTGGCGCGCCTTCACCGGCGGCGTCCACTTGAACGAATTCGAAATCCCTACCGACTGACCTGCCAGACCGCGACTGATCTCCTCACGAAGAAACTATCCTTCCCGGAGCCATCGAGAGCCCTCGCCATTCCCGGTAAGGGCTCAAATATGAGTTCGCGAGCAGGTAACCTGGGCAGGCAAACACACCGCCACCACCGATGACTCTCCTCTCCAGCCGCCCAGTCGGAGCACTTGGCGTAACATCCGCGGCTTGTCGGGCTGATCCTGCAACCCGACGACGCCGGCCCGACCAGCACCCAGATCATCGACTAGCTCAATACCGAAGGCCTGCGCCCTTCCAAGCGGGTCGCCATCCCCGGCGCCCAGACGCTCCAGGACGTGGTACACCCCCTGCGTACCACCACCGACCAGCCGGGCCGCAACCTGGCCCAAGCAGCCACAAACCCGGCCACCATGCCTGGCAACCAGCCGAACTCGCCCGCGCACTGGCCATGCCCCAGTTACCCTCAACAAGCTCGATCCGCCACGGCTGGGTGACCACAACCCACGGCTCTACGAATTCTGCCTGTGGTAGCGCACAATAGCCGCCATGAGCTATCTCGCCCCAACAGACAATCAGGGCTTAATGCAATTTCTGAGCAGCTGGTACGGCAGCGCAACATTCCCCAATTCAAGCTTGAGAGAAGCGTCTGCGGCCCCCAGGGAACTTGTTGAATGGCATGACATCTCCGCACGATGGCACGGAGCGATCACCTCACATAACTACCCCATTCCTGTTTCGGAACTCACACCAGAAGACGGAAAGGTACCGTTCTGGGTCGAGAACCAAGGAACTTGGGCGTGGGCATTTGACCCAGACGATGAAGCCCATTGGGTATACGAGCGAGAGCCATCCGATAACCCGAACCCATGGACACGCACCGGCGAGCAGCTCTCAGACTTTTTGATTCACGCCACAGTCATCGAGGCAATCCTGGGAGCTCCTGCAACTAAATTTGCGCGAGAAGTACAGGCCGATTGGATCCAATCCCAGGAAGGGAGTCGCGAGCTCGGCCTTCCGGCATGGAACTGGCCGACTCGCGATTCACGCATCTTCCTCGGCGAGCAGTGGCTGGCCCTCGTACACCCGAGCGACGAACCCAAAGCGGGATATGACGTCACGCTGGCAGCGACTACACCAGAGCACCTGGCGTGGGTGGAGAATACCCCAGAAATCAAGTGGCACTCCTACTCTGCTCCTCAGAACTACACAACTGAACCTTTTTCATCCCCAGGCGGCAGGGGTGCTGGTCGCAGCATGATCGCGAGCTTGGTGTTCGCCTGACGACGTAAGAAACCCCTGGTAGACGGGTTGATCACCACAACCAGATCCGTCACAACCAGGGGCT